>NZ_JBXPIZ010000011.1:0-307483 GCF_056863265.1 Parviterribacter multiflagellatus
CGCGGATGTAGTGGTCGCGGTCGTTGAGGAGTGGTTCGATGACCGGCAGTAGGTCGGGTGTGAGTCGGTCGCGCAGGGCGCTCATGGCGGTGAACCGGACGCTGCTGTCGGTGTCCGAGAGCGCTTGAACGATGCGCTGCGTGCCGGCCGGAAGGGGACCAGGCGGGCCGCCTCCATCGGACCGGTCAGCCTCTCGCAGTCCAAGCGGAGACGTACGTGAATCCGGCTCCGGTTGAGAATCGCCGGCGCTCGAGGGTCCGTCAAAGAGCGAACGATTCTCTTGGCTCCAATACCGGTCGATGACTTCGACAGGGATGCCGTAGCCGGTGCGGGGGTCAATGCCTTCCTCCCGCGGAAGATCCCGGCTCACCACGATGGCCACCACGGCACTGGCCGTCTCGTCCCAGACGGCCGAACCGGAGAACCCCGGTTCGAGCATGTACCCGCGCGGGGAATCCGCTTCGAGTTGTAGGCGTTCGTGGCCCGCCGCACCGACGATCTCACCACGAGACCACACACCACCTGTGTGGCCCCGCGGATACCCATAGCTCCGAAACCGGTGATTCCAGATGCCATCTGTCGTCGGCCTGAGCGCAGCCACAGCGGCACCCGCAGGCGGCGGTTCCTGAAGCTCGAGAACCGCGAAATCGCCGGTGCCGTTCGGCGCCTCGGGCACCCATCCGTCCGCTAGAGCAATCGCTTCAATCGGCGGCGCCCCGTCCACGAATTGGAACTGGACGTAGACAGGGTCCGAAGGAGCCTCACTGCTGAGCGCCCCGGTGACCACGTGCGCGCACGTCAAGACGTGACGGTCGGTGACGAGAACGCCAGCGCCAACCGGATCAGCCTCTTCTTGTCGCCGGATTTGGACCTGCCAGGCGGGCCGTTCGTTCATTTCGTGCTGCGCGCCCTCACGTACCGCCGGAACGAGTCCAAGCGAGCTTTACGACGAAGTGACTCTCGGCCGCGGTCTTGGCGACGATCACGCCGGCTTCAGCGTTCAGCTTGATTCCGAACTCGAGCTCAAACTGATCGGGACCGAGCTTGCGCAACCCGTCCGCCACGCGTTCCAGAGACGGCACGAGGCTCTCGACCGCGGCATCGAGTGTCTGGCTGGCTTCGACAACTCCACCGGAGCTGCGTGCTACTCGTTCGGTGCCGAAGTCCTGTCGTGATACCTCAACAGTCAGCGGCGCGCCCGCGTCTGTAGTGAACTGGACCAAGTCTGTCATGCCATACCAAGAACCCGTTCCATGCGCGGATGCTAGCTACGCGGGACCGCGGAAGGCGAAGACCAGATGACGCGGCAGTCAGGCGCTCGATTTGGCACTGCCGCCGGCTGTAGTTAGGTTGCGCAAATGAGCGACGAATTCGAGCTGTCCATCTCGCTGCCGCTGGATTCCGACGGATTTCTACGTCGTGAATGCCCCACGTGCGAGCGCGAGTTCAAGTGGCGCGTCACAGAGGACGAGGAGACGGCGGAGCCGGCGCCACAGCATGGCTACCACTGCCCTCTGTGTCGCGTTCAGGCATCCGCCGACTCGTGGTGGACGAAGCCGCAGCTACGCCTGGCCGAAGAAACCGCTGCCAAGGAGATCCTTGAACCAAAGCTCAAGGGCCTTGCCGATCGGCTCGGTAGCTCGTCAGGCGACTTCCTCAAGGTGACCGTAAACACCTCAGACCTACCCGAACCGCAGGCGCTCACGGAACCGAATGACATGCGGCGGGTCGACTTCTCGTGCCACCCGGCGGAACCGGTGAAGGTCCCCGATGACTTTGACGAACCAGTCCACTGCCCCATCTGCGGCACTCCCGCTTGACCTCATCCACCAGGAGATCGACGGGGTGCTGGTCGCCGTCGGCCATCGCGGCGTGTGCTGTCGATGTGAATCGGTCAGAGCACGGACATCGTCCGCGAGTAAGGGCGGGTGGACCACCCGTGGCTACCGCCACTACAGCCCATCGGGGACGATGTGACGATCGCCGACGAGGCGTTCGCGACCCCAGCTCCGGTCCCCTCCCGATCCCTCCTCGCACCCGTTCGCCCGGCGAACGGATAGACGTGCCGCTCAGCCCGATGGCGCCTGGCGTTCTGCTCCCTGTCCCGGTCCCGACCACCCCCAACGCACCGTGCAACAAGTTGGTCTGGGCGTTGGGGGTGGTCGGGTCCGGTCCAGGGAGCGAGCAGGACCAGGGCTGAGCGGCAGCGACCGAGGCCGGGCGAACGGGTGCGGAGGAGGTCGGGAGGGACCCGGAGCGGGGGACCTGGGACGGGGTCGAGGGCGTATAGCGAGCTAGCTGTACAGCGAGCGCGGCAGATGTCCTTGAGGCGGCGGAGCACTGCAAGCGAAGGGCAGGCGAGGGCGGCGACGGAGGTCATCCCATCCGTGGATGGCACAGGCGCATCAGCGCGAGCGCTCTCGTCATCGCTTCCGACCGAGTTACAACATATTTAGCGCTCTATCCGGCTCCGCCGGGGCGCGCTCCACCGAAGCCGAGCCGAGCATCGCGTCGCGCCTTCACGCGCATGAACGAAGCCGACGACAGCACCCGCGTGACGCTCGCCGAACCGCTCCTGACCGCCGAGGACGTCGCCGCCCTCCTGGCCGTCCCACAGTCGAGCGTCTACGACTACGCCCGCCGCCAACACGACCCTATGCCCTCCGTCGAGATCGGCCGCCACCGCCGCTTCCACCGCCCTGACCTCGCCCGCTGGATTGCCAACCAGCGAAACCGCAGCCACTGATCGTCACGACTCTGCGCAGCCTCTGCACCAACTCTGCGCAGACGACCCACATCTAGGGGGCACGCGGGTAACGTCGCCGGCTGACAATTGAAAGCGGCCCGGCCGGTGCGCAAACACCGCCGGGCCCGGCCCAAGGAGTCCTACCTCCGTGAGCACCGCACAGGCTACGTTGCGCCGTCTCGGCGCGCGTGTCCACCTCCGTCCGCGGAGCGCGTCATGACGCGCATCCTCGGCGAGTACACCACCCTTGCCGGCGGCTCTCGCCGCGTCGTCGCCGTCGAACGCGCAGGCCCGCCCGGCTGGTGCCTCCTCGACGTCTCCGCACGCACGGTTGCATCGGAGGACGATGTTCAGATCGTCCGACGCCACGGCGCCCCGCGAGGGTTCGCCGCGATCGCTGAGTGGTGGATCAGGCAGGCGAGCACCTCCCCGCTCTCTTCGAACTGGTTCGAGTGGTGGATTGCGCGGGAGGCCCAACGCAACGTACTCGCCGTTCAGGCGACGGTTGACATCTACCGTGACCGCTTAGGAATGCGACGACTCGTTCTAGCGGCAGAAGCCTCAACGGATGACTGCGTGCACCTCGTCGATGTCCCGGTGGACCCGAATGGAGCCGCTGCTCGCCTCGTAGCCATCGACGTTGAAGACCGTGACCACGGAAGGGCCTTGGCGAGCGTGTACGTGGAGCAGCGTCTTCTCCAGGTTGCCGCGCAAAGCGCGCGGGCCCGTTAGCCGTACTTCCGGACGGCTTCAGTCGAAACACGGCCTCCGAACCCCTCCGGCGGTCTCAATCTGAGAGCGCTCGGTTGCGTCACGGCAGCGCGCAGCCCTACGAAGCACTCGGTCGGACGAATCGCCAAACTACGTAGACATGGATGTGCGCGTCCTAGACGGTCGATTCGTGCTCGACCCGGTTCCGCCGCGGGTCGGCGGCACGGCCCACGTATGTCGAGCCACTGATCATCATGCTGAGGGCAGACGCGTAGCGATCAAGCTCTACAACGGTGACGCCATTGACGATGAGCTACTTCGTGAGTGCTTCTTGCGGGAGCGGGCGGCGCTCCAGGCACTTCATCACCCGAACGTGGTTCGTCTCATTGCAGCCGGGCACGATCCTGACCGCGGGCAGCACTGGCTTGCACTGGAGTGGATAGAACGCACTCTCGTCGACCATCTAGCTGACCTGCCTGCATCGGAGCGGGGGTGGAGCGCCATGGCCCGGACGGTTCTGCGTCCGCTCTTGGTCGCACTGGGCGCGGCACACGCTCGGAACATCCTTCATCGTGACCTGAAGCCGGCGAACGTGATGTTCGGCAACGACGAACGGATCAAGCTGACCGACTTCGGCGTCGCAAAGCTCTTGGACTCAGCGCGCTTTGGCATGACGGTTAGCGACCTCCACTCGCGGCCGTACGCGGCGCCAGAGCGCGACAGCGGGGACGTCGACGCCCGAAGCGATCTGTACTCGCTCGGCGTGACGATGATCGACCTACTTGGAGGAACTCGACTCCCGCGCTCCGCAGACCCCGCACAGGCTCTTGACGCGCTCGCGCTCGGACCGGATGCCAACCATTTTCTCGCCGCCCTGATCGCACCGGTACGCGACGATCGTCCGCTCACGGCGAAGGTTGCGCTTGTCGAACTCGATCGGATCCTGGCGTGGGAACAAACGGCAGCCGAGGTTCATCGTCCGCGCCTCCAGGTCGCGATCACGAAGGCGGTGATAGGCGCTGGGCGCGGTGCGCTCAATGTCGATGACGTTGTAGAGGTTCGGCGTCGACTCATCGCCGACCTCAACGCTGATCCTCCGAGCATCGTCCGCGATCGTAGGTCGGAGGGGGGTTGGTCTGACGAAGCGGCTGTGGATCTGGATCTGGTGGGCCAGGAACTCCTCTTCTCAGCCCGCTTCGATCGCGACGGCAGCGGCATCCTTGTTCTTAGAGGCCTACGGCCTGTTCCGCCAAGTCTGCTTGAGCGGCGACGTGAGGACGGCATCGAGGTCGCGTGCGAGCTCGTGTTTGACCGGCGGATCGACGACGCCCGCAGCGGAGCTGATCACTTGATTGAGGCTCTGTCGTCGCACGAGGTCGAGGCTCGAGCTGCTGCGCTGGATCGGGCAGAAAATGGGCTCTTTGATCGTTGGTCGTCGATGCTCGAGGCCAAGACGGCGCTAGAGGCCCGTCGTGAGCAGCCGGTCGCGTATGACGGTGTACGCCGTGACGGCGAGCTGGTTCTCTTCACCGTGAAGGCGGATATCGACGAGAGCTACGTCGGGCAGACTCGGCGAGTCCCCGTTCCCGGCGGCGGCGCGGTGGTTGGGAGCATCGCGCAAGTCGGCGACGGTGAAGTCGGCGTTGCGGTAGAGCGCGGACATGTAGATGGTTTGCCCGACCGCGGACAATTGCTCATTGACCGCTCTGCGTCGCGTCGGGCGATCGATCGGCAGAAGCGAGCACTGGCCGACGTGCGTGCGGGTGATGGTGCTCGCTCCGACCTAGGTGAGCTCCTCGTTCATCCGGACCGCGTAGCCGAACTCAGCGAGCTGACGCTGGGGCCCTTTCTGCAAGAGCTCGATGAGCCCAAGCGCCAGGCGGTCGAAGCAGCCCTCGCGTCACCGGATTTCACGCTCGTACAAGGCCCGCCTGGTACCGGAAAGACAACCTTCATCGCGGAGCTGGTCGCGCAGTTGCTCACCTCGCGCCCGGGCGCCCGAGTGCTCCTGTCGTCCCAGACACATGTCGCGGTCGACCACGCCGCGGCAAAGCTCGATTCACTGCCCGGTAGTTGGCGAATGGTTCGGGTGGGTCGGCCCGAGCTCGTCGATAGCAACGCGCAGCACCTGACCGTCGGAGAGCAGCTCAAGCTCTGGCACCGCGAGGCAGACCGCGACGGGCGCGCGTGGCTCGAGACTTGGGGGCGCGAGCGAGGTATCAGCCAAATCGCACTGGATGCGTACGCGCTTGCCGCAGAACTCGTGAGCACGGAGCAGGCGTCCCGGCGGCTATTTGATCGACTCGTCGAGCTCGCGGAAGAGGAAGACCTTCTACTCGATCGGGTAACGGACCCCGCCAGGCCAGCGCCGACAGCGACCTCTACGGGCGAAATGCTGAGCGACGCGGAGGACGAGCTCGCAGCGGTCCAGGACGAGGCTGAATCGAGGCGCGCTGAAGAGGCGAGGAACGCTGCCGAACGCGAACGAGTGGCCGCCGAGCTGAAGCGCGTTCTCCCTGGCGGAGCCTCGATTGACGCCGATGCTGTGGAGCAGACGCTGAGGACGCATTTCCCCGTCGTCGAGAGCGACCTGTCCGCCTACAGGCGGTTGCTCGCGTTGCAGGACGAGTGGCTCCTGCGCTTTGGTCAAGGGGACGGCTTCACGGAGGCGCTCATCGGCCAGGCGCAGGTAGTAGCCGGCACGTGCATCGGACTCGCTGGCGCGCTCGACGACCAAGACGCCTTTGACTTAGCGATCGTCGATGAGGTTTCGAAGGCTACGCCAACCGAGGCGCTCGTTCCCATGATCCGCAGCCGTCGTTGGGTGCTCGTCGGCGACGACCGACAGCTTCCTCCCTATGTGGACGGCCAGCTGTTGGACGATGGGCTTCTCGACGCTCACGGCTTGAGTCGGGAGGACCTGGAGGAGACGCTTTTCTCCGCGCTGGTCGACCTACCCGAGGACCGGCGTCGTGCGCTTTCGGTCCAGCACCGCATGCTGCGGCCGATCGGTGAGCTAATCAGCCACTGCTTCTACGGCGGCGAGCTAGAAAGCTCCCGTCCCGCAAGTTCGGCATTTCGGTCTCTCGACGTCTTCCCGGCACCGGTCACGTGGTTCTCAACGGCTCGGCTGCCGGGCCGTCGAGAGAAGAAGGTGGGCACGACGTTCTGGAACGAGAGCGAGCTGCGTGTCATACGACGACTGCTCAACCAGCTCCAGGCCCGGGCACAGCAGAACGACGAGCGCCTGAGTGTCGCGGTCGTCACCGGCTATGGCGAGCAGGCGCGCCGCGTCCGTCGCGATCTGCGCACACATGATCCAAAGTGGTCGCACCTGGCGATCGATGTTCACCCGGTTGACTCTTTTCAGGGACAGGAACGGGACGTCGTTCTGTACTCGGTCACGCGCTCGAATGCCGACAACGACCTGGGGTTCCTGCGGTCAGAACGCCGAATCAACGTGGCGCTGAGCCGCGCGCAAGACGCGTTGGTGATCGTCGGCGATGCTCGATTCTGCGCTAGGGCCCGCGGCGGAGACAATCCGTTTGCGACGGTCCTCGAACGGATCAGGATCCAGGACGGTTGTCAGCTGCAGGAGGCGAAGCGGTGACGGCTGAGGAAGTCGCGCGACGCTATGCCGGCGCGCGCTCCGGATATCGGCTGATCTCCTTCCGGGAGGTCGCTCTGCCCCTCTTCAAGATCGATCTAGAGCTACTGGTGCTGGAGCGAAAGGACCTGCCGCCCCTGCAGGAGTACGTTCTGCGTGCGGTCGAGGCCGGTCTCACTGATCTGGGCTCGATTGCCGGGCTGCTCGGTCTGCAGGAGCCAGTGGTGCGGACGGCCGCAGCCGAGTTGCTCGGCGCGGATGCTCTGGTCATGACGGGGGGAGCAGACAATGACCGTCACCATCGGTTGGCCCTCACCGACAAGGGCAAGCGCACTGCGAGCGAAGCAGCTTCCGTCCAGCCGGTCGAGGTCAACCTGCCTGTCTGGGTTGACGGGCTGACTCGCGAAGTTCTGTCGGTGACGGGTCGCGGCGAGCCGTGGTTTCCAGCCGGCCGCTCGCTTGAGCGCGGCCTAGTCGAGATTCCGGCGCATCCACGCCGGCGGCCAGGCCTTGAAGCGCTACCCCTTGAATCGGTCCAGGCGGTGATACGTGCCGAAAGTGCCGGTCGCCGCGCGCGTCGTGAGGTGGTTGGGATCACCGGTATGGGAAAGGCCCGACGGTTTGCGCGGGAGGCCGTCGCGCTCGCCTACGCCGCCCCGGGGGAAGACGAGCCGCTCATCACGCTAATCGTGGATGGTGAGCCGAGCGAGGCTCACGACGCGGCGCTCGCCCGCGCGCTGGCACGCTCGGCGCGTCGAGCCACGCCGCAGGACTGGCACGAGGCTCCCGCTGCGGCTCAGAAACTCCTTGGCGACGAGCTAGTTGCTGAGGCTGCCGAGGTCGACGTCACTGAACGTCTGGAACGCGAGCGCGAGGATCTCCGCGCCGAGGACCGGACTCTGCGGCTCGCCGCTGAAGAGGCTACGCCCAACGACCTTGCCGCGCTGCGAGAACGGTTGGCCGAGTCCGAGAGGCGACAGGCGCAACTGCAGCGTGCGCTCGACAACATCTCGGTGCGACACGTTCCTGTTTACGAGCATCCTGGGTACTTGCGGAAGGCACTTCAGCAAGCACGCAGCCGTGTGCTCATCGTGTCGCCGTGGATCCGTTTTGAGGTGGTCAACGATGAACTGATCTCCCAAATGCGCAAGACGCTGGATCGAGGTGTGGATCTATGGATCGCGTACGGGATTTCGCCCGAAGGCGGTTATCGGTCCAAGGCGAAGGGCGAAGGCGATCGTGCGGCAGAACGCAAGCTCAGGCTCTTGGGTGACGATTTCCCGCGAAACTTCCATATGACGCGCCTCGGGGATACTCACGCCAAGGTGCTGGTCTGCGACTCACGGTTCTCGATTGTCACCTCGTTCAACTGGCTCTCGTTTCGAGGTGACGACAAGCTCAACTTCCGGGACGAGCGCGGCTACTACGTCGGCCTTTCAGACAAGGTCGACGAGCTCTTCGAGAGCTACCGCCGTCGCTTCGACGAGGCAAATGCATAGTGGTTGGGGCGCCGGGCAAGGCAAGCGTCGCGGCCTTTCCCGTTTAGATGGCACGGATGCGAGGTGAGCACATGACCGGCGATCAAGGAGCCAGAAACAACACCCGGTTGCTTCCGCAACCCGTGCTCGAAGCTCTCCTTGAGGATCGACTACTGCCTGTGGTTGGAGCAGGCTTCTCGCTCAACGCTCTAATGCCCGCCGGACGAAAGATGCCTCTCTGGTGGCAGCTAGGGGAGCAGGTCAAGAGCGAGGTGGAGTACCTCACACCGAACGCCGACGCCGTCGAGGTGCTGTCGGCATACGCCGCCGAGCACGGTCGGCAAGCTTTGGTCGCGCGGCTACGGCGAGCTCTGCATGACGGATTCGCAGCACCTGGATCGGCGCACCTCGCCTTCGCTCGCCTTCCATTTACAACGGTGGTGACCACGAACTTCGATCCGCTGCTGGAGGATGCGTACCGTGCGGTCCGCCGCCCGTTCCGTGTCGTGATCCGCGAGGACCAGCTTGCGTCCCCCGTCCCTGGCGAAGCAGTCACCGTGGTGAAAGCGCATGGGGACTACGACAACGAACCCGTGCTCGTAGCAACGGAGGAGGACTACGACGCCTTCCTCTTGACCCGTCCGCTGTTAGCGACGCATCTCGCCAACCTCCTCATCACCCGCCTGGCGTTCTTGGTCGGGTACTCCCTGTCCGACTCGGATTGGCGCCAGCTGCTCACTGCTGTGAGATCCCGTCTCGGGAGGTCACGCCAGAAGATCTACGCCGTCGAAGTCGATCCCTCTCCGGCGACGGTCGAGCGGTTTCGCCGCCGCGACGTCACGGTCATTCCCCTGAGGTCGAACGGGCGAACGACTGCCGACACCTTGGAGGAGATGTTCAACGAGATGCGCAGCTACGCCGCTGAACATGGCCTTGAAGACGCGATAGTCCGGGACGAAGGGGCGCTCGAAGAGCTCCGTGTGACCGGACGGGCAGACCGGCGGCTAGTGTTGTTCCTTGTCCCGGAGCGGCTTCTCGCTTTCTACCGCGAGCAAGTGTTCCCAGCACTCCGCGCTGGACGACTCAATCCGATCACGGTCTTCGACGTAGATGCCCGCGGTGGAGGTTCGACACATACAACGACGCTCGCACTGATCGAACAATCGGTTGCGATCGTCGCTGACGCGACAGATGGCAACTCGAACGTGATGTTCGAACTGGGGCTCGCGACGACGACGCCATCCGCAGCCGGACGCGTTGCCATCATCTCTCGCGGTTCCGTCCCCTCGGAGGTGGGCGCGCTTGAGTCCATTCCGTTCATCTCGGACGCCGGCCATGAGCCGTTCCTCAGCCAGTTGCTCGCCTGGTTGAACGAAACAACAGGTGGCTCGTCTCCGGCGCCGCCTAGGGACGTCAGTCTGTCTGGCGAGCCTCAGCACGACCCTGGGTGGTTGGTCGTCCGAGCGTTCCGGGACCTCGAGATGGCGCTGCGGCAGCGATACGAACGTGACCAGCGTGTCGGACCTGTAGTCCCCTTGCTTCGTCGCGCGATCGACGATGGCGTGATTTCCGCCGACTTGGCCTCCCGCCTGGACTCTGCTCGCCGTCTGCGCAACGAGGTATTGCATCTGGGTGTCGATCCGGATGCCGATGAGGCGATCACCGCAGCTGCAGCGATGGATGAGGCAACGAAAGCGCTGGAGCAACCCTGAATCGACGTCCTCTGGTTCGCGTCGAACTTCGAGAGCCGAGCTCGTCCGCTCATTCCGCGACAGCGAGGTCGTCGGGGCGTAACGTCGCCGTTATGGGCTTCAACGAGAACGACAAGATCATCTTCCCGGACCCGCTGAACGACGGCGCGATGACGCCGGGCAGGTTCCACGAAGTGGCGGTGGACGAGCCGCTGGAGGTCTCCGGACCGGAGGGCGGCACGCGGAAGGTCGACGCGGCCTGGGTCAGCCGCGAAGAGGATGGAACGACGGCACGGGTCCGGTACGCCGACATCCGCCCCGCGTGAATTGGTCTGAGGTGAGGGCCGGAGCCCGAAGGAGTGCCGGCTAAGCGGACGCGAGATCCCGAGTGGGTTACGGATCGGGACCCGGTCTGCGGCCCCAGAGGTGAGCTGCGTAGGAGTCTCAGAACCGACAAACCCCGGTTCGGTTTGGACCCGAACCGGGGCTCTTCGAAGGTGCCGACGGCAGCTGTGACGCGCGCGTCAATGACGCATACGAGAGGGCGTGCCCGCTGCCGGTAGGCCGATTCCTCAAGGGCCCGGAAAGGTCAGCCTCGCGCCGACCTCGATCCCGAGTTCCGATCGCGAGCATTCCGCTCTTGACCGTGCGAGGCAGTCTGCAGGAGCCGTCGGACGGAACGCACTCAACTCTCGCGGTTCGACCGCCAGTCGTCCAGGCGAGCAGAGAGAGGGCGGGATCGTGCGTCGGGTTCAAGGGCTGGGCCCGTGCCGCGCGAGAACGGTCCGCCGCCTCGCGGCGCGTTCGACGCGCCGCCCGCTGGCTACGCGGGTTCGCGTGTGATCGTGAACGCCGCGCGAGCCCATGGATGGGCGTCCGGATGGTTGATCGGCGCCTGCCCTGCAGGGCCGATCAGCGCGGCCGCGCGCACGAGGAGTCGCATGCTCTCCGGCGTGTCGTCGATCTTGTCGCGCTTCCATTCAGCGAGCCAGTCCTCTGGCGTACGACCCGTCGCATCCGCGAACTGCTGACGCAGGGCCTCGGGGTCGGCAACGGGTGCGTCGTCGCGAAACCGCTGCACCCGAGCCTGCTGGGCCTGCATGTAGCGGTCGAGCGCAGCCTCTGGCACCTTTGTCTTGCGGGCGGAGACCCGCTCGACGTCGAGCTTGCCGCGCTGGATCAGCTTGTAGACCCCGTCGGGGGTCATGCCGAGTCGATCCGCCGCCTCCTGGACGCTGAGATATCCGGTCTGCGTCTGGGCCATGGGTTCACCGTACCAGTCGACTGTCCGCTTCGTCCACTTATTCTTCTTCGTCGGCTAGTTCTTCCCAGTCCTGAAGCCCGTCATCAAGAAGTCCGCCGAGGGCGCCGTTGACGTGATGGAGCCAGCCGTCCGGCGGCGGAAGCTCGGCCGGCTCGCGCACGTGGTTGGCGGCGCCGTAGGGGTGACGGTGGATCCGCGGGTGCGCGTCGTCCTCGTCACCGACGTCGAGCCGCTCGGCGCCAAACGCGCCGGACGTCTCGCCGACCTGGACGTGCCAGCCGCACGCGACGAGGTGGCACCCCTCCTGTTCGAGGCGCCGGTCGCCGTGGGGATCGTCGCCGTCCCGCCAGGCCTCGGCCACGGTGAGCGTCACCCGGACCGTCTCGCCGTCGGTCACGACGGTCCGTTCTGGCACGTTGCCTGCGACGCGTGGGGCTTCGAGATCGTGCCGCCGTTCAGTGAGGAGTCGCTGCGCGGAACGCGACCTCGCCGGGCGCGAGGCCGCGCACATTGGAACAGCCGGGTGTTGACGATGCTCTCCTGCGTCCCCGGGCGAGAGCCTAGAACCTTGCGAACGACGTCCCGCAAACGCCGACGAAAGGTCCCGAGAAGGTCCCCAACCGACCTCCGCCACCCCCACGCAACCGCTCCAGCCGGTACCATCCGCCCCGGAAACAGCGGGTTTCCGCCCCGAGGGCTGACCTACGGAACCGAAGGTCAGAGGTTCGAATCCTCTCGGGAGCGTTCTTGGGAGCCCCCGCTTTGACGGGGTTTCCTCGTTCTTCGGCCCTACTCCAGGTCGGGCGCTCGCGCCACGAGCGCGCGCAGGGTGGCGCCGGCCCGGTCGCCCCGGTGGGCGTCGAGCCACTGCGCCGCTCGCTCCGCCGCCTCGCGCCAGCTCCCGGCGCGGGAGGCGACCTCCTCTGACAGGTCGTAGGGGCTCGGCGCGGCAGTCGCGGACCATCCCTCCTCGGACCAGCGCAGCTCGACGTAGGTCTCGGGATCGATGGTGGCCTCCACCCGACCGATGTCGACCTCGAGCGTCGCGTCGGGGGCGTCGTCGAGGGCGACGATGTCGCGCGGCGGCGGCTCCCAGTGGGTTCCGGGGTCGAACGGCACGTCGGTGGCCGTCGCGGCGTAGCGCGCGACGAGGTCGCGGATGTCCGCGCCGCTGTCGCCACCGCGGTTGACGTCGAGCCAGTCCGCAGCAGCGTCGGCCGCCTCTTGCCAGGTGCCCCACGCGAGGTCGACGATCCAGTTCCCGCTGTCGTCCTTGGAAGTGGTCTCGACCACGCCCCATCGCGCTCCTTCGCGGCGCCGCAGCTCGAGCAGACGACCCGGTCCGAGTGTCAGCAACACCTGGTCGCTGCTCGTGACCTGGAGGCGGACCCCGGGGCGCGTCGACAGGTCGACGCCAAGGCGCGGCGAGAGCCGGCCGGGCTCGCTGCTCTGACGGCGCGGCACGATGGACTCGCAGCGTCGGAGCATCTCGGCGTGCGACGCGACCGGGGTGCCGGTGAGGCGAGCCTCGAGCTCGAAGCTCTCCTCGACCCAGTCCCAGTCGGTCAGCGGATCGCCGCTGCGGGTGTCGGCGGGGCTGCCGCTCGTCACGACGGCCGCCTTCACGAGGTCGACGCGCACGTCGTCCATCCCTTCGACACCGCCGGATTCCGCGATGGCGGCGAGGCGTCCGGCGTCCGTCTCGGGCCCGGCGGCCCTGGCCTCAGCGTAGCGTCCGAGCAGGTAGAGCACGCCGGCCCGGCCGTGCGGATGCGGCGCCCACTCGCGGCGGTCGGCGGCCAGCGGCTCGAGGAAGGCGGCCGCGCGCTCGCGGCGGCCCGCGAGGTGCCAGAGCCCGGCGATCCACGCGCGGTCGGCCGGCGTGCCGTCCGACAGCGTGCCCTCCAGATCGGCTGCGACCTCCGCGAAGAGCGATCGGTTGTCGTCCAGGTCCAGCCACCGCCGGGTGCGCGCGATCTGCTCGCGCGACGCTGGACCGTCGAAGCTCTCGGCGAGGTGCTCGAGCCTGCGCAGGGCTGTGGCGAGATCCGCGGCGTCGACCGTCACCGGCGTGCCTCAGCGGTTGGGGTACGGGACATCGATGATGTCGAGGTCGTCGACGTTGCCGCCTTCGCGGATGATGCGCGCACTGGTGTCCACCCCCGGACCGTAGGCCTTCACGCCGGCCAGATCCTGACGGACGTGCACCACCTTCGCGTCGAAGCTGCGGCGCCCGGCGTTGAGCTCGTCGATGAGCCGGGCAGCGAACTCGTAGTCGCGCTTCCCAGACTCCTTCATCAACCGAAGGTAGTCGTTGCTACCGCTGCGTTGCGCCCGCAGCCACGGGCGGCTCGGCTGCACGTGGACCCGTCCGCCCACCGACGACTGCAGCTTCTCCAGGGTGAGCGGCTTGTCCCCGGCCAGCGTGCCCTTCGACTCGACGACGATCAGGCGGTTCTGCCGGCGGTCGTAGGCGACGATGTCCGGGCCGTTGCGCCCCAGTCCGTTACCCGGCCGGCCGTCCACGAGAATCCTGATGTGTCCTGCTGGGCGAGGATCAGGTCGACCGTGACGAGCGGGTCCGGCCCGCCGTACAGGCCGAAGCGCAGCGTCTGCCGCTCGCGCACGCGCGCTGTGACGTCACGGTAGATCGCGGCCCGCGTCGTGACGGTGCCCCGGTCCCCGGTAACCCCTGTCCCCGGTGCATCAGCGGCGGGCGCTGCGCAACGGTCAGTTCCCGCCGCCCCCGCCGTCCCCGCCGTCCCCGCGCGGCGGTCGCGTTGTCGTCGGCGGTGGAAGCGCTCTCCCCAGCCCACGACCTCCCCAGGCCACGACCTCCGCGGCCCACACCTCGCCGACGAGCTCGACGCCGCGGGGGCGCGGACGTCGGGGGGCAGGTCGAGGTCGGTCTGCAGCACCCGCCACATGGCGCCGTGCACCGTCGCCGCGTGCGGCTCGCTCGTCATCCGCAGCCCGTCGTTGAGGCGGCGCGCCGCGGCGTGAGACGGCGCCGTCTCGTCGCCCAGGACGAGCTGGAGCTCCAGCGGCCACAGCGGCGGCACGGCGACGTCGGCGTCCCCGAGCCGGATCGGCACGCGGTCGCGCTCCCGCCCACCGCGCTCGAGCCGACAGACGCCGCGCACCACCAGCTCCTTGAACGCCGTCGGGACGAGCGACCGCTCGCCGACGCGGGGGTCGAGGAGCGCCGACGTCGCGGTCGCGGAGACGGGCCAGGGCGAGTGGACGTCCGTCGGGCGAGTCTCCCTGCTCTGTCAAGGCTCGCGGCGCTGGCGACGACCGAGGCGAGAGGGAGCAGGACGCGCGCGGGGCGCGCTACGACGCCGGCGTGTCGACGACGAAGATCAGGTTGCCGTCAGGGTCGGTGATGTGGAACATCGCCGGCGCCCCCGGAGTCGTCATCACGTCCGAGACCGTCACGCCGAGCCCGGCCAGCCGCGCGTGCTCACCCTCGACGTCGGTCGTCTCGACGCCGATCGTGCCGCCACCGGGCTCGCCGCCCATCGGCGGGTTGAGCGCGAGGCGCGCGGTCGAGCCGGGCGGCGCGACCTCGATCCAGCGGTGCTCGCCGCCCTCGCCGAACGGCACGTCCGCGCGCAGCTCGTAGCCGAGCTTCTCGGTGTAGTACCGGATCGCGGCGTCCTGGTCGGCGACGGAGAACATCGCGACGCCGATGTTGGTGACGGTGGTGGGGCTCTGCGTGGTGTTCGTCATGGCCCTTAGACGGCGGCCACGCGCGGAACTCATCGGTGGGCCGAGACTCACCCGCGCGGACGCCGCCCGCTGAGCGTCCCGCGCACCAGCTGCGGCTTGCGACGCGCGGGAACCGACCGGGCGGAGCGGCGCGCCTGCCCGAGCGTCCGCGGCGCCTCGCCGCGCCCCTCCGCCGCCGCGAGCAGCTCGGCGAGGAGGAGCAGCATCACCAGGTCGGGAGGCAGTCGCCAGATCGCGGGGCGCACTGCGACGCACGGTACACGCCGCGCCACGCGTCAACCACCGTCTCCGCCCCCGCCTCCGCCGTCTCCGCCATCGCCCCCGCCACCGCCGTCCAGCGCCGCCCCCGCGTCGTCGGCGGCGGCGAAGAGCTGCGGCCAGGTGACGACCTCGGCGGCCCACACGACCCCGGTCAGCTCGACCCCCCGGAAGCGGCTGGCCTTGGCGACCTCGGCGACGAGCGTCCGCGGCGCCAGCGCGACGAGCCCGCCGAGCGCGGTCATCGGCTCCGCGAGGTCGGAGCCGTTCTCCAGCGCGGCGCGGACGCCGCCCTCGCGCGTGCGGGCCTCCTCCGCGAGCGCCTCGCCGGCCGCCGTCGGCACGAGCACGCTGCGCGCGAGCCCCAGACGGCGGCGGCGCAGCGTGGCGAGGTCGCGGTCCACCAGCTCGCGCTCCACCTCGGCGCGCAGGTCGTCGAGCACCGTGAGGTCGGTCTGCAGGAGACGCCAGACCGCGACGCGCACGGGCGACCAGCCCGGCTCGCTCGTCGCCCGCAGCCCGTCGTCGAGGCGGTGGAGCACCGCGTAGGGCGGGAGGGCGTGGTCGTGGCGCACGAGCCGCAGCTCGCGCCGCCCCTCGGGGACCGCGAGCTCGGTCTCCCCGAGCCGCACCAGCAACGGCTTGCGGCCGGGCCCGCGCTCGAGCGCCCACGCGCCCCTGAGCAGCAGCTCCTTGAAGGCCGTCCGGAACAGCTCCTTCATCCCTGCACGTGGGTGGAGGAGCGCCGCCGTCGCGGTCGCGGAGACGGGCCAGGTGAGCGGCTGGAGGTCCACGGCGCGCGGAGTATGACGGCGCGCGCCGCCCTTGCCTACCGCGTCAGGTGGCCGCGACGAGCTGCGTCCGCATGGCCTCGACGCCGGTCCGCCAGATCGCGTCGACGTCCGAGTCCGGCGGGAAGCGCCCGAGGATCTCCAGATCGATCATCCCGTGGGCGAACGCCCAGATCGCGCGGGAGAGGTTCGGCCGGTTGTCGGTGACGCGTCGGACGGCCTCGCCGGCGTGGTGCTCGGCGGCCGGGTCGACGCGGGAGCGGTCGAGCTTGGCGCCGTAGCTGAGGCGGTAGACCTGCGGGTGCTCGAGCGCCCAGGCGCGGGCCGCCGACATCAGCGCCTCCAGCTGGTCGTCCGCGCCGGTGATCGCCTCCAGCAGCCGGTCGCCGCTCTCCCACAGCCCCTGCTCGATGATGATGAGCTCGAGCTCGCGCTTGTCGGGGAAGTGGCGGTAGAGCGCGGGCGCCTGGATGCCGAGCTGCGCGGCGACCCGCCGCATCGACAGCGACTCCAGCCCCTGCTCCTCGAGCAGGCGGCGTGCCGCGGTGACGATCTCCATCGCCCGCGGGCTGAGGTCACGGAAGCGCTGCGGGCCGGCGTGCGTCATGCGGCACTCCAAGCTACTCGGGGGCGCCGCGGTCCACCATGGGACGAACGCTTAGTGACGGACGGCGGGCGCGCTCCGGGAATCCGGCTCCCGGAGCGCGGCGCACGCCGGCGCCGGCCCTGCTCCTAGGCGATCGCGTACGTCACGACCACCGTCGCGGTCGCCTGCGCGGGGACCCGGCACGTGCGCCGCGTGCCCGCCCGCACCCGCCGGCGCGAGCCGTCGGCGCGCGTGACCGTGCGGTACCGCCCGACGCGCCCGCAGTACCGGCCGGGGCCGAACGTGCCGTCGAGGCCGCTGCGGAAGAAGGGCGGGAAGCCCCCGACGTTCGGCTGCGGGTCGCTGATCGCCGTCAGCGCGCCGAGCGTGACGCCGGCCTGCTGCGCCAGCCGCTGCGCGCGGGCGCGGCCGTCCGTGAGCGCGCGCGGGAGCGCCTTCTCGTACGCCTCCTCGACGGCGGCCTTGATCGACGCGTTGCTGTTGCGGTCCCCCGGCGTCACCGCGACCGACCCGGTGCCGACGGCGGTCACGCCCGGCGCGGGGACCGGCTGCTGGGCCGCGGCGGGAGCCGCGGCGACGAGGATGACGGCGGCGGGAAGGGGGGCGAGGAACAGACGGGCGAAGGGCAAGGGAGTCTCCTTGATCAAACGAGGCGTACAGCATGAAGTGGCGCGAGGGGCCGGAGTTGTGACGAGCACCCTCGCAAACACCTCGGTGTTCGAGTAGCGTCGCGTCCATGCGCGTCTCCCGTCCGCTCCTGCTCGCCCTGTCCTGCCTCGCGGCGCTCGCCGCGGCCGCCGGCGCGTTCGCCGCCACCCAGGGGGTGCCGATCGCCATCCGCGCGGACGTGAAGGTGACGCCGAACAAGGCCGGGACGCCGAGCAAGCCGCAGAACGTGCGGCTCAGCGGGACGGCGTGGATCGAGATGCCGGGCGACTTCGAGCCCCCGCTCACGCAGAACATCGACGTGTGGATCGGGCCGGGCGGCCGCTACCAGGGCGGCAAGCACCCGGCGTGCTCGCTCACGGTGCTGTCGCGGCGCGGCCCGTCGGCGTGCCCGGACGCGTCGATCATGGGCAACGGCAAGGCCACGGCGACCGCCGACACCGTCCCGACGTACCCGGAGATCACGATCGTCAACGGCGGCCAGTCGAAGATCTACTTCTACACCGTGATGCGCAACCCGGCCCGCGTGCAGGCGCCGGTGGTCGCGGACATCAAGCCGGCGACCGGCCGCTGGGCCTACAAGATCTCCGCGACGATCCCGCGCAACCTCCAGATCGTCGCCGGCATCCCGGTGCTGGTGAGCAAGCTGCAGATGCAGGCGGGCCGCGGCGACTGGCTCGTCACCACCTCGTGCCCGCGCGACAAGCGCTGGCGCTACCACGCCAAGGTGACGTTCAAGACCGGCCAGGTCGCCAAGTACGACGGCTCGGTCCCCTGCCGGTAGGGCGGCGCCGCCCATGACGCGCGCCCGCGTCGTCCTCGCGCTCTGGGCCGTCGCCCTCGCGGTCGCGGCGCCGTTCGCGCTGCGCCAGTCGGACGAGCTGACCGCCCGCGGCTTCGACGTCGGCGGCACCGAGTCGCAGCAGGCCGAGCGGATGCTCGCGGGCGTCCCCGCCGACTTCCGCGCGACGAGCCTCGCGGCGGTGCTGGTCAAGACCGGCGACGCGACCCGCGAGGACTACGCGCGGGCGCTCGCCGACCTGCGCCGCGCCGGCGACCGCATCCCCGGCGTCGACGTGCCGAAGGAGCTGGCCGAGGCCGGCCTGTACATGGCCGAGGAGCGCCCGGGCCGCCCGGTGGTCGTGCCCATGCGCGTGGGCGTCGACGAGTTCACCTCGCCCGACGTCGCGCGCGACCTGCGGCGTGAGCTGCGGCTCGGCGACGACGACGGCGGCCGGTACGGCGGCGTGCAGCTGTCGATCGTCGGCGCGGGCGGGCTGTGGGCGGCGATGCTCGACGTCACGAAGGACGACCTCCACGAGGCGGAGCTGCTCGGCTTCCCGCTCGTGCTGGTGATCCTGCTCGCCGTGTTCGGCTCGGTCGCCGCCGCGCTCCTGCCGCTGGCGCTCGGTGCCGTCGCGGTCGTCACCACCGGCGCGCTGATCTACGCGCTCTCGACGGCGACGCTCATGAGCTTCTACACGACGAACATGGCGTCGATGATCGGCCTCGGCGTCGCGGTCGACTACTCGCTGTTCGTCCTCGTGCGGTACCGGGAGGAGCGGGCGCGCGGCGCGTCGCCGGAGGAGGCGCGGCGGGTCGCCATGCGGACGTCGGGCCGTGCGGTGCTGGTGAGCGGCGCGGCGGTCGTCGTCGCGCTGGCCGGGCTGCTGCTGGTCGACAGCGCGGCGGTGCGCTCGCTCGCGCTCGGGGCGATCCTCGTGGTGCTGATCGCGATGCTCGCGTGCTCGACGCTCGTGCCCGCGCTGATCGCCGTCGCCGGCCGGTGGCTCGACCCGCGCCCCGCCCGCCGCGCGCGCGACCCCGACCGGCCGCGGCTCGTCGAGCGGTGGGCGAGCGCGGTCCTGCGCCGCCCCGGCGTCAGCCTGGCGGCCGGGCTCGCGATCCTCGCCGTCCTCGCCGCGCCCGCGCTCGACCTGCGCACCGGTGACGGCGCGCTGCGCCAGCTCCCGGAGGGCGACCCGACGCGCGCCGGGTTCGACGCCGCGCGGTCGGTGATCGGCGCCGGCCGCGGCGCGCCGCTGACGATCCTCGTCGCGCGCGCCGACGTCGACCGCGCGGTCGCGGTGCTGCGCGCCGACGACGCGGTGGTGAAGACGGGGGTCCGCACGCAGACGCAGGACGGCAAGCACCTGCTCGTCGTCGCGACCCCGCGCGCCGACGGCGACAGCGCGGAGGCCAAGGCGCTGGTGGAGCGGCTGCGCGACCGCCTGCCCGCGAGCGCCGTCGTCGGCGGCAACACCGCCGCGCAGGTCGACTTCAACGAGGAGATCACGAGCAAGCTGCCGGTGATCCTGGTGTGGATCGTCGCGCTGACGTTCGGCCTGCTGCTCGTGGCGCTCAGGTCCCTCCCGCTCGCGCTCGGCGGCGTCCTGACGAACGTGCTCAGCGTCGCCGCCGCGTTCGGCGTCCTGACCGCGGTGTTCGGCTGGGGCGAACCCGGCTACGTCGACACCATCGCGATCCCGCTCGTGCTCGCCGTCGTCTTCGGCCTGTCGATGGACTACCAGGTGTTCCTGCTGAGCCGCATCCGCGAGCGGTGGCTGGCGACCGGCGACACGCAGGACGCCGTGCGCCACGGGCTGACGACCAGCGCTCGCACGATCACCGGCGCCGCGCTCATCATGGTCGCGGTCTTCACCGCGTTCCTCATCACCGGCGTCCCCGCGGTGCAGGAGGTCGGGCTCGGCGCGGCGGCGGCGATCGCGGTCGACGCGACGGTGGTGCGCCTGCTGCTCGTCCCGGCCGGGATGGCGCTGCTGGGCGAGCGGTGCTGGTGGCTGCCCGGGGCCGGCGCGCTCAGTCGCCGGGCGCCGCGAACGCCCGCACGGTCGTGACGGTGTCGGCCTCGGCGGCCGTCTTGTCGTCGCGGTAGCGCTTGACGCGCGCGAACCGCAGCGCCATGCCGGACGGGTAGCGCGACGAGGTCTGCACGCCGTCGAACGCGATCTCGACGACGAGCTCGGGGCGGACGTGGACGACGATGCCCTCGCGGCCGGTCTGGCGCGCGAGCAGCTGCTCGGTCTGCCACGCCAGCAGCTCGTCGGTGAGCCCCTTGAACGTCTTGCCGAGCATCGCCCAGCCGGAGCCGGCCTCGTCGTCGCGCGCGCCGAGCCACAGGTTCGAGAGCTTCCCCTGCCGCCGGCCGTGGCCCCATTCCGCGGCGAGCACGACGAGGTCGAGCGTGTGCACGGGCTTGACCTTCAGCCACCCGCTCCCGCGCCGCCCCGCGGCGTACGGCGCGCCGAGGTCCTTGACGACGATCCCCTCGTGCCCGGCGGCGACCGCGGCATCGAAGGCCGTCTGGGCGCCGGCGGCGTCCTCCACGACCGTCCGGCGCACGCGGTGCTCGGGCGGGACGAGGCCGTCGAGCGCGGCGGCGCGCTCGTGCAGCGGCCGCTCCAGCAGGTCCTCGCCGTCGAGGTGGAGGAGGTCGAAGTAGAGCGAGGCGAGCGGGACCTCGCGGGCGCCGCGCGAGCCGAACCGCGACGCCGTCACCTGGAACGGCTCGGGCCGGCCGTCGCCGCGCAACGCGATCGCCTCGCCGTCGAGGACGAACGCCTCGGCGGGCAGCGCCAGCGCGCCCGCCACGAGCTCCGGGAGCCGGCCGGTGACGTCGTCCAGCGTCCGCGTGAAGATCGCCACATCGCTGCCGTCGCGGTGCACCTGCACGCGCGCGCCGTCGAGCTTCCAGTCGACCGCCGCGGACGGGATCTTCTCCATCGCGGCCGCGGCGTCGGCGGCGCTGCCCGCGAGCATCGGCGCGAGCGGCCGCCCGACCTCGAGCCGGATGCGCGCCAGCCCTTCGGACCCGTCCGCCAGCGCGATCGCCGCGATGGCCGCCAGGTCGCCATGGAGCGTCAGCGCGCGCCGCACCTCCGTCACCGGGACGCCGGCCGCCTTCGCGACGGCGTCGGTCATGACGCCGGCCAGCGCACCCTGGCGCAGCTCGCCGCCCATCAGCCGGACGAGGAACGGCTGCTCGACGGCGTCCGCGCGCGCCAAGAGCGTGCCGACCGCCTCCCGCCGCGCGGTCTGCGAGCCCGCCCCGCGCAGCGCGCCGATCGCCGTGAACGCCTGCTCGACGTCCGCCACGGCCAGGCTGGACGCGTCGCCAGGCGGCGGCGCGTCGCGGAGCAGCGCCCACCCGACGCCGATCTGCCGCTGCGTCAGCTCGCCCGACAGCCACCGGACGACGGGCGCGACCTCGTCCGGTGCGGCGTGGCGGAGCAGCTCGGCGAGCGCGGCGATCTTCGCCGTGCGCGCGCGGGTCGCCCCGACGGCGGTGGAGACGTCGACCAGCTCGCGCAGCAGCACGAGCCCAGCCTACGGCCCGCCCTAGCCGCCCGCCGAGACCTGGACGTCGCGGGCATCCCGGACGCCCGCGAGGACGATGAGGTAGATCCCGCCGGAGACCCGCGCGACGTGCCGCGCCTCCCCGTCGTCGACCGCCACGCGGCGGACGCCCTCGCCCGCCTGACCGAAGACGAGCGTCCGCGGGGCCGGCTCGCTGACGTCCACGACGGTCGCGCCCACGTTGCCCGGTGCCGGCTCCGACGCGCACGCGCCCGCGCGCCCAGGATCGTCCGATGGGTACGCGCGGAACGTGCCGCCGTCGACCACGCCGAGCGCGTTGCCGCGCACCCAGCCCGCGACGACGCAGCTGTGCCCGGCGGCGCTCGTGTACGTGCGCAGGCCCCACGCGCCGCCGGCCTCGGGGTCGCTCGCGCGCAGCGCGATCGGCTCGCCGGGGCCGGGCGCCGGCCTCACGTCCGCGGGCAGGGCCTGCGGCGCGCGGGCGGGCTCGCCCGTCGAGATGAGATCGCCCGCGGTCGCCGCGCCGGCCGCGACCAGCGCGACCCCCGCCACGATCCCGGTGATCCGCCCGTGGCGGCCCCACCGCTGATGCGTACGAGGCCCGCCGGCCTCGCCTCGCCCCCCTGCCGTCGCCGGTCCGATCTCCCGCCGCGCCGCCTCGCCCAGGCTGTCGCCCAGGGCGCGGAGCGCCGGGAGCATCCCGTCGCGCTCGTCCCTCATGCCGCCGTCTCCAGGTTGATGCCTCTCCGGTCCAGGACACGGGCCATCGCGCGCAGCCCGCGGGACACCCGCGCGCGCACGACGTCCTCGCTCACCGCGAGCCGCTCCGCGATCTCGCCGTACCCCAGCTCGTCCACCACGCGCAGCTCGACCGCCCGCCGCTGATCGGCCGGCAGCGCGCCGAGCGCCTCCGCCAGGACCGGCTTGAGCTCGTGCAGCCCGGCGAGCGTCTCGACGCGCTCAGCCTCGGCGTCCGAGACGTGCGGCACCTGCACGGCGAAGCGGCGGACCGCCTCGCGCTCGACGTCGCCGCGGCGCCAGTACCGGCTCACCTGGCTGCGCGCGATCGCGAAGACCCAGCCCGCCTCCTCCTCGTCGGTGACGCCGCGGAACTGCTCGCGCTTGGCGAGCACCTCCGCGAACGTCTCCGCCGTGAGGTCCATCGCGGTATCGACGTCGAGGACGCGACGGGTGAAGAACAGCAGCACGCGCTCGGCGTACCGGGTGTAGACCTCGTCGAACGCCGCCGGGTCTCCTGCCGCCCGCGCGAGGGGGCAGAGCGCTCGGCGAGCGCCGGGGATGAGGGTCTTCCAGGTCACCGTGGGCAGGGATGCGGTCGTCCCGGCACCAACGGTACCCCGGACGGCCGCAGTCCCGCCCGCGCTCATGCGCAGTCCGCGCCCTTGATGAACGGGGGCATCGGCAGCTCGATCGTCTTCGAGCCGCCGCCGTCGAGCGTCCACGTGATGTCGACGTGGTCGTCGGCGCCCGCCTCGTCGCGCGGGACCTCGAACACGACCGTCCCGATGACCGGCTTGGCCCGGTACGTCGTGCCCGCGCCCGTCCGGAGGACGACCTCCGTGGCCGCCGCCGGGACGGCACCGCTGACGCGGGTCAGGTGCTCGGGCAGGTCGTCGGCGCACAGCTCGCCGCCGAACACGCGACCGTGCTCGACCTGGTCGACGCCGGAGCAGTGGCCGCTCGCGTGGTCGTCGAGGATGCAGAGCTTCTCGCCGTTGGTCGAGCGGTAGACCGCCTTGCCGGACGGGGAGACCGCGCCCTTCTGCTGCTTGGCCGGGTCGATGCCGAAGCGGTCGAGGACGTCGTTGTACGTCTTGTGCTCCGGCGGGGGCGACCACTTCGTCGCGACCGGCTGCGAGTCGCCGGTGGCGAGGTTCGTCCCGATCGGCGTGAGGACGACGGCGAGGGTGAGCGGCAGGAGGATGCGCCGCGACGGGAGCTTGATCATGAGCGTCGCCTCCTAGTAGTCGAAGCTCGACGTGACGAGCACGTCGTTGTAGCCGGAGTAGTTGCCCCACCCGCCGCGGAGCACCGTGGTCGTGTTCGGCGTCATCTCGTAGACGGCCGAGCCGTAGCCGTACGAGATGTGGTAATGCGCCCCCGTGGTGGGGTACATGAGCCACGAGGCGATGTAGTAGAGGTCGCTCGGCGCGTACGCCTTGTGGTCGTCGTAGGTGTGATCCGAGCTCGTGAAGCAGTACTCGTTGTGATCGAGCACGCAGCCGGAGGCCCAGTTGCCGGCGGAGGCGTTCGTTGAGAGGGCTAGCGCGAGCATGAGGGCGAGCACGGCGCTGCGCGCGCCGAGCGAGTAGATGGACAATCCGTCCTCCTTGACGGGCCCGTGGGACCGGGGCCATGTGACCTGATGCTCTAGAGAGCCACGAGCGTGTAGATCTGTGACGGACGTATGTCCAAGTTCTTCACAGAAGCGCGTCCTAGACTCTCTTCACCGTGCGCTTCCTCAGTGGCACGGCCCCGGCGTACGACGCCACCTACGACGACGTCTTCCTCGTCCCGAGCCGCTCGACGGTCGGTTCGCGGCTCGACGTCGACCTGGCGACGTCCGACGGCGCCGGCACGACGATCCCCGTCGTCGCCGCCAACATGACCGCCGTCTCGGGCCGCCGGATGGCCGAGACGATCGCCCGCCGCGGCGGGCTCGCCGTGATCCCGCAGGACATCCCGGTCGACGTCGTCGCCGACGTCATCGCGTGGGTCAAGCGGCGCCATCTCGTCTACGACACGCCGATCGTCCTGCGTCGCCACGACACGGTCGGCGAGGCGCTCAACCTGCTCCCCAAGCGCGCGCACGGCGCGGTCGTGGTCGTCGACGGCGAGCGGCCGGTCGGCATCGTCACCGACGTGGACCTCATGGGCGTCGACCGCTTCACCCAGCTCGGCGGGATCATGTCCACGGAGCTGACGACGCTGCCGGACGACGTCGAGCCCGCGCGTGCGTTCGACCTGCTCCACGACCGCCGCCACCGGCTCGCGCCCGTCGTGGGCGCCGACGGCCGGCTGGCCGGCGTCCTCACGCGCCAGGCGGCGCTGCGGGCGACGCTCTACCGCCCGGCGGTCGACGCGAACGGCCGGCTGCGCATCGCGACCGCGCTCGGCGTCGGGCGCGACGCGGCGCAGCGCGCCCGGGCCCTCCTCGACGCGGGCGCCGACGTGCTCGTCGTCGACACCGCGCACGGGCACCAGGAGAAGATGCTCGAGACGCTGCGCGCCGTCCGCGCGCTCGACCCGGGCGTGCCGGTCGTCGCCGGCAACGTCGTCACCCGCGAGGGCACGCGCGACCTGATCGAGGCGGGCGCCGACATCGTCAAGGTCGGCGTCGGCCCGGGCGCGATGTGCACGACGCGGATGATGACCGGCGTCGGGCGGCCGCAGTTCTCGGCCGTGCTCGACTGCGCCGCCGAGGCGCGGGCGCTCGGCCGCCACGTGTGGGCCGACGGCGGCGTGCGCCACCCGCGCGACCTCGCGCTCGCGCTGGCCGCCGGCGCGTCGAGCGTGATGATCGGCTCCTGGTTCGCGGGCACGCACGAGTCCCCGGGCGACGCGCACCGCGACCCCGACGGGCGCCTGTTCAAGGAGAGCTTCGGCATGGCGTCGGCGCGCGCGGTGCGCTGGCGGACGGCCGACGAGACGCCGTTCGAGCAGGCGCGCAAGGCCGTGTTCGAGGAGGGCATCTCGACGTCGCGGATGTACCTCGACCCGGCGCGGCCGGGCGTCGAGGACCTGCTCGACCAGATCACCGCGGGCCTGCGGAGCGCCTGCACGTACAGTGGCGCGCGCACGCTCGACGAGCTGCACGAGCTGGCGATCGTGGGCGTGCAGAGCGCGGCCGGGTACGCCGAGGGGCGCCCGCTGCACAGCAGCTGGAGCGGCGTCTAGCCGGACAACCTGTCGCGGGCCTGACGGTCGCGTCACGAAATCGTCCGTTGCGGCTCTTGACGGACGATGGAGATCGTTCGCCGGCGCTCGCTGGAGCGCGACGAGGACAAGTGCTCGGTCGTCGCCGAGCTCGTGGAGGCCTGCGCGGAAGCCGCCGGCGTCGACGTCGACCCCGCGACGTGCCGCGAGGTCGTCGGCCGGCTGGAGGCCGGGTTCGCCGGCCGGGTGGTCTCGCTGGTCGGGCGTCTGGAGGGCGGCTGGCAGCGGCGGCGCTTCGACGCGGCGATGCGCCACCGGCCGGTCCAGGAGTGCGTCCTCAACGCCGCGTTCCGCGCGCTGGTGACCGCCGAGCTGTCGCCCGAGCAGCGCGCCGACATCGCGCGCCAGCTCGAGCAGGAGCTGCATGCCGCGGTGCCCGCCGTCGTCGAGACGCTGCGCACGCAGCGCTTCGACGAGACGACGCGCGAGCTGATCCCGCGGTAGCCGCGGGCGCGCGCCTCAGCGCGCCCGCTCGCCCTCGGGCAGGTAGTGGATCAGCGCCAGCTCCGTCGTGCGCTCCGTCGCCGGGCTCTCGACCGAGCGGCGCGCCGCGACGCGGGCCTGGATCTCCAGCGCCTTCTCGACGGTGTCGCCGAGCAGGCTGGTCACCTGGGCGTAGCCGCGCTTGTCGAGCTCGAGCCGTTCGAGCCGGTAGCGGGCGCCGTCGGCTTCGAACCCGCCGTTGCTCACCGCCTTGCGGGCGTGCTGCCACACCATCTCGAGCGCCTGCCCCAGGAGGGCCTGGCGCGCCGAGTCGGGCAGCTGGGCCCACTGCTCGTCGGAGAGCATCGCGCGCGTGGTCGCGCGGTAGTAGTGCTTGATCGCCCCGCGTCGCTGCTCCGTGCGGACGAGCTCGATCGTCCCGTAGTCGCGGAGCATGCGGACGTGGTAGCCCACGTCTCCCAGCTTCGCGCCGAGCTCCTCGGCGATCTCGCGCGGGCTCGCCACGCGACGGCCGAGGATCTCGAGGATCCGCTGCCGCAGCGGATGGGCGAGCGCTTTGACTTGCCGGTCGTCGATCTCGGGCGGCGCCGAGCCGGACTTCCTCGCTGACACGAGGCATAGCGTAGTGTCTCGAACGGCGTCTCCGCCACCGACGTTCTCCACCGATCAGGACACTGAGCATGCAGAAGAGGTCGAAAGCCGCGACGGGGGCGCTCGCCGCCACGGCCGTCGCAGCCGCCTGGGAGGCCGCCCGCCGACGCGACCTGGCGCGCGTCCACGCCGACCCCGAACACGCCCGACTGAGCCGTGTGATCGAGGGCGAGCAGCGCACCGTCATCGCGCCCGACGGCACCGCGCTGCACGTCGAGCTGCACGGCCCCGAGGACGCGCCGCCGGTCGTGCTGATCCACGGCTGGACGTGCGCGATCCGGTTCTGGGTGGGGCAGATCGAGGATCTCGCGCGCACGAACCGGGTGATCGCGTACGACCTGCGCGGGCACGGCAGGAGCGCGCGCCCGGACGGCGGGGACTTCTCCACGGACAAGCTCGGCGAGGATCTCCAGGCGGTGCTGGAGGCGACCGTCGGCGACGACCGGCGCGCCCTCCTCGTGGGGCACTCGCTCGGCGCCATGACGATCGTCGCTTGGGCAGGCGCGCGCCCCGAGGAGGTCCGCAGGCGAGCCGCCGGCGCGGCGCTCCTGAACACCGGGATGGGAGATCTGGTGACGGACTCGCTCGTCGTCCGCATGCCCGATCGGCTCGGGAAGGTGAAGGGGCACGTCGGCCGCCACGTGCTCGGCGCGCAGGCGCCGCTGCCTCCCGCGTCGCCGATCAGCGCCCGCGCGCTGCGCTACGCGGTGCTGTGCGGCGCGGCCTCCCCGGCGCAGGTCGCGTTCTGCCAGGAGCTCGTGCTCGAGTGCCGGCGCGAGGTGCGCGGCGGCTGCGGACGGATGCTGTCCGAGCTCGACCTGCTCGAGTCGCTGCAGCACCTCGACGTCCCGACCGCGGTGCTGGCGGGCGAGCGCGACCGGCTGACGCCGCCCAAGCACGCCGAGCGGATGGTCGCGGCGCTCCCGCAGGTCGTCGAGCACCGCGTCGTGCCCGACACCGGCCACATGGGCCCGATCGAGGCGGCCGACGAGGTGCGCGGGCTGCTCGCCCGGCTGCAGGAGCACGCGCTCGGCGCCGGCGCGGGCGCCGCCGCGGTCGCGTAGGACCCTACTCGGCGGCGGGGTCGGCGGCCGCGGCGCGGCGGTCGGCCCCCGCGTGCGCGTTCCAGTTCACGAGCCCGCGCCCGAGCGTCTTGGGCGCGTTGACCGCGAGGTGCTCGGCCGCCTCGCGGGCCTCGTCGCCGTCGAGCGCGAGCACGTCCTGGGCCAGCCGCAGCGCGGCCTTCAGGCGCGAGTTGACGACGAGCGCCGCGCTCGTGCCGGCGGGCGTCAGCCTGTACTCGCCCTTCTCGACCAGCCCGAGCTCGCGCAGGCGCGCGATCATCTCGTGGGCGGTGGGGGCGGAGACGCCGACGCGGCGCGCGATCTCCGACTGGCGCGGCGTCGTGCCGCTGCGCTCCAGCGCGAACAGCGTCACGAGGTAGCGGGCGCTGGCCGGGCTGAGCTCCACGCACGGCTGGTTCGCCGGGACGCTGAGCAGGGCTCGGCGCGTCTCCTCGGCGGGAGCGTGCTCGGACGGGTGGGCGGACTCGGCGTCGCGGGACAGGAACTCTCACGGTAACACGCGGCAACGCGCACATGAAGGTCGACGCCTACCGCTCAGGATCTTCCGATGTCTAACGGATCTTGCAGCGCTTCAGACACACGGGCGATGCGCCGATGGGGGCGACCATGGGACTGGAGTCCTGGCTCATCGGTGGGCGTGCCGGACGTGACCGGCTGCTCGACATGGACCGCCGGCTCAGGCCGCTGCGCCGCGCGTCGTTCGGCGTGCTCGGGCTGTGCGCGGTCGTCGCGGTGCCGTGGGTCGGTCCCTGGCCGCTGCTGCCGCTGGCGCTCGCGGCTGCGGTCTACGCGCTCGCGGACCGGCGGCTCGCGCGCGGCGCACGGCCGGGGCCGACGATCGTGGGAGCGTGGGCGCTCGCCCAGGTGCTGCTGGCGGCCGCCGCGGTGCTGAGTGGTGGGCTCGGCTCGCCGATGCTCGCGTGGCTCGCGCTGCCGATCGTCACGCTCAGCGCGCGCTTCTCCGTCGTCGGGCTCACCGCCGGGGTGCTGTTCACGCTCGGACTGCTCGGCGGGATCGCGCTCGGGGTCGACCCCGCGGCGGCGATCGCCGAGCCCCCGCTGCTGATCATCCCCGCGATCGCGATCGCGTCCACGGCGCTGCTGTCGACGGCGCTGATGCGGTCGGACCTCGAGCACCGCTCCGAGGCGTCGGTCGACGGCCTCACCGGTCTTCCCAACCGCCGCGCCGCCGTCTCACGCGCGCGCGAGCTGGCCGAGCAGTCGCGGGTGAGCCCGCAGCCCGTCGGGCTCGTGCTCGCCGACGTCGACCGGTTCAAGGCGATCAACGACACCGCCGGGCACGCGGCGGGGGACCGCGTGCTGCACGGCGTGGCGCAGCGGCTGCGCCGGACGCTGGGGCGCGGTGGGCTCGTCTACCGCCTCAGCGGCGAGGAGTTCCTGATCCTGCTTCCGGGCGCCGACCTCCTGCGCGCGACCGGGGTGGCGGAGCTGCTCCGCGCGGCGGTCCGCGAGACGCCGATCGAGGAGCGGGACGTGACGGTCAGCTTCGGCGTGGCGGCGTCGAGCGCGGGCGAGCGCTTCGACTACGAGGCGCTCTTCGTCGCCGCCGACACGGCGCTCTACGAGGCCAAGCACGCCGGCCGCGACCGCGTGGTCGGCGGGCCGGCGCCGGCCGCGGCTACGCCTTCGGCTCGCCCTCGGGCAGGTAGTGCAGCACCATGAGGCCCGTCCGGGCCTCGTCCGGTGCGGGCTCCCCCTCGCCGCGGCGCGCGATCACGCCGTCCTGGATCTCGCCGGCCTTGGCGAGCGCCTGGTCCAGCAGCTTCGTCATCGCCTTGTAGCCGCGCGCGTCGAGCTCGAGCCGCTCGATCGCGACGCGGGCGCCGTCGGCCTCCAGGCCGCCGTTCTCGGCGGCGGACCGCACGCCCTCCCAGCCCTGCTCGAGCGTCTGCCCGAGGATGCGCCGGCGGGCGGACGCGGGGAGGCGCTCGCGCTGCTCCTGGTCGAGCATCGCGCGGGTCGTCGCCCGGTAGTAGTGCTTGATCGCGCCGCGACGCTGCTCCGTGCGGACCAGCTCGATCGCGCCGTAGTCCCGCAGCATCCGGAAGTGGTAGCCCACGTCGCCCAGCTTCTCGCCGAGCTCCTCGGCGACCTCACGTGGGCTCGTGATCTTGCGGTTCAGGATGGCGAGGATCCGCTGGCGCAGCGGATGTGCGAGGGCCTTGACCAGCTGGTCGTCGACCAGCGTGGGCTCCTCGGTGGCGGGAGTGGACTGCCGAGGTGGGGTCACGGGTGCGCGGATCGTACACCGCGTTCGTGCAAAATTGGACTTGGAAAGAGAAACGCGCTCGTGTACTGTGCTCGGAGCGCGTAGCCGGGGTGGGCTTCGCGCCACGTCTCTCCACCCCCGTGGGACAGCGTCGGGGTGGAGGCTCCGGGCGGCGACGGTGGTGTCGCCGCCCGGAGCACCCCTACGTCGCGGGGTGCTCCGCGGTCGCGGCGCCGTCGGCCCGCGCCTTGGCTCCGCGGTACGCCAGATCCGCCTCGTGCTCGCCGACGAACGGGACGAGCGCGGCGTACAGCAGGTCCGGCAGCAGGCCGGGCAGCTCGTCGACCTGGTCGGCGCGCAGGCGCGTGTAGACGATCTCGTGGATGGCGCCGACGACCGCCTCGCTGACGAGCGGGCGCGGCGAGTTGCCGGTTGCCTCCGCCGCCGCCTCGAACTCCTGCGCGAACGCGCGGATGACCGCGTTGCGGCGGTCGATCGCGTTGGGGCCCGCGCCGAGGACGTCGACGATGCACATGTGCGAGAAGCCCGGCTCGTGCACCATGAACTGCATGAACGAGGAGAGGCCGTTCTCGACCTTGAGCGCGAACGTCGGCGCGTCCTCGAACGCGCGCCGGACGCCGGCGAGGAGGCCCGCCGAGACCTCGTCGTACGCGGCGAGGAAGGCCTCGTGCTTGTTCGAGAACTGGTCGTAGAACGTCCGCCGCGACACGCCCGCGCGCGCGACGACGTCCTCGACGGTCAGAGCTGCGTAGCCGTGCTCCGCCGTGACGGCCGCGAGGGCCGCCATGATGCGCTGGCGCTGGTTCTGCGCGACGAAGGTCGCGGAGAGCCCGTGACGCCCGGCGGGGAGCTGATGGTCGCCGCGAACGCGGCGCCCGTGCGGTGCGGCAGCCATGGGGGGAACATACTCGTGTCCAGGCCCGTCGGCAACGCGTGAGAGCTGCCGACCGGTTCACGCGCGGGAAGGATCCCGCGCGCGAGGGACACGGGCTTCTGCTAGGCGGCCTTGCGCCGCCGGCGGGCCTTCGCAGACCGCTTCGCGGCTGCTGCCTTGTCAGCACCCACGTACGGGAGCAGGAGCGCCCCGACGAGGTCCGGTCCGAGGTCGGGCAGCTCGGCGAGCCGGTCGGCCGCCGCACGCGCGTAGATGACCTCGTACACGGCGCCGACGACGGCCTCCGCGATGAGCGGACCGGGGCGGCCGCGCTTGGGCAGCGCCTCGGCGGCCTCCTCGATGAGGCCGGTGAACCAGGACACCGTCTTGCCGCGGCGCTCGACGGCGGCCGGGCCGGCCGCGAGCACCTCGACGACGCAGACGTGCGCGGCGCCCGGCTCGCTGGCGAAGTAGTCGAGCACCGTCTCGAGCGTCGTGCTGACGCGCGCGGCGAGATCTTCGACGCCGGCGATCGCCTCGTCGACCCGGGTGCGGAGCCGGTCCTCGTACCGGTCGTACGACGCGAGGAACGCGTCGTCCTTGCTCCGGAAGTGGTCGTAGAACGTCCGGCGCGAGACGCCGGCCGCGGCGATGATGTCCTCGACGGTGAGCGTCGCGTACGTGCTGACGCCCGCCACCTCGCCGACCGCGCTGAGCAGCCGGTCGTGCTGGTTCTGTACGACGAAGTCGCGCGACAGGCCGTGGCGCCCCGCAGGGAGCTGGTGCGGTCCGCGCTTCCGTGACGTGGCCTCCTGCGGCATAGGTGGAAACATACACGTTTCGCGGACGGAATCGCGCGGTTCTCCGCTCAATCCGCAAGACGGTGGAGCAATCGTGCGAGATCTGGCGCGAGGCCGCGCAGTCGCTCGGCGTCTCCGCGCCACACGTACGACTGGATCACGTGCGAGATCGCACCGATCGCGGCGGCGCTCGTGACCGGCGCGTCCTCGGCGTCGAGCGCGAGCGCGGCGGCGAGCCGCGTCTGCAGGAGGCTCATCGCCCGGACGTGCCGCTCCAGCCCGCTGGCGCCGGTCGCCGCGGGCTCGGTGAGCAGCACGTGCGCGACTTCCGGCCGCTCCGCCATGTGGTCGAGCAGCGCCCCGAGTGCGCCCTCCAGGTGCGGGCCGCCGTTCGCGGACGCCTCGGCGAGGAGGGCGAAGAGCTCCTCCTGGAGCGCGTCGTACGTCGCGAGGAAGCACTCCTCGCGGTTGTCGAACAGGCGGTAGAAGGTGCGTCGCGACATCCCCGCGCGCCGCAGGACGTCCTCCACGGTCGTGTGCGCGTAGCCCAGGTCGGCGACCGCGTGGGCCATCGCGTGGACGGCGCGATCGTGGTGCTCGCGGAGCTCGGTGTCGGCTGGAGACACCGGGGGATCGTACCTGGTCCGAAAACGAACGTGGATATGGAGTGTTGCCGGGTTGCGAATCCGTTGTCACAAGGTCGCGCGCTCGTGGCTCTCTAGGGCACAGGACCTGACTGGCGACAAGGCAGGGACGCATGGGGAAGATCATTCGGCTGAGGGTTGGAGCGAGCACGGAGGACGCGCACGACGCGGACGCCATGGGTGTCCTGCCCGCGTACGGCCTGAGCCCGTTCCTCGTGTCGGTCGCCGCGGTCGCGTTCGACTTCGACCTTGGCCGTCCCGGCGTGCCGCGCTTCCTGCTGCGCGCGTCGGGCACCGACGGCGACGGCCGTGACGCTGCACGCGCCAACCTGGCCGGCAGCTGGATCCTTGGCGCGTGCGCGCCCGCGTGGCTGCGCGCGACCGGGCGCGACGAGGCCGCCGACCGGCTCGCCGCCACGGCGGACGACCTCGGCGGCGTCGGCGGGCTGGAGCTGGCCGAGGCCGGGCGTGCCGCGGCGTCCGTGCGCGCGGAGCTGCGCGCGCGGGTCCGTGCGGCCGCGCCGGGCGTCGGCAGCCTCGCCGTGGGCGCGCCCGCCGCGCTGTGGGCCGGCGTCGCCGACCGCTACGCCGGCCGTCCTGGTCCGCTGTGGTTCGAGGCGGTACGACATGCGTGGACCGCGTCGTGGATGGGCGAGCGCCTGCTGTGCGCCGACGACCCCGACGCGGCCGCCGCGCTGCGCAACGACGTCGACCGCGCGGCGTGGTCGCTGCTCGAAGCACTGGTCCGGCCCGCACCCATCCCGGCGGGTTCCCCCGCCTGAGCGGCCCGTCCGGCGCCTGACACGACAGGACGACGCCTGGCCGCCTGACCGGTGATGTCCGGCCGCGCCAGGCATCCGGAACGCCTCGCTCAGGTCGCGGTGATCACGCAGCTGGAGCCAGGAGCCGGCCGTGCTGCATCCTGCGCGCGAGCGTGCGGAGGCCGCGCGACACGCGCGCGCGGGCGACGTCCTCGGAGACGCCGGTCTCCGCCGCGATTGCCTCGTACTCGAGGTCGTGCACGACCCGCAGGGCGACCGTGCGCTGCTGCTCGGCGGGGAGGGCGCTCAGGGCCGCGAGGAGGTCGGGGCGTGCGCGCTGGACGTCGCAACGGTGCACGATCCGCACCGTCGGCTCCTCCTCGTATGCGCCGGAGACCTCGAACGACGCGACGACGCGACGCTCGATCGACGCCCGCCGCCAGTGGTGCGCGACCTGGCTGCGCGCGATCGCCAGCAGCCACGCGCGCTCCTGCCCGAGGCTCGAGCCGCGGAACTGCTCGCGGTGGACGAGCGCGGTCGCGAACGTCTCGGCGACGAGGTCCTTGGCGGCCTCGCACGAGCCCGCGCGCGGGCCGACGAAGGCCTCCACCGAGCGGACGTGCGCCCGGTAGAACGCCGTGAAGTTGTCGTTGCGGGGGTGGTGCTCGCCCCTCCGAGCACCCCGCTTGTGGTGCGTTCTCGCCTTCATCTCGACCCTGGATGACCGCTGGCGCGGCGGCCATCCTCGCAGCGTTCCTCACACTGGTCAAGTGCTGGAACCGAGCAGCAGCGGTTGATGATGTACGCAACGTCCGGGGAACTGTCGAAAAACGTAGCTGTACAGGAACGTTTTCGTATATCGTGGAGGAATGGCCTCACCAACCTCGGCACCCATCGGGCTCGCGTTGCGAGCGGTGCGGACCCTCGCGGCGTCCGACGTGCTGGACCGCCTGGGCGTCCGCGACGGCGCCGAGCGTGTCCTGTACCGGACGACCCGCGACGGCTTCCGCGCGATCGGCACGGCGGGCCGGACGTTCACGGCCGCCAAGCGCGCCGGTCGTCCGGCCCGGCTCCGCACCACGCGCTCCGGCCTGTTCGACCTGACGCCGACCGACGAGCAGGAGATGCTGGTCGAGGCGTTCGGGGAGTTCGCGCGCAAGAAGCTGCGGCCGGCGGCGCTGGAGGCCGACAAGGCGAGCGCGCCGCCCGCGGAGCTGCTCGCGCAGGCCGAGGAGCTGGGGCTGACGATGCTCGGCGTCCCCGAGGAGCTGGGCGGCGCGGTCGAGGAGCGCTCCTCCGTCACCGCCGTCCTCGCCGCCGAGGCGCTCGCGCACGGGGACATGTCGCTCGCGGTCGCGGCGCTCGCGCCGACCGGCGTCGCCACGGCGCTCACGCTGTGGGGCGACGCCGACCAGCAGGCCACCTACCTCCCGCCGTTCGTCGAGGACACCGCGCCCGCCGCGGCGCTCGCGATCCTCGAGCCGCGCGCGCTGTTCGACCCGTTCGCGCTCCGCACGACGGCCCGCAAGACGCCGGACGGCGGCTACGAGCTCGACGGGGTCAAGACGCTCGTCCCGCGCGGCGCCGACGCCGAGCTGCTGATCGTCGCGGCGCGCCTGGAGGGCCACGGCCCCGCGTTCTTCCTCGTGGAGCCCGCGGCCACCGCGGGCGTCGCGGCCCGCCCGGCTCCCGCGATGGGCCTGCGCGCGGCGGCGACCGCCGACCTCCAGCTCGAGAAGGTGCGCGTTCCGGCCAACGCGCTGCTGGGTGACGGCGACCCGCAGGTGTACGCCGAGGGCGTCCGCCGCGCCCGGCTCGCCTGGTGCGCGGTCACCACCGGCACCGCGAAGGCCGTGCTCGACCACGTGATCCCCTACGTCAACGAGCGCACCGCGTTCGGGGAGCCGATCAGCCACCGCCAGGCGGTTGCGTTCACGGTCTCCGACATCGCGATCGAGGTCGAGGGCATGCGGCTGGCGACCCTCCGTGCGGCGGCCAAGGCCGATGCCGGCGACGAGTTCGGCCGCGAGGTCGCGGCCGCGCGCCACCTGTGCTCCGAGCACGGGGCGAGGATCGGCTCCGACGGCGTCCAGCTCCTCGGCGGGGCCGGGTACATCAAGGAGCATCCGGTGGAGCGGTGGTACCGCGACCTGCGCGGCACCGGCGTGATGGAAGGGGCGCTGCTCGTCTGATGATCAACCTCGAGCTCCCCAAGAAGTTCCAGCCGCTCGTCGGCCAGGCCCACCAGGTCGCGACCGAGGTCTTCCGCCCGATCTCCCGCCGCTATGACCGCGAGGAGCATGCCCGGCCCAAGGAGCTGGACATGCTCGCCGCGCTGGTCGACGGCATGAACGACGGCTCGGACCTCGGCGGCGCGGGCGCGTCCGGCGTCCGGCGCACGAACGGCAGCGAGACGGGCAACCGCAACGGCTCCAACATGTCCACCGCGCTGTCGGTGATGGAGCTGTGCTGGGGCGACGTCGGCCTGCTCCTGTCGATGCCGCGTCAGGGCCTCGGCAACGCGGCGATCGCGTCGGTCGCCGACGACGAGCAGCTCAAGCGCTTCGAGGGCAAGTGGGCGGCCATGGCGATCACCGAGCCGGAGGCCGGCAGCGACTCGGCGGCCATCCGCACCACGGCGACGCTCGACGGCGACCACTACGTCCTCAACGGCGAGAAGATCTACGTCACCGCCGGCGAGCGCGCGGACCTCGTCGTCGTGTGGGCGACCCTCGACAAGTCGAAGGGCCGCGCCGCGATCAAGTCGTTCGTGGTGGAGCGCTCCAACCCGGGCATGATCCTCGAGCGGCTCGAGGAGAAGCTCGGCATCCGCGCGAACGACACCGCCGCGTTCCGGCTCGAGAACTGCCGCGTGCCGAAGGAGAACCTCCTCGGCTCGCCGGAGATCCTCGACGCCAAGAAGTCCTTCGCGGGCGTGATGCAGACGTTCGACAACACGCGGCCGCTCGTGGCGGCGATGGCGGTCGGGCTGACGCGCGCGTGCCTCGAGGAGACGACGAAGCTCGTCAACGACGCGGGCATCGTCGTCGACTGGGACCGCCCCGCGCAGTCCCAGCCCGCCGCGGCCGCCGAGCTGCTGGCGATGGAGGCGGACTACGAGGCTGCCCGGCTGCTCACGCTCGAAGCGGCGTGGATGGCGGACAACGGCAAGCCCAACTCGCTGCAGGCCTCGATGGCCAAGGCGAAGGCCGGCCGCACCTGCGTGGACGTGGCGATGCGCTGCGTGCGGCTCGCAGGCGGCCTGGGCTACAGCGAAGAGCTCCTGCTGGAGAAGTGGGCGAGGGACGCCAAGATCCTCGACATCTTCGAAGGCACCCAGCAGATCCAGCTGCTCATCATCGCGCGGCAGCTGCTGGGCAAGACGTCGGCCGAGCTGCGATGACCCCGCAGCGCTCGTAGGCCGGCAGACCGGCCGAGGACCTTACCCACCCCTCGGCCACGGCCGGGGCGCCGCCTCACACGACCCAGGCGGCGCCCCGGTCCTCAACCAACGTCCGGCGGGGCCCGCCGGGCGTTGACCGAGGAAGCCACGGTGCACCCTCGGCCGTGGTGCGGTGGGGCCTACTTGCGGAGGGTGACCGGCTTGCGGGTGGTGGTCTTGTCGCCGGCGGTGTCGACGGTGACGACGGCGGTGAAGGTCGCCGTGCGGAGCTTGCGGAGGCGGGCGCGGTGCTTGCTCGCGACCTTGACGCCGAGCTTGGCGGTGCCGGCGCGGCGGAGGGTCGTGGAGGCGCGGCCCGCGCGGCGGCCCTGCTTCAGGCGGAGCGCCTTGGCGGTCTTGGCGTCCGCGACGAGCTCGACGGTGACCTTGCACGCGCCGGCGCAGGGGACGCTCACCTGCAGCCCGCGGCCGGTGAGGGCCGAGAGGCGCGCGGAGGCGACGGTGACGCCCGTGGCGCTCGTGCCGCCGCCGGAGCCGCCGGAGCCGCTGCCGGGCTTGACCGGGGTCGTGGGCTTCGGCGCCGGCGGCGGGGTCGGCGGGGCCGGCTGCTGCGGCACCGGGCGCGGCTGCGGCGCGACGTTCGCCGGGCCCCAGTGCGGCTCGGTGCCGCCCGGGATCGCCTTCACCGGCTGCGGGGCGCCGCAGTTGGCGAGGTCCCGCTTGATCATGATCGAGCCCTGGCTGACGTACGCCAGCGCGCTGCCGTCCGGCGCGATCGTCGGTGACGCGTAGCCCGCCGTCTTGTCGGTCGCGCACTCCGGCGTCGGGGTCGCGGGCGGCGCGCCCGTGCGCGGGTCGCCGTTCACCGAGAACCACATGATGTGCGTGCTGTCGCCGTAGCCGCGGACGCCCGCGAGCCACTTGGCGTCGCGCGACACCTCCGCGTCCCCGAAGTCCGTCGCGACCGACATGTCCGCGTAGTCGCTGTCGTCGAACCAGTGGACCTCGGCGTCGGCGCCCGCGTCGTGGAGGTTCACGTGGCCGCCGAAGCCGCCGCTCACCAGCGACCGCGTGCTCGTCACCCACGACGTGTTGCCGCGGTTGTAGAGGTTGCCGGGGAGCTTGGCGCCGTCCGCGCTCACGTACCCCGTCGTCTGCCGCGCGACGTTGCAGTCCGCGCCGGGCGGGCACGAGACGTCGACGAACGAGTAGGCGATCCGCGCGCCGTCCGGCGAGATCGCGACGTCGAGCGGGATGCCGTCCACCGCGTGGCTCGTGGAGTTCACGAGCGCCGGCGGGTCGATCCGGCGGACGACCTCGCCGTTCTGCTGCAGGAGCACGATCTGCTCGCCCTTGCTCGCCGCGATCAGGCCGCTGTCGGCCTGCGACGGCGAGCGGTACGGCGCCCCCGCCGTCCCGTCGGTGGTGACCTGGTGGAGGCCCGTCCCGTCGCCCTTGGCGAGGAAGACGTTGGCGTCCTTGAGGAAGACGATCGAGTCGGCGCCGGCGGCGGCCGGTGCGGCGGCCAGGGCGACCGTCGCGAGGGCCGCGGCACGGGCGGCGCGGGAGCGGTTGAGGAGCATGGCGGCGACGCTACGGCCGCGCCGGAGGCGAGACATCGGGGGCGCTCCTAGTGCCCCGACCCCGACGGCGTGGCGACCGGCGGGTCAGGGTCGCCCGGGGTAGGCTGCCGCGATGGCTGAGCTGCTCCTCGGGCCCCTGCTCCGCTACGTCGATCCGACCAGCGCCACGGTGTGGGTCGAGACCGACGCGCCGTGCGAGGTGGACGTGCTCGGCCGGCGTGCCCGGACGTTCGCGGTCGAGGGCTGCCACTACGCGCTCGTCGTCGTCGACGGGCTGGAGCCGGGCAGCGTCCACCCGTACGAGGTGCGCCTCGACGGCGCCCGCCGGTGGCCGCAGGAGGGCTCGCCGTTCCCGCCGCCGGCGATCCGGACCCCCGCGGACGACGAGCCCGCACGGCTGGCGTTCGGCTCCTGCCGCGTGTCGGTCCCGCACGAGCCGCCGTACACGCTGCGCAAGGACCAGGATCCACGCGGGCGCGAGGTCGACGCGCTCCACGCGCTCGCGCTGCGGATGACGCGCACGCCGCCGGAGGAGTGGCCGACGCGGCTCCTCCTGCTCGGCGACCAGGTCTACGCGGACGAGGTCTCGCCGCGCACCCGCGAGCACATCGCCGCGCGCCGCTCCACCGACGTGCCGCCGGGCGAGCAGATCGCCGACCTCTCCGAGTACGTCCAGCTCTACCGCGAGTCGTGGAGCGAGCCGGTGATGCGCTGGCTGCTGTCGACCGTCGCGACGGCGATGATCTTCGACGACCACGACGTCCACGACGACTGGAACATCTCCGGCGCGTGGATCGAGGACATCCGCCGCGAGCCGTGGTGGGAGGAGCGCATCGTCGGCGCGTTCGTGTCGTACTGGATCTACCAGCACATCGGCAACCTCGCGCCCGCCGCGCTGGCCGACGACGCGGTGTGGCAGCAGGTGCAGGAGGCGGGCGACGCGGACTGCGGGCCGCTGCTGCGCGACTTCGCGCGGCGCGCCGACCGTGAGCAGAAGGGCTCGCGCTGGTCGTACTGCCGCGACTACGGCGGCGTGCGCGTCATGGCGATCGACTCCCGCGCGGGCCGCGACTTCCGCGACGGCCGGCGGCGGATGGTCGACGACGAGGAGTGGGAGTGGATCTGCTCCCACCTGGTCGGCGGGCACGACCACCTCGTCATCGCGACGTCGCTCCCGCTCCTGCTCGGGCACGGGATGCACTTCCTGGAGGCGTGGAACGAGGCGGTCTGCGCCGGCGCGTGGGGCGCGACCGCGGCGCGCCTGTCGGAGCGGCTGCGGCGGGGGATCGACCTCGAGCACTGGGCCGCGTTCGGCGCGTCGTTCCGGCTGCTCACCGACCGCATCCGCGAGGTCGCGGCGGGCGAGCACGGGCCCCCGCCCGCGTCGATCGTCGTGCTGTCCGGCGACGTCCACCACGCGTACCTGGCCGAGGTCGCGTTCCGCCGCGACGCGGGGGCGCAGAGCGCGGTGTGGCAGGCGGTCTGCTCGCCGGTCCGCAATCCGCTCGACGCACGGGAGCGGCGGATGATCCGGCTCGGCGGCTCCCGCTTCGCGCACGTGGTGGGCCGCGCGCTGGCCCGGACCGCGGGCGTGCGCGACCCGGACCTGCGCTGGCGCGTGTGCGAGGGGCCCGTGTTCGACAACCAGGTGGGGACGCTGACGCTCCACGGCCGCCACGCGTCGCTGCTGCTGGAGCGCAGCGAGCCCGACGACGGCGGCCGCCTCGTCGAGGCGTTCAGCCGGCGACTGGCGTGAGCCCGCTGCGCCTGCTCACCGGCTCTCGACCTCCGCGTTGGCAAGCCGCTCCAGCAGCGGCGCGGCGCGGCTGAGCAGCGCGCGCTCCTCGGCGTCGAGGATCGTCATGCGGAGCTCGAGCGCCTCGGCGCGGGCGCGCTGGCGGGCGGCGAGGCGCTCCAGCCCGTCGGCGGTGATCGCGACGAGTACGGCGCGGCGGTCGGTGACGTCCTCGGCGCGCTCGGCGAGGCCCTGCTCGGCGAGGCGGTTGACGAGCGTCGTCATCGACGGCTGGCTGACGGACTCCCAGGCGGCGAGGTCGGTCACGCGCTGGGGTCCGGCGGCGCGCAGGCGCGCCAGCACGGAGGCCGCGGACCGGCTCAGCCCCGGGGAGGACTCGCGCAGCAGCACGTGCGCGAGCCGCGACACGCTCTGCTCGAGCGCGGCGGTGGAGGCAGGGGCGGAGGACACCATAGGGCCATGATGTAACGACCCTGTGGAGTGGTCAGTTCACGGCGCGGCGCGTGCGGGCGGAGGAAGCGCGGGCGACGGCGCGGAACGCGACCGAGAGGTGCTCGAGCGAGTCCGGCAGCTCACGGGCGGCCCGGGCGGTGGCGCAGGCCACGGCGCCCGCGGCGGTCAGGCGGGTCGCGTCGGCGGTCTCGGGGTCGACCAGCTCCAGCATCACCTCGCGCCACGAACGCACGACCTCGTCCCAGGCCTCGGGGTCGAGCGGCAGGCCGGTGAGCAGCTCGAGGTACGCGCGCAGCTCGTCGCCGGCGGGAAGGAGCCACGCCGCGACCTGCAGGTCTTCGAGGAGGCCGAAGAGCGTGTCCCCGGCCGTGGGGGTGGAGCGCGGCTTGAACATGGGCCGAGCCTCCCGCACCGCGAGACCCCGACGCATCAGGGGTGTCCCCGGTCTTCGCGACGTCGGGGTGGGTAGGCGGCGGTAACCGTCAGGGCCCGGCGGCGATGGCCTCGCGGACCTCGCGCTCGGACGGCGAGCGGTCGAAGCTCGTGAGGAACCACGTCGCGCCGGCGGAGCGCCACGGCTCGGGGTCGGCGCCCGCCGGGCCCTCGGCGGCGAGGTCGAACGCCTCCGGCAGGCCCTCATCCCGGCGCTGCGCGGCGATCTCGTCGCGCAGCTCGGCGAGCGCGTCCGGGCCCGGCAGCTCGATGGGGAACAGGCCGTCCCAGCGCGCCGCGCGGCGCACCGGCCTGCGGGCCGGCCAGCGGGAGGCGAGCCAGACGGGGATGCGCGGCTCGCGCACCGGCCGCGGCTCGAACCGGCCGCCCCAGTACTCGGTCAGCTGCGCGAGGCCGGCGTCGAGGAGCTTCGCGCGCTCGCGCGGCTCGCTCACCTCGTCGTAGTCGGTGAACTCGCCGTGGTTGTCGCTGCCCAGCCCGGCGCCGAAGATCAGCCGGCCGCCGGAGAGCCGGTCGAGCGTGACCGTCTCGCGCGCGAGCTTGTGGATGCGCCGCCGCGACACGGGGGTGACCATCGGGCCGATCTCGACGCGCTCGGTGGCCATCGCGACCGCGGCCATGACGACCCACGGGTCGCTCACGCGCGTGACCGGCGCGGAGTACTGGATGTGGTCCCAGACGAAGAAGCCGTCGAACCCGGCGGCCTCGGCCTCCGCGGCGAGCTCGGCGACGAGCCGCGGCTCGCTCAGCTCGTCGAACGGCGCGACGAAGATCGCGCGCTTCACGCTTCGGCCTCCGCCGGGATCAGGCGCTCGAGCGACGCGCGCAGCGGCGCGGGCATCTCGGCCGGGCGGCGCGTCTCGCGGTCGACGAAGACGTGGACGAACCAGCCCTCGGCCACCGGCGCGCCGTCGCGGAAGAGGCCGATCTCGTACTTGACGCTCGTCCGCCCGAGGTGGCCGACGCGCAGGCCGGCCTGGATCTCCTGCGGGAACTCGACCGCCGCCTTGAACGCGCAGTGCGACTCGGCGCAGAGCCCGATCACCGCGCCGCGGTGGATGTCCAGCTCCCCCTCGCGGATGAGCCACGCGTTGATGACGGTGTCGAAGAACGAGTAGTACTCGACGTTGTTGACGTGGCCGTACACGTCGTTGTCCTTCCACCGCGTCGGGATCGTGGCGACGTGCGGGTACGCGTCGAGCTGCATCGCGGCCGGACCCTACCGGTGGCGCTGGGTGAGGAGCTGGTCGGCGGGCGCCTTGTCGTCGGTGAGCACCGGCGCGCCGGAGGCGAAGTCCTCGACCCACGCGCGGCCGTGGAGCGCGCCGTCCTGCCCGAACGCGACGTCGTCGAGCCGTAGCGGCGCGTCGGAGGCGAGGAAGACGAGGTTGCCGCCGGGGTCGGCGCGGTCGTCGACGAGCGCCACGTCGGCGAAGCGGTCGAGCAGCGTGGCCGCCTCCGCCTTGGCGAAGTTCAGCGGCGGCCGGTCGATGAGGTTGAGCGCGTAGACGCCGCCGGGGCGCAGGACGCGGCGCAGGTCGTCGACGAACTCGCGCGTGGTCAGGTGCCAGGGGACGGAGAGGCCGCCGAACGCGTCGCCGACGATCAGGTCCGCGGAGTCGTCGGGGACGTCGCGGAGCGTCACGCGGGCGTCGCCGGTGCGGACGCGGAGCGCGTCGGAGGTGCGCAGGCCGAGCTTCTCCCGGTCGAGCTCCACGAGCTGCTCGTCGACCTCCAGGACGGTCGAGCGCGCGTCCGGAACGCGGGCTGCCAGGTAGCGCGGGAGCGTGAACCCGCCGCCGCCGAGGAAGACCGCGGTGCGCGGCCGGCGGGCGTCGATCACGTCGCCCATCCACCGCACGTACGCGAACTCCAGGTGCGTCGGGTCGTCGAGGTCGACGTACGAGTGCTGCAGGTCGTCGAGCAGGAGCGTGCGGCCCGACGGGTTGTCCGGGTCGGCCTCGACGCGGGCGCAGAAGTAGACCGACTCGGTGTCGCACTTCGAGCCGACCGCGGTGCCGAGCAGCGCCGCGAGGAGCGCGACGGCCAGCGCCGCGCCGCGGGGGCGGGCGCCGAGGAGCAGGCCGGTGAGGACGAGCGCGCCGCCGATCGCGTAGATCGTCGCCCGGGACGGCAGGAGCGGGACGAAGACGAAGCCCGCGGAGAACGTGCCGGCCAGCGCGCCGCCGGTCGACCACGCCGACACGCGGCCGACGACCGCACCGGCGTCGGCGAGGCCGGTGAGGAGGAGCTTCGCGACCGCGGGCGTGACCGCCGAGAGGACGGAGGCGGCGGGCAGTAGCGCGATCAGCGCGATGAGGAACGCGGAGCCCTCGCTGCTGGCGCTCGCGGTCGCCTCGCCGACGATCCGCACCAGCGGCACGACGGCGATCGTGAGGACGCCGCCGCCTGCGAGCAGGAGCGCGACGAGCCGGCGCGGCTCGTGCCGGTCGGCGAGCTTGCCGCCGAGCGCCGCGCCGCCGGCGATCCCGGCGAGCACGACGCCGATGATCGTCGTGTACGTCTCCAGCGTCGAGCCGACGTACGGCGCCAGCAGCCGCACGGCCAGGATCTCCAGCACCAGCACGGCGCCGGAGGCGGCGAAGACGATCCCGTACACGCCGCCGCACGGTACGGCACCGCGCTCGCGCGCTTTCGCCCCGCGCCCCCACGCGGGGGAGGGGCGTCACGTCGTGGCGGCGAGTCCTTCGAGCAGCGCGGCGACGAGGGCGGGCTGCTCGTCGAGCGGGCGATCGCCGGCGGGCAGGTCGGTGACCTCCCACCCGGGCGCGCCGAGGCGAACCCGCGGCGGCTCAGGCCGCTGCGTGCAGTGCACGTAGACGCGGCGGCGCGCGGGCGGGAGGCCCGCGACGTCGGGCGCGTCGGCGAAGTGGACGTGCTGCGCGACCCGGGCGGACGCGACGCTCGCGATCGCGCTCCCCGCGCCGTCGTGGCCGACGAGGACGACGTCGTCGAGGTCGTGCCGCTCGAGGACCGCGGCGACGTCCTCCGGCGGTGCGGTGTGGACGGCGTGGCCGGAGCGCTCGAGGAGCTGCGCGACCGGGCCGGCGCCCGGGACGAGGACGAAGGTCGACATGGCCGGGACACTAGATGTGAATGCGGGCACAAATCGCCCGCATGGTCCTGTAGCGTCGCCGACATGTCCCGCCCGACGACGCGCGTCCTCACGTTGCTCGAGCTCCTTCAGGACCGGCCGGGCATCAGCGGCCGGGAGCTCGCCGATCGGCTGGAGGTGGACACCCGGACGGTCCGCCGCTACGCCACGAAGCTGCAGGAGCTCGGCATCCCGGTCGAGGCCGAGCGCGGCCGCGCGGGCGGCTACCGCCTGCGCCCCGGCTACCGCATGCCGCCGCTCATGCTCACCGACGACGAGGCGACCGCGGTCGTGCTCGGGCTGGTGGCGGCGCGGCGGTTCGGGCTGGTGACCGCCGAGCCCGCGGTCGACGGGGCGCTGCAGAAGATCGAGCGCGTGCTGCCGCTGGCCCTGCGCGAGCGGGCGCGCGCGGTGATCGAGATGACCGGCTTCACGCGGCGCGGGTGGGGCGGCAACAACTCGCCGCCGGCGACCGACACGGTGCTCAAGCTCGCCGAGGCGGCGCGCCTCAAGCGGCGCGTGCGGGTGACCTACCGCTCGTTCAAGGGCGAGGAGTCCGAGCGCGACATGGATCCGTACGGGCTCGTCGTCCACGCGGGTCGCTGGTACCTCGCGGCGTTCGACCACAAGCGCGAGGAGGTGCGCACGTTCCGCGTCGACCGCGTCAGCTCGGTCGAGCGGCGGGCCGAGCGCGCGATCCCGCCGGACGACTTCGACGCGGTCGAGCACGTGTCGCGGTCGCTGGCCCGCGTGCCGTGGCGGCAGGAGTGCGAGGTGCTGCTCGACGCGACCTACGAGGAGGCGCGGCGGCGGGTCGGGCCGACGTGGGGCGAGCTGGAGGAGGTCGACGGCGGCGTGCTGCTGCGGGCGGGCGCGACCGACCTCGCGTACATGGCACGGCACCTCGTCTCGCTCGGGTTCGACTTCCAGGTGATCTCCCCGGACGGGCTGCGCGACGCGCTGCGCGAGCTGGGCGAGGAGCTGCTGGCGAAGGCCGAGCGCCCGGCTCAGCTCACGGCCGCGCCCGCACCCGAGGCCGCCACGCGGTAGGCGGCGGCCGGCGCCGCGAAGGTGCGCCGGTAGGTCGACGGCGGGACGCCCATGGTGCGCGCGAAGTGGCGGCGGAACGCGGCGGGCGACGGGATGCCGACGAGCGCGCCGACGTCCTCGACGGGCGTGTCCGTGCGCTCGAGGAGCGCGGCGGACGCGGCGATGCGCTGCTCGAGCAGCCACCGCGCGGGCGGGACGCCGACGGCCTCGGTGAAGCGGCGCGTCAGCGTGCGCGTCGAGAGGTGCGCGGCGCGGGCGAGGTCGGGGACGCCGATGCGCTCGTCCAGCCGCTCCAGCGCCCACTCCATCACGAGCGCGATCGGATCGTCCTGCGGCCGCGGCGGCACGGGCGCCTCCACGAACTGCGCCTGGTCGCCCGTCCGGTGCGGCGAGACGACCATCCGCCGCGCGACCTGGTTGGCCACGTCCGCTCCGTGGTCGCGCCGGATGAGGTGCAGGCAGAGGTCGATCCCCGCCGCGGTCCCCGCGCTGGTCAGCACGTCGTCGCCGTCGACGTAGAGCACGCGGTCGTCGACCTCGATGCGCGGGTACCGCGCACGCAGCAGCTCCGCGTACCGCCAGTGCGTCGCCGCGCGCCGCCCGTCGAGCACGCCTGCCGCCGCGAGCACGAACGCGCCGGAGCAGATCGACACGAGCCGCGCGCCGCGCGCGTGCGCCGCGCGGACCGCCTCCAGCACCGCCGCGGGCGGCTCGCCGTGGACGTCAGGGGTGCCGGGGAAGAGGACCGTGTCCGCCGTGGTCAGCGCTTCCAGCCCGTGGGGCACGTCGATGCCGAACCCGCCCACGGCGCTCACGCGTCCCGGCCGCTCCCCGAAGACCGCCAGCTCGTACCACCAGCCGACGTCGAGCTCCGGCCGTTCGAGCGCGAACGCCTCGACGGCGACGCCCAGCTCGAAGGCCGGGAGACGGTCGAACGCGTAGACCGCGACGCGGTGCGTGCGTGGGGCGTGGGCAGACATGTGGCCGGAACGTAGCGGACATCGTCCGTTCGGACACTGTTCCGATCAACGGACGGCGCGCAAGATCGTGCACATGAGCTTCGTGACTGCCACGCTCGCCGCCGCTCCCGCCGCCGCCGAGGCGCACTTCGCCGCCCGCCTGGCCTACGAGACCGACGCCGCCGACGTCGGCGCCGCGATCGCCGCGCCCGAGCCGCTCGACTTCGTGCTCGTCGACGTCCGCAGCCGCGAGGCGTACGTCGCCGGGCACGCGCCGGGGGCGATCTCGCTCCCCCACGGCGAGATCACCGCTGAGACCGCGGCGGCGCTGCCCGACGGGCTGGTCGTCGTCTACTGCTGGGGCCCGGGCTGCAACGGCGCGCAGCACGGCGGGCGCAAGCTCGCCGCGCACGGCCGGCAGGTCAAGGAGATGCTCGGGGGCTTCGAGTACTACGTCCGCGAGGGATGGCCGGTCGAGGGGGAGCAGACGTACGACGCCGGCGTCGACCGCGCGGGGCTCGTCGGGCTGGAGAACCTGACCTGCTCGACGTGACGCTGGCGGTCCGGCCGCCCGGGGTGGGAGAGTTCGACGCCATGAGCACCGTCGCGAAGGCCCACCAAGGGCTCGGGTTCCTCTTCCTCCTGGGCGCCACGATCATGTTCTTCCTCGCCGGCACCGGCGCGTTCGGCGAGGGCTTCAGCGCGCACGTCGACCTCGGCCGCGCGCTGCAGGCCGTCGCGCTGCTGCTCGTCGTCCTCGCCGCCGTCGGCCGGCGCGACGCGCTCGTCCCGAGCATCGTCCTGCTCGTCCTCATCGTGATCCAGGGCGTGCTCGCGGCCGTGGGCGACGACGTCTCCTTCGTCGGCGGCCTGCATCCGGTCAACGGCCTGCTCATCCTCGTCGTCGCGCACAACGTCGCACGTGGCATCCCATTGCCCCTGATCGGCAACGGCAACGCTCAGCGCGCTGTCTGAACGCACCGGAACCTGGGAGCTTCCGCGCGCCACGTTCGTCCAGACAGGCCGACTTCCAGGCGCTTTGCCGCTTACAACGAAGGAGATGTCAGATCCCCGTCCCGGAACCATCCAGCAGCGCACGGCCCTCTTCGAGGACGCCACGCGCGTCGTCGAGGCCGACTACGACAAGGACCTCAACCTCAACGACGTGGCCCGCCGCATCGCGACATCTCGTCGCCAGCTGCAGCGCATCTACCTCGAGATCGGCCACACGACCTTCCGCGACCAGCTGACGCGGGTGCGCATGACGCGCGCCGCCGAGATGCTGCGTCGCAACGGCATCACCGTGCGGGAGGTCGCGGGGCGCGTGGGGTACCGCCAGCCCGCGCAGTTCGCCAAGGCGTTCCGCGCTCACCACGGCGTCTCGCCGTCGGAGTTCCGCAGGGCGCAGGGGCCCGGCGGCGTGTAGCTCCGCCCGAGGTCGTGTGGCGTGCCGGGCGATGCGCGACACGACGTCGGGGTGGGGTGCGACCCTGCCCGACGTGCCTGACCGGCAGCAGATCAAGCGCCGCCGCCTGGCGGCGCTCGCCGCCGTCGCGGTCGTCGCCACCGGCGGCGGCATCGCCGTGGGGGCGAGCGGCGGCGGGAAGGACTCGCGCGCGGAGACCTGCCCAGACGGCAACCTCGCGTGCCCGGTGCTCGCCGAGGAGCTCGGCGGCGACGCGACGACGCCCACCTCCACCACCGCGACCACGACGAGCACCGCGCCGCCGGCAGGGACGCCGACGGGCGCGCGGCTCCAGCGCGAGGCCGGCCAGACGATCGTCCTGCGCTTCACCGGCACCTCCGCGCCCGCGTACGTCCTCGAGGCGCTGCGCGAGAAGCGGGCCGCGGGCGTCATCCTCTTCAGCGACAACGTCGTCTCGCGGGCGCAGCTGCGGTCGCTCACCCGCGCCCTGCACCGCGCCGCCGGCGGCCGCACGCTGATCATGACCGACCAGGAGGGCGGCGAGGTGCGCAGGATCCCGTGGGCCGCGCCGGCCTCGCCCGCCTCGCGACTGCGGTCGCCCGCCGCCGTCCGCGCGGTCGCCGCCGCCACCGCGCGCGACCTGCGCGCCGACCGGATCAACGTCAACCTGGCGCCGGTCGCCGACGTCGGGTCGTGGCCCCGATCGGTGATGCGCCCGCGGGCGTTCCCCGGCGACGGAGAGGCCGTCGGCAAGGCGGTCGCGGCGACCGTGCGCGCCTACGCGCGGGGCGGCGTGCTGGCGACCGTCAAGCACTTCCCCGGGCTGGGACGCTCGACGAAGAACACCGACTTCGACCTCGCGCGGGTCGCGGGCCGCGGCGACCTCGAGCCGTTCCGGGCCGCCATCGCCGCGGGCGTCCCGCTCGTCATGACCAGCCACGCGGTGCACCCCGAGCTCGATCCCGACCGCATCGCCTCGCAGTCGCACGCGATCACCACGAAGCTCCTCCGCGACGAGCTCGGCTTCGAGGGCGCGTGCATCACCGACTCCCTGGAGGCGCAGGCGGTCGTGCGGCGCTCGTCGACGCCGGTCGCGGCCGAGCGCTCGATGCGCGCCGGCTGCGACCTCATGCTCACCACCGGTCCTGGCTCCTACCTGCAGGTGCTGCGCCGCTTCGTTGCGCAGGCGCGCGCCGACGAGGCGTTCCGCGCGCGCCTGGCCGAGGCGCGCGGGCGGATCGCGAAGCTCGACGTGGGTCGCTAGGCGACGGCGAGCGACGGCGTCGCGCAGGCGAGCGACAGCCGGCGCCCCGCGATGCGCAGCGCGTCGATGGCCGCATCGATCGACGGGTTCGTGGCGCCGGCGCGACGCGCCACCGAGATGATCCGCTTGGGCGGTTCGCCGCTGAACGGCCGGATGACGACCTCGGCCGGGACGGCCATCGACGCGATCGACGGGATGACCGTCACGCCCATGCCGGAGGCGGTGAGCCCGAGCAGCGCCTGGTAGTCGTCGGTCTCGAACCGGACGCCGGGCTCGTAGCCCGCCTGCGCGCAGGCGCGCAGGACGATGCTCGTGTCCTCGCACGTGCCGCCGTTGGCCGGCAGCATCCAGTCCTCCTTGGCGAGGTCGGTCATCGCGATCGCCGGACGGCTCGCGAGCGGGTGGCTGCGCGGGAGCGCGACCATCATCGGGTCCTCGAGGATGTGCTCGCTGACGATGCCGTCGCGGTTGGGGAGCGGGTTGAGCTCGGACCCGATCATCATCGCCAGATCGAGGCGGCCGACCTGGAGCTCGTCCAGCGCCGGGTCGCCCTCGATCACGCGCAGCTGCGGGCGCACGTCCGGGTGGGCGGCGCGCAGCTCGCGCAGCGCCATCGGCACGATGCCGGCGGCGGCGGTGGGGAAGGCGCCCAGGTTGACGTGCGGCACATGGAGGCCCGCCTCGGAGCGCACGTCGGCCTCCGCGCGCGCGGCGGCGTCGAGCAGCGCCTCGGCGTGGCGGAGCATCGTCAGCCCCGCCCGCGTCGGGCGCACGCCGCGCGCGTCGCGCTCGAAGAGCTTGGCCCCGATCTGCTTCTCCAGCCGCGCGATGTGCTGCGACACCGCGGGCTGCGTGAAGCTCAGGGCCTCGGCCGCCGCGGAGAACGACCCCCGCGTCGCGACCTCGCGGAACGTCTCCAGCAGGCGCAGATCGAGCATGAGCGGACGGTATCACGCCGACTTATCGTTGTCATGTGGGATCGCTCTTTGACGTTATGCCTCGTGCGGAGGACCATGAAGACATGCCCGCCACCGACGTCACCTCCACCACCGCCACCGTCCTTCTGCGCCACGCGAACGCCGCCGACGCGGACAGCCTGCGGGACCTCGCCGCCCTCGACAGCGCCCCGGTCCTGACCGGTCCGATCCTCGTCGCCGAGGAGTCCGGGGAGCTGCGCGCCGCGCTCTCGCTCTCCGACGGCCGCGCCATCGCGGACCCGTTCCACCCCACCGCCTCCCTGGTCGCGCTGCTGCGCGCCCACGGCGCCGCCAAGGCCGCGCGCGAGAAGCGCACGCGCCCGCACCGGCGCCCGCGCCTCGCGCTCGGCGTCTAGCCACCCTCCGCTAGGCGTCGCGCGCGGGACGCCGCGCCAGCTCCCAGGCCAGGATCGCCGCCGCCGCGGCGACGTTGAGCGACTCGAACCCCGGTGCCGGGATCGTGACGGCGAGGTCGCACTGCGCGATCTCGCCGTCGCTCAACCCGTCCCGCTCGCTCCCCAGGACGACCGCCGCGCCCGGCGGCAGCGCCTCCGGCGCGGCCCCGCCACGCGGCACCGCCGCCGCGAGGGGCGTGGGGCCGCGCAGATCGGCGAGCGTTCGGCCGGTCGCCACGAGCCCGGGTGCGAACGACGCGCCCAGCGCCGCCCGCAGCGCCTTGCGCGACCACGGGTCCGCGCTCCCCTCCAGCACCTCTACCCGCGGCAGGCCCAGCGCGCCCGCGGTGCGGACGATCGACCCGACGTTGCCCGCGTCGGTCACCCCGGCGAGGACGAGCGAGCCCGGCGGCAGGGGGAGCGGCGGCTGCGGGGGCCGGCGGACGATCGCGGCGACCTCCGGTGGCTGGCCCAGCGCCGCGAGCGCCCGCAGCGCGTCGGCCGACGCGACGACGTCCCCGTCCCGCGCGCAGGCCGCCGCGGCGAACACCACCTCGACCGCGAGCCCCGCGGCGCGCGCCTCCGCGAGCAGCTCCGGTCCGTCGACCACGAACGCGTCCTCGCCCGGCGCGCGCAGCAGCTGCGCGGCGCGGACGATGCGCGGGTCGCGGGCGGAGGTGGCGGGCGGCGGCACGCGGGAGAAGGATGGCGGAGCGGGGGCCGCGGGTACGTTCGAGAGGTGTCCACCGCCCGCTTCTCGATCGACGCCGAGACCCGCTCGGGCGCCTTCAAGCGCCAGGAGTCCAAGTTCCGCGACTGGGTCACGGAGCCCGTCGCGGGGCGCTACCACCTCTACCTCGCGCTCGCGTGCCCGTGGTCGCAGCGGGTCGCGATCGTGCGCAGGCTGAAGGGGCTCGAGGACGCGATCTCGATCTCGTACGCCGCGCCCTACCGCGACGAGCGCGGGTGGGCGTTCCCCGGCGGCCCGTACGTCGACGACCTGCACGGCTGGGACTTCCTGAGCGAGGGCTACGTCCAGACCGACCCGGACTTCGGCGGCCGCGTCACCGTCCCGGTGCTGTGGGACAAGGAGGAGCGGCGGATCGTCTCCAACGAGTCGCAGGACATCGTGCGGATGCTCAACGCGGACTTCCAGGACGTCGCGCAGAACCCGGGGCTCGACCTCTACCCCGAGCCGCTGCGGCGCGAGATCGACCAGCTCAACGACCGCATCTACGACTCGGTCAACAACGGCGTCTACAAGTGCGGCTTCGCGACGTCGCAGGAGGCGTACGACGAGGCGTTCGGGGCGCTGTTCGACTCGCTCGCCTGGCTCGACTGGCTGCTCGGCGAGCGGCGGTACGTCGCCGGCGACGTCCTCACCGAGGCCGACTGGCGGCTGTGGGTGACGCTCCTGCGGTTCGACCCCGTCTACTACGTGCACTTCCGTTGCAACGGGCGGCGGCTGATCGACCACCCGAACCTCTGGGCCTACGCGCGGGAGCTGTACCAGCAGCCCGGCGTGCGCGAGACGGTCGCGATGGACCAGATCAAGGAGCACTACTACACGACGCACGACATGCTGAACCCGAAGCGGCTCATCCCGGCGGGGCCGCTGGACCTCGACTGGGACGCGCCGCACGGACGCGGCTGAGCGCGCGGCGGGCTACTCCCGCGGCGCGCCCAGCATGATCTGATCGACGGCGCGCGCGGCCCGGCGGGTCCTGGTCTCGGGCCGCTTCGCGCCGCCGACCCACTCGGCGTACTCCTTCCGGTGCGTGTAGGAGAGCGCGCCGAAGAGCGCCTTCGCCTCGTCGCTCGACTCGAGCGCGGCCGCCAGCTCGGGCGGCGGCTCGACCTCGCGCGGCGCGGTGTCCGGCTCGATCTCGACGGAGATCTGGTCCCCCGCGTCCACCCCGGCCAGCAGCCGGTGGGCGCGGTTGAGCGGGACCATGTACTCGTCGCCGTACTTCGCGATGGTGGTCCGGTACGCGTGGCCGTTGATCATCACGCAGACCGCGGGGCGCTGCTGCCCGCCGAACAGGGCGGGCACGTCCAGCGGGACACGGAAGTACGTCGCCGTCTTCCCGCTCACCTCCACGATCGTGTCGAATGTCACCATCGCGTGAGGAACCTTACGCCTCTCCGCGGCGGTTGTCAGCTACCGCTCGGCGAGCACCGCACGCATGTCGCGTACCGCGCGCAGCGTGCCGCGCACGCCTGCGGTCGTCTTCCCGCGGCCGGGTCGAGGGCGGTATGGGACGCGCACCTCGGCGATCCGCCAGTCGGCCCGGCTCGCGCGCACGACCATCTCCAGGGGCCAACCGAAGCGGCGGTCCGCCATGCCGAGGTCGAGCAGCGGCTGGCGGCGGGCGGCGCGCATCGGGCCGGCGTCGGTGAGCCGGGTGCCCGCCCGGCGGCGCAGCTCGAACGCGAGCGCGCGGTTGGCGAGCCGGGCGCGGGCCGGCAGCGCGCCGGGCTCTAGGACGCGCGCGCCGAGCACGAGGTCCGCGTCGCCGCTGCCGACCGGGTCGGCCACCCGCGGCAGGTCGCGCGGGTCGAGCGTCCCGTCACAGTCCATGAAGCACACGACGTCGCCCTCGGCTGCCAGCAGCCCGGCGTGACACGCGGCGCCGAGCCCGCGCCGCGGCTCGTGCACGACGGTCGCGCCCAGCTCCCGCGCGACGTCCGCCGAGCCGTCGTCGGAGCCGTTGTCGACGACGATCGGGTGGTATCCGCGCGGCATCGCGGCCAGCACCGCGGGGAGCGCCTCGACCTCGTTCAGCACCGGAAGCACGACGTCGACCATTCGCCGCGACACGGTAGACCTCCGCGACGCGGGTGGCGAAGATCACCGCGGGGCGGGCTGCTCCGCGACGACCTCGAAGTCGCTGCCGCGGAGGCGCTTGAGGCCGCGGAGGTCGTCGTTGTCCCAGCGCTCGGACGGGGCGCCGGAGATGTACCACGGGGAGCCGTTGTCGGCGAGGAGCATCCCGTAGCGCTTGAGGGCGCGGACGATCACGCGCGCCTGCGGACCGAGGCCGGCCTCGCTCACCTTGCGCTTCAGGCGGACGCGCTGGCCCATCGCGGGGAGCGACGGGTCGTCGAGCGAGGAGGCGAAGTGGCGCGCGGGGAAGACGAACGCGCGACGGGTGCGCGGCGCGGTGAACCGGAGCGCGTGGCGGATCGCGCCGGCGCGGACCTCGTCAGCGCGCGCGAGGCCGGGCAGGATCGGCAGGCCGGCGGCGTCCGCGGACGTCCACCCGCGCGGGCGCGGCTTGCCGGTGCGCAGGTCGAAGATCGCCCCGCTCCCCGCCCGCCACGAGCGCCCGCCGCCGACGCGCTGCGCGGCGAACAGCTCGAACAGCCGGCACGTCCCGCGCTGCACGACGAGCACGTGCCGGTCCGAGCCGCCTTCGATCGGCGCGTCGCGCGGGATCGGGTACGGCCCGCGGTCGGACTCCGACGCGTACTGGAACGACACGCGCACCCGCTTCTGCGCCCGCGGCACGACGGTGTACGGGATGCCGATCCGCCGCCCCTCCCACCGGCCGGCCCCGAAGTCCGGGTGCACGCCCGCGTCCAGCCCGATCGAGCGCACGATCGCGTCCGACCGCGGATGCACCGGCAGCGCGTCGACCGGCTGGTTCCACGGGCTCGACGCCGGGAGCACCGGGCAGCCGGCGACGGCGAGGGCGGCGAGCGGGGGACGGCGAGGACGCATCACGGGCCGCGACTACACTGCCTGCCGCGTGAACCCCTTCTGGCTCTGGGTCCAAGGCCTGACCGTGATCTTCATCCTCGCGGGCATGGTCATCGCCGCAGTCCGACTGCTCTGAGCAGCCCGCGCTTGCGCCGCTTCGGCGGCGGCCCCGGCGCGGGCGGGATCGGCCCGCCGTCCAGGATCGCGCGCGGCACCTCGACGGTCATCCACTCCGCCTGCTCCAGCAGCCCCGGCAGCTCGGCGTCCGCCGCCTGGATGCCCTCCAGCAGCCCCGGCGGCCGTCCGACGGCGTCGTGCGCGTCGGACGCGACGACGTGCACGAGCCCGTGCTCGACCAGGTCGTACGTGAAGCGCTGCACGGTCGTCCCGAACGCGCCGGTCAGCGAGCCGGCGGTGATCTGCACGAGCATCCCCTCGGCCACGAGCTGCTCGAGCTTCGCGGGGTCGCGATGGAGGATCGGCGACCGCTCGGGGTGCGCGAGGAGGATGCGGTGCCCGCGCAGGTGCAGGTGCCGCACGGCGTGGTCGAAGCCGGTCGCGGACGTCCGCAGCGGGCACTCGCTGAGCAGGTAGGCGCCGCCGCCGAGCCGCAGTGCGGTCAGCTCCTCGTCGCCGAGCTCGGCCGCCTTCGACACCGACAGCTCGCCGCCCGTCCGCAGCCGCAGCGGGATGCCCTCGGCGTCGAGCCGCTCCTGCAGCTCGGTCACCCCGGCCATGACCGTCGCGGACGAGGTCGGGATGTCCCAGGTCACGTGGGGCGTGGCGACCAGCTCGGTGGTGCCGAGCGCGACGGCGGCGCGGGCCAGCTCGAGGCTCCCCTCGACCGTCGCGGGGCCGTCGTCGACTCCGGGCAGGACGTGGGAGTGGAGGTCGATCACGCCTCTCAACCGTACCCGCAGGAGCGGCGTGGACTAGCATCGCGGCTCGTCAACGTGGGCGAACCAGACAGGAGGGCGATGTTCCGGTCGATCGTGGTGGGGACGGACGGGTCCGAGACGGCAACCGAGGCCGTCCGGCAGGCCGTCGAGCTTGCCGCGGCCGTCAAGGGGCGGCTCCAGCTGGTGAGCGCCTACGAGCCGGTGTCCGGGCAGCGCCTGCGCGAGGAGAGCACGCAGGTCCCCGAGGACCTGCAGTGGATGGTCAACCCGCGCGAGGACGTCGACGCGACGCTCAACGAGGCGGCCGAGATCGCGCGCGAGGCGGGCGTGGACGTCGAGACCCACGCGCGGCAGGGCGACCCGGCCGACGCGATCCTCGACGTCGCGGAGGAGACGAAGGCCGACGTCATCGTCGTCGGCAACAAGGGCATGACCGGCGCGCGGCGGTTCCTCCTCGGGTCGGTCCCGAACAAGGTGTCGCACCACGCGCCCTGCTCGGTGCTGATCATCCGGACGACGTAGCGGGAGCGGCTAGCGCGTGCCCTTGGTGCGCAGCGCGGCGGCGACGGCGTCCGGCACGACCCGGTTGCGGTCGGTCGCCGCGGCGGCGTCCACCAGGCCCGCGCCGTAGCTGCGATCCGGCCCCGGGTCGCCCAGGTCGCGGGCGGTGCCCTTGAGGCGCGCGATGAGCTGCGCCGGCGTCGGGCTGGAGCCGATCACCTTCGTGGCGAGCACGAGCGCGGCCGCCGCCGTCACGTGCGGGACGGCCATCGACGTGCCGAAGTAGCTGCGCGAGTAGCCGAACGAGCGCGTCTGCTTCGACGGGAAGAGCGTGAGCTGCACGATCGAGCGACCGGGCGTCGCGTCCGGCTTGCAGTGCGGGTCGTCGGTGAACGCGTCGCGCCCGCCGCCGGGGGCGACGATGTCGAGCCCCTTGCCGAGGTTCGAGTAGCTCGACAGACAGCCGTGCTCCGTCGTCGCGCCGACCGCGAAGACGTTGGAGGAGCGCGCCGGGAACGAGAGGAGCTCGTCGCCCTCGTTGCCTGCCGCGCCGATCACGAGCACGCCCTTCTTGCGCGCGTACGCGAGCGCGTCGAGCAGCGACGGGATCAGGCTCGCGGGGACCTCGGTGCCGAACTCGAGGCTGAGGTTGATCAGGTCGACGTCCTGCTTGACCGCCCAGCGGACCGCGTCGGCGATGCGCGCCGCGTCGCCCTCGCCGCGCTTGTCGAGCACGCGGACGGGGATGATCGTCGCGTTGTACGCGAGGCCGGTGAGGCCCTTGCCGTTGTTGGTCGACTCGGCGATCGTGGAGACGACGTGCGTGCCGTGGCCGTTCTCGTCGTTCGGGTACGGGTCGCCGTCGACGAAGTCGTAGCCGGTCTCGAACTTCGTCCGGTCCAGGTCCGGGGAGCGGCGGTAGTCGCCGCGGTCCGCGTAGGCGACGCCGCTGTCGAGCACCGCGATCCGCACGCCGCGCCCGCCCGGGACGCCGGCGTCGATCGCGTGCTGCCACGCGTCAGGCGCGTTGACGCCCCACTCGGGCAGGAAGTTCCACTGGACCTCGGCCCAGCCCGCGCCGTTGCCCGGGTCGTTGGGGACGAACGCCGAGGCGCGCGCGACCGGGTTCGGCGCCGCGTAGTCGACGTCGCGCCGGCGGTTGAGGCGGCGGACGGTCGCGGCGACGTCGTCGACGCCGCGCAGGACCTTTGGGGCCTCGCCCTTCTCGCGCACGACGACCTCGCCCGGCACCGTGTCGGCAGCCTGCGCGGGGGCCGCGAGGGTGAGCGCGCAGGCGACGGCGGCGAGCGCGGCGGGCAGGCTGTGGCGGAGGCGGGGCAAGGGGGCGACGGACACTTAACTCCTCTTGTCGACCAAAGTTCCGTCCCACATGACTGCGAGTCTGCCTTCCGATCCATCTCGTGACGAGCGTCTCATGCGCCTGGCTCTCGCCGAAGCCGAGAAGGCGCTGGCGCACGACGACGTCCCGATCGGCGCCGTCGTCGTCCTCGACGGGACCGACGAGGTGATCGGCCGCGGCCACAACGAGCGGGAGCTGCTGGAGGACCCGACAGCCCACGCCGAGGTGCTCGCGCTGCGCGAGGCGGCCGCGGCGCTGGGCTCGTGGCGCGTGCTCGGCGCGACGCTCTACGTGACGCTCGAGCCCTGCGCGATGTGCGCGGGCGCGATCGTGCTGAGCCGCATCCCGCGCGTGGTCTACGCGACGACCGACCCCAAGGCCGGCGCGGCGGGCTCGGTGATGGACGTCCTCGACCACCCGGCGCTCAACCACCGCCCCGAGGTCGTCGGCGGGCTGCTGGCCGACGAGGCGGCGGAGCAGATCCGCGCGTTCTTCCGCGCGCGGCGGGGGCCGGCAGCGCAGGCGTAGATCGGGTGAGCGGCCTCACACTCCCGGCGTGCCACGTTGGTCAACCGGGATGACCATGGGTCGATTCACCTCCCGTGCACCTCTTCGCCTCGCTGAGCAGGAAGCTCAGCGTCCTCACCGTCGCCTGCGCCCTCGTGGTCGGTGCGGTGCTGTCCCTCGTCGCCGTCCGCGCGATCGATGACGGCGCCGACGACTCGAAGGAGCGGCAGGCCGCCTCCGCCAAGACCGCCGCGCTGACCCTCGGCCACACCGCCGAGGAGCACGCCGCCGCGCTGCTCGACCGCGTCAGCGGCGCAGCCGCCGCCACGCCCTCCGCCGCCGCTGCCGCGGCCTCCGTCAAGGGCGACGACCATCGCGCCGTCATCGCCGTCGACGCCGCCGGCCGGACCGCGTCGGGCAAGGAGCTCGCGCTCGCGTCGCAGCTCGGCACCGACGGCAAGGGCGCCGCGTCGATCGAGCGCGTCGCCGCCGCCGACCTCGCGCAGCTCGGCCTCGCCGACGCCGCCAAGATCCCGGTCGTCGAGACGGAGACCGGCCGCAAGGTCGACGTCACCGAGCTGACCGACGGCCTCGCGATGGTCGCCTCCGCCCCCGCCGCCGACGGTGGCCGCGTCATCGCCGTCGAGCTGATCTCGAACGACCACCACCTCGTCGACGAGAACAACGCGCTGATGGGCAAGGGCGCGTACAACACGATCTTCCTCGGCGACGTGCGCGTGACGACCACGGTCCGCAACGCGGAGGACAAGCGCTCCGTCGGCACGACCGTCTCCGAGAAGGTCCACGGCCTGGTCTACGAGGGCGGCAAGGCCTTCACCGGCGAGGCCGTCGTGGTCGACAAGGTCGTCATCTCCCACTACGAGCCCATCGTGAACGCCGCAGGCGAGGCGATCGGCATGTGGTACTCGGGCTACGAGAAGGCCGACATCGAGGCCGCCGCGTCCGACGCGCGCAAGAGCCTGCTGCTGATCGCGATCGTCCTGCTGCTGCTCGTCGGCGCCGGCGCCGCGTGGCTCGCCCGCCGCATGCTCGCCCCGGTCGGCGTGCTCACCGAGCGGCTCGAGCTGATGGCCCAGGGCGACGTGCCCGAGGAGGCGCCGGTCGTCAAGTCCAGGGACGAGCTCGGCAAGATGGCCGAGGCGTTCGGCCACATGACCGGCTACGTCCGCGAGATGTCCGCGCAGGCCGAGCAGATCGCCGCGGGGGACCTCAGCCAGGACGTCGAGCCGCGCTCCGAGCGCGACGTGCTCGGCCGCTCGTTCGCCGCGATGACCGAGCAGCTCCGCGAGCTCGTCGGCCGCGTGTCGGAGAGCGCGAACGTCCTCTCCCACTCGACCGGCGACATGGCCTCCACCTCCGCCGAGGCCGGCCGCGCGGTCACCCACATCGCCGAGGCGATCAGCGAGCTGGCCGGCGGCGCCGAGCGCCAGGCCCAGGTCGTCGAGGGCGCCCGCGCCGCCGCCGACGCCGTCGCCGAGGGCATCGCCGAGAACGCGCGCGGCGCCACCGAGACGGCCGCGCTGGCCGAGGGTGCCCGCGGCGCGGCCGCCGAGGGCGTCGCCGCCGCCGACGATGCGTCCGCCGCGATGGAGCAGGTCCGCGAGTCCAGCGAGGACACCGCCGAGGCGATCCGCACGCTCGCGCGCAAGTCCGACCAGATCCGCACGATCGTGGAGCAGATCACCGCGATCTCCGAGCAGACGAACCTGCTCGCGCTCAACGCCGCCATCGAGGCGGCCCGCGCGGGCGAGCAGGGCCGCGGGTTCGCGGTCGTCGCCGAGGAGGTGCGCAAGCTCGCCGAGGAGTCGCAGGAGGCGGCCGGCGCGATCGGCGGCCTGGCCGAGGAGATCCAGGGCGAGACGTCGCGCGCCGTGGACATCGTCGACGACGGCGCCCGGCGCACGCAGGACTCCAGCGTGCGCGTCGCGCGCACGCGCGAGGCGTTCGACCGCATCCAGCAGTCGGTCGACGCGATGAACGAGCGCGTGCTCGACATCGCCGCGACCGCCGACCGGGTCGCGGGCGGCGCGGGGGCGCTGCGGGACTCGATCGCCGAGCTGGCGACCGTCGCGGACGAGGCGTCGACCTCGACCGGCGCGGTGTCCGCGAGCACCGAGCAGACGAGCGCGTCGGCGCAGGAGATCGCGGCTGCGGCCGGCGACCTGGCCGGCACCGCCGAGGAGCTCGAACGGCTCGTCGGGCGCTTCCGCCTGACCGCGTAGCGCGGGCGGACGCGAAGAAGGACTCCGGGCCCACCCTTCCGTCGGCTCCCATGCCGGGAGGGTGGGCCTGCTGTTGCGCGCCTGGCTAGGAGCGCGCGCCGAGCAGGTGCTCGACCGCCAGCTGGTTCAGCCGGCCGTACTTGAAGCCGCGCTGCCCGGCGGCCTCGACGTCGAAGTCCTCGAACGCCGAGCGATCGGCGAGCAGGTCCTCGTACGACTCGCCGTCGGCGAGCGTGGCGGTGCGCAGCTCCGCGGTGCGGGTGCCGGCCAGGGCCTCCTGGACCTCCGGGTCGGCGCGGAACGCGGCGGCGCGCTCCTTGAGCAGCAGGTACGTCCGCATGTTGGCGGCGGCCGACTGCCAGACCGACTCGATGTCGGCGTCGGTGCGCAGCGGCTTGTAGTCGAAGTGCCGCGGGCCGGTGTAGGCGGGCGCGCCGTCCAGGCCGCCGTTCTCCAGCAGGTCGACCAGCGCGAACGCGTCGATCAGGTCGCCGTGGCCGAAGATCAGGTCCTGGTCGTACTTCGGGCCGTTCTGGCCGTTGAGGTCGATGTGGAAGAGCTTGCCCTGCCACAGCGCCTGCGCGATCGCATGGCTGAACTTGAGGTTCGCCATCTGCTCGTGGCCCGTCTCGGGGTTCACGCCGACCATCTCCGGGTGCTCGAGCGTGGAGATGAACGCCAGCGCGTGGCCGACGGTCGGCAGCAGGATGTCGCCGCGCGGCTCGTTCGGCTTGGGCTCGATCGCGAACTTCAGGCCGTAGCCCTTGTCCTTGACGTACTGCGAGAGGAGGTTGATGCCCTCGCGGTAACGCTCCAGCGCGGCGCGGATGTCCTTGCCGGCGTCGGACTCGGCGCCTTCGCGGCCGCCCCAGAACACGTACGTCTCGGCGCCCAGCTCGGCGGCGAGGTCGATGTTGCGGATGATCTTGCGGAGGGCGTAGCGACGGATGTCGCGGTCGTTCGAGGTGAACGCGCCGTCCTTGAAGATCGGGTGCGAGAACGTGTTCGTCGTCGCCATCGGGACGACGAGCCCGGTCTCCTGGAGGGCCGTCTTGAACCGGGCGATGATCTGCTCGCGCTCGGACTCCGAGGAGCCGTGCGGGATCAGATCGTCGTCGTGGAACGTGACGCCCCAGGCGCCGAGCTCGGCCAGCTTGTGGACCGTCTCGACCGGATCGAGCGCGGGGCGCGTCGGCCCCCCGAACGGATCCGCGGCAGGCCAGCCCACGGTCCACAGACCGAAGCTGAACTTGTCGTTGGGAGTGGGGGTGATGCTCATTGCGCGCTACAGGGTCGCACGCGCGCGAAGCGCGGCCGGTCCGCGGCGCGGACCCGGCGTTTCGACGATCCTCGAAAGGCTTGCGGGCGCTTCGGGCGGGCGGCACCGTCGAAGTGTCCCCATGCGCAAGATCGTTCTCCTCGTGGCCGCGCTCGGCGCGGCGTTCCTCTCCACCCTCACCGCCCCCGGCGTCGCCGCTGCCGCCGACGGGAGCCCGTGTGCCGCCCCCACCCAGCACCCGTCGTTCGGCGCCGTGCAGTACTGCCCGCTGTGGATGCCGGCCCGCGGGCACGTCCCGGTCCACGCGATCCGCGGCGGCCAGCCCGTGCAGGTCGGGCGGCTGAACGCGGCGGGCTCGGCGAACTGGTTCGTCTGCCAGACGACGACGCCGGAGGGCGTGGCGCCGCCGCCCTACGGCGAAGGGCCGTACCGCAACGTGTGGTGGGCGCGGACGCTGTCGGACGACAACCAGTGGGGCTGGGTCAACGAGGTCTACTTCTCCGGCGGCGGCAACGACGAGGCCGACGGCGGCCTGCGTCACTGCGACGGTGCGGCCCCACCCGCGCCGGCGCCGCCCAACCCGGAGCCTGCGCCCGACGAGTCCAAGCCCACGCCGCAGCCGGCCGCGGGCGGGCCGTTCGCCACGCGCGGGCAGGTCAACTGCAACCCGGCCCGTGAGAACCGCAAGCTGTCGGTCGGGTTCGACCTGCGGCAGGAGGAGTACCGCTCGATCAGCCAGGGTTCGATCGACCGCGCCCCGAAGATCAAGGACCGCAAGGAGCGTGCGGAGGGCCTGGGCACGCTGGAGATCCGCGCGGTGACCTGCAAGACGCCGGACGGGTGGAAGGTCCTGAGCCCGCTCAGCATCCAGGTCGAGTCGCGCGGGCTCGACCGCGAGGGCAAGGTCAAGGGCGAGGGGCTCGCGGAGGGCTGGGGGATCGGCGTGACCGCGGTGACCGACCGCGGCATCGAGATCACCACGATGTCCTGCGAGAAGGGCTGGTTCTGGAACCTCATGAAGGAGGCGCTCGGCCTCCCGATCCCCAAGGTGCCGTTCGTCGCGGTGTCGGTGCCGATGTACCTCGGCAGCAAGGGCATCGAGGCGCTCGGCCTCGACAAGCTCGAGGACTGCCGCGTCGCGGGCGACGGGTTCGTGCACCTGCGCGCGTCGGGCAGCGGCGAGCTCGTCGGCAGGATCGAGACGAACTTCGGCAGCGTGATGCAGGCGTCCGACAGCGCGCCGGGCATCCGGTTCGTCCGGACGCTCACCGCGCGCGGGCGCGTGCGCGAGTCCCGGCCGGCGCGACCGACCGGCCCGCAGTAGGGCCGCATCGGAGGTAGGCTCGCGAAGGCCCGGATGTCCGCGACCTCGTGCATCGCCGCCCCGCCGGCCCTCGAGCGCGTCCAGCTCCGCGCGCTGGCGCGGCGGCCGCTGCGGATCGGCCGCTCGCCGCTGCCCACGGCGCTGAGCCTGCTCGGCGAGGTGCTCGGCCCGCGGACCCACGGCGCGCCGGCGGCGTGGTCGCGGGCGGTGCGCAGCGCGCTGACACGGACGGACGTGGCGGCGCTCGGGCCGGTCTTCGGCGGGGAGCGGATCGTGCTCCCCGACGCGCTCGCGCCGCCGCCGTCCACGGTGCCGGACGGCGCGCGCTTCGTGACCGAGGAGGTCGTCGAGCAGGTCGCGGGCGCGGACCCGGCCCGGCTGCTGGACGAGGTCGCCGCGGAGTACGGCCACGCGCCGCCGTCCGCGTGGCGCGTGGTGGAGGCGGCGCCGGCGGTGTGGCTGGAGGCGTACGCGGTCGCGCTCGGCCACGCCCTGGAGGCGCTGGAGCCGGTGTGGCGCAGCGTGCAGCCGATGCTCGACCGCGAGACCGACCGCGTGGGCTCTGCGGTGGCGGTGGGCGCGGCACGCGACCTGCTCGGGACGCTGCACGTGTCCGGTCGCGTCGAGGGCGACGAGCTCGTGCTGGAGCGGCCCGGCTCGGCGGCCGCGACGTGGGACATCGCGCCGGACGGGCTCGTGCTCCTGCCGATGCTGAGCGGCGCGGGGGCGATCGTGACCGCGCACCGCGACGACGCCGTGACGCACCTCGCGTACCCGCTGCCCGGGCGTGCGCGGCTGCTCGACGTGGCGGACGAGCCGCCGCCGGACGACCCGCTCGCCGCGCTGCTGGGCGCGCGCCGGGCCGACCTGCTGCGGCGCCTGGATCGCTCGCTGACGATGGGCGACCTCGCGGAGCTGCTCGGCGGCCAGGCGAGCACGGCGACGCACCACGTCGCGGCGCTGGAGTCCGCCGGCCTGGTCGCGCGGCGGCGGCACGGGCGGCGGGTGCTGGTGGAGCGGACGGCGCGCGGGACCGCGCTGCTGGCGCTCTACGAGCGGGCCTGAACGCGGCGCGGCGCAGGCGCGGCTCGGGGGGTTCCCCGATGTACCCGGGGCGCGGCGGCCGCAGGCTGCTGGCATGCGCTTCTCCCGGACCTCCCTCGCCGTTGCCGCGGCCGCCGCGTGCGCGTCCGCGGCGTTCGCTCCTCCAGCTCCCGCCGCCCAGCAGTGGATCCCCGGCACCTCCGAGTACCAGGGTGGCTCGCAGTGCTTCGGCGGCACCCAGACCGGCTACGGCAACAACACCTCGGCCTCGGTCATGTACTGGGGCGACACGAACGGCTCGTACCCGAAGATCGGCGACAAGTACTACGTCCAGGTCGTCGTCGGGGCGATCGGGTTCACGTGCCCGTGGGGCGCCAGCGACGTCGGGACCGAGATCGGTCTGCCCGAGGGCACGCAGCTGGCGATCGACCTCGGCTCGGCCGACCGCAACGACCGCGTGCGGTGCTTCCACATCTCCTCCAAGAACGTCGAGACCGAGGTCACCGACTTCACCTGGACGCACCCCGACAACGCCTCGATTAAGGGCAAGTGGTGCGACTCGACCAAGGTCCCGTCGATCGGCCAGTACGCGTTCAACACGGGCTACCGGCTGCTGGCGCAGGGCGCGACGTTCGTCGTCCGCGTGCCGGTCGTGTCGACCAAGCCGCTGAAGGGCATGGCGGGCGCCGGGGACACCACGAAGGCGTGGAGCGCGGTGACGTCGGGGCTCAAGACGATGGCGGTGCCCTTCCAGTGGGTGAACGTCGGGGACCGCGCGGTCGCGATCACGTACCCGGCGACGCCGACGACGAAGATCGGCGACACGACCGCGACCACGAAGGGCGTGGCGGACACGTGGTTCCGCAAGGGCCGGCTGAGCGTGGAGCTGGGGACGGTGGCGAGCGGCGGGTTCGCGTCGGTCGCCGGGCCGTTCACGATCGACGGCGCGTCGTGGCAGTACACGATCGAGCAGGACTGGGGCCAGCTGACGCCCGGGACCGACTACCAGTGGCGCGTGCGGTTCGTGGACGACAAGGGCGTCGCCTCGGTCGGCGCGACGCGGACGTTCCGCACGACCGGCACCGCGCCCGCGCCGGGCGGCGGTGGGGGCGGGAACCCGCAGCCGGGCGGCGGCGGCACGGGCGGCAGCGGCGGCGTCCCGGGCGGCGGCTCGGGCGGTGAGACGCCGGGCGGCGGCTCCGGTGGGGGTGGCGGTGAGACGCCCGGCGGCGGCTCCGGTGGCGGCGGTGGCGGCGAGACCCCGGTGACGCCGCAGCCCGAGGTCACACCGACCGGCGGCGGGGCGCCCGGCGCGGGCCCGGTCGCAACGGCCTCCTCCAGCCCGCGCGGGACGGTGCCGGCGGGCGCGGGCGTGGCGCCGAAGGTCGCGCTCGCCGAGGGCGCGGGCCTGCAGGCGCTGCTCTCGGCGAAGGGCGCGGGCGTCGAGGTGACCTGCGCGGCGGCGTGTGCCCCGAAGGCGACGCTGAAGGTCGACGCGGCGACCGCGAGGAAGCTCGGCCTCGGGGCGGGCAAGAAGACCGTGGTGATCGCGCGTGGGAGCGGGCGTGCGGCGAAGGCCGGCAAGGCGCGGATCGTCCTGCGAGCGTCGAAGTCCGCGGCGCGCACGCTGCGGCGCGCGCGGTCGGTGCGGGCGACGCTCACCGTGACCGTCGCCGGGCTGCCCACCGCGACCCGCGTGGTGACCTTGAAGAACAGGTGAAGATCGGGCAGGGCGGTGGTCGCGACATGTCACGGTGGTGGGATGCCTTCCCGCCGTCTCACCTCCGTGCCCCTGTCCGCCGCCGTCGCTGCCGCTGCTCTCGCGCTCTCTGCCTGCGGGGGCGGGGACGAGCACACCGCGTCCGACAAGGCGTCCGGCATGAGCGTGACGGTGAAGGGCGACCAGGTCACGCTCAAGCGCACCGACAAGAGCGCGTCGGGGACGGGCAAGAAGGCCGGTCAGGTCTCGTGCACGGTCGACTACGCGAAGCTCGCGAAGGCGTCCGAGCTGCCCAACCCGGACACCGACTGGTACGCGGCGACGCTGATCACGTGGCCGGACAAGGGCAAGGAGACGACCGCGACGCTCTCGCACGAGCTCGACGGCAAGCCCGACCTCTGCATCGCCCAGTCCAGCGACCAGTCCGCGTCGGTCGTCGTGTACTTCGACCCGAAGGTGAAGACGGGCGTCGAGAAGCTGCAGGACGACCAGGCGCGCTCCCAGCAGGCCGAGCAGGCCGAGGCGGCGCTCCAGAGCGCGGCGCAGATGGCCGTCTCGGTGGTCGCCGACAAGAAGTTCCCCGCCGTCGACACGATCGTGACCTCCATGACCGGCCAGGGCCTCGTCGCGAAGAAGGCCGCCACGTCCGACGCCGTCACCGAGACGGGCACGATTTACGTCGTCATGGACGAGACGGACGACAAGGAGGTCGTGCTCGCGATGAAGGGCAAGGACGGCAAGATCACCACGGCGACCCAGAAGACCTCCGGCTCCCCCAAGATCGCGACGGCGAAGTAGCGGCGCGGGCGGCGGGGGAGCACGCGGCGCCGCTATCCTCCCTCGCCGTCCCGCAGGGATCCCGCGGAGGGGTGCCGGAGTGGTTGAACGGGGCGGTCTCGAAAACCGTTGTAGCGGTAACCCCGCTACCGAGGGTTCGAATCCCTCCCCCTCCGCCTCAGCACAGTGATCCCCAGCAGCCATCGGACTTTCTCGCACGCTGCTGGGCTGTGCTCGCAGGTTGGTCTTGTGCCGGTGGAAGCCGCCCAAGACCGCCTGAGCGGGGCGAGGACTGCCCCACAACTGCCCCACACCCTCCCCGCGCTGGTGGAGACGGGTGGGGTGGTTGAGGTGTCGCGCGACGTAGATGGCATGGCCGCCACGCGTCCCGCGTTCGAAGACCAGGGTGCTCATGTCGGCGCCGCGTTCGGTCGTCTCGCGCTCTCGAAGAGCGAGGCGGCTGACGCCCTCGGTGTCAGCGTCGACTTCCTGGAAGAGCACGTGATGCCCGAGCTGCGCATCGTCCGCCGCGGACGCCGGAGGTTGATCCCCGTGCGCGTGTTGGAGAAGTGGCTCGAGGAGAACGCAGCTCTTGCCGTGGAGGCTCGGCGCCGCGCCTGAGGGCGAGTGACCATCGCTCGTCCAAGAGGAACGGCATGCCCACTCGCAAGACCACGAAGAGCACGAAGCCGGCCCGGGTCACGGGCATCGAAGAGCGTCACGCGCGGACGTGCGCGAGCCGCGCCGGCGGTCGGTGCTCCTGCACCCCGCAGTTCCGCGCCGAGGTCTACGACCGGCGTGAGAAGCGGCGGCTGCGCAAGACGTTCGCGAGCAAGGCCGAGGCGAAGGCGTGGCGGGCGGACGCACAGTCCTCGCTCCGCCGCGGGGAGATCACCGCGGCGAAGAGCTCGACCCTGAGCGACGCGGCAGCCGCCTGGCTGAAGGGTGCCAAGGCCGGCGCGGTCCGCAACCGCTCCGGTGACGTCTACAAGCCGAGCGTGCTGCGTGGGTACGAGCAGGCCCTTCGCATCCGCGTGCTGCCCGACCTCGGCGCGACCTTGCTGACGGACCTCCGCCGCGGCGACCTGCAGGCGCTCGTCGACCGGCTGCTGGAGGACGGGCACAACCCGTCGACCATCCGCAACACGCTGCTGCCGGTGCGCGCGATCTTCCGCCGCGCGGTCGCGCGCGGCGAGGTGTCGGTGAACCCCACGCGAGGGCTGGAGCTGCCGGCGGTCCGGGGCCGGCGCGACCGGATCGCGTCGCCGGAGGAGGCGCGCCAGCTCCTCGACGCCCTGGAGCACGACCGCGCGTTGTGGGCGGCGGCGCTGTACTCGGGCCTGCGGATGGGGGAGCTGCGGGCGCTGCGGTGGGAGGACGTCGACTTCGACCGCGGGCTGATCCACGTCCGGCGGACGTGGGACGACCGCGAGGGCCCGGTCGAGCCAAAGTCGCGCGCGGGCCGTCGGAGTGTCCCGCTCGTCGGGCTCCTCCGCTCCGAGCTGCTGGCGCAGCGCCTCGCGTGCGCGTGGTCCGAGGGCCTGGTCTACGGGCGGTCGGCCACCTCGCCGTTCATTCCGCGGACGATCAACCTGCGCGCGAATCGCGCGTGGAAGGCGGCGGGCCTGACGCGGATCACGCTGCACGAGTGCCGCCACACCTTCGCGTCGATCATGATCGCGGCGAACATCAACGCGAAGGCGATGTCGGTCTACATGGGACACGCGAGCGTGATGGTCACGTTCGACCTGTACGGCCACCTGATGTCGGGCAACGAGAACGAGGCGGTCGGCCTGCTCGACGCGTTCCTCGCGCGGACGGCGGCGTGACGGTGGCGCAGATGGCGGTTCGTGCGCGACACTGGAGGGCGATGGAGTTCTCGGTCACCCTCGACGGCGACCCGGAGGTCGCAGGCACGCTGCCGGCGGCGGATGTCGTCCGCCTCCTCGCGTCGCTCGACGCGGCCGTGCAGCACGTCCTGACGACGGCGATCCTCGTGCACTCGTCGATCGCGGCCGAGCTAGGGGTGGCCGGAGTCGAAGATCGACAGCTCACGCTCACCGCGAACGGCCGCGCGTCGGTCGCCTTGGACGCGCTGCTGCACGCAGGGGATGAGGACGCGGATCCGCGGGTGGCGCAGACGCTCATCGGCCTGGCCGCGAGTATCGGCGTCGGAGAGCGATACCGCACAGTCGTCCTACGCCGTTCGAGCGACGGCGACGAGGTGCGGCTCGACGCGGACTTCGTTCGTCGGCTGCGGTCGCCGGGCGCACCCGAAGTGGGCGTTCCGTCCGCGCTCGCGGAGGCGAACGCGGCCTTCCACGCCCGGCCGACCCTTGCGGAGCTGGCCGAGCGCCAGGGCGTGGCGGGTCCCGTGGACGTTGCCCGTCTCTACGACGCCGAGGCGTCCGACGAGGAGCGCGACGCGTTCATGGCCGCCATCGCCGAACTCGGCTAGTGCTCCCGCACGAGGTTCCGGCCGGGGCGCTCGCGATCGACACCGACGCCTTCTCCGCGGTCCACTGGGGCCGCGGACGGCAGGCGGAGTTCTCGGCGTTGATCGACGGGCACGAGCTGGCGATGCCGTTCCCGGTCGTCGGTGAGCTGTGGGTCGGAGCGATTCGCGCCGGCCTCGGCGAGCGGCGACGGGCGTTGCTCGAGACGGACGTCGACTGCGATCTGCCGCCCGAGACGTGGCACCTCATGGCTGCGCCCGAACTCGCTCACCGGGGCGGCACTGCGCATCCCGCAGCAATTCGCGCAGTGCTCACGGTGAGCGGCTGCGGCACACACCTGACCCGTGAGGGGGTCGCAGGTGTGATCCGCGTGATCGAGCGGGCCGAGCCTCGAACGGATTTGGGGCAAGACCAGGGTTCGCTTCGCGGCGACGGGGTCTAGGCGCTCAGCGCGAGATCCGGTGGGGCCATCTCCTCGTTCCTCAGGCGATGGCGGTTTCAGGTCAGAGGTCCCCGGTGTCGAAGTCCAGGATGACGTCGAACCGGGCGCCCGGGGCGAGCGTGACCTGCCGAGGCGGTGGGGGTTCGGCTCGACGGACGCCGTGCGGGCGGGGGCCGGTGCTCACCTTGTACGTGCCGGCCGGGAGGGACGGAATCGCTCGGCCATCGGCACCGGTGCTGAGCTTCAGCACGCGCCGTCCGTCATCGGCCCGGTGAACCATGACGGTGGCCGCGACGGTGCGGTACGTGCAGCGGGGGAGGCGCGATCGCGTCGTCGTCGGGGGGTCGCAGTTGAACGGGCCGAGGAACGTCGCGACGCTCAGGGTCGCCCGTGGCGCGTCGGGCGTCGGCCCGCCGCGCGTTCCCGCGACGGCGATCGCGGGAGCGAGCGTGGCGACGGCGACGAGCGCGATGGCGGGGCGACGTGTCATGGCGATGGCTGCAGCGCGAAGTTGTGCGTGCGGTACCGCCTGGCGAGAGGCACGCCCGTGACCGGGGGGTCGAAGCGATCGTAGGGGATGTCGGCGTTGGTGCCCACGTACATGTTGGTACCCCAGATGACGCCGTCGTTGCTCGGATCTGGTGTCGCCGCCGCGTAGTCGCCCCAGCGGCAGACGCCGCCTCGCGGCCTGCAACCTCGTTGATCGAGCGAGACGAAGCCGCCGGTCTCGTTCAGACGCGAGGTCTCCACGATGATCTGGCTTCCGAGCATGGTGTTCGCGAGGTCGGTGGAGCGCCGGGAGCGGGCGTGGATCTGCACGGCCAGGTCGGCACGAGCGACGTTGTAGTGGATGGCGGCGCTGCGGCCGGTGCGGTCGGGGCTGACGGCGCCGTTGAAGACGAACGTGTTCGTGCCGCCGCCTTCGACTTGGCTGCTGTCGACGGTTCCGACCTGGAGGGTCCCGCCTGCTCCGGTCCCGGGCGGTGGGGCGAACTGGTACCAGCGGGCGACGCTTCTGCGGGGCGTTCCGTCGGCCGGCGAGGCGATGGTGTGCTGCGTCCAGATCTGGTACTGGCCGGTGTCGGCGTTGCGCACACCGACGGCCTGGTAGAGGCGGCTGTCGAGCGTGCTGACCGGGATGGAGTCGTTCTGGGGGACGTCGGGCGGCACCGAGAACTGGGGGACGTTCGTCACCCGCGCGACGCGGTTGCGCAGGTACGGCTTGCTGCGGGTGCCGAGGACGCGCCAGCTGAAGAGCCTGGTTCCGGCGGCGCCGGTCTGGCCGTTGATGTCGTTCTCAGCGGCGATGACGTATCCGCCGCGCGAGCCTGCCGTGGCGTTGATGACCGGGACCGGGGTCCACGCGCGCGGGGCGGGTGTGGCGAGGCGGTTGAAGCGGGCCATCCGGCGTTGCCGTTGCGTGGGGCAGGTCGTCTCGCCGCTCCGTGGCTTGGCGGTCACCAGCAGCCGCGAGAACGCGTAGGCGTCGTCGGTCTCGGTGCCCGGGTCGCCCTGGTCGAAGACGTTGCTGCCGATGATGATGTGGTTGCGGCTGACCGCGAGCTTGGGGTAGTCGTCTTGGAGTCGCGTCGCGCCGCGCATCCGGAGCGTGCACCAGTTGTCGCGCAGGAGCCCGCTCGGCGACGCGGTGCGCGACCAGCCGAACACGATGGTGTTGTTGCGCTGGCGGTCGCCGTCGGGTGTGGCGGCGGCTGCGTAGAAGAACCGGCGGGACTCGGGGTCCCACGTGACCTGCGGGTCGTAGACGTCGTCGAGGCCGGTGAAGCTCGAGAGATGGCGCTGGCTGATCAGCGCCATTGTCGACCGGTTGTAGAGCCCGATCCGGTTGTTGACCATCTGGACGTAGCTGCCCTCGCCGATCGCGCCGGTCGGGTCGGGCGGGACGCTCGTGCTCATGAGGCCGAGGCCTTCGAGGTTGTTCCACAGCACGGTGCGGGTCGGCGTTCCGGTCGCTTGAGCGATTGTCGCGCTGGCGCCGGTGCTCTTCGCCGCGGTCAGGGCCGTCGCGTTGTAGCTGCGGGGTGCGAGATCCTGCCACGCGCGTGTGGGAGCCGGGATCTCGACGGTCTCGTCGGAATCGATCTGCTCGCTCGGGGCGATGGACGCGGTGGAGCCGGCGACGACCGGACGCAGGGTCTGTGTGCGTGTGCTTCCGGCGAAGCTCGTGGCGATGACCTTCACGGTGCGGGCCCCGGGAGCGAACTCCTGCGGGTCCATCGTCCACGTCCGGGTCAGGACGCATGTGGTGCAGGTCTGCTCGACGAAGTCCTCGCGCTCGTCGTCGACCAGCACCTCGAGGCTCTTGGTTCCGGCGGGCGCGCTGAGTGTCAGCGGATAGGTGGACGTGCCGTCGTCCGCGAGGGTCGCAGTCGTCGTCAAGGTGCCGCCGAGCGTGACCGTCGGCGGGTTGGTGCCGCTGACGGTGTGGGTGATCTCGCGGTTGTGGTTCCAGAAGTGCTCGGTGACCTTGCCGTCGGGCGCTGTGACCGCGGTCTTGCCCGTGCTCGGGGTCAGCTGGGTGTAGGCGAAGCGCGTGGTCGGGCCATCGACGGTCGCGCCCGGCGCTCGCGTGGTGTAGGAGGCCACGGCGCGTGAGGCGTTGAACGACGTGTAGGAGAACCGGATCTCGCTGCCGTCAGGCCGGGTGATCTTCGTCAGCCAGCGCTCGCCGCCGTTGGCGTAGGGCTCGACGTACTCGTAGCGCGTGATCTTGCCGTCGGGTGCGGTGTACGTCGTCAGGCTGTCCTGCGCGTTGTAGCCGTAGCTGTAGACCTTGCCGTCCTCGGTCTCGATCCGCTCGGTGCGTCGGTGGCCTGCGCTGTACTCGAAGAACCACTTCGTCCAGCGGCCGGAGGGATCGACTGCGGTGCCCTCGATCGCGCGGTTGTCGGCGTCGGTGGTGTAGTTCCACGTGGTCTCGCGTCCGGTGCCGTCGATGTACCGCGAGAGCACCCGGCCGGTCCCTGGGAAGACGAACTGCTCGTTCGTCTCGGTGAACGTCACGATGTACTCGCCGCCGGCGGCGCGGACCGTCGCGTCCGCCTGCTCGGCCTTGCCGTAGGTGCCGTCCGGCCGGAGCGGGAAGCGGATGACGGAGCTGGTCGGCCCGCGGAACCCGAGCGCCCCATCGGGGTACGCATTGAGGGTCACGTCAACCCCGCTGACGTCGCTGGTCCAGCTTCGTCCGTGGCTCCATGCGCCCCACCACACGCTGTTGAACACGCGTGAGAGCGGCATGTTGTCCGGTGCCGACACGTCGGGCTGGCGGTCGAACTCGTTGATCATCAGGTTCCCGGTGCCGAGGTTGACGGCGATCGGCGGTGCGTTGCGAGATGCCTGCATGTCGGGCTGATCGCCGGCGACGATGCCGCGATCCGAGGTCCACCAGGTGTAGCCCGGAAGCGTGCCGTTGCGGTGCTCGTAGCGGATCTGCAGGTACGGGATCCGGTCCGCCTGTCCGGTGCTCTTGACGAAGTCGTAGCGGTTGAGCGGCGTGGCGCAGCACTCGTCGATCATCACGCCGTGATTCGGCGTCACGCCGGTCACCCACTTCTCGGCGAGCGGCTTGAGGTCGCGCCAGACCGTCCACCCGGAGGTGGGCACGACGGTGCCCGAGATGAACGAGCCGACCGAGCCGCCGGTCCAGGTCGCGGCGCCGTCGGGGCGGTTCCATGTCGCAGCTGTGGTCCAGGCGCGGTTGAGCTCGTGGACGTGCAGTGGCGCCTGGGAGGTGTTCAGGCGCCCTTGCAGGTAGAGGCCGAGGTCGGCGGCGAGCACGATCGACTCGGCGGTGACGGATCCCGCGACGTCGAACTTGAGCAGTGCGTTGTGGCGGCGTTCGGGTGAGTCGCTCTCCTTGCCGATGCGCAGGTAGGTGAGCGCGTCGTATCGCGTGTCGGGCGTGTCGCTGCGGATGAACGTCTCCTGCGTGGTGCCCTTCATCACCGACCACCCGTTGACGTAGGTCGTGGTGGGGTCGACCATGACGGGGAACTGCCGGTCTGGCGCGTTGAGCCAGGCGCGGTCGACGGCCAGGGTGACGGTCAGCTCGTCGCCGCGACGCGAGAGCGTGTAGGCGGGTGCCGCGCTGCCGCCGGCGACGCGGCCGGCGGCATCGATGATGAACGGTGGCTCGAAACGGAAGAGGGTGTCGGAGCCTCGACGGAACTCGATCCGGCCGTCGTCCGTCGAGCGCGCGCGAAGCCCGTCGCTCATCGAGACGCGGTATTCGAACGATGCCGTTGCGCGCGGACTGTCGAGCGTCAGGGTCTCCTTCACGCCGGTGTTGACCGCCTGGTACTCGAGGTCGACTCCGGGCAGCGCGTCGTCGTAGCGCACCGTGTCGTCCGTGACCTTGACGCCGCGACCCGAAGCGGCGGTCAGGCCGAACTGCACCCAGGCGTCGCCACCTGACACGCGAACGCCGCGGTCGGCGGTGTCGGGAAGGTCGGCGCGGAAGGCGTTGCCCTCGTTGCGGTACGCGACGCCGGGCGCAGAGGAGCGGACGAGGTCCCCGTTGATGCGCTCGAACCGTCCGCTGCGGCGGTAGTTGACCGGACCGGCGTACGTTCGGGTGATCTCCTGCCCGTTCGGGAGCGCCCACGTTCGAGTGGTCTCCGTGCGCGCGTCCGGAAGCTCCTGAGCTCCGGGAGGCAGCTCAGCGCCTTGCGGCGTCGGCGCGGCGGGCTGCGGGTTGGACGGTCCACCGGTGCCAGGGGCAGCTGTCGGCGTCAGCCCGAAGACCGCGACTGCCGAGAGGACGGCCGCGAGCGTGGCGCCGAACGCGCGTCGCGCAGGGGTCCTCGGATCCCGGTCGTCCCGGTTGCGCTGCGACCCGCGTCCCTCCATGGCGAGACCCCTTCTGCTCGATCACCGGCGGACGACGTGCCCGCCGGCCGTGAGACCACTCGAATGCAGGTGACGCGCTCATAGCGTGGTAGGCATTGCACGGGTTTCGGACCGGATCTCGGTCGATCGGCGGCCGCCGGTAGAAATCGTGACGTGTTTGGCGCTCCGTGCTGGCTGGGAGGTCGTCACGGCAGGGTCGCCAGGCGAGCGAGCGTGGAGCGATGGCTCATGCGACCCCTCGCCGCGCCCGGGCGGGGGCGGGAGGAGCGATCCGGTGGTGTCGATCAGGCGATTGCAGCGCTCCAGGCTTCGGCGCGCGACTGTCCCAAATCGTGCCCCACAGACCGCCCGAGGTGTCGTAAAATGGCTTGAACACGGGGCGTACGGCAGGCTCGCCGAGTTCAACGAGGCGATGGTCGTGATCAAGCGCGTGATGGAGGACCGCGGCGGCTGGAGGCTCGTCGGCGCGTGGTCGACGCTCGTCGGCGACCTCCACGAGGTCCACGACCTCTGGGAGGTCGAGGACGCCAACGCGGTGCCCAGCGGCTTCGCGGCGGCGTTCGAGGACCCGGAGTTCGCCGCGGCGTCGGCCAGCCTCGCCGACATCGCCGACCGGGAGGTGCTCTCGATCGTCACGAAGACGCCGTACAGCGCCTGAGCCCTCTCGGGAGCGGTGACCCCGCTCTGTGCACCGTGGCGTGGGGAGACGCATGGCGTCCGGCCCCTTCGGCGTGTCAGCCGTCGAGGACCGTCTCGGGCAGGACGCGGTCCTGGGTGCCGCGGCGCCACTCGACGAGCAGCGCGGTGGCGTCGTCGCGCAGCTTGCCCTCGCCGCGCTCGATGATCGCCTCGCGCAGGCGCCGCAGCGTCTCGGGGGCGGCCTCGCCGCCGCTGGCCTGGCGTTCGATGAACTCGGCGAGACGCTCGGTGGTGAAGAGCCGGCCGTCGGGGCGGCGCGCCTCGGTGAGGCCGTCGGTGTAGAAGAGGATCATGTCGCCGGGTTCGAGGGACTGCGCGCCGACCGCGACCGGCCGATCGGACCAGCCGAGCCCCGTCGGCGGCGACGGCTGCGCCACGAGCTCCTTGACGTACCGGCCGCGGCGCAGCAGCAGCGGCGCGGGGTGCCCGGCGCTGATCCAGCGCAGGTGGCCGGTCGTGACGTCGAGCTGGGCCAGGCAGGCCGTGACGTAGCGACTGCTCGGGTACTGCTCGACGACCTCGGTGTCGATGGCCCGGTAGGTCGCCGGGAGGTCGTCGCCCAGGCGGCGCGCGTGCCGGTAGGCCGAGAGCGCGAACGTTGTGACGCCGGCGGCGGCGAGGCCGTGCCCGACGCCGTCGAAGATGCCCAGGTGGAGGACGTCGCGGTTGAGCGCGTAGTCGTACGCGTCGCCGCCGATGTCGTAGGCGGGTTCGAGGATCGCGGAGAGGACGAAGTCGTCGGTCGCCAGGGTCGAGGGCGGCACCAGCTCCCGCAGCAGCTCGGTGGCGGTCGTCATGGGCGCGCGGCGGCGCAGCAGCTCGAAGACGTCGCTGTACGGGTCCTTGGTGACGATGAGGCTCGCGACGAAGTGCGCGTACCGCTCGAAGAGCGCGATGGCGTGTTCGGGCAGCTCGTCGGGATGCTGCTCGACGGTCATCTCGACCACTCCCAGGCGCTCGGTGCCGTCGAGCAGCGGGAGCCAGACACGCCTGCCCGTCTCCGTCGGGGTGTCGAGGATCGTCCCGCCGGTGTAGGAGCGGCCGCCGACCGTGCCGCCGATCGCCAGCGGCTCGCGGTCGTCGGCGCCCGGCCCCGGCACGGGGACGAGCACCGTCTGCTCGTAGTCGACCACGTAGATCACGAGGCCGGCGACGCCGATGGAGCGCGCCTCCTCGGCGACGACGGTGCTGAGGTCGTGAGCGCCGCTCAGATGCGTTCGCCGCAGCACTTCGAGCAGCGCGAGCCCGGCGCCGGCGGCGAGCTCGGACTCAGACAGCTGGCTGATCGGGGTCGGCATCGCCCGACGACCGTAGTGGTTGACCGACGAGAACGGCGTCACAGCGCTGATCGTCGATCCGTCAACGCCCGCGAACGCGCCAAAGTCGTCCGCTCAGGCCGGTTGCGGGGTAGGCCCACGGCTCGCCGGTTGCGTGAGCGGGCCGCCCTGAGAGGGGCATGGACAGGTCTGCGGGGCATCGTCACCGGCGTGTCCCGAACTCCTCTGGAAGGACCCTGATCATGGCTACCACGCCTGGCACGACCGGCGCCGCTTCGACGCGCGAGAGCCGCTTCGACCGCGATGCGCCTACGGGCCGTCGCACGCCCGCCCGCCTGTCGACCGAGACCAAGCACTCGTCCAAGACGAGCGAGCTGTACGCCTACATCGCCGCCACGGCCGGCGTGCTGATCGCCGGCCTGCTCACCAAGGCGGGCGACGGCCACGACGATCGCCTGCAGGCGGACGAGACCTGGCTGATCGTCGGGATCCTCACCGTCGGCTACATGCTCAGCCGCGGGCTCGCCAAGTCCGGCAGCCGCGACCCGTACTTCGACGGCGGTTCGAACTCCGAGCGGTAGCGGCCGCACTCGGGGAGGTCGTCGTCCCGGGCCTGGCGGCCCGCCTACCGCATCGCGTGTCGGATCGGTGCCGGCCGAGCACTACGGTCCCATGGGCGACGACCTCACCCTGACGGCGACGGAGTTCGTCGCGGCGTCCGTCGTGGCGGACGCGGTGGCCACGGGTGACTGGAGCGCGCTCAGGCACCTCATCCACTGCGGCGAGGTGGAGACGGCGCGGGAGGTCCTGCGCGTGGTCGCCGAGCTCGACCTCGAGGACCTGGTCGACCTCACGGTCCAGTCGATGGGGCGGGAGCATCGCGAGCCGGCCGGCTCCGTCCCGATGCGCGAGGCGATCGCCCGCGGGCGCAAGGCGCGGAACCAGGCCCGCGCCGTGCGCAAGCAGGCTGAGGCGACGCGCGAGCGCGCCGCGGCAGGCCGCCGAGGGCGGCGCTGAGCGAGCCGGGCGGTCCGGGGCCCCCAGTGGCCCTCGCGGAGGAGATCCGGCATGATCGCCGGGTGGCCGGTTCACCTCGACGCCATCTGGACGCAGCCGCTCGGCACGACAGGGCCGCGGTCACCCATGACACGTCCGCGGCGTTCTGGAAGGAGCGCGGGGATGCCGAGCGCGCGGCGCTGCATCGCGACGCGGCCGCCCATGAGCGCGCCGGCGCGGCGTTGGAGCGCCGCTGGGCGAAGCTGATCGCGGCCAGCGACGCAGAGGACGCCGACAGGGAGCAGGCCGCCATCGATCGCGCGCACGCGGAGACGCAGCGTGGAGTCGACGATGCCGAGGGTGGGCCGCGCCCCATCGCGTAGCTGCCCCCGGACCCGGCCGGCTCAGACGACCATCAGGTCCTTCGAGACGATGACGCGACCGTCGTAGTGCGGCTTCAGGTACGCCTGCCACGCCTCGTCGGTGATGAGCGGATTGCCCGGCGTCAGGTGGTAGAGGACGACCGTGCCGACGCCGGCCGAGTTCGCGACGCGGGCGACGCCGGGCGCGTCGGTGTGGTTGCCCACGACGTGCTCGATGAACTTCTTGGCGACCTTCTGCGCGCGGAGGCGGTCGAGCACGATGTCGCGGTGGACGATCTCGTGGAAGACCGCGTCGGCGCCCATGCAGAACTCGGCGAAGCGGTCGCCGGTGGAGCCGCGGTCGCCGCTGAAGACGACGTCGACGTCCGCGGTCTTGATGCGGTAGCCGACCGACGGGACGTCCCCGTGCTTGACGCGGATGGCGTGCACCTCGACCTCGTCGGTGTCGTAGATGGCCTTCGACTTGCGCGGCGGCGCGAACTGGTGCCAGCGCGCGAACGTGCCGAAGCGCGGCGTCTGCGCCAGCGGGCCGTGCTGGTCGTCGAGGGAGATCCGCACGCCGCGCGCGAAGTGGCGCTCGTAGTCGGCGATGCCGGTCGGGCCGTACACGTCCATCCGCCGGTCGTCGTCGCGCGTGCTGCGGCCCGAGGTCCACGAGTAGTAGACGGTCTGGCCCAGCTCGGACACGTGGTCGAAGTGGCAGTGCGTGATGAGCACCCGGCGGACCTGCGACAGGTCGTACCCGGCCTCGACGACCCGGTGCGTGCTCCCGCAGCCGCAGTCGAGGACGGTCACCTCGCCGGCGACGTCGATGAGGACCGACGTCCCGCACCGACGATCCGCGCCGACCAGCCGGGTGATCTGCTGGCCGCCCAGCGACCCGAGCACGACGATCTTCGTGCGCCCGCGCGACACGACCGGCGCGGGGGCCGTCACCGGCGGCGTCTCCTGGGCGGCGGCGCCGGGCACCCGCGCCACGGCCATGCCGGCCGTCGCGGCCGCCGCGGACTGCAGGACGCCGCGCCTCGTCAGACCCTTGCTCATGGGACTCCTCTCTCTCCTCTGCGGCCGGTGGCCGCGTTCAGGACCGTGGGACCGCGCGTGCGACGCGGGGGAACTCGCGGACGGCGTTGCGGCGGTCGATCCGCCGTCGCTCGTCGTCGTCGAACACCTCGCCGAGCGCGGGTGCCGGATCGCGCCTGGCGGGGTCGAAGCTGCGGGCGGCGAACGGCCAGTCGCTGCCGAAGAGCAGCTGCGCCGGGCCGGCCAGGGCGGCGATCGACGCGAGCTCCGGCGCGTCGGCGACGAGCGCGGTGTCGTACCGCTGGCGGGCCAGCAACCTGGCGGGCGACGCCCCGGTGAGGCTCGCGCTCCCGGCGGGCAGCCCGAGCGCCTGGCCGAACGGCTTGGCGTTGGCGGCCAGCACGGCCAGGCGGGCGCGGATCATCGTGATCGCGCCGCCGGCGTGGGCGAAGTGCCAGCGGATGCGCGGCCAGCGCGTGAACGCGCCGTTGAAGAGCAGCGAGACGATCGCCCGCGTCGTGTCGAAGGGGTACTCGGCGACGAAGTCGGGCACCGCGTAGCTGGGCTTGTCGCCGTTGGCGACCGAGGTCGGGTGCACCATGACCCACGCCTTCCGCGCGTCGAGCGCCGAGAGCAGCGGCGCGTTCGCCGGATCGCCGAGGTAGCGGCCGGCCGCGCTCGACAGCAGCCCGACGCCGTCGAGCTTCAGCGTGTCCAGGCAGTGGATCGCCTCGGCGGTCGCCCCCTGCACGTCGCGGAGGTTCACGACGCCGAACGCCCCGAACCGCTTCGGGTGCTGCCGGACCACGTCCGCGACCTCCTCGTTGACCTGCCGGGCGAGGGTGTTGGCGGCGGTGTCATCGGCGATGAAGGACACGCCCGGGTCGGAGACCGAGAGCATCTGCATGGCGATGTCGTGCTGATCCATGAACTCGAGCGCCAGGCGCGGGGACCAGTCGGGCACCGGGATGCGGTGGAAGGCGGTGATCCCCGCGGCGGCCAGAGCCTCGCGGTACGCGGGGACGAGGCTGTGCGCGTGGACGTCGACGCGGTGCCGCTCGACGTACCGCCGCCGTTTCGCCGCAGCGGCCGCTCCGCCGGTCGTCGCGATGGCGACGGTCGCGGCGGTCCCGCCCAGGAACGCCCGGCGGGTGGCGCGCGAGCGCTGTTCGTGCAACTGACCCTCTCCTCCTGTGACCTGGCGCAGGCCGCTTCGAGCCCGCGCTCCGGCCGAGCCTACACATTGCTGATGAGTTCATCAACTGTGCTGAAGACATCACCGTCGCACGTCGAGGTGATCACGACGTCAACCTTGAGGGCGATCGCAGCCCGGCGATAGCCTCGATCCATCGCACCCGCCTCCGACACGCCCGCCCCGACCCGCCGAGCACGGCGGAAGGCCGAGACGCGCGCCAAGCTCGTCGAGGCGGCGCGGGCGCTGTTCGCCCGGCAGAGCGTCGACTCGACCTCGATCAACGAGATCACCGAAGAGGCCGACGTCGGCTTCGGCTCCTTCTACAACCACTTCGAGAGCAAGGACGCGATCGCCGCGGCGGTGGTGGAGGACGCGGCGGCCGAGATCGCCGCGTCGATCGAGCGCGCGACCGCGGACGTCGAGGACCCGGCCGAGGTCGTCGCGATCGCGCACCGGGCGGTGATCGCCCGGGCGGTGAGCGACCCGAGCCTCGGCTGGCTGATGGTGCGGCTCGAGGTGAGCCACGACCTCGTGTTCGGCGTGCTCGGGCCGTACGCGGCCCGCGACTTCCAGCGCGGGGTGGACGCCGGTCGCTTCGACGTGGAGGACCCGGGCGCGGCGCTCATCGCCTCCGGGGGCGCCCTGCTCGGCATCGTCCGCGCGATCCTCCAGGAGCGTGCGACGCCGGCGTCGGCGGTGGCACATGCAGCAGGGATCCTGCGCATGTTCGGCGTGCCCGCGGCCGAGGCGCGGGAGATCGCCTCGCGCCCGCTCCCCGTCGTCTGACGCCTTCGCGGTCCGGCGGTGCTCGGCGTGCGGCCGCCCCGGCTGGCGCGTGCTCCCGCCACCCGTGTCGGCGGCGCGAACACGATGGGAAGATCGAGATTGACGACGTCATCAGCTTCGCGCTACGGTTGCCCCCATGAGACTCCGCACGACCGCGAACGGCCTCATCGCGCAGCCGACGCCGGGGGAGGGGTGGGTCCGCGTTCCGGGGAACGGCGACCTGCTGGCGTTCCTGGCCGAGGGCGAGCCGGCACGCGCCCGCGCCCGGGCCGCGACGGAGGCCGCCGACCCGGCCGAGGCGGTGCTGCCGTTCCGCCCCCGGTCGATCCGCGCCTTCATGCTGTGGGAGTCGCACGTCGTCGCGTCGAGCCGGATGCTCGTCAAGAACTTCTTCCCGGCGCCGGCGTGGAAGGCCGTGTCGACCTTCGAGCGCGTCACCGGCAGGACGTTCCCGAAGCTGAAGCCGAACGCGCGGTTCCGCGAGGCGCCGACGTTCTACGTGGCGAACCACACGTCCGTGCTGACTGACGGGGACGAGATGTGGTGGCCGTCGCACACCAAGGCGCTCGACTTCGAGCTCGAGCTGGCGTGCGTCCTCGCCAAGCCGCTCGTGGACGCGACGCCCGAGGAGGCGCTCGACGCCGTCGGCGGGTGGTTCGTGCTCAACGACTGGAGCGCGCGCGACGTCCAGGCCGACGACGCCCGGCGCAACGTCTTCGGGCCGGTGGTGAAGGCCAAGACCTTCGCGAACTCCATCGGGCTCGACGTCCTGACGGCCGACGCGCTGCCGGACTGGACGGCCGCGACCGGGCGCGTGCGCGTGGACGGGGAGCTGTGGTGCGAGGGCGCGACGGCGGATCCCCAGCACGGGCTCGGCGAGATGCTCGCGTACGCGTCGGCCGGCGAGCGGCTCGACGCCGGTGACGTCATCTCGACCGGGACCATGCCGGGCTGCTGCGGGCTCGAGCTCGACCGGTGGATCCGGCCGGGGCAGACCGTGGAGCTCGAGATCGACGGCATCGGCACGCTCGCCAACCGCGTGAGCGCCACCGCGGTGCCCGTGTAGCGCCGTGCCCGCGGTCGACGTGCTCATCTGCGGTCTCGGGCCGGTCGGGCAGCTGCTCGCGCTGCTGCTCGGCGACCGCGGCGTGCGGGTGCTCGCGCTCGACCGGGAGGACGAGCCGTACGCGCTGCCGCGCGCCGCGGTGATCGACGACGAGGTGCTGCGCATCATGCAGTCCGTCCGGATCGACGGGCGGGTCCTCGCCGACGCGCAGGTGCAGCCGCGCGCGAGCATCGTGACCGCCGGCGGGCGCGCGGTCGACGTCCTGGAGGCGAACGTCGGACGGCTCGGGCACCCGCCGCTCGTGTCGATCCACCAGCCGGCGATGGAGCGCACGATGCTCGCGGCGCTCGCGGAGCGGCCCACGGTCGAGGTGCGGCGTGGCGTCACGCTCGAGGCCCTCGACCGCCGGGCCGACCGGGTCGACGCGTACGTCCGGCCGACGCGCGGGGGCGGCTCGACGCGGGTGAGCGCGCGCTGGCTGGTCGGCTGCGACGGCGCGGCCAGCACGGTCCGGACGCGGCTCGCGATCCCGTTCGACGGCCGGACGGCGCCGCAGCGCTGGATCGTCGTCGACGCGCTCGTCGACCGGCCGCTGCGCCGGGTCCCCCATCCCCACTTCATCGGCGATCGGGCGCGGCCCGCGGTCACCCTCCCGATGTCGCCCGGGCGCCACCGGTGGGAGTGGATGCTGCATCCCGGCGAGGACCCGGCGCCCTTCCTCGCGCCCGCGGCGGTGCGCGCCGCCGTCGAGGCGTGGCTCGACGGCGAGTCCGCCGAGATCGAGCGCGCCGTCGTCTACACGTTCCACACCCGGACGGCCGCACGGTGGCGGCAGGGGCGCACGTTGCTCGCGGGCGACGCCGCGCACCTGACGCCCCCGTTCGCCGGCCAGGGCTTCTCGTCCGGCGCGCGCGACGTCGCCAACCTCGCCTGGAAGCTCGTGGACGTCCTCGACGGCGCGCCAGCGGCGCTGCTCGACACCTACGAGCGCGAGCGGCGACCGCACGTCGCCGCGATGCAGCGTCTCGCCAACACGATGGGCGGCCTCGTGCAGGCGACCGATCCGCGCCTCGTCCGCCTCCGGGACGGATGGCTGAACGCGATCGACGGGACCGGTGTCCAGCGGTGGCTCGCCACCCACCTCAAGCCGCTGCCCACGTACGCCGCCGGGGCGTTCGCCGAGCGCCCCGCGCGCGTGCCGGCACGACGGACCGTCGGCTCGCTCTTCCCGCAGACCGGCAGGTTCGACGACCGGCTCCCGGCCGGGTGGGTCGCCGTCGCCTGCGACGAGCGCTCACGCACGCTGCTGGAGGCCGAGGGCCTGCCGGTCGTCGACGCGGGACCGGACGGCGCGTGGCTGTCCGAGCGCGGGCTGACGTGGGCGCTGCTGCGTCCGGACCGCTTCGTGTTCGCGTGCGGGACGCCGGCCGACGTGCCGGCCGGCCTCGAGGCCCGGCGACGGATCGGCGCGCCGGCGAGGGCGACGATGGCGGTGGCTGCGTGATCGCCGTGCTCGGCGCCACGGGCCGCGTCGGCGCGCACGTCGCGGCGGCGCTGGCGGAGCACGGTGCGCCGGCGCGCGCGCTCGTGCGGCGCCCGGACGCCGGCCTGCCCCTGCCGGCAGTCCACGCGGACCTGCGCGATCCGGCGTCGCTGCGCCGCGCGCTCGACGGGGTCGAGCGGCTCTTCCTGCTCACCCCGCACGGGCCGGATCAGGACCTGCTCGAAGCGGCCGCCGTCGACGCGGCCGCGGCGGCCGGCGTCGAGCGGATCGTCAAGGTGTCCGGCGGCGCGCCGAGCCTCGGCCCGTCGGGCCCGACGTCGACCGCGGTGGCGCACTGGCGCAGCGAGCAGCGGATCGAGGCAGCGGGGCTGGGGTTCACGTTCCTGCGCCCCTCCTTCTCCCTGCAGAACCTGCTCACCACGGCCGCCCCGGTCGTCGCGTCGACCGGGCTGCTCGTGGCGCCGTTCGGCCGCGCGCCGATCGCGATGGTCGACGCCCGTGACGTCGCCGCCTGCGCCGTGGCGGCGCTGCTCGATCCGGCGCCGCTCGACCAGGCCTGGCACCTCACCGGGCCGCGGCCGGTCGGCTTCGCGCAGATCGCCGCCCACCTCGGCGTCCGGTACGTCCCGGTCCCGCCCGCGATGGCCGGCCGCGCCCTCGCGCGCGCGGGCGCGCCTGCGTGGGAAGCCGACCACGCCACGCGCGTGGCGGCGTACTTCGCGGCCGGGGCCGACGGCGCGGCGACCGATCACGTCGCGCGCCTCGCCGGCGCGCCCGCTCGATCGGTCGAGGCGTTCCTGGACGAGCACCGCACCGCCTTCCTCCCGCGCTCGGCCCTGGCCCGGGCGCTGTCCCGCACCGCACCCAGGAGCTCCTCATGGTCACCCGCATCGGACACATCGCGCTCAACGTCGCCGATCTCGACGCCGCCGTCGACTTCCAGCAGCAGGTCATCGGCATGGTCGAGACGGACCGCGTCGCCGGAGCGAGCTACCTGACCTGCAACGAGCGGCACCACGAGCTGATCCTGGTCGAGGACCGCCAGCGTCGCGGGTACGACCACCTCGCCCTCCAGGTCGCCGACGCGTCGGCGCTCGACGGCGCCGCGCGGCGGCTCGTCGCCGCCGGCGGCACGATGCTCAGCGGGATCTACGACGGTGAGCCGGGCATCGACCGGGCGCTCAAGGTCCAGTCGCCGGCGGGCCACGTCTTCAAGCTCTTCTGCGGCATGCAGGAGGTCGACGCGCCGCCGGCCGGGGACCGCCCGGTGAAGTTCGAGCACCTCTCGTGCAAGGTCCGCAACCACAGCGACGAAGAGCGCTTCCTCACCCAGGGGCTCGGGTTCCGGTTCTCGGACCGCATGGGCAGGATGGCGTCGTGGTGGCACTGCGACGACGACCACCACGGCATCGCGCTCACCCGCGCGCCGCGAGCGGAGCTGTCCCACTACGCGTACCAGTGGCCGGACTTCGCCTCGCTGGGCCGCGTCGCGGACCGCCTGCGCGCCGCGCGCGGGCGCAAGTGCATCTGGGGCCCGAGCCGGCACGGTCCCGGCAACAACCACTTCCTCTACTTCCACGACGAGGACGGGGCGATGATCGAGTGCTGCTCCGAGCTCGCCGGGATGGAGCGCGACGGCTACGTCCCCAAGGACTGGGGGTCGGGCCTGGGCGCGATCAACCAGTGGGGCGGCAACCCGCCGCTGCGGTTCCTGCTCGCGGGCTTCCCGATCGCCGACCCGCGTCCCGGCCGTCCCGACTGGGCGATGGCGCCGGCGCGCACGGCGGCGACGGCATGAGCGTGACGGCGTCGCTGCTGTGGCCGGCGGCCGACGGGCCCGAGGCCCTGGCCGAGATCGAGCGCGTCCCGATCGCCGACCGCGGACTGCCTGCGTCCACGTACGCCGTGCTGGCGCGAGCGGCCGAGCTGTGGCCCGACCGCCCGGCGACGTCGTTCCTCCCGGACGCCGAGCGCTGGGAGCAGCCGTCGCGCCGCACCTTCGCCGAGGCGCTGCGCGACGTCCACCGCGTCGCGGCGATCCTCCACGACGCGGGCGTCCGACGCCGCGACGCGGTCGCGCTCCTGTCGGTCAACTGCGAGGAGCTGTGGACGGCCGTCCTCGCGGCCGAGGCGGTCGGGATCGCGGCGCCGATCAATCCCGGGCTCGCCGCCGGCCACACCGCCGAGCTGATCCGGACCGCCGGCGCGCGCGTCCTCGTCGCGTCGGGGCCGGAGCTGGATCTCGAAGCGTGGGAGCGGGCGCGGGCGCTCGCGACGGAGACCGGGGTCGAGGCGCTCTTCGCGCTGCGGCCCACCGCACCCGGCGCGGCGCCGGAGCTCGCGTCCGCTCCCACGCTCGCGCCGCTGGCGGGCGTCCGGGTGGCGTACCTGGCGGAGCTCGCAGGCGAGCACGAAGGCGCGGCGCTCCCGGCCGCGCCGCCCGTCGGCGGGGACATCGCGAGCTACCTCCACACCGGCGGCACCACCGGCACGCCGAAGCTCGCCGCGCGCTCGCACGCGGCCGAGGTCGCGAATGCCTGGATGATCGCGACCGGCAGCCCGCTCGCCGACGACTCCACGGTCTTCGCCGCGCTGCCGCTCTTCCACACCAACGCGCTGCTCGTCACGTCGCTCGCGCCGCTGCTGCGGGGCCAGCACGTCGTGTGGGCCGGGCCGCTCGGCTATCGCGACGTGCCGCTGTACGGCGTCTTCTGGCGGCTGGTCGAGCGCTACCGGGTCGCGGCGATGTCCGCGGTGCCGACGGTCTACGCGGTGCTCGCCGAGGTCCCCGTCGACGCGGACATCAGCAGCCTGCGGCTGCCGATCGTCGGCGCGGCGCCGCTTCCGCCGGCGGTCGCCGACAGGTTCCACGCCGCGACGGGGGTCGACCTCTGCGAGGGGTACGGGCTCACCGAGGCGACGTGCGCGACCTCCCGCAACTGGCCGGGCGCGGTCCGCCGCGGCACGGTCGGCCAGCGGATGCCCTACCAGGAGGTCCGCGCCGTGCGGGTGGACGAGACCAGCGGCGAGTGGACGTTCCTCCCGCCTGGCGAGCGCGGCATGCTCGTCATCCGCGGGCCGGTCGTCTTCGCCGGCTACGTCCGCCGCGCCGGCACGGAGGTCGGCTACGACACGGGCGGGAAGGTCCGTGACGGCTGGCTCGAGACGGGCGACCTGGGAAGCGTCGACGCCGACGGGTACCTGACGCTCGCCGGGCGCGCGAAGGACCTCATCATCCGCGGGGGCCACAACATCGACCCGCTGGTGATCGAGGAGGCGCTGCTCGCGCACCCGGCGGTGACCGGTGCGGGCGCCGTCGGCCGTCCGGACCTCCACGCCGGCGAGGTGCCCGTGGCGTACGTGACGCTGGCGCCGGGCGCGGCGGCGCGTGAGGACGAGCTCATCGCGTGGGCGGCCGAGCGCGTGAGCGAGCGCGCCGCGGTCCCGAAGGCGGTGACGGCGGTCGACGCGATCCCCGTGACCGCCGTGGGCAAGCCGTACAAGCCCGAGCTGCGGCGCCGCGCCGTCGAGAGCGCTGTCCGCGCTGCCCTGGCCGAGCACGACCCGGGCGTCCGGGTGGAGCTGGTCGACGGGACGCCCGTCGTGACCGTCACGGACGTCGCGCGCGACACGGCCGCGGCGGCGCTGTCGGGGCTCGCGCTCACCTGGCGGGTGCAGGACGCCTGACAGGGCTGCCGACGTGCCCAGTGCCGCGATCGTCCGCGTCTGGCAGCCCCGTTCGCGGGTAGAGTCGGACGCACGACACCGCCGATCCGCGTGAGGAGGCAACGTGACTCTGGGCTCCGAGATGACAGGCCACGCGACCGAGACGCGCGTTCGCGCAGGGATCGCGCTGCTGGATGTCGTACCGGAGCTCCGGGCGGCGGTGCCGGCGGATCAGGTGGAGCTGGCCGAGCGGGTGCTGTCCGTGCCCCTCGCCCGCGCGGCCGACGAGGACCTGGCGGAGCTGCTCATCGCGCAGGGCACGGAGGCGTTCGACTTCGTCGTCGTCGACGGGCTGGTGCTGAAGGAGACGACGTTCCACCAGCGGTCGGCGCTGGAGCTCCTGTCCTCGGGCGACGTGCTGGTGCCGCCGCTCACGGCCAGCCGGCAGCTCGAGACGCCGGCCATCAGCCGGTACCTCGCGCACGGCGACGTGACGCTGGCGGTGCTCGACGAGCGCTTCCGGCAGGCGGCGCGCAAGTGGCCGGGCCTGTCGGACGTCTTGCACGACCGGCTCGGGCAGCAGGTCCATCGCGCCTCGCGGCACCTGGCGATGCTGCACATCGCGCGCGTCGACGATCGGATCGTCGCGCTCTTCCACGACCTCGCTTCGCGGTACGGCATGATGACGGCCGAAGGGGCGGTGATCGACGTGCCGCTGACGCACGACGTGATCGGCCGGCTGGTCGGCAGCCGCCGCCCGACCGTGACGCTCGCGCTCACCGAGCTCGCGTCCGCCGGCACGCTGACGCGCGACGACGACGGACGCTGGCTGCTCTCCCGCAGCGCGCTCGCCGCGGGCGACATCGCCGCCTGACGGCCACGGGCGACCGCGCCGGCGCTCAGCGCTCCGGGGCGGGCGCGAGGCGGGTGGTGAGCCGCGCGAGCTCGGCCCGGTAGGCGGCGTACGCCGCGCGAAGCACGTCGCCGGGCCAGTCGGCGGGCAGGAGCGCCGGCGGGAGGACCGGGTCGGCCTGCAGGTGCCGGACGCTCGCGGCGGCGGCCGCCAGGCGCGTGGCCGGTGGCAGGTCGGGATCGGCGAGGAGCGTGAGGAGCCGGCGCGCCTCCGCCGCCCATGCGCCCGTGTCCCACAGCGTGCCGGCGAGCGCGGCAGGATCGTCGGGGCGCGCGGTGAAGGTCGTCGTGCCGGGCGGGGCGTCGAGCGAGCGCAGCAGGTTGGCCGGGCGGACCCACGCGCCCTCGCGGACCTCTGCCAGCCGCAGGCGCTCGAGGTCGTCGCGCAGCCGCGCGCGGACCTCGGCCGGGCGTGGCCCGCTGGTGACCAGCACCATCTCCCACGTGCCGTCCCACGCGTCGCTGGTGCGCGGGTGCAGGCCCTCCTCCTGGCGCTCCTGGCGCGCGATGAGGCGGGCGCTGAGCCGGTACGCGTCCGGCGTCCGCTCGAGGTCGCCGGCGCTGAGCATGCGGCTCACCGCCACCCGCAGGGTCGGTGCCGTGATGCCGAACGGCGCGGTCACGCGGACGAGCTGGGCGGCGGAGAGCTCGGGCTCGTCGGCGCCGAGGAGCAGGCTCAGCACGACCGAGCGCGCGGACAGCGGACGGAGGTCTGCGGAGCGGCCTGCGGGCATCGGAGCATTGTGGTGCGGGCGGGTGACGGCACGAGACGTTACATCTTGCGTGCGCGTGCAGGAGACATGTAACATATCCAGGCATGAGCACCGTCGAGCTGGTCTCCGGGACGCACGCCGTCGAGAACCAGGCGCCGCCGCTGGCGCCCTACGACGCGTCGGACGACGCCGCGCTGCTGGAGGGCCTGCGCCGCGAGGGCGCAACGTGGGCGGAGCCCGACCTCCGTGCACTGGGCGCCCGCGCCGGCAGCGCGGAGACGCAGGAGTGGGCGGAGCTGGCGAACCGGTACGAGCCGGTGCTCCGCACGCACGACCGCTACGGCCACCGCATCGACGAGGTCGAGTTCCACCCCAGCTGGCACGCGCTGATGGAGGTCGCGGTCGGTGCGGGCCTCGGCGGGAGCGTGTGGGCGGACGAGCGCGCCGGCGCGCACGTGGCCCGCACCGCCGGCGGCCTGGTGTGGGGGCACACCGAGGCCGGCGTCGCGTGCCCGATGGCGATGACGTACGGCGTCGTGCCGGCGCTGCGCCACGCGCCCGAGCTGGCCGCGCAGTACGAGCCCCTGCTCGTCAGCCGCACGTACGATCCGGGCCTCCGCGCGCCGCTCACCAAGCGCGGCCTGCTCGCGGGGATGGGCATGACCGAGAAGCAGGGCGGCTCGGACGTGCGGACGAACACGACGACCGCGACGCCGACCGACGACGCCGGCGTCTACGTCCTGCGCGGGCACAAGTGGTTCACGTCGGCGCCGATGTGCGACCTGTTCCTCGTCCTCGCCCAGGCGCCCGGCGGCCTCTCGTGCTTCCTGGTCCCGCGGGTCCTGCCCGACGGCACGCGCAACCCGTTCCGGATCCAGCGGCTCAAGGAGAAGCTGGGCAACCGCTCCAACGCGTCCTCCGAGCCGGAGTTCGACGGCACGCTCGCATGGCTGGTCGGCGACGAGGGCCGCGGCGTCAAGACGATCATCGAGATGGTCAACAGCACGCGGCTGGACTGCGTGATGGGCGCGGCGACGCTGATGCGCAAGACGCTCGTCGAGGCGGGCCATCACGTCGCGCACCGGGCGGCGTTCGGCAAGGCGCTGATCGACCAGCCGCTGATGCGCAACGTGCTCGCCGACCTCGCGGTCGAGTCCGAGGCGTCGACGGCGCTGACGCTCCGCCTGGCCGGCGCGGCGGACCGCGCGGTGCGCGGCGACGCGCACGAGCACGCGTTCCGCCGCATCGCCAACGCGGCCGGCAAGTACTGGGTCACCAAGCGCGCCGCGCCGTTCGTGGCCGAGGCGCTCGAGTGCCTGGGCGGCAACGGCTACGTCGAGGAGTCCGGGATGCCGCGCCATTACCGGGAGGCGCCGCTGCTGTCGATCTGGGAGGGCTCGGGCAACGTGAACGCGCTCGACGTGCTGCGCGCGCTCGTCCGCGAGCCCGGCTCGCGCGACGCGTTCTTCGCCGAGCTCGACGCGGCGCGCGGCGGGGACCGGCGGCTCGACGCCGCGATCGACCGCCTGCGTGCCGCGTTCGACGCCGCCGGGCACGAGCGGCTCGCCCGCCGCCTGACCGAGGCGATGGCCACGACGCTGCAGGGCGCGCTGCTCGTCCAGCACGCCCCGCACGCGGTCGCGGACGCGTTCTGCGCGACGCGCCTGGCCGGCGACTGGGGTCACGCGTTCGGCACGCTGCCGGACGGGGTCGACGAGGCCGCCATCCTCGACCGCGCGCTGCCCGGGGTGCGCTGAGCGAGGGGTCGGGTCAGGCGGGCGCGTCGAGCTCGTCGGCGAGCTGCGCGACGCGGGCGGCGATGTCGTCGCGGACGGCGCGCACCTCGTCGAGCGGGCGGTCCTTGGGGTCGGTGAGGTCCCAGTCGACGTAGCGCTTGCCCGGGATGCAGGGGCAGGCGTCGCCGCAGCCCATCGTCACGACGACGTCGGCCTGCTCGGCCAGCGCGACGGTCAGGCGCTGCGGGCGGCGGCCAGACAGGTCGATCCCCAGCTCGCGCATCGCCTCGACCACCTGCGGGTGGACGTGGCCGGCGGGGTCCGCCTCGCTGCCGGCGGAGAACGCGGTGTGGCGCTCGCCGGCCGCGCGGGCGAAGAGCGCGGCGCTCATCTGGGAGCGGCCGGCGTTGGCCTTGCAGACGAACAGGACGGTCGCCACGGATCAGGCCTCCGCCGCGGCCGGCGGCCCGACCACGCCGGCGAGCGCCTGCCCGGACGTGGCGCCGAACACACCGGCGGCGACCGCGAACGCCAGCTCGAAGTCGTTCGAGGCGACGGTGATCGCGTCGCCCTGCAGCGCGAAGAGCGCGACGATCGTGAAGAGCAGCCCGCAGAGCGCCAGCGGCTGGATGCGCGGGACGATCTGCGGCGCCGCGCGCTGGATCAGCCAGCCGGCGACGAGCGGGACGCCGAGGAGGATCAGCACCATCGGGGTAGGTCGAGCGTCGACAGGCGGGAGACGACGGCGGCCTCGGTCAGGCGGGCTTGCGGGCGCGCACGATCGCCGAGCCGGCCTGGTCGTGGACGCGGTGCGTCTCGGTGATCTCGACGTCGGTCAGCCCGACCGCGGCGAGGCCGTCCCGGAACTCCTCGGCGGTGAGCGCGCCGGCGACGCAGCCGGTCCATTGCGCCATGTCGGCGCGGGTCGCGTCGTCCATGCCCGGGTCGGCGACGACGTCCGTGATCGCCAACCGCCCGCCGGGCTTGAGCACCCGCGCGACCTCGGCGAACACGAGGCGCTTGTCGCCGGCGAGGTTGACGACGCAGTTGGAGATCACGACGTCGACCGACGCGTCCGGCAGCGGGATCTCCTCGATGTAGCCCTTGAGGAACTCGACGTTGCCCGCTCCGGCCTCGGCCGCGTTCTGCCGCGCGAGGGCGAGCATCTCGTCGGTCATGTCCAGGCCGTACGCCTTGCCGGTCGGGCCGACGCGGGCGGCGGAGATCAGCACGTCGGCGCCCGCGCCGGAACCCAGGTCGAGGACGGTCTCGCCCTCGTGCAGGTCGGCGACGGCCGTCGGCACGCCGCAGCCGAGCGAGGCGGCGACGGCCGTCGCCGTCGCGCCCTCGGTCTCGGCGCCCGCGTAGAGCGTGTCGCCGAAGACCTGCTCGCCGGCCTTGTCGGTCAGCTCGACCGGCCCGCAGCAGCCGGGCCCGGTCGCGGCGGCGCGCGCGGCCGCGGCGTACCGCTGGCGGACCGACTCGCGGATGTCGGGGGAGGGCGTCATGTCAGCCATGCGGTCAGCTCCTGGAGCGCGTCGGCGGGGACGGAGTAGTAGGCCCACTTGTGGCGCCGCTCGACCTGCACCAGGCCGGCGTCGGCCAGCTTCCTGATGTGGTGCGACAGCGTCGACTGCGGGACGTCGAACAGCGGGATCAGCTCGCACTGGCACACGGGCTCGCCGTGACGGCGCAGCACGTCGAGCACGTTCACCCGCAGCGGGTCGGCGAGCGCGCGGGCCAGCTGCGCGAGCCGCGCGGCGTCGAGCGCCGGGTCGAGCTCGGTCGACGGCGCGCAGCACGAGTCGGCGGACGGGCCGGGGAGGGTGGGCAGTGCGGTGGTCATATCGAAGAAGGTTGGTCTGACGGTGTGCGCGGGACCATACCGGGTTCCCGCGCTCAGATCAACGTTCGTCGTTCTGACCCCGTCGGCCGGTCGGCTCCGGCCGTGCCGCCGCGACGACGATCGCGCCGCGCGCTCGTACCGGAGGGGATCTGCCAGAGTGCGGGCGACCACTTCGAGGCGGGGGAGTTGCCGTTGTCCGAGATGCACCTCAACGCGCCCGCCACGGGCGGCGGCGGGCTGACGTGCGCGAGCTGACGTACCGCCGCGCGGGGCGGCTGCGCTGGGCCGAGCGGCCGGCGCCCCAGATCGCCGACCCGACCGACGCGCTCGTGCGCCCGTTCGTCGCCGGGCGCTGCGACGGCGACACGGTGCCGCTGCACGACCGGGTCTCGCGCGCGATGCAGCTCGGCATCGCGGTCGGCGCGATCGACCCGGTGGTCGGCTGCATCTGCGGGCGCGTCCCGTTCCGCGGCCCGTTCGGGATCGGGCACGAGTGCGTCGCGCAGGTGGTCTCGGTGGGCGCTGAGGTGCGCGACCTCCACATCGGGCAGACCGTCGTCGTCCCGTGGGCCGTCTCGTGCGGGGCGTGCGACCCCTGCCGCCGCGGGCTGACGTCCAAGTGCGCGCGGACGGTCGGCCCGGGCGGGGAGCTCGCGGCGTACGGCTTCGGCGCGGCGGCCGGCTCCTGGGGCGGGATGGTCACCGACCTCCTGCGCGTGCCCCACGCGGACCACATGCTCGTCCCGGTCCCCGACGGCGTCCCGCCCGAGCGGGTCGCCTCGGCGGGCGACAACCTCGCCGACGCGTGGCGGGCCGTGGTCGAGCCGCTGCGGACGCGGCCTGGCGGGCGCGTGCTGATCCTCGGCGGCGGGGCGAAGAGCATCGGGCTGTACGCCGCGGGGCTGGCCGTCGCGCACGGCGCGAGCGTCGTCGAGTACCGCGACGACGACCCGGCGCGGCGCGCGATCGCCGAGTCGCTGGGCGCGCAGACCGGGCCCCGTGACGGCCCGCTCCGGCGGTACGACGTGGCGGTGGAGGCGACGTCCCGCGCCGCCGGGCTGCGCGCGGCGATCCGCGCGCTCGCGCCGGGCGGCGTCTGCACCGCCGTCGGCTACTACCTCGCCACCGGCACGCGCGTGCCGCTCATGCGCATGTACGCCACCGACGCCACCCTCCGCCTCGGCGTCTCGCACGCCCGCGCGCTCCTCCCGGACGTCCTGGCCTTCGTCGCGGCGACCGGCTTCCCCGCCGAGCGCGTCACGACCCTCGCCGCCGGCTGGGACGACGCGCCGACCGCGTACCTCGCCAAGACGACGAAGGTCGTCCTCGCCCGCGACCCGCTGCCAGCGACCGCTTGACTTGACACCACTGTAAAGGCGCTCTACCGTCCCTTTACGCATCTGTAAAGGCAACGGTTGGAGCCGCCATGCATGGACCACCTGGCCACCACGGCCACACCCCAGAAGACCCCGCGCAGCGCCAGCCCTGGACGACGCTGATCCTGCTGTGCGTGGCGCAGTTCATGGTCATCCTCGACGTGACCGTGGTGAACGTCGCGCTGCCGTCGATCGGCGCGGACCTCGGCTTCGCGGCCGGCGACCTGCAGTGGGTCGTGACGATCTACGTGCTGCTCACCGGCGGGCTGCTGCTCCTCGGCGGTCGCGTCGCCGACCTCGTCGAGCGGCGTGCGGTCTTCCTCACCGGGCTGACGATCTTCACGGGCGCCTCCCTGGCGAGCGGGCTCGCGAGCTCGCCGGAGATGCTCATCGTCTCGCGCGCCGTGCAGGGGCTCGGCGCCGCGCTGCTGACGCCCGCGGCCCTGTCGATCATCACCACGACCTACGCGGGCAGCCAGCGCACGACCGCGCTGAGCGCCTGGGGCGCGATCGGCAGCGCCGGTGCCGCGGCGGGCGTCCTGTTCGGCGGGATGCTGACCACGTGGCTGAGCTGGGAGTGGGTCTTCCTGATCAACGTGCCGATCGGCGCGGCGGCGGGCCTGCTGGCCCTCGTCCTGCTGCCGACGTCGCGGTCGACGACGCCCCGCGGCCCGCTCGACGTGCTCGGTGGCCTGACCGTCGTCGGCGGGCTCGTGCTGCTCGTCTACGCGCTGGAGGGGACGACCGAGCACGGCTGGGGCTCGGCGCGCACGCTCGTCCTGCTCGGCGTCGCCGCCGCGGTGCTCGCCGCGTTCGCGGCGCTGGAGCGCAAGAGCGTGCAGCCGCTCGTCCCGCCCGCGACGTGGCGCTCGCGCTCGCTGGTCTCCGCCGCGGTCCTGGTCCTCGGCGCCACCGGCATCCTCGTCGGGACGTTCTTCCTGAACACGTTCTACCTGCAGGAGCGGCTCGACGCGTCGGCGCTGGAGACCGGCCTGGCGTTCCTGCCGCTGGCGCTGCTGATCGGCGTCGCCGCGCACGCGGTGTCGCACCTCCTGCCCCGGCTCGGGGCGCGGGCCGTCGTGGTCCTCGGGATGATGCTCGTGGCGGCGGGGAGCCTGCTGCTGTCGGGCGCCCCCGCCGACGGCAGCTACGTCGCCGACGTGCTGCCGGGGTTCGTGCTGCTCGCGCTCGGCGTCGGGCTGGTGTTCCCCACCGTCTCGATCGTCGGGATGGGGGACGTCGAGCCCGAGCGGGCGGGCCTGGCCTCCGGGCTGCTGACCACCAGCCACGAGATCGGCGCGGCGCTGGGTGTGGCCGTGCTGTCCGCGGTGGCGGCGTCGGCCGGCGGGAGCATCGCCGCCGGCTACCAGGACGGGTTCGTCGTCGCGGCGGGGATCGCGCTCGGGCTGGCGCTCGTCTCGCTGGTCTCCGTGCCGAGCGTCAGGCCGGCGCACGTCGCGAGCGCGGGCATGCACTGAGCGCGCGGTACGGTGGCCGCGCGATGAGCGAGCAGGCGATCGACCACCGGCGGGCGACCGCCGACCGCAACCGGGCGGCGATCCTCGACGCCGCGGTGGCCCTGCTCGAGCGTCGCGCGGCCGTGAGCATCGCCGCGGTCGCGACCGAGGCCGGCGTGTCGCGGCCGACCGTCTACGCCCACTTCCCGACGCTCGAGGCGCTGCTCGAGGCGGTCGTCGAGCGCGCGGTCGCGCAGTCGGAGGCCGTGCTGGCGGCGGCCGCGATCGACGAGGGCACGCCGCTCGAGGCGCTCGACCGCCTGATCGCGGTCGGCTGGGGCGTGCTCGATCGCCACGCCGCCGTCGCGCAGGCCGCGGCCGACCAGCTCTCGCCCGACGCGCTGCGGCGCAGCCACGAGGCGGTCAACCGGCTCATCGCGCAGCTCATCGACCGCGGCCGCGAGGACGGCACGTTCCGCACCGACCTGCCCGCCGGCTGGCTCGTCACGACGATGCACGTCCTCTTCCACGCCGCCGGCGACGACGTCCGCGGCGGCCGGCTCGCCGAGGGCGAGGCCCTCGGCGTGCTCACCACGACGCTGCGCGACGTGCTCACCGGCCGCTGAGCGCGGGCCTAGTGCCCGTCGTGCTCGCCGGGCTCCATGGCGTCTCCGCCCGCGTCGGCGAGGAACTGCCGCATCTCGTCGATCTCGCGCTTCTGCGCGTCGACGATGTCCTGCGCGAGCTCCTCGAGCTCGGGGTCCTCGCCCTTGTCGAGCTCGACCTCGGCCATCATCACCGCGCCCTCGTGGTGCGGGATCATCATCTCGACGAACGCGGTGTCGAACGGGTCGGCGGTCTTCAGGCCTTCCATGTCGCCGTCCATGCCCATCGTCTCGTGGTCCATGCCGAGCGAGCCGACCTCGACGCCGGCGGTCTCGAGGCCCTCGTCCTCCCGCTCGAGCGTGTCGATCTCGGTCTGCTGGGTCCGGATGATGTCTGCGGCGAGCTGCTTGACGAACGCGCTCTCGCCGCGCTTCTCGGCGATCTGCGCCATGTCGATCGCCGACTCGTGGTGCGGGACCATCGCGCGGACGAACGCGCGGTCGGTGCCGTTGCCCCCGGCGCTGCCGGTGGTGGAGGCGGGCTCGTCGTCGGAGTCGCAGCCGGCGAACGCGAGCGCGAACGCGGCCAGGCCGGCGACGAGGGCGGTGGTGCTCCTGAGCTTCATCGTGTGGTGCTCCTCTTGTGCGTGTTGACGGATCGGGTGGTCGACGCGCGTCACGAGGACGCGCGCGGCCGCCGGCTCAACGTCGATGCACGCAGAGGAACACCGGCCCGGCGCGGGTGCGCAGGTCCGGCAGCGGAGATGCGACGGGCCTCGCCCAGGCAGCGAGCGTGCCCGGCGGGCGCCAGCGCCCGAGCCCGATCGAGCCGAGGACGACCGCGGCGACAGCCGCCCCGACCGCGGTGAACACGCCGAGGCAGAGCTCCATCACGGCGCCCATGTCCATGCCGTGCTCCCCATGGTCGGCGCTGACGACACCGTGGTGGAGGGCGATCGCGAGGCCGAGGACCACCACGACGGCCGCGGGAAGGACCCGCGCGCGGCGCAGGCGCCGGAGCGTGCGGTGAACGTGCGACGGACTCACCGCCGGCCAGCGTAGCTCAGGCGTACGTCCTTCCGCCGGCGACCGCGACGTGGCGGCCGCCGGCGGAGGCGCGCCGGACCTCAGCCGAGGCCCGGCACGTCGACGACGATCGCCTCGACGTCGTCCGGCCGCCCCGGCACGCGGCCGTCGGAGTCCGGGTAGTTGTTGTCGTTCGCGACGAGGACGCGGTCACCGCCCAGCGGCAGCACGGTCTCGACGGACTGCAGCGGGAACGAGAACGGGTCGCCGAGGCCGAAGGCGCCCGTGCCGGAGACGCCGAACGGGTCGCGGATGCGCAGCAGGTCCAGCACGACGCGCTTGGGCAGCGTGCCGTCGGCGGCGGGCGTCGCCCGGACGTCGATCGTCGCCAGCACCTTGACCTTCGCGTCCGGCCCCTCGAGGTCGTCGCGCTCGATGAGCAGGATCCGCCCGTCCTCGAGCACCTGCGCGTCGCCGATCTGGTGGCCGGCCGCGGCCGTGTGGAAGGCCCACGAGCGGCCCGTGTAGCGGCCGCGCACGGTGTCGAGCTCGTACACGCGGCGCAGGGTCTTGTCCGCGTCGGTGGTCAGCGCGGCCTCCAGGATCGGGTACAGCGTGCGCCCGTCCTTCGACGCCGCGACCGCTTCGAAGCCGCGCGAGCTGGGGAGGGTCGGCTGCTCGCCCGGCTCCAGCTCGTGGCTCTGCGGCGCCTTGACGCCCGGGAGCGGCACCGGCGCGTCGAGCACCTTGCCCGTGGCGTCGGTGTGGAGCAGGTACGGCCCGAACTCCTCGCCGAACCACAGGTCACCGCGGGCGTCGCGCTGGACCGCCTCGATGTCGAAGTCACCGCCGGTCAGCAGGCGGTCCTTCGTCGCCTCGTTGACGATCGGGAACGGGATCTTGCGATCCGGGTCGCGAAGCGACACGAACCGGTCGAGCACGAGCTCGCCCCGTCCGCCGAACGCGGCCTTCCACCGCGGGCGCACGTGGTACATGCGCAGCAGGAAGTCGCGCGAGTTGCCCTGGCTGCCGAACCCGTTGTCGGGCATGCCCCAGAACCCGTCGCCGCGCGGGTCGGCCAGCGCGCCCGAGAAGCCCGGGACAGGCTGGCCGGCGAACGGCGGCACCTGCCCGTTCGCCGCGCCGACGCCGACCGTCCCCGACGTCGGGCCTTCCTGCAGCTTCGTCGCGTCGTACGCGGCCCGCGCGACCAGCCGCGGCTCGTCGCGCGGCGTGATCCGCAGCCGGTACAGGCGGGTGACCTGGGTGGCCTGGAAGTTGTCGTCGGAGAGGAGCGTCAGCTCGCGCGTCCCGTCCCAGCCGCGCGCGCCCAGGCTCAGCGCCTCGACGTTGTCGAGCAGCGGGTTGGGCTGCGGCGCCGGGTTCGTGGCGCCCGACGGCGGGCAGGCACCGAGGTCGGCGATGAGGCGCTTGGCGGCGAGCCGCAGCCCGTCGCGCGCGAGCGTCGGCTCGTCGGTCACGTCGTCCGCGCCGGCCAGGTAGGCCTGGTAGACGCGGATCGTGTTGCCGATGCCCGGGGTGAACCCGCGTTCGAGCACGAGCAGCTGGTCGTCGGAGAGCACCTGGACCTCGGTGACGTTCATCGCCGGGTCGGTGACGTAGCCGATCTGGCCGGCAGGCTCCCAGCCCCGGCGACCGGCGCGGAGGTGGAGGAAGCGCACGCGCGCGCCGCCCTCGGCCGTCGTGCCGTCCGCGCTCAGCGCACCCTCCATGCCGGCCCACAGGTCGCGGCCGTCGGCCGAGGCGTCGAGCGCCTCCAGCGTCTGGTTGCGGGTGGCCTCGCCGGCGGGCGCGACGCGGAACCGCGCGGGCACCGGCAGCTCGGCGAGCTGGCGGCCGTCGCGCGAGAAGCGGCGGATCGAGGGCTCGGTCTCGGACGAGACGAGGAACGTCCCGTCGGCGAGCGCGACGATCCCTTCGCCGTCGAGGTCCGCGCCGGTGTACGCGGTCCCGTCGGGGCGGCGGAGCGGGATCATGCCGGTGACCTTCGGGCCCCGGCGGTCGTCGAGCCGCAGCCGGTACGCGCGGGCGGGCGTCGTGCCCTGGTTGTCGGCGAGCGCGAGCGCGCGGTCGCCCCCGAACCGCGCCAGCGCGGACAGCCCGCCGACGTCGGTGCCGGCGAACGTCGTCTTGTCCAGCGCGTCGCTGAAGCCGAGCAGCGACGCGTCCGGGCCGCACGAGGCGGCGGGCGTGGTGGCCGACGCGGCGGCGGGAGCCGCGAGCGTCACGGCCGCCGCGAGCGCGGCGGCCACACGAAGGCGCGACCCCTGCCGCACCTTGGAGCCTTCGAGGTTGGTCACGGGACGGCATGACAGCGGTCGCGGGGCGCGCGCCGGTTGCCATCCGGTGACGCGCTGCTGCCCGGATGGTCGCCGGCCCGGTGCGACGGGCTACCGCGCCGGCGGGCCGACCGAGCCCCGCGCCCGGAGCGGCATCGGGATGCGGTGCACGCGGCCCTTCTCGCCGGGTCCCGTGCGGTCGATCTCCTCGAGCAGCACGTCGATCGCCTTGCGCCCGAGCTCGTAGTGGGGCAGGGCGACGGACGTCAGCTTGGGGCGCAGCCACGACGCGATCACGTCGTCGTCGAACGAGATCACCGAGACGTCGTCCGGGATGCCGAGCCCGGCGGCGCGCAGGGCGTCGTAGGCGCCGAGCGCCAGGCGGTCGTTGAAGCAGACGAGCGCGCCGGGACGCCCCTCCTCGAGGATCGACCGCGTCGCCGCGTACCCGTTCTCGGGCTCCCACCCGTCGCACAGGCGCCCGCCGGCGATCGGGACCCCGGCCTCGGCGAGGGTCTCGCGGATGGCGGTGAGCCGCTCGCGCGCCGCGAACCCTCCGACGGGGATCCGCCGGAGCGTGGGGCCGGCGCCGATGAGGTGGATGCCCTGCCGGTGGCCGGCGTCCAGCAGCGCCTGCGCCGCGGTTCTGCCCGCCTGCAGCTCGTCGGGGATGACGGCCGGGATGGCGCAGGCCTGCCGCGGCACGGCGTTGAGGAGGACCGCCGGCGCCTTGGCGAGCGTCTGCGGCACGGTCACCGCCCGGGTGTACATCGACGCCAGCACGATCCCGTCGACCTGCCGGTCGTGCATGGCGTCGATGAGCGAGCGCTCGAGCGCCGCGTCGTCCTCGGTCTCGCCGATGAACAGGTGGAACCCGCGCTCCCGCGCGGCCTCGAGCGAGCCCTTGATGAGGTCGCCCGCGAAGCGCGACGTGGCGACGGTCTCCGACACGAACCCGACCGTGCGGGTCGTGCCGGTGCGCAGGCTCACCGACACGATGTTCGTCCGGTACTCGAGCTCGTTGGCGCTCTCGACGACGCGCTGCTCGGCCTCCCGCGAGATGCGCATCTCCTCGCCCCGGCCGGACAGGACGAACGACGCGGTCGTCGGCGACACGCCCGCGCGCCGAGCGACGTCGGCCAGGGTGACCCGGCGCGGCGTCACCGCGCGCGCTCCGCGCCGGCTCGGTGCCGGCAGGCGGCGGTCGACGTCTTGACACGGGCCCACATGGCCGTAACAGTACACACCTGCTAATTCGCTTTAGCACTCGGTTCGCGACGCTCCGCAGGACGCGGCGCTCGCGGGACACGCACGACGGAGGAGAGACAGATGATGGGTCACGCAGGCGCCCTGCGGCGCTGGACCGCCGTTGCGGCGGTCGCCCTGGGAGGCGCCGCCGCCCTGGTGGGCTGCGGCGGGCCGGGGAGCGACGACGAGGGTGGCGACGCGGCCGGCAGCACGGCCGGCGGCACCACCGCGGCGACCGCGACCGCCAAGCCGACGTGCGGCTCCGAGCCGGTCACCCTCAACGGCTACTTCGAGACCGGCTTCCCGCTGCCCAAGGCGCTGACGGCCGAGTTCAGCAAGCAGTTCCCCAACGTGAAGTTCAAGATCCGCGAGGACCAGTTCGCGGTGATCACGCAGAACGCGCCCCGCGTGCTGGCGGACGACCCGCCGGATCTCATGCGCCTGCCCCAGGTCTCCGAGCTCGTCAAGGACGGCCTGCTCGAGAACCTCGACGGCTACGCCAAGGCGTTCGGGTGGGACAAGTGGCCGGCCTCGCAGCTGGCGCAGCTGCGCATGGACCCCGAGGGCGCGCGCGGCGACGGCTCGCTCTACGCCATGGGCCTCAACTTCAGCATGACCGGGATCTTCTACAACAAGAAGCTCGCCGAGAAGGTCGGGATGACCGAGCCGCCGGCGACCCTCGCCGACCTCGACGCGCTGCTGGCCAAGGCCAAGCAGGCGGGCGTCACGCCGATCGTCCAGTTCAACGGCGGCGCGACGGGCGGGCTCGCGTTCCCGCTCCAGAACCTGATGGCGTCGTACGGCCCCGCGACGCCGATCAACGAGTGGATCTTCCAGAAGGCCGGCGCGACGATCGACACGCCGACGAACCTGCAGGCCACCGAGCACCTGCAGAAGTGGATCGAGGCGGGCTACTTCCAGAAGGACGTCAACGCGATCGACTACGCGAAGATGATGAGCCGCTTCCTCGACGGCGACGGCCTCATGATGTTCAACGGCGACTGGGAGGCCGGCAACCTCGACAAGCGGATGAAGGGCGACGTCGGGTTCTTCCTGATGCCGCCCGCGGAGGCCGGCGGCAAGGTCGCGGCGATGTCCGCGCCGCTGACCGTCGGCATCGGCAAGAACGCGAAGAACGCGGACTGCGCGGCGTTCTTCCTGGACTGGGTCGCGACGAACGACAAGGCGCGCGAGATCGCCGTCGAGGTCGGCGGCTCGCACCCGATGGGCCCGACCGACGCGTTCATGCCGCCCGTCGACGAGGGCTCGGTCACGGCGAGCACGCTCGCCGCCGGCGCCGAGATCGGCGAGGACAACGGGGCGATGGACTTCATCGCCAACGCCACCGGCGCCATCTACGCCAAGAGCTGGACGCCGCAGCTCCAGAAGCTCGTCGCCGGCCAGCAGGAGCCGCAGGCGCTGCTCAAGTCGGTCCAGTCGGACTACGAGAGCCAGCTCGGGGGCTGATGCCGTGAACCGTCCCTCCCTCGACGCCGTCGTCGAGGCCGAGGAGCGGCAGCCCGACACGCCGGCCCGGCCGGCCGCGCGCACCCCCGTCCGCCGGGACGGGGTGCGCCGGTCGGCCTGGGCGGGCTGGCTGTTCGTCGCTCCCGCGCTTCTGGTCTACGGGGTCTTCGTGCTCTGGCCGCTCGTGCTCACGGTCGACTACTCGCTGTTCCGCTGGAACGGCACCGGCCCGTCGACGTACGTCGGGCTCGACAACTACGAGCAGGTCTTCACGGATCCCGAGCTCTTCGAGACGATCACCAACGCCTTCAAGCTGATCGTCTTCTTCAGCTTCATCCCCACCGCGCTGGGGCTCCTGATCGCGTCGCTCATCCGGCGCATCGCGCAGAGCCGGCTCGCGTCCGTCGCGCGCGTGGTCCTCTTCCTGCCGCAGGTCATCCCGCTGGTCGCGGCGGGCATCGCGTGGAGCTGGATGCTGTCGTCCACCGGCCTGATCAACCAGGTGCTGTCCGCCGTCGGGCTCGACGGCCTGACGCGGGCGTGGCTGGGCGACTTCACGTTCGCGCTGCCCGCGGTGGGCGTGATCGGCGCGTGGGTCCTGCTCGGCCTGTGCGTGCTGCTGCTGCTGGCGGGCATGAGCAAGATCGACCCCGCGCTCTACGAGGCCGCGCGGATGGACGGCGCCGGCCCGATCCGGGAGTTCTTCTCGATCACCGTCCCGTCGCTGCGCCAGGAGATCGGCGTGTGCGTGACGGTCACGGTGATCGCGGCGCTGGCGAGCTTCGACATCGTCTACATCGCCACCCAGGGCGGCCCGGGCAACGCGACGATGGTCCCGGGGCTCGAGATCTACCAGCTGGCGTTCTTCGAGCGCGAGGTCGGCACCGCCTCGGCGCTGGCCGTCGTACTGATGGTGCTCGTGCTGGTCTGCGTCCTGCCGATCCAGTGGCTCACGCGCGGGGAGGACCGGTCGTGATCGTCGGACGTCGCGAGGAGCTGATCGGCCGGCTCCTGCTCATCGGGCTGATGGTCATCACGGTGCTGCCGTTCGTGAGCCTGTTCACCACCGCGCTGCACGAGCCCGGCACCTACCCCGACGGCATCGCCTGGCCGGCCGACGCCCACTGGGAGAACTTCACCGACGCCTTCCGTGCGGCCCACATGGGGACACTGCTGTGGTCGAGCGTGCTGATCGTGCTCGGCGTCGTGCCGGTCTCGCTGCTCATCGGGACGATGGCCGGGTTCGCGATCGGCCACCTGCGGATGCCCGGCGGCCGCGCGGTCTTCCTGGTGTTCGTGCTCGGCCTGACGCTCCCGTTCGAGGGCATCATCACGCCGCTCTACTACCAGATGCGCGACTTCGGCCTGCTCAACACGCGGTGGGCGATCATCCTGCCGCTGATCGGGCTGTTCATGCCGTTCTCCGTGTTCTGGATGCGGGCGCACTTCGTGAACATGCCCGAGGAGCTGTCGGAGGCCGCGCGGATGGACGGGGCGAGCACGTGGCAGCTCTTCTGGCGCGTCCACGTGCCGCTGGCGATGCCGGCGATCTCGTCGCTCGCGATCCTCCTGTTCCTCTGGACGTGGAACCAGTTCCTGCTGGCGATCGTCCTCGTCGACGACTCGACGAAGCGGACGATGGCGGGCGCGCTCGGCGCGTTCCAGGGCCAGTGGGGGACCGACATCCCGCTGCTGTGCGCGGGGTCGCTGCTGATCCTCACGCCCACGCTGGTCGTGTTCCTGATCTTCCAGCGCCGCTTCGTGTCGGCGCTGCTCCAAGGGTCGCTCAAGGGCTGACGCCCCGCGGCCATGCACCACAAGGACGACGTATGAGCAAGATCGAGCTCGAGCAGGTCTCCAAGGCCTACGCGGACGGGACGCTCGCGGTCGACGACCTCTCGCTCTCCATCGAGGACGGCGAGTTCATGATCCTCGTCGGCCCCTCGGGCTGCGGGAAGTCGACGACGCTGCGGATGATCGCGGGGCTGGAGACCATCACGAGCGGCGACCTGCGGATCGGTGGCACGTCGGTCGCCGACCGGTCGCCGAAGGACCGCGACCTGGCGATGGTGTTCCAGAGCTACGCGCTGTATCCGCACATGTCGGTCGCCAAGAACATGGGCTTCGCGCTGAAGCTCGCGGGCGCCGACCGGAGCGAGATCGACCGCAAGGTGCGGGAGGCGGCGGAGATCCTCGACCTCACCGACCACCTGGACCGCAAGCCGGCGAAGCTCTCCGGCGGCCAGCGCCAGCGGGTGGCGATGGGGCGGGCGATCGTGCGCGACCCGAAGGCGTTCCTGATGGACGAGCCGCTGTCGAACCTCGACGCCAAGCTGCGCGTCCAGATGCGCGCCGAGGTCGCCCGGCTGCAGCAGCAGCTCGGCACGACCACCGTGTACGTCACGCACGACCAGACCGAGGCGATGACGCTCGGCGACCGCGTGGCGGTGATGCGCGGCGGCGTGCTGCAGCAGGTCGCCGGGCCGCAGGAGCTCTACGAGACCCCGGCCAACCTCTTCGTGGCCGGGTTCATGGGCTCGCCGGCCATGAACCTCTTCGACGTGCGCACCGACGGCGCGCACGTCGAGCTGCCGTTCGCGAGCCTGCCGCTCGGCGAGCCGCTGCGCGCGGCGCTGAGCGGGCACCGCCCCGACGACGGGCTCGTCGCCGGGCTGCGCCCCGAGGCGTTCGAGGACGCCGCGCTCGTCGGCGACCGCCCCGGCGTGGTGTTCGACGCCGAGGTGGAGCTCGTGGAGTCGCTGGGGTCGGAGCTGTACGCGTACGTCGTGCTCGACGCGCGCGCGAGCGAGGGCCGCGCGCTGCGCGAGCACGTCGAGGACTCCGCCCGGCAGGGCGGGCGCCTGGTGGCGCGGCTCAGCGCGGAGTCGGCGATCCGGCAGCCCGGCCGCGCCCGGCTGTGGGTGGACCCGCGCCGGCTGCACCTGTTCGACGGCACGACCGGGCGGGCGCTTGCCCGCTGAGCCGCGCTTCGGCGCGATCGAGGCCGGTGGGACCAAGTGGGTGTGCGGCGTCGCCGACGCCGACGGCCGGCTGCTGCGCACCGAGCGCATCCCGACGACGACGCCGGGCGAGACGATCGGCCGGGCGGTCGCCTTCCTCGAGGCGGCCGGCCCGCTGCGCGCCGTGGGCGTGGGGAGCTTCGGGCCCCTCGACCTCGACCCGGCGTCGCCGACCCACGGCTGGATCACGACCACCCCGAAGCCCGGGTGGCAGCACACCGACCTGGTGGGCCCGCTGCGCGAGGCGCTCGGCGTGCCGGTCGCGCTGGACAGCGACGTGAACGCGGCGGCGGTCGGCGAGGGCCGGCGGGGCGCGGCGCGCGGGACGGACACGTTCGCCTACATCACCGTCGGGACCGGCATCGGCGCCGGCGTGGTGGTCGGCGGGCGGCCGGTGCACGGCCTCGTCCACCCCGAGTTCGGGCACGTGCGCGTGCCGCACGACCGCGCCCGCGACCCGTTCGACGGGTGCTGCCCGCGGCACGGCGACTGCCTCGAGGGCCTCGCGTCCGGCGCGGCGCTGCACGCGCGCTGGGGCCGGCCGGCGAGCGAGGTCGACGACGACGCGGCGTGGGACGTCGTGGCCGACCACCTCGCGGCCGGGATCGCCAACCTGGTCTTCACGGCGTCGCCGCAGCGCGTCGTCATCGGCGGCGGCGTCATGCGCCGCGTCGCGCTGCTCGCGCAGGTGCGCGCGCGGGTGCTGGACCTGCTCGGCGGCTACCTCGAGCACCCGGCGCTCGCCACGCACGCGGGCATGGACGCGTACGTGGTGGCCCCCGAGCTGGGCGACGACGCCGGCATCGTCGGGGCGGTCGAGCTGGCGCGCGACGTCGCGGCGGATGCCGGGACGCCGACGCGCCGCCGCGCGGCCGGGCCCGCGGTGCACGGCCAGGTCGCGCCCGGCTTCGAAGGAGTGCGCGAGGCGTTCGCGGACAACCTGCGTGAGCGCGGCGACGTCGGCGCGGCGTTCTGCGTGATGCGCGGCGACGAGCCGCTCGTCGACCTGTGGGGCGGGACCGTCGACGGATCGCGTCCGTGGCAGCGCGACACGCTCCAGGTGATCTACTCGGGCACGAAGGGCCTGGTCGCGCTCTGCCTCCTGATGCTCGTCGACCGCGGACTGCTCGACCCGGACGCGGCGGTGGCCGACTACTGGCCGGAGTTCGCCGCCGAGGGCAAGGCCGGCATCCGCGTCGCCGAGGTCGTCTCCCACCGCGGGCGCATGCCCGGGTTCGTGGCGCCGGTGCGCCACGACGAGGTGGTCGACGACCGGCGGATGGCCGCGCTGCTCGCGGCGCAGCCGGCGGAGGACGACCCCCGCGCGGTCGACGTCTACCACCCGCTGACGTTCGGGTGGCTGTGCGGCGAGCTGCTGCGGCGGATCGACGGGCGCAGCATCGGCCGGTTCTTCGCCGAGGAGGTCGCGGCGCCGCTCGGGCTGGAGATCTGGATCGGGCTGCCGCCCGCGCTCGAGCGCCGCGTCTCGACGCTCGCCACCGCGCCGGGGTGGGGAACGACCCGGCCGATCGCGCCGGACGCCTTCGCGCGCGACGAGCTGCTGCGCCGCACGCTCGCCAACCCGCCGCTGTTCCCCGCCGGGTGGATCCCGTCCAACGACCCGGCGTGGCACCAGGCGGAGATCCCCGGCGCGGGCGCGATCGCGACCGCATGGTCGATGGCGCGCCTGTACGCGTGCCTGGCGGCGGGAGGCGAGCTGGACGGTGTCCGGCTCCTGGGGGCCGACACGCTCGAGCGCGTCGGGCGCCGCGAGCTGAGCCGCCGGATCGACCCGCTCGTCGACCATCCGCAGGCCTTCGGCTTCGGCTTCCAGCTGCAGACCGACCCGCACCCGCTCGGGCCGCCCGGCGACGCGTTTGGGCACGGAGGAGCCGGCGGGTCGATGCACGGGGCCTGGCCGTCGCAGGGCGTCGGGTTCTCGTACGCGATGAACCTGCTGCGCGACGACCACCCCGTCGACCCGCGCGTCCGCGCGGTGCTCGACGCGACGCACGAGGCGCTGCCATGACGACGTCGTGGACCGCGGACGACCTCGTCCGCCGTGGCGCGGCCGCACGGACGACCGCCCCGCTGATCGACCACGCGGGCTGCGCCCGCGTGCTCTCCGGTGAGGACCTCTGGGACCCCTGGCCGCTGCAGGAGGAGGACGGCACGCCGTCCTCGATCCTCGGCGGGGAGCTGTGGATGGCGCTGACGGCGCCGGCCGACGGGCACCCCGAGCTGCGCCACGACGTGGCCCGCCTGCGGCTCTTCTCGGTGACCGCGGACGGCTGGCGCGACCTCGGCCCGGTCTTCGCGGACGGCGCGTCGCCCGGCAGCCGTGAGTGGTCGGGCTCGGCGATCCGCCGGGCGGACGGGACGGTGTCGGTCTTCTACACGGCGGCTGGGGAACGCGGCGAGTCCCCGGTCACGTTCCGCCAGCGGGCGATGGAGGTCCGGATGGCGCTGGACGTCGACGGCGACGCCGTGCGGCTGCGCCCCCTCGGGCCGCACCGCGAGATCGTCCGCCCCGACGGCCGGACGTACCTGCACGCCGACGACCGGGTCGGTGGCCCGGGGAAGATCCGCGCGTTCCGCGACCCGGCCTGGTTCCGCGATCCGGCGACCGGCCGCGCGCACCTGGTGATCGCCGCCTCGGTCGCCGGTGCGCGGCGCTTCACGGGGGCGGTCGCGCTGGCGGACGAACGCGACGGCGGCTGGGAGCTGCGCGCGCCCCTGCTCACCGCCGACGGCGTCAACCACGAGATCGAGCGGCCCCACGTGATCGTGCGCGACGGCCGGTACCACCTGTTCCTCTCGACCCACGGGCAGTCGTTCGACGTGGCGGACGCGCCGACGGGGCTGTACGGGTTCGTCGCGGAGGCGCTCACCGGGCCGTACCGGCCGCTCAACGGCTCGGGGCTCGTCGTCGCCAACCCGCCGGCCGCGCCGGACCAGGCCTACGCGTGGCTCGTGCTGCCCGACCTGCGCGTCGTCAGCTTCCTGAACTACGCGGCGGACGGCCGGCACCTCGAGGGGGCGGCGGCCCGGGCCGCGTTCGGCGGCACCGTGGCGCCGGTCCTGCGGCTGGCGATCGACGGCGACCGCACGGCGATCGTGGGAGATGCGTGACGGTGCCGCTCGACGAGGAGATCCGCCGCCGCCTTCCGCCGCTGCGCGGCTTCACCGCGGAGGACGTCGCCGTCCAGTCGCCCGCGCTGGTGGCGGCCGTGCAGGAGCTCGTGCGCCCGGTCGGGCGTTACCGGCGGCCGCTCGCGGAGGTCGAGGAGCTCGACGTCCCGGGCCCGCACGGCCCCGTGCGGGTGCGGGTCCACCGCCCGGTCTTCGGCCCGACGCGGTGCGGGCTCGTGTGGGTGCACGGCGGCGGGTTCCGTGCCGGCGACCTCGACATGGCCGAGGCCGACGCGGTCAGCCGCGAGCTGTGCGTCCGCGCGGGCGCGTGCGTCGTCTCGGTCGGCTACCGCCTGGCGGTCGACGGCATCCACTTCCCGGTCCCGCACGACGACGTGGTGGCCGCGTGGCGGTGGGCGGCGGCGTCGGCCGAGCGGCTCGGCCTGCCGGCCGGCCGGCTCGCGCTGGGCGGTGCGAGCGCCGGCGGGAACCTCGCGGCCGGTGCGGCGCTGCGCCTGCGCGACGACGGCGACCCGCTGCCGGAGCAGCTCGTGCTCGTGTACCCGACGCTCCACCGCGAGCTCCCGTCGCCCGTGGCCGCGCTCCCCGACGACATGGAGCTCGTGCCCGCGGTCATGCGCTTCCCGTCCGAGGTGATGGCGACGATGAACGACAACTACCTCGGGCCCTCGCCCGCCTCGCCCTACGCCTTCCCGGGCACGGGCGACGTGCACGGCCTCCCGCCGACGCTGCTCGCCACCGCGGGCTACGACGACCTGCGCGCGTCGGCCGACGCGTTCGCGGCGGACCTGCGGGCAGTGGGCGTGCGGACAATCGAGGTGGACGAGCCGGACGCGCCGCACGGCTACCTCAACATCCCGGGCCTCCGCGCGTTCGACCACACGCTGCGCGCCATCGCCCGCGCGCTCCTGGGCCAGGCGTGATGGGCGCCCGGGGCGCAGACGTGGCGCGTTGCGGATCGGCGCGATGTCGAGGGGGGTCGGTTCAGGCGGTCGCGCGACGTAACGTCGATGCGCATCACCTCCGTCCCCGATACCGATGACGATCCCCCCGGCGTCCCGCTCGTCGCCGCCACCAAGGTCCGCCCGCCACGGCTGCGCGCCGAGACCGTCGCCCGCGCGCGCGTGCACGACCTCGTCGCCCGCGGTGCCGAAGGGCCGCTGACCGTCCTCTCCGCGCCGGCGGGGGCGGGGAAGACGACCGCGCTGCTCGAGTGGGTGGAGACGGCGCCGTGGCCGGTCGCGTGGGTGTCGCTCGACGCGGCAGACGACGAGCCGCGGCGGCTGTGGGAGCACGTGCTCGCCGCGCTCGACCGCGTCGTCCCAGGGGCGGTCGAGGAGGCGCGGACGGCGCTGCGCGCGGGCGCCGACCTGCAGCTCGCGGTCGCGGCGCTCACCGTCAACGCGCTCGACCGGCACGCCGCCGGTGGCGTCGCCATCGTCCTCGACGACTACCACCACATCCGCGCCGACGCCGCGCACCGCTCCGTGATCGCGCTGCTCGACGCCGCGCCGGCGCACGTCCACCTGGTGATCGGGAGTCGCACCGAGCCGCCGCTGCGGCTGGGGCGCCGCCGCGCCGCGGGCACCGCGGTCGAGCTCAAGTACCCGCAGCTCATCTTCACCCCCGGCGAGGCCGCCGAGCTGCTCAACGACCGGTGGGGGCTCGGCCTCGACGCGGCCCAGCTGGCGGTGGTGGACGAGCGCATCGCCGGGTGCCCGGCGGGGCTGGCGCTCGTGGCCCGGACGCTGGCCGAGCCCGCCCACCGCAGCGGCTTCGGCGCCGGGCTCACCCGCGCGGAGGCGCTCCTCGACGAGTACCTGGCCGAGGAGATCCTCGACCCGCTTGAGCCGGAGTTGCGCGAGCTGCTCGTGTGCACTGCCGTGACGGAGCGCTTCACGCTCTCCCTGTGCGAGGCGGTCCTCGACCACCCCGACGCGCGCGCCTGGATCCACGCCGCGCGGCGCTCCAACCTGCTCGTGCACGAAACCGGCGACGGCGCCGACGCGTGGTACCGCTACCCAGACCGGTTCGCCCAGCTGCTGCGTGAGGAGCTGGCCGCCCGCCCACGCGCGTTCGCCGCCGAGCTGCACGCGCGCGCGTCGCGCTGGTTCGAGCGCGCGGGCCTGGGGGAGCAGGCCATCACGCACGCCAGCCTGGCCGGCGACGGCCCGCGCGCGGCGCGCCTGCTCCGCGAGAACGCGGCCACGCTCCTCGGCGGCGGCTGCTACGGCACGACCCGGCGCCTCGTCGAGGCGATGCCGGCCGAGCGCGGCGAGTACGGCCCGTTCGCCGAGGCCGCGCACACGCTGGCGCTCCAGATGGACGGCGCCGAGCCGTCGCTGGTCTACGAGCGCTGGCAGGAGCTCCAGGCGTACCGGGACGCGCCGGACATGGCGCGCATCGCCGACGCAGCCAGCATCTGGCCGTTCTTCGGGCGCGTCGGCGAGGCGGTCGAGCAGGGCCGCAGGGTGTACGAGCGCGACCCCGGGACGTCCGACCGCGCCCGCCACTCGATCGCCGGCCAGCTCGGCCTGGCGCTGTGGTTCGCCGGCGAGCGCGCGGAGGCGCGTGCGGTGATCGAGCGCCACCTCGGCGCGATGGTCTTCCCGGGCAGCAAGAGCTTGGCGTACGCGGTGCTCGCGTTCGACGCGGCGGAGGACGGCAACGCCGAGCGGGCCCTCGCGCGCGCGGGGGAAGCGGTCGCCGTCGCCGCGGCGCACGGCGGCGAGACCGCGCTGCAGTACGCGCTCGCCTACCAGGCGCAGGCGGACGCGCTGCGCGTCGCCGGCCGGCTCGAGGAGGCGGTGGGCGTGCTCGGCCACGTCGAGCGGGTGACCGCGCGCCACCCGGGCTCGCTCCACCACGCGCTGTCGCTCATCCTGCGCGCCGAGCTCCACGTCGCGCGCCACGCCCGCGACGACGCCCGGCGCATCGCGGCCGAGGCGGTCGACGTCCTCGCGCGGTACCCGGACGTCGGCATCCTCGGCGCGCGGCTCGGCGCGGTCCAGAGCCTCCTCGCGCAGCGGGCCGACGACGGCCTGCTCGGCAGCGCGCCGACGGCGGCCGAGCGGCGGGTGCTCGAGCTGCTGGCCGAGGACCGGACGCTGGAGGCGATCGCGCGCGAGCTGTTCGTCTCCGTCCACACGGTCAAGAGCCACACGCGCCGGCTGTACCGGCGGCTGGGCGCGCGCAACCGCGCGGAGGCGCTGGCCGCGGCGCGGGCGCGCGACCTGCTCGTGTGACGCTCAGCGGATGACGTCCACGGGCGTGCCGGGGACGAGCCGCTTGGCCATCCACGACACGGGCCGGTTGTCGATCCGGATGCACCCGTGCGAGCGGGCGGTGCCGAGCGGATCGCGGAAGCTCGCCCCGGCCCGCCCGTGGATGGCGACCCGGCCCGGTCCGCCGCCGTAGCTCTCCAGCACGTTCGAGAGGCTCGTGAGCGACAGCGCCCACGGGCCGATGAACGCCTTCGGGTTCGGCTGGCGGTTGCGCTCGTAGATCGCGGCCAGGCCGAGCGGCGTCGGCGTCCGCTTGGCGCCGACGACCGCGCGGGTGCGCAGGACGCGCTTGCCGCGGTGGAAGACCGTCACCGTCCGCGCCCGCACGCGGATCTCGACCCAGTAGCGCGTCTTGCTGAGCACGACGCGGTCGCGCGGGACCCAGCCCGCTGAGCCGTTCGGGCGGTTGGGGAGGAGGACCTTGACCCAGTCGACGCCGTCGCGCGTCGCCGCGTCGAGGACCAGCAGCGTCTGCGGCTGGCGCGACCACGACGTCGCGGTGCCGATGCGGCGGCCCTTGCCCCGGCCGTCCAGGTCCGGGCGCGCGGTGGTGGGCGCGATGATGCGGGCGACCGTCGCGCCGCCCTGCTTCGACGGCGGGGGGATCTGCAGCCCGGGCGCGGCCGGCGGAGCCTCGGGTGCCGGCGTCGGCGGAGTCGGTGCGGGGGTCGGCACCGGCGCGGGCGGCGGCGGCTCCTGCGCGCCGGCCGCGGTCGGCGCCGCCAGCACCGCCACCAGGGCGGCGCCGGCAGCCAGCCCGCGCACGCCTCGTTCCACCATCGTCAGCATCGCGCCTCCTGCGCCCGTCCTCGTTGGGTGCCCTCGCTGCCGGGCGCGTCGAGCGCGGCGCGCAGCAGCTCGCGTGCGGCGGGCGCCGCGGTGTCGCCGCCCGCGCCGTTCTCCATCAGGACGATCCCGACCGCCGCGCGCGGCAGGCACGTCTTGCCCGCCGGGGCGTAGCCGACGAACCACGCGTCCGTGTCGGTCGGGTCGTCGAGGTCGCACTCGCCGGTCGCCGCCACCTCGGCGGTGCAGCTCAGGCCCAGCTCGGCGGTCCCGGTCTTGCCTGCCACCGGCACGTCCTCGAGTGCCGCTCCGGTGCCGGTGCCCTGAGTGACGACTGCGCGCATCGCGTCCTGCACGGTACGCGCGACCGCGGTGCTCATGACGCGCTTGCCGCCGGTGGAGCGCGCCGCCGCGTCGCCGTCGAGCGTCAGCCGCGGGCGGATGCCGTCGCGCGCGACCGTCACCGCGACGCTCGTCATCTGGAGCGCGGTGGCCAGCACCTTGCCCTGACCGATCGCGGTGGAGCCGACGGTCAGCGGGTCGGTGCCGCCCTCGCCGCCGGGGATCGTCGACATCGCGGCGCCCGGGATGTCCGCCGGCGCGTCGAAGCCGAAGCGGCGCGCGGTCTGGGCGAGGCCGTCGGCGCCGACCTCGGCGCCGAGCGGCGCGAAGACCGAGTTGCAGGAGTCGGCGAAGCTCTCGACGAGGCTGCCGCCGCACGCCGCGCCGTCGTGGTTCTGGAGCGGCGCGCCGCCGAGGTTCGCCGCCGTCTCGAACGGGAAGGTCGCGTCGCGGTCGGTCACCCTGGTCGTCAGCGCCGCGACGAGCGTGACGATCTTGAACGTCGAGCCCGGCGCGCGCAGGCCGGAGAACGGCACGCCGGAGTAGCCGAGCACCGCGCCGGTCCGCGGGTCGATCGCCACCGCGCCGCCCATCCGCCCGCCGAGGGCGCTCACCGCGGAGCGCACCACCGCCGGCACGATCGTCGTGCGCACCGCCGGCGCCTGCCGCGGCGCGCGGCGCGCGAGCACGCGCGGGCCGGCGAGGAGTCGCCCGCCCGGCCTCCCGACGAGCCGCCCGTCGAGCGCGCGCTCCAGCCCGCTGCGCCCCACGCGCGCGTCGGACGGGACCCCGCGCGCCTGCAGGTCGTCCGCGCGGTCGGGCTCGATCGCGTCGAGCACGCCGACCGTCTCGCTCGCCACGTCCGCGACCTCGGGATCCGGCGTGCGCTGCTCGCCCTCCGCGAGCACGCGCCCGTCGGCGGCCAGCAGCGTCGCGCGCGGCGGCAGGCGCGTCTCGGCCCGCAGCCGCTCCCCGCGCCGCAGCCCCGGGAAGGCCATCGGCGTCGTCCAGACGATGCCGCGGTGCCGCTCGCGGAGCGTCACGGGGACGACGAGCGAGGCCTGCACGGGGCCGAACGCCGCCGTCGGCACGCGGGCGGTCACGCGCACGGTCTCGCCCTCGATCTCGGCGGCGACGAGCCGCGGGCCGGCGGTGGCGGTGGCGACCGCCAGCGCCTCGCGGTGGAAGGCGGCGAACCGCCGCAGCGGCACGCGCTTGCGCGAGCCCGGCGTCAGCAGCTCGTGCATCCGCGGGTAGTCCTCACGGGCCCACGCGGCCAGGTACGCGCGCACGAGCTCGGTCCGCGCCGTGCTCCCGTCGTCACCCGCGGGCCAGCACGACACGACCGCGACGGCCACGAGGGCCGCCGCGATCCCGCCCGCCAGGGCGGCCCGGCGGCGGCGCACCGTGCGCCGCCGCCTGCTCATCCGTGATGCGCTCACTCAGCCGCCCGGCGGGTGGGCTGCTAGCCGGTCACGCCGCCGGCCCGTGCCTGGGCGCCGAGCACCTGCACGGCCGCCCGGTCGGTGGCCGCGCGGGCCTTGGCCCCGCGCGCGTCGGGGGCGGTCGCCGTGGCGATGTTCACCTTGCGGCCGCCGGCCCCGCGCAGCGCGCGGGCCTTGATCGTGAAGGCCCGGCTCTTCTTCGCGCCGAGGCTCGGGATCGTCCAGCAGTACGCGCCGGCCGTGAGCTTCGCCCGCGGGCTCGACGACGCGTACACGAGGCCGGACGGCAGCGCGTCGCACACCTTCACGTCGGTGAGCGCGAACGCGCTGGTGTTCGTCACCTTGATCCGGTAGGAGACGGTCCCGCCGATGCTGACGACGCGGCGGTCGGCGACCTTCGTGATCGCCAGCCGGCCCTGGATCTTCGTGATGGTCCCGTCCAGGTTGTTGCCCGGGTTCGGGTCCGGCACGTCACCGGTCACGCTCGCGCTGTTGCGCAGCGAGCCGGCGGCCAGCGGCTGCGCGACGACCGTGATCGTGGCCTTCGCGCCCGGCGCCATCGTGCCGAGCTCGCACGTGATCGGCACCTTCGTCTGGCACGTGCCGACGCTGCTCTTCACCGAGCGCACCTTGATCGGCAGGCTCGGCGTGTCGAGCACCTTGACGCCGCGGGAGGCGCCCGGCCCGTTGTTGACGATCTGGAGCGTGTAGGTGATCGTCCCCGAGCCGGTCAGCGTGGTCCGGTTCGAGGTCTTCTCGATCGCCAGGTCGGCGTCCGGATCCTTCGGGCCCGGCTCCGACGGGATCTTCTCCTCGTCGTCGTTGTCGGTCGGGTCCGGGTCCTTCGTGGTGGACTCGACGTGGGCCTGGTCGACGAGCGTGCCCACCGCGTCGGCGCGCGCCGAGACGAGGACCTGCAGCGAGCCGCCGACCTCGACCGTGCCGACCTGGCAGGTGACCTTGCTGGCGGTCACCGCGCAGCTGCCCTGGCTGGTCTTGGCGGACAGGAGCGTCAGGCCGGTCGTCGCGGTGTCGGTCACGACGACCTTGTCCGCGTCGCTCGGGCCGTCGTTCTTGACGAGCAGCGTGTAGAAGAGCTGCTCGCCGACCTTCACGGACTTGACGGACGGGATCTTGTCGATCGACAGGTCGGCCTCGGGGTCCGACGGGACCTTGGCGTCGTCCTCGTTGTTGGACGGGTCCGGGTCCTTCGTGTCGGTCGTGACCTTCGCCGTGTTGACGACGCGGTCCCGGACCGAGCTCGCGACGCGCACGGTGATCTCGTACGTCTTCGACTCACCGGACGCGAGCGTCCCGACGGTGCAGCTCACGACGCCCTTGTCCGCGGCGCAGCCGGCGCTGCCGGACACGTAGGTCAGGCCCTTGGCCAGCGGGTCGCTGATCTTGACGTTGCGCGCCGGGCTCGGGCCGTTGTTGGTCACGACCAGCCGGTACTTCAGCGTGCGGCCGGGGACGACCTTGTCGCTCAGCGGGTCCTTGACGATCGCCACGTCCGCCTGCGGCTCGATCGGCACCGTCTCGGTCGACGTGTTGTTGCTTGGATCGGGATCCGGGGTGTCGTTGCCGACGGTCGCCGTGTTGGTCAGCGTGCCCTCGGTGAGGGAGCTCGCGACGCTCGCGGTGACGCGCAGCGTCCGGGCCTCACCGGCCGCCATCGTCCCGAGCGTGCAGTCGACGGTCTGGCCGCTGCCGGTGCACTCCGGCGACGACGACTGGTACGTCAGGCCGTTGGGGAGCGGATCCGAGACCTTGACGTTCGTCGCGCTGTCCGGCCCGTTGTTGCGGACGACGAGGTCGTAGGAGATCGTCGAGCCCGGGATCGCCGGCGTCGACGTCGCCTTCTTGGTGATCGCCATGTCGGCGCACAGCAGGCGCAGCGTGCCGGTGGTCGAGACCTCGGGCAGCTTGGTCCACGTGTCGATGCGGTCGCCGTCGCCGTTGGTGTAGGCGTGGAAGCCGGGGCCGCTGGTGCCGTTCGTCACGGCGGTCGGCGTGCTGTCCGTGATGACCTGGTTCTTGTACGGGTCGCGGTCGTTGTAGCTGACCGCCAGCGGGTTGCCGAGGTCGGCGTCATCGGGGAGCGTCATGCGCTCGATGCGCATGCCGCCGCTCGCCTCCGTGTCGCTCTGGAGGAAGTGCACCTCGGCGGGCGTCGCGCGGATCCGGTACTGGTAGTCACCACAACCCGGCGTGGCGCCCGCGCCGTCGCGGCCCGTCCACATGAAGCTGTTCGCCCCGGTCGACGACAGGTTGTGGGTCGTGTCGACGAAGTCGGTGCCGTTGCCGAACGTGCCGTCGCGGTTGGTGTCGATCTCCAGCGTGTAGCCGGCGCCCTGCATGGCGGGGGGCGAGCTGAAGCCGATGGCACCGCCGGCGCCGCGGTTCGTCCCGCCTGCCTGGCCGCCCGTGCCGGTGAACGCGGCGTCCCTCAGCGGCTGGGTCGAGGGGGCGATCGGGGTCTCGGCGTAGCCGCGCGAAGAGAGCCCGCCGGGGCCGCTGATCACGATCGGGTCGACGCGGTTGACGAACTGCGGGAACGCACGGTCGGCGGGCGCCGGCTGGGCCTCCGTGTACGTCGGGACGTTCGCGACCGCCCACTGGAACGAGGCGTAGATCGGCTCGCCGGTGCCGGCGTCGACCAGCCCGCGGTCGTCCGCGGCCATGCCCCAGTTCACGCCGGTGTGGTTGTAGAAGTTGACGCGGTACTCGTACCCGGTGCGGGTGTACGTGTAGGCATCGGTGTCCGACACCGTCTGGCCCGGGCCGCCGGTGCGGAACTGGTACAGGAACGCGAACGAGCGGCCCGGCTGCACCGTGCCGCCGGAGCGCACGGTGATGTCCCACATCGCGGTGTACGCGCCCGGTCCGACGTACGGCGAGTCCACGGTCCCGCCCCCGAGGTTGTCGCCGTTGGGCGCGACGAACTGGACCTGGTAGAGCCCGTCGGCGGGTGCGACGAGCTCGCACGGCGTGTAGCCGCCGGCGCTGGGCAGGGGCCCGGCGAGCTCCTGCGCCCGCGTGGTGATCTCGCCCCTTCCGGGCTGATCGGTCCGGCAGTTGCGCAGGGGCGTGGCGGTCGCCATGTCCACGCCGGGGGCGTAGACGCGGATGTTGGCCGGCGCCGTGCCCATCTGGCTCGTGCCGAGCTGGATGGTCTCACCCGCCCGGGCGTAGACCGAGAACTGGGAGTTGCCGCTCAGCGCGTGGCGGATCCCGGTGCCCGGACCGGTGTGGAACTCCCGTGATCCCTCGCCGAACGCGGGGGCGGCGGGAAGCAGCGCGGCGGCGGCCGCGGCGAGCGCCGCGACCTTCAGGCCGCGCCACCGTCGCGTGGTAGGCGGGGCGCCTCCTCCGCCGTCGTGGATGGACGTCCGTGCTGCGGACATGTGCAACCTCCGAGTCGCCCGCGCCCCGGAGTCGGAGCGCGGGCAGATGGGTACGGTCGGCACGGCGCCTGCTCAGCACCCCTGCCGAAAAGCGCGGCCAACGTAGACCCGCCTCATCCCCACCGGAAGGTCTGTGGCGCAACTTCATCCGGATGAACCGCGCCGGGTCGAACAGCCGCCGAACCGCCTGCAAACGCGCCACTTCAGGGGGTGCGTGCCAACTTCGTTTGCAGCCTTTGCGCCGAAAGCTCCACGAAGTGGTGTCGTGGGCCTGCTCATCCGGATGAAGGGGCTTGACATAGTTCGGCTCCCGCGGTGAGGGTTCCCGGCGCAGTTGCAAGCAGCGAACCAGGAGCGTGGGGGATGGCCGATCGTCGCATCGCGGCAGCGGAGTGCGTGGGGACGTTCGTCCTCGTGTTCGGCGGCGTCGGGACCGCCGTCATCGCCGGCGAGGCCGTCGGCGCGCTCGGCGTCGCGTTCGCGTTCGGGCTCTCGCTCCTGGCGATGGCGTACGCGATCGGGCCGATCTCCGGCTGCCACGTCAACCCCGCGGTCACCGCAGGGCTGGTCGCCGCCCGCCGCCTCACGCTCCCCGAGGCGGTGCAGTACTGGATCGGCCAGGCGATCGGCGCGGTGCTCGCCGCGTTCGCGCTCTTCGTCGTCGTCAAGTCGCGGGAGGGCGGCTACGACCTCAGCGACAACGGCTTCGGCGCGAACGGCTACGGCGACCACTCGCCCGGCGGCTATCCGCTCGGAGGGGCGCTGCTGATCGAGATCATCCTCACCGCGCTGCTGGTCTTCACCGTGCTGTCCGCGACGGACCGCATCGCCCAGGTCGCGTTCGCCGGCATCCCGATCGGCCTGGTGCTGACGCTGATCCACCTCGTCGGCATCCCGGTCGACAACCTCAGCGTCAACCCGGCCCGCAGCCTCGGCCCGGCGCTCTTCGTCGGCGGCTGGGCGCTCGAGCAGCTGTGGCTCTTCATCCTCGCGCCGCTGCTCGGCGCGGCCCTCGGCGCCGTCCTCCACACGTTCCTGTTCGCGGGCAGCCGCCCGGTCGCCCCGGAGGCGTCCGCGGTGGCCGCCGAGGCCTGAGCCTGAGCCGACTGGCGCGCCGCCGCTCGCCGGTGGCGCGCTCGCGCCAATGCGGCTCGGTCGTTCGTCCACGCCGCTCAGCAGAAGGTCAAGGTGCGACGACCAAGCGGCTGTGTCCCCCGTCGCACGTCTCAGCCTCCGGCCGCTCCGTCGCCGCGAGCGCCTGCTCACCCGGGTCCTCGGCCTCGGCGCGATGCTGCTCGCGCTCGTCGCCGGGCTGTTCTTCCTGACCCTGCGGGCGGAGTCCGACCGCACCGAGGCGGAGGCGACCAGCGCTCGCTCGGCGGACGTCTCCGCCCAGGCGCGCGAGGTGGAGCGGCTGGTCATCGACCTGGAGACCGCGACGCGCGCGTTCGTCCTGACGCGGGACCCGCGCTTCCTCACCTCGTACCGCGAGGCGCGCCGCGTCCTGCCGGGCGCCACCGCGCAGCTGCGGCGGCTCGTCGCCGGCTCCGAGCAGGAGCCGAGCGTGCACGAGATCGACACGCTCGCCGGCGCCTACGTGCGCGAGTACGCCGCGCCCGTCGCGAGCGGCGCGCGCCACGTCGCCGTGCACGACGCCGACGCCTTCGTGTGGGAGGGGCAGAACCGGATGGACCGGCTGCGTGCGCTCTTCCAGGACTTCCACGGCCGCCAGGAGCTGCTGGCCGCCGGCCGCGCCGCGCGGGCCGAGAGCACGTCGCGCCGCGCCGCCACCGTGGCGTGGGCCGGGCTGGCCGCGACCGTGCTCAGCGTGATCGGGCTCGTCGCCTTCTTCGTGCTCGCGGTCGTCCGCCCGGTGCGCGCAGCGACCGACGCGGTCGCCGACGTGGCGGGCGGGCGGCGCGACATCCAGCTCTCCGCGCGGGGCACCGGCGAGCTGGCCGCGCTGACCGCGGGCGTCAACCACATGGTCGCGGCCCTGTCGGCGCAGGAGCGCGAGGAGGCCCTCGCGACGCGCCGGCTCGAGGAGAGCGAGCAGCGCTTCCGCCTGCTGCTCGACCACATCGACGAGGTCGTCTTCCAGGCCGACGCCGGCGGGCAGTGGACGTTCCTCAGCCCCGCCTGGTCGACCGTCACCGGCTACACGCTCGACGAGACGCTCGGCCGTCGCGCGCTCGAGTTCGTCCACCCCGAGGACCGCGACGGCGTCACCGCGGTGTTCACGCGGCTGATCACGGGCGCGCGCCAGCGCGAGGCGTTCGAGCACCGGTACCTGGCCCGCGACGGCGAGGTGCGCTGGGTGGAGGTCGAGGCGCACCGGATGGTCGACCCCGCCACCGGCGCGATCGCGGTCAGCGGCCTGAGCCGCGACGTCACCGTGCGCCGCGAGGCCGAGGAGGCCGACCGCCGCCACCGCGAGAGCATGGCCGCCGTCGCCGAGGTCGCCCGCGTGCTGCCCACCAGCGGCGACGCGCGCTCCGCGATCGCCGCCGCCGCGCTGCGCGTCTCGGGCGCGGCGTTCACGGCGCTGATCGAGCGGCGCGGCGACGAGCTCGTCTCGACCGCGTCCGCCGGCCGCGGCATGCCGAGCATCCGCCTGCGCGTCGACGAGCCGTCCGCCAGCGCGGTCGCGTTCCGCACCGCCGCTCCGGTCTTCGTCCGCGACGCGGCGACGAGCTCGGTCATCTCGCCGCGCATCCGCGACGAGTTCGAGCTCGAGTCCGCGCTCTGGCAGCCGGTCGTCCAGGACGGCGAGACGGTCGCCGTGCTGGCGGTCGGCTGGACCGAGGCCGTCGGGAGCCTGAGCGACCAGCAGGCCAGCGTCATCGCGCTGCTGGCGGCCGAGGCCGCCGTCGCGATCGAGCGCGCCGACCTGCTCGCGCGCCTCCAGGCCCGCGCGACGACGGACGGGCTGACCGGCCTGGCCAACCGCCGCGTGTGGGACGACACGATCGCGGAGGAGCTGAGCCGCGCCGAGCGCCACGGCTACCCGCTCTGCGTCGCGCTGCTCGACCTCGACCACTTCAAGGCCGTCAACGACACCGAGGGCCACCACGCGGGTGACCTGCTGCTCGTCGCGTGCGCCGAGGCGTGGAGCGGACAGCTGCGCGACATCGACCTGCTCGCCCGGTGGGGCGGCGAGGAGTTCGCCGTCGCGCTCCCCGGCTGCGACCTGGAGGAGGCGACCGCGGTCGTCGAGCGCCTGCGCGGGGCGGTGCCGGAGGGGCGGACGTGCTCGGCCGGCGTGGCTCTGTGGAACGCGCAGGAGTCCGCGGACGAGCTGCTCGCGCGCGCCGACGCCGCGCTCTACACGGCCAAGGCCGAGGGGCGCGACCGCACCTGCGCCGCCGGCGTCCGGTTCCCGGTCGCGACCTGAGTGCGTGTGCCACGATCTCGGTCGTGGCCGGCACCCCCGCGAACGAGCACCTGAAGGACCTGGCGCGGCTGCGGCGCGTGCGCGACCGCATCGACCGCGAGTACGCCCAGCCGCTCGACGTCGAGGCGCTCGCGCGCGGGGAGCACATGTCGGCCGGTCACCTCAGCCGCCAGTTCAAGGCCGCGTACGGCGAGTCGCCGTACAGCTACCTGATGACGCGCCGGATCGAGCGTGCGATGGCGCTCCTGCGCCGCGGCGACCTCAGCGTCACCGAGGTGTGCTTCGAGGTCGGCTGCCAGTCGCTCGGCACGTTCAGCACGCGGTTCACCGAGCTGGTCGGCGTGCCGCCGAGCGTCTACCGGCGTGAGCAGGCCGGCGCCACCGACGGGATGGCGCCGTGCGTCGCCAAGCGCGTCACGCGACCCGTCAGGAATCGAGAAGCGACCACCACGACCCGCACGTAGCGTGCCCCCCATGACGAACCTCACCATCCACCAGGCGATGCTCCCGCACAACGACGCCGAGGCCGCGATCGCGTTCTACCGCGACGTCCTCGGCTTCGAGGTCCGCAACGACGTCGGCTACCAGGGCATGCGCTGGATCACCGTCGGCCCGCCCGATCAGCCCGGCACCTCGATCGTCCTCTACCCGCCGGAGTCCGACCCGGGGCTGACCGAGGACGAGAGCCGGATGATCAGCGAGATGATGGCGAAGGGCACGTACGCGTCGATCAACCTCGCGTCGACCGACATCGACGGCACGTTCGACCGCCTGCAGGCCAGCGGCGCCGAGGTCGTGCAGGAGCCGATCGACCAGCCGTACGGCATCCGCGACGCGTCGATCCGCGACCCCTCCGGCAACCTGCTCCGCATCCAGCAGGTCTGAGCGATGGCGACCGCCCCGGAGACGTCCGCGCGCAGCGGGCACGCTGCCGACAGCCACGACCTGATCCGCGTGCACGGCGCGCGCGTGAACAACCTGAAGGACGTCAGCGTCGAGATCCCCAAGCGGCGCCTCACGGTGTTCACGGGCGTCTCCGGGTCGGGCAAGAGCTCGCTCGTGTTCGGCACGATCGCCGCCGAGTCGCAGCGGCTGATCAACGAGACGTACAGCGCGTTCGTGCAGGGCTTCATGCCCTCGCTCGCGCGGCCCGAGGTCGACGTGCTCGACGGCCTGACGACGGCGATCATCGTCGACCAGGAGCGTATGGGCGCGAACCCGCGCTCCACCGTCGGCACGGTCACCGACACCGACGCGATGCTGCGCATCCTGTTCAGCCGGCTGGCCGAGCCGCACATCGGCGGGCCGGGCGCGTACTCGTTCAACGTCGCGTCCGTGAGCGGCAGCGGCGGCATCACCGTCCAGCGCGGCGACAAGACGATCACCGAGGCGGCGAGCTTCAGCCGCGTCGGCGGCATGTGCCCGCGCTGCGAGGGGCGCGGCGCGGTCAACGACTTCGACCTGTCCGCGCTCTACGACGAGAGCAAGTCGCTCAACGACGGCGCGCTCACGATCCCGGGCGTCTCGATGGACGGCTGGTACGGGCGGATCTTCCGCGGCGCCGGGTTCTTCGACCCCGACAAGCCGATCGCGAAGTACACCAAGCGCGAGCGCCACGACCTCCTCTACAAGGAGGCGACGAAGATCAAGGTCGACGGGATCAACCTGACCTACACGGGCCTGATCCCGATGATCCAGAAGTCGATGCTCTCCAAGGACGTCGACGCGATGCAGCCGCACATCCGCGCGTTCGTCGAGCGCGCGGTGGTGTTCACGACGTGCCCGGACTGCGAGGGCACGCGGCTGAGCCCCGAGGTGCGCGCGTCGAAGATCGACGGCGTCTCGATCGCCGACGCGTCCGCGATGCAGATCACCGACCTCGCCGAGTGGGTGAGCGGGCTGGACGAGCCCTCGGTCGCGCCGCTGCTCGCGGGCCTGCGCCACACGCTCGACTCGTTCGTCGGGATCGGGCTCGGCTACCTGTCGCTCAACCGCCCGTCGGGCACGCTGTCGGGCGGTGAGTCGCAGCGGGCGAAGATGATCCGCCACCTCGGCTCCTCCCTCACCGACGTCACCTACGTCTTCGACGAGCCGAGCATCGGCCTGCATCCGCACGACATCCAGCGGATGAACGACCTCCTGCTGCAGCTGCGCGACAAGGGCAACACCGTGCTCGTCGTCGAGCACAAGCCGGAGATGATCGCGATCGCCGACCACGTCGTGGACCTCGGGCCGCGCGCCGGCTCCGCGGGCGGCGAGATCGTGTTCCAGGGGACGGTCGAGGAGCTGCGCGGCGCGGACACGCTGACCGGGCGCCACCTCGACGACCGCGCGCAGCTGAAGGAGACGGTGCGCGAGCGGTCGGGCGCGCTCGAGATCCGCGGCGCGAGCACGAACAACCTCCAGGACGTCGACGTCGACATCCCGCTCGGCGTGCTGACGGTCGTCACCGGCGTGGCCGGCTCGGGCAAGAGCTCGCTCATCCACGGATCGGTGGCCGGCCGGGACGGCGTCGTCGTGGTCGACCAGGGCGCGATCCGCGGCTCGCGGCGCAGCAACCCGGCGACGTACACCGGCCTGCTCGACCCGATCCGCAAGGCGTTCGCGAAGGCCAACGGCGTCAAGCCCGGCCTGTTCAGCGCGAACTCCGACGGTGCGTGCCCGGCCTGCAACGGCGCGGGCGTGATCTACACCGACCTGGGCATCATGGCCACGGTCGCGAGCCCGTGCGAGGAGTGCGAGGGCAAGCGGTTCGAGGCGTCGGTGCTCGATCACAAGCTCGGCGGCAAGGACATCAGCGAGGTGCTCGCGATGTCGGTCGCCGAGGCGGAGGCGTTCTTCTCAGGCGGCGACGCGAAGCTGCCCGCGGCGCACAAGATCCTCGACCGGCTCGTGGACGTCGGGCTCGGCTACCTCACGATCGGCCAGCCGCTGACGACGCTGTCGGGCGGCGAGCGGCAGCGCCTCAAGCTCGCCACGAACATGGGGACCGGTTCCCGCCCGCCCGGGGTCTACGTCCTCGACGAGCCGACGACCGGCCTGCACCTGGCCGACGTCGAGCAGCTCCTCGGCCTGCTCGACCGGCTCGTGGACGCCGGCAAGTCGGTGATCGTCATCGAGCACCACCAGGCCGTCATGGCCCACGCGGACTGGATCATCGACCTCGGCCCGGGCGCCGGCCACGACGGCGGCCAGGTCGTGTTCGAGGGCCCGCCCGCCGACCTCGTCGCCGGCCGCTCGACGCTCACCGGGGAGCACCTGGCGGACTACGTCGGCGCCTGACGCGCACGGGCGGGCACACGCCACGGCCAAGTTCCTGAAGAAGTTTCAGGAACGCGGCTGCGACTGGTACCGTCGCGCGTCATGAGCGCGCCAGAGACCGTGGACCGTCGAACCGCGCTGCGGATGCCGCCGGAGTGGGCGCCGCACGAGCGGACGTGGATGGCGTGGCCGTCGCACGGCTACACGCTGGGCGACGACCCCGAGGAGGCGCGCGCGACGTGGGCCGCGGTGGCGCGCGCGATCGTCGCGTTCGAGCCGGTGACGATGCTCGTCGACCCGGTCGCGCTCGAGGACGCGCGGCGCCACCTGGATCCGCGCGTGGAGCTGCTCGAGGCGCCGCTCGACGACGCGTGGATGCGCGACATCGGCCCGACGTTCGTGCACGACGCCGGCGGCGCGTTGCGGGCGGTCGACTGGGTCTTCAACGGCTGGGGCGGCCAGTCGTGGGCGCGGTGGGAGCACGACGCGCAGGTCGCGCGCACCGTCGCGGACGCGGCGCGCGTGGAGGTCGTCGGCTCGCCGATGGTCAACGAGGGCGGCGGCATCCACGTCGATGGCGAGGGCACGGTGCTCATCACGCGCACGGTGCAGCTCGACGAGGGCCGCAACCCCGGCTGGGACGAGGCGCGGGTCGAGGCGGAGCTGGCGCGGACGCTCGGCGCGGAGAAGGTCATCTGGCTCCCGCGCGGCCTCACGCGCGACTACGACGAGTTCGGCACGCGCGGCCACGTCGACATCGTCGCCACGTTCGCCTCGCCCGGCACGGTGCTCGTCCACCGCCAGGACGACCCGGCGCACCCCGACCACGAGGTCACGCGCGAGGTCGCCGAGCTGCTGCGCGGGGAGACCGATGCGCGGGGCCGGCGGCTGACCGTGATCGAGGTGCCCGCGCCGCGGTTCACCCACGACGAGCACGGGCCGGTCGACTACAGCTACATCAACCACTCGGTCGTCAACGGCGGCGTCGTGCTGTGCGGCTTCGGCGAGCCCGAGGCCGACGCACGCGCGGCGCAGATCATCGGCGCGGCGTACGCGGGCCGGCGGGTGGAGCTCGTCGACGCGCGGCCGCTGTTCGCGCGCGGCGGCGGCATCCACTGCATCACGCAGCAGCAGCCCGCGGTGCGGCGATGAGGCTGCTGCCCCAGGAGCAGGAGCGGCTGCTCCTCTTCCTCGCCGCGGAGCTGGCCCGCAGCCGGCGCGCACGCGGGCTCGAGCTCAACCAGGCCGAGGCGACCGCGATCGTCTCCGACGCGATCTGCGAGCTGGCCCGCGACGGCCTGCGCTACCACGAGGTCGTCGCGCGCGCGTACGACGTGCTCGGGGAGGAGGACGTGCTCGACGGCGTCCGCGCGCTGGTGCCGCGCATCGAGGTCGAGGCGCTCTTCCGCGACGGCCGCCATCTGGTCGTCGTCGAGGACCCGCTCGGGCCGCCGCCCGCGCCCGCGGACCACGACGCCGAGCCGGAGCTGCCGTGGCGCGAGGACGCCGCGGCGCGGCTCACGGTCACGAACACGGCGGACATCCCGATCGCGGTGACGAGCCACTTCCACTTCTTCGAGACGAACCCGCGGCTCGACTTCGATCGCGCCGCCGCGTACGGCATGCGCCTCGCGCTGCCCGCGCGCGCGAAGTGCTTCTTCCTCCCCGGCGAGCCGCGCGAGGTCGCGCTGACGCCGATCGCCGGCGCGCGCGTGGTGCGCGGGCACGGGGAGCTGGTCGACGGGCCGCTCGACGCGCCCGGGGCGAGGGACGCGGCGCTGGCCGCCGCGCGCGAGAAGGGATACGCGGGTGCCTGACATCACCGCCGTCCGCCTGGGCGACACCGACCTGCACGTCGTCCCCGAGCGCGACGACGTCCGCGGCCCCGACGAGCTGATCCCCGGGTTCGGCAACACGATGCGCGACGGCCTCGGCGTGCGCGCCGAGCGCGGCGGCGTCGACATCGCGATCACCGGCGGCCTGATCCTCGACCCGCTGCTCGGCGTCAGGTACGCGTCGATCGGCGTCAAGGACGGGCGCATCGTGAGCGTCGGCCGGGCCGGCAACCCGGACACGATGGACGGCGTCGACGTGGTCCTCGACGTGACCACGGCGGTGCTCGACGCGACGGGGATGGTGGTCACGCCCGGCGGCATCGACACGCACGTGCACTGGCTCTCGCCGCAGGTCACCGACGCGCTGCTCGCGTCCGGCGTCACGACGATGGTGAGCCAGGACTACGGCCCGGTGTGGAACCTCGGCACGAACCCCGAGGAGGGCCTCGCGCTCGCGTGGGCCGCGCTCGAGGGGTCGCCGATCAACGCGTGCCTGCTCGTCCGCGGCTCCTCCTCGCGGCCCGAGCCGGTCGCGGCGATGCTCCGCGCGGGCGGCGGCGGGCTCAAGATCCACGAGGACGTCGGCGCGGGCCCGGTGCAGATCGACACCGCGCTGCGCGTGTGCGACGAGCACGACGTCCAGCTCGCGATCCACACCGACGGGCTCAACGAGGTGCTCTCCGTCGACGGCACGCTGCGCGCGTTCGCCGGCCGCAGCGTCCACGCGTTCCACATCGAGGGCGCCGGCGGCGGCCACGCGCCGAACCTGATGGAGCTCGCGGGGCGCGCGAACATCCTCACATCCTCCACGTCGCCGACCGTCCCGTACGGCGTCGACACGGCGGCCGAGCACGAGGCGATGGTCGCCGCCGTGCACGTGCTGGAGCCGGGCCGCGTGGCGGGCGACCGCGAGGCGATCCGCGCCCGCGTGCGGACCGGGACGATGGCGGCCGAGGGCGTCCTGCACGACCTCGGGATCGTCCACATGCTCTCCAGCGACTCGCAGGGCATGGGGCGCGCGGGCGAGGTCGTCCGGCGCGCGTTCCAGAACGCGGACGTGATGAAGCGCGTGCGGGGCGGCGAAGGTCCGCACGACAACGAGCGCGTCCTGCGCCACCTGGCCAAGGTCACGATCAACCCGGCGCTCACCCACGGCCTCGCGCACGACGTCGGCGCGCTCACCGTCGGCCGCGTCGCCGACTGCGTGCTGTGGAAGCCGGAGCTGTTCGCCGTGCGGCCCGAGCTGGTCGTCAAGTGCGGCCTGCCCGCGTGGGGCGCGAGCGGCGACCCGAACGCCACCACCGCGCTGTGCGAGCCGGTCACCGTGCGCCCACAGGTCGGCGGCGTGGGCGCGGCGCCCGGGCGGCTCTCGATCGCCTTCACCGCCGCGGCGGCCGCGGACACCGAGCTGCCGACGACGCGGCGGCGGTCGGTCGTGCAGGGCTGCCGCGACATCGGGGCGAAGGACATGGTGCGCAACGACCGGCTGGCCGACGTGACGGTCAGCCCGGACGGCCGCGAGGTGCGCGTCGACGGCGAGGTCGTCGGCATCGAGGGCGTGGCCGAGGTCGCGCTCTCCGGCCGCTACCTGCTGGGGTGAGCCCGCGCCGGGACACGCGCGGCGCGATCCTCGCGGCGGCGACCAAGGTCATCGCCGCGCGCGGCGTGCGCAACCTGCGTGTCGAGGACGTCGCGCGCGAGGCGGGCGTCTCGACGCCGCTCCTCTACTACCACTTCGGCGACCGCGCGGACCTCGTCCGCGCGGCGCTCGAACGGGCCAACGAGCAGGCGCCGAGCATGCGCGGCAACGGTGCCGCGCCCGACACGGGCGGGAACGCGCGCGCGTGGCTGGTGGAGGCGCTGCACGGCGAGCTCGACGACGCCCCGGCGGTGCGCGACAACGCGATCGTGTGGAACGAGGTGAGCGCGTCGGCGGTCTTCGACCCCACGCTGCGCGAGGCGCTCCAGCGCGTCACCGCGGACTGGAACGCGCGGGTCGAGGCGGCGATCGCGGCGGGCGTCGCGGACGGCTCGATCGCCCCCGGTGTCGACCCGCGCGAGGCGGCCGAGCAGCTCACCGCGACGGTCGAAGGGCTCAGCCTGCGCTGCCTCGCCGGGACGGTCGCGCCCGACCGCGCGCGCGAGCTCCTCACGCGCGCGCTCGACGCCTACGTGCCAGGCGTCTGAGCGGGTGTTCGCAGCGCACTGAAAAACGTTTCGGTACCTCGTGTACGAAACCGTATATGGTGCGCGCCTGTCCCGGCGCTGGGAGGCCGCCGAACACCACCCCACAGGAGGAGCCCCAGGTCGTGCCGAGACACGTCAGAGGAATCGGTCTGCTCGCAGCTGCCGCCTTGTGCGCCGCTGTGCCCGCGGCGGCGAACGCGGCGGACGAGGAGTACGCGTACGAGCTCGTGACCCCAGGCGCCCTGGAGGGCAACGGCGTCACGGACGGCTCGTCGGCCACGGTCGACGGCAACGCCGTGCGGTTCACCAGCCCCGGCACGCTGCCCGGGCTGCCCGCCGCGCTCTTCTACTCCTCGTACGTCTCACGTCGCACGCCGACGGGGTGGGTCCCGGAGATGCACACACCGCGCCCGCCCAGCGACAGCCCGACGCTCACGACCGACGCCATGTCGCCGTTCGGTGTCTTCTCGGACCTCAGCGGCACGTTCTTCAACACGGCCGTCGCGCTCGACCCCGCCGACCAGAACAAGGACGCCTTCGGTGGTGGGGGTCTCGACGTGTACCTGTCCCGGCCCGACGGGACGGTGCAGTGGCTGACCAAGCGTGCGGGCGCGCCCGACACCGGCACGGCGCCGGACGCGGTCTACGGCGGCCAGTCGCCCGACGGGAGCACGGCGGTCATCCAGACCAGCAAGGAGATCCACCCGACCGTTCCCGGCGGGACGAGCCAGGTCTACGCATGGCGCAACGGCACGCTCGAGCTGGTCAGCGAGGTGAGCGGCGCGACGAGCGGCGGCGCGGTGCTGGGCGGCGGCACGGGCCCGACCGCGGACGACTACGGCGGCCCCCGGGTCAAGCGCGCGGTCTCCACCGACGGCCGGCGCATCATCTTCAGCACGACCGCGAACCCCCGCCAGGTGTACGTGCGCGAGGACGGCACGAGCACTCCCGTGGCGACGCTGCACCGCACCGACGGCGTCGTCCCGGCGGCAGCGACCGCGACGTTCCAGACGGCGTCGACGGACGGGCGATACGTCTTCTTCACCACGACGCGCCAGCTGACCGACGGCGCGCACGCGACGGCCAGCGTGAACGGCTTGTACCGGTACGACCTCGAGACCGACAGCATGCTGCTGGTGAGCGCGGGCGCCACCGGGGGCGTCAACAGCGTCGTCCAGGCGTCGGCCGACGGCAGCGCCGTCGCGTACATCGCGTTCGAGGCCAGCAAGCAGGAGCTCTACCTGTGGCGGGAAGGCGCGCCCCGCCAGCACGTGGCGACGCTCAACTCGAGCCTCGACATGAACGACCTGTGGGCCGTGGGCAAGGAGGGGCACCACAACGGGCGCCTGAGCCCCGACGGCTCGATCTTCGTGTTCGCCGCCAAGACCAAGATCGGCACCTTCGACACCGGCATCGAGAACCAGCGCCAGGTCTACGTGTGGGACGCGGAGGCCGCGGAGCTCTCATGCGTCTCCTGCCGCACCGACGGCCTCCCGACGGCCAAGCACGCGGGCGGCCTGTTCGACCTCGCGCAGAGCGCCCCGTTCCCGATCGACGGCACGATGCAGGCGCGCAACGTGACCGACGACGGGCTCCTGTTCTTCGAGACCACCGCGCCGGTCGATCCGGCGGACGACGACGAGCTCAGCGACGTGTACGTGTGGGACGGCGAACGCGCGTCGCTGTTCTCGGTCGGCATCGACGAGGACCCCGCGCATTTCATCGACGTCACTCCTGACGGGAGCAGCGTCTTCTTCCGCACCCGCGCGACGCTGACCGCGTGGGACACCGACCGTGGCGGCACGGACCTGTACGTCGCCAGGCTCGGTGGCGGGTTCCCCGAGCCTGAGCCGTCCGCCGACTGCGGCGAGGCGGCCGAGTGCCGTGGCGCCGGGACGCCGGCGCCGGTGCCGCCCGCCCCGGGCTCGGTCCTCCACCGTCCGGGCAACCCGCCTGCGGCGGGTCCGGCGGTCGAGAACCCGGACGGCGACGGCACGAAGGGGGCGGAGCCGAAGCTGCGCAAGCTCACCGCCTCCGACCGCAGCCGCTGGGCCCGGACCGGCCGACTGAGCGTCAAGGTCACGCTCGCCCAGGCCGGCGCCGCCCGTGTCGTCGCCCGTGCGACCATCGGCGGCAAGGTCGTCACGGTCGCCAGCGGCAAGGCCACGCTGAAGCAGGCCGGGATCGCGTCGGTGACGCTGCGGCTCTCGCAGGCCGCGCGGCGCGCGCTGCGCCGGAGCGGGAAGCTCTCCGTCCGGCTGCACGCCACCGGCACGTCCTCGACCACCGGCACGAGCCAGACGCTCGTGCTCCGTCGCGCGGGGGCCGGTCGATGAGCTTCCCCCTCGCGTCCCCTGCGACCCAGGAGCAGCCGATGCTCTCGACCCTCACGCGCTGCGTGCTCGCCGGCCTCGTCGCCGTGCTCGCGGCGCTCGCCGCGGCAACGCCGGCGCACGCCGCGTTCGGCATCGCGTCGTTCACGACCGACGTGAGCGATCAGCGCGCCGGCGGCCATCCGGACGCGACTGTCGCGTTCGCGCTGAACACGAAGCCGGGCCCCTCGACGTACCCGCTGCCGGACGAGGGCGCCCGTGACATCGTCGTCGAGCTGCCCCCGGGCCTGATCGGCAACCCGCACACCGCGAAGCTGTGCACGCCGGCGCAGCTCACCGACACCTCCAACACGGCGTGCCCGCCGGAGTCGCAGGTCGGCATCAACGAGCTGGTGGTCGGCCTCTCCGAGGGCCCTCCGCAGACGCTCAAGGTGCCCGTCTACAACATGGTCCCTGAGGGAGGCGAGCCGGCGACGTTCGCGTTCGTGGTCAACACGCCGCGCGTGCAGATCCACACGGCGATCCGTGCGACCGACCGTGGGCTCACGACCACGATCCGCAACCTCAACCGGGCCGCGCGGCTCTACTCGGCCAAGCTCACCCTGTGGGGCGTGCCGGCCGATCCGTCGCACGCGCCCGACCGGTGGTGCCCGGCCGGCTACTCGCCCGCGTCCTCCTGGAACTGCCCGAGCACCGCGACGCCGAAGCCGTTCATGCGCAACCCGACGGCCTGTGAGGGCGAGCCGCTCGTCACGACGCTGCGCGTCCGCTCCTGGCAGAGCCCGGACGTCTGGAAGACGGCCGAGACGGTGACGCCGCATCCGCACGGGTGCGAGGACCAGCCGTTCGAGCCGACCGTGACGGCGACGCCCGACACGACGAGCATCGACACGCCCACGGGCCTGACCGTCGACGTGAAGGTGCCGCAGAACGAGAGCCCGACCGGGGTCGCGAGCGCGGACCTGCGCAAGGCCGTCGTCACGCTGCCCGAGGGGCTGACGCTCTCGCCGGGCGTGTCGGACGGGCTGCAGGCGTGCACGCCCGCGCAGTTCGGGCGAACGAGCGAGGCCGCCCCGGCGTGCCCGGACGCGTCGGTGCTCGGGTGGACCGAGATCGCCTCGCCGCTGGTGCCCGACCCGCTCGAGGGCAAGATCTACATGGGGCCCGCGGACCAGCCGGGCAGGTACCAGGTGTACGTCGACGCATCGACCGACGGCGTGCGGCTCAAGCTGATCGGCGACATCACACCCGACCCGCAGACGGGCCGGCTGACCGCGACGTTCGACGACAACCCGCAGCTGCCGTTCACCGACTTCCGGCTGCACTTCGACGGTGGGCCGCGCGCGGCGCTGGCGACGCCGGCGGTGTGCGGCACGGGGGCCGCGAGCTCGGTGCTGACGTCCTGGGCGGCGCCCGCCCTCGCGCCGGTGCGCTTCGACGACCAGCCGATCGCGTGGGGCGCCGAGGGCCAGTGCGGCGAGCAGCCGTTCACGCCCGCGTTCGCCGCCGGCACCACCGACCCGGGCGCGGGCAAGCGGACGGCGCTGACCGTCCAGCTCGCGCGTGAGGACCGCACGCAGCAGCTGGGGCAGATCGCCTCGGTGCGGCTGCCGCAGGGGCTGATGGCGGACGTCGGCTCCGTGCCGCGCTGCGCCGCCGCGGCGGCCGCGACGGGCGCGTGCCCGGAGGCGAGCCGCATCGGCAAGGTCGTCGTCGGCTCCGGCCCGGGCGCCGCGCCGCTGCACCTGGGCGGCACCGCGTACCTCACCGACGGGTACAAGGGCGCGCCGTTCGGGATGGCGCTCGTGATCCGCGCGATCGCGGGGCCGATCGACCTCGGCACCGTCGTGGTGCGGTCGGCGATCCGGGTCACCCCGGACGCGCGCATCGAGGTCGAGACCGACCCGCTGCCGCAGATGCTCGGCGGCATCCCGCTGCGCCTGCGCAGCGTGGAGCTGACGCTCGACCGGCCCGGCTTCGTCGTCAACCCGACGAGCTGCGAGCCGGCGCAGATCGCCGCGACGCTCAAGTCGACCACCGGCACGTCGGTCGACCAGAGCAGCCGCTTCCAGGCCGCCGACTGCGGCGCGCTGCCGTTCGCGCCCAAGCTCGTCGCGACGGCGACAGAGGGCAAGGGCAAGACGCCGCCCGCCGGGCTCAACGTCAAGATCGGGCAGGCGAGCGGCGAGGCCAACATGCGCTCGGTGACCGTCGACGTCCCGAAGCAGCTCGCCGTCCGCCTCGAGGCGCTCGGCGGCATGTGCTCGACGGCGCAGCTCGACGCGAACGCCTGCCCGGCGTCCGCCAAGGTGGGCACCGCCACCGCGGTCACGTCGATCCTGGCGACGCCGCTGACCGGGCCGGTGGTGCTCGTCGACGCGGGCACGCCGCTGCCGAAGCTCGCGGCGCTGCTCGCGGGCGACGGCATCGCGCTGCGGCTCGAGGGCGACACCGCGCTGACCAAGCGCAACAACCTCCGGACGATCTTCGGGTCGGTGCCGGACGTGCCGCTCTCCTCGTTCGAGCTCGACCTCCCGGCGACCGGGAACGCGGTGCTGCAGGCTGCGGCGGGGCTCCCGTGCGAGGGCCTGCGGATCGGCGCGTCGTACGTCGCGCACAACGGGGCCAAGCGGTCGGCGATGCTGCCGGTCAAGGTGCCGTGCACGGCCGCGGCGTGGCGCCCGACGGTGACGAGCCAGACGCTCACCGGGCGCGCGCTCGTGCTGAAGCTGAGCGTCCGCGGCGCCGGGCGCATCGTCGTGCGCGGCGCGGGCCTGCGGACCACGAAGCGGACGGTCAAGCAGGCCGGCGCGGTGACGGTGCGCGTGCCGCTGACGGCGCTCGGCGCCCGCACGGTCCGCGCGAAGGACCGGTTCGCCGGCAAGGTGCGGATCAGCCAGCGGCTGCGCAGCCGCGCGGTCACCTCGCGCGTGGTGGACGTGCGCGTGGCGACCACCGAGTAGCCGGGGTTCACCCGGCGGGGTGAGGCTTCGTCACCCGGCGTGGCGGGACGGTCGGCGGCATGACGCCACCGCCCCCGCCGCGCCGGGTCGAGGTCGTCGTGCCGGTCCGTACGCTGCTCGTGCTGCTGGCGTTCGGGACGGTCGTCCTGCTCGGGGTGCTGGCGCTCGACACGCTGCTGTCGGTCTTCATCGCGGCGATCCTCGCGCTCGGGCTCGACCCGGTCGTGAGCGCGCTCGTCCGTCGCGGCTGGTCGCGCGGGCGGGCGGCGCTCGTCGTGTTCGCGGCGCTCGGCGCCACCGTCGTCACGCTCGTCCTGCTGGCGGTCGGGCCGGTGTGGGACCAGGTCGTCGAGTTCGTCCACGAGCTGCCGGCCTACTGGGAGGAGCTGACGAGCAGCGACGTCTTCCAGGACATCACCGCGACGGCGGGCGCGGACGACACGATCCGCAAGGGGCTGCAGGAGCTGGCGGCCGGGCTGCCGGAGGCGGCGAGCGCGGTGGTCGGGCTGGCGGGTGGCGTGTTCGGCTCGGTCCTCTCGCTGGTGACGCTCGCGTTCCTCGCGCTGTTCCTGCTGATGGAGCGGCCGGCGATCACCGACTGGCTGTTCGGCTTCACGCCGCCGGCGGTGGAGGCGCGCTGGCGCCCGGTGCTCGAGGACTCGATCCTCGCCGTGTCGTCGTCGCTGCTCGGCAACCTCGCGGTGTCGATCGTCGCGGGCACGGTCGCGGGCGTCTCGTCGTGGCTGCTCGGCCTGCCCTTCCCGATCGTGCTCGGCCTGATCACCGGGCTGCTCGACCTCATCCCGCAGGTCGGCGCGACGATCGCGGCGGTCATCCTGGCGCTGGTCGCGCTGACGGTGAGCACGCCCGCGGCGATCGCGACGATCGTGATCCAGCTGATCTACCAGCAGATCGAGAACTACGTCGTCTACCCGATCGTCTACCGGCGGGCGGTCGAGCTGTCGGCGTTCACGACGATCGTCGCGGTGCTGGTCGCGAGCGCGCTGCTGGGGGTCGTGGGAGCGATCCTCGCGGTGCCGTTCGCCGCGGTGATCAAGATCGCGCTGCGCGAGGCGTCGGCGCCGCGCAGGGCGCGGATGGCGCTGCTGCGCGCGGAGCAGGGGATCGCCGCGGCCGAGCCGCAGCTCGAGGAGGGAGCGAGCGGATGAGGGTCCGGATCCTCTGATCGTGTGATGTCGGGACCGCGCCCGCCCGCGACGATCGGCCCATGCCTTCCGCCACCCCCGCGCTCGACCCGCGCATCCAGCGCGTCTTCGACGCCACGAACCGCGAGGACCACATGGGGTTCCTCGCCGCCTTCACCCCCGACGCCGTGCTCGTCGACTGGAGCCGCACGTTCGTCGGCCGCGACGCGATCGCCCGCTGGGACCGCAACGAGAACACCGGCGTGCACGCGCGCATCACGCCGACGTCGGTCGAGCCGCGCGGCGACGCCGTGCGCGTCGGCGTCGAGGTGCGCGGCGACGGCTACAACGGCGGAGGCGCCTTCACGTTCGAGCTCGGGGCCGGCGGGGTGCGCCGGCTGGAGATCACGGGCTGACAGCGCGGTGCGAGCGGCGTGTGAGCGCGCTGCGAGCGCCGTGTGAGCGGGTGGGCCGACAGTCGTGGCGTGACCACGACCAAGGACCACGACATGGACTACGCCATCGAGGCGGAGGGCCTGCGCAAGCGGTTCGGCGACACGGAGGCGCTCGCGGGGATCGACCTGCGGGCGCGCCGTGGGACCGTCCTCGGCGTGCTCGGCCCCAACGGCGCCGGCAAGACGACCGCCGTGCGCATCCTCGCCACGCTCCTGAAGCCGGACGCCGGCCGCGCGCACGTCGCCGGCCACGACGTCCTCGCCGACCCGCAGGCCGTCCGCCGCTCGATCGGCCTCACCGGCCAGTACGCGTCGGTCGACGAGACGCTCACCGGCACGCAGAACCTCGTGATGATCGGCCAGCTGCTCGACCTCAGCCGCCGCGACGCCCGCGCCCGCGCGAAGGAGCTGCTCGCCTGGTTCGGCCTGACCGAGTCGGCCGACCGCCCCGCGCGCACGTACTCGGGCGGCATGCGCCGCCGGCTCGACCTCGCCGCGAGCCTCGTCGGCCGCCCCGCGATCGTCTTCCTCGACGAGCCGACGACCGGCCTCGACCCGACCAAGCGCGAGGACATGTGGGGCGTCGTGCGCGCGCTCGTCGACGACGGCTCCACCGTCCTGCTCACCACGCAGTACCTGGAGGAGGCCGACGCGCTGGCCGACGAGATCACGGTCATCGACAAGGGCCGCGTGATCGCGCACGACACCCCCGAGGGCCTCAAGCGCGTCGTCGGCGGGCAGACGCTCGTCGTCCGGCCGGCCGACCCGGCGCGCCTCGGCGAGGCGTCCGCGATCCTCGCCGGGCTGACCGGCGCGCAGCCCGACGCGCTCAGCAAGGGCGTCGTCTCGGTGCCGGTCGCCGACGACGGCGTGCTCGGGCCGGTGGTGGAGCGGCTCGCGGCGGCGGACCTCGCCGTCACCGAGCTGTCGCTGCGCCTCCCGAGCCTCGACGAGGTCTTCTTCACGCTCACCGGCGGCCCGGGCGACACCGTGCCCGTCCGCGAGGCGGTGGCGGCATGACCCGCACGCTCCGCCACAGCGCGGTGCTCGCGCACCGCGGCCTGATCAACACCATGCGCACGCCCGAGGCGTTCTTCGACGTCACGGTGCAGCCGATCATCTTCCTGCTGCTCTTCACGTACGTCTTCGGCGGCGCGATCAGCGACGGCTCGCAGCAGGAGTACCTCCAGTTCCTGCTCCCGGGCATCCTCGCCCAGACCGTCGCGATGGGCGGCATCGCGATCGGCGTCAACCTCAACACCGACATCACCAAGGGCGTGTTCGACCGGTTCCGCAGCCTGCCGATCGCCCGCTCGGCGCCGCTGGTCGGCGCGGTGCTCGCGGACGTCATCCGCTATGTCATCGTCTGCGTCGTCCTGCTCGGCTTCGGCTACGTGCTCGGCTTCCGCGCGGAGACGAACGGGCTGGAGGTGCTGGCCGGCTGCCTGCTGGCGATCGCGTTCGCGCTCTGCTTCTGCTGGTCGGCGGTGTTCGTGGGGATGGTCTCGCGGACGTCCGGCGCGGTGCAGGGGATCATGATGCTGATCGTCCTGCCGCTGAGCTTCGGCTCGAGCACGTTCGTCCCGGCGGACACGATGCCCGGCTGGCTGCAGGCGTTCGTCGACGTCAACCCGCTCACCCACCTGATCGGCGCCGAGCGGGCGCTGCTGCTGGGCGAGCCGATGGGCCAGCACCTCGTCTGGACCTTCGTGTGGATGGGGATCCTGCTCGCGGCGTTCGTGCCGCTGGCGCTACGGGCGTACGCCCGCCGGGTCTGAGAGCGGCGTGCTCTCAGGATGGAGGCGGGCGACGGCGGCGTCGCGCGGGGCCTGGAGGCCGCGCGCGTACGCCGCCGCGTAGGCGTCCTCGCCCAGCGCCGCGCGCAGCCGCGCGGCCAGCTGCACCACCTCCTGGTTGGTCTCGTCGCCCGACCCGCGGACGGCGGCCGTCGCGCCCAGCGTCTCCGCCCCGTCGAGCGGTCGGCCCTCGCGCTCGGCGAGCGTCGCCGCCGTCAGGCCCACGATGGCGACGATCGGCATGTCGCGGGTCGCGACGGCGCTCGCGTGCGCCTCGGCGAGCTCGGCCCGTCCCGCGTCGAGCTCCCCGTCCTCGATCAGCAGCGCGGCGATCGCGGAGCGGGCGATCGCCTCGCCGTGGCCCCGCCCGGGCTCCGCGGGCGACGCACCCGCGAGCACGCGCTCGAGCTGTCGGCGGAGTCCGCGCGCCTCGTCGTCGGCGCCGACGGAGCACGCGAGCCGCGCACGCATCGCGAGGACGATCAGCTCCTCCTCGGGCGCGAGGTCGTGCAGCTGGGCGAGCCGCGTGAGGTCGGCGCGCGCGCCGACGGCGTCGCCGCGGCGCAGGCGCAGCTCCGCCAGCCGCAGCTCCAGCATCATCGTCCACCCGCGCGTCGCGAGCACGTCCGTGTTCGTGCGCGCCTCGTCGAGCGCCGCGGCGGCCGCGTCGAGGTCGCCGTCGAGCATCAGCACGTTGGACTGCACCACGAGCGCGAGCGTCAGCGCCCACCGGTCGCCCAGCGATCGGAGCCCGGGCAGGGCCTCCGCGATCGCCGTGCGCAGCGTGGCGACGTCGCCGTCGTTCTCGGCGACCTGCGCGCGCATGAGCGGGACGATCGCGCGCACCCACGGGTCGCGGTGGCTGCGGGCCAACGCGAGGAGCCGCCCTCCTTGGTCGCGGTCGCCGCTCACCCAGACGAGCGTCGCGCGCAGGAGCAGCGCCAGCGGCACCCTCGCCGTGTCGACCGTCGCGAGCCGGTCGGCCAGCGTGCGGAGGCGCTCGCCCGCGCCATCCGCCAGGTCGTCCGCGCCGCTGCCCTGCGCGAGCTCGTCGCGCGTGGCGGCGACGGCGACGATGACCTCCGCGAACGTCCGCTCGTCCGGGTCGCTCTCGCCCTCGGCGGACAGCGCGAGGCGCAGCAGCGGCAGCACCTCGCCGGGATCGCCGGAGAGCAGCGTGTACCAGACGAGCGCGAGCGCCAGCCGCACCGCGGTCTTCGCGTCGCCGGTGTCGACGAGGCGGCGCAGCGCGGCGACGACGTTCTCGCGCTCGGCGGTCAGCAGGCGGAACGGCGGGATCTGGTCGGCGGTGCGCAGGAGCGGCTCGGCGTCGATCGCCAGCGCCGCGAAGTACTCCGCGTGCGCGTCGCGCGTGGCCGCGGTCTCGCCGGCCTCCTCCAGCCGCTCGAGCCCGTACTCGCGGATCGTCTCGAGCATCCGGTAGCGCGGCGCGGCGCCCGGGTCGACGGCCTGGACGAGCGAGCGGTCGACGAGCGCGGCGAGCGTGTCGAGCACGTCGGCGGCGTCGAGACCGCCACCGGCGCACACGGCCTCGGCGGACTCGGGCGTCGCGCCCGCGGCGAAGACCGCGAGGCGGCGGGCGAGCGCGCGCTCGGGCTCGGTCAGGAGCTCCCAGCTCCAGTCGACGACCGCGCGCAGCGTGCGGTGGCGCGGCATCGCGGTGCGGCTGCCGCCGGTGAGCAGGCGGAAGCGGTCGTCGAGGCGGCGGGCCAGCTCGTGCGGTGGGAGCGAACGCAGCCGCGCGGCGGCCAGCTCGATCGCCAGCGGCTGCCCGTCCAGGCGGCGGCAGATCTCGATGACCGCGGCGACGTTCTCGGCGTCGACCGCGAACCCGGGCCGGGCGGCCGCGGCGCGGTCGGCGAACAGCTCGACGGCGGGGTGGGCGAGCGCGGTCTCGGGGGTCGCGTGGGGCGGCGGCCAGGCCAGCGGCGGCACCTCGACGAGCTGCTCGCCGCCGATGCCGAGCGGCTCGCGCGACGTGGCGACGATGCGGAGGTGCGGGCAGCGGCCCAGCAGCTCCTCCGCCGTGCGCGCGGCGGTCTCGACCAGGTGCTCGCAGTTGTCGAGGACGAGCAGCGCGCGGCGGTCGGCGAGCACGTCGACGACGCGCTGGAGCGTGTCGATCGGCGGCATGTGCGCGGCCCGCTCGAGCACGGCGGCGTCACGCAGTCCGATCGCGCCGAGGATCGCCGGCGCGACCTCGGCCTCCTCGCGCACGGGCGCCAGCTCGACGAGCCACACGCCGTCGGGGACGTGCTCGACGCGCCGAGCGGCGGCCTCCTGGGCCAGGCGCGTCTTGCCCGCGCCGCCGGGGCCGAGGAGCGTGACGAGGCGGTGGGCGGTGAGCGCCTCGCCGACCGCGGCGAGCTCGCCGGCGCGGCCGACGAAGCTCGTGAGCGGCGCGCGGAGGTTCGTCCGTGCGGGGCCGCGCGGCGCGGCCGCCTCCTCGACGGCAGCCGGCGCGGCGGCCTCCCCGCGCAGGACCGCGAGGTGCGCGGCCTGCAGCTCCGGCCCCGGGACCGCGCCCAGCTCGGCGTCGAGCGCGGCCCGGATGCGCTCGTACGCCGCGAGCGCGTCGGCCTGCCGCCCGGCCGCGGCCAGCGCCCGCAGCTGGCGGCGCGCGACGCGCTCGTCGAGCGGGTGGTCGGCGGCGAGCCGGTCGAGCTCGGTCGCCAGCGCGTCGCCCGCGGCGGCGCCGAGCGCGAGGTCGGCGTCGACGCGGTCGAGCGTCGCGGCGAGGCGCAGGTCGTCGAGGCGCGCGGCGGCGTCGAGCGCGAACCGCCGGTCGCCGGCCAGCCCCGCCAGCGCCGGCCCGCGCCACAGCGCGAGCGCGTCGCGCAGCAGCCCCGCGGCCCGCTCGGCCTCCCCGGCCCGCAGGGCGTCCCCGCCCTCCCGCGCGAGCCGCTCGAACCGCAGCGCGTCCACGTCGTCCGGCTCGACCGCCAGCCGGTAGCCCGCCGGCGTCTGCGCCACGAGCGCCGGGTCGCCCAGCGCCCGCCGCAGCCGCGACACGAGCGACTGCAGCGCGTGCGCCGCGTCGGCCGGCAGCGCGTCCTCCCACACCGCGTCGACCAGCGCGCCGGCGCTCACCGGGCGACCGGCATCCAGCGCCAGCCGCGTCAGCAGCGCCCGCAGCCGGGCGCCGCCGAGATCGACCGCGCGATCCGCGGCCTCCACCTCCAGCGCTCCGAGCAGCCCGACACGCACCCGCCCAACTGTCGCAGGTGCCCGGCTCAAGTTCCGCGCGCCGCATCCGAACACGGGGCCAGGAACCTCTCTCCTCCTCCTAGAGACCCGCAACGAGCCGGCACCCCGCCGGCTCGTTCGCGTTCTGAGCGGGTCTCCCGGCGACTGACACGACGAGACGACGCCTACCGGCCGTTCGGCCTACCCGGCAGTCGTCTCGCCGCGCCAGTCATCCGGGATGGCCCACTCAGATGTAGACCGGGTCGCGCGCGATCGGGCACGTCATGCAGTGCCCGCCGCCCCGGCCGCGGCCCAGCTCCGCGCCGACGATCGTGAGGACCTCGATCCCCGCCTCGCGCAGCAGCGCGTTCGTGCGCGTGTTGCGGTCGTAGGTGACGACGACCCCCGGCTCGAGCGCGACGGCGTTGTTGCCGCTGTCCCACTGCTGGCGCTCGGACTCGTACACGTCGCCGCCCGTCTCGACCACCCGCAGCGCGTCCAGCCCGAGCGCGCCCGCGACGACGTCGACGAACGGTCGCGGGCCCTCGTCGATCACCTCCAGCCCGGGCGGCCGGTCGCTGGGGACGAGGCTGAACGCGTGGATCGCGTCCACGATGTGGGGGTAGAGGGTCACGACGTCGCGGTCGGCGAACGTGAAGACCGTGTCGAGGTGCATCGCCGCCCGCAGCTTCGGCATCCCGGCGACCACGACGCGCTCCGCCGCGCCCGCGGCGAACAGCGCCGCCGCCACCTGCGTGATCGCTTGGCGCGACGTCCGCTCGCTCATCCCCACGAGCACGACCCCGTTGCCGACCGGCATGACGTCGCCGCCCTCGAACGTCGCCTCGTCCCAGTGCCGCTCCGGATCGCCCCACCACACCTGGGAGCCGACGTAGCCCGGGTGGAACTCGTACACCGCCTTCATCAGCAGCGTCTCGTCGTGGCGCGCGGGCCAGTAGAGCGGGTTGAGCGTCAGCCCGCCGTACAGCCAGCACGTCGTGTCGCGCGTGTAGAGCGTGTTGGGCAGCGGCGGCATCAGGTAGTCGCGCACGCCCGCCGCGTCCCGCGACAGCGCCGCGTACCCGCCGCGCAGCTCGTCCGGCAGGTCGGTGGTCGCCAGGCCGCCGATCAGGTGCTCGGCCAGCGCGCGCGGCGCGAGCGACTCGAGGTACGTGCGCGTGGGGTCGACGAGGCCCAGCCCGACCTGGTTCGGCGTCACCTTGCGGTCGAGCAGCCAGTCGCGCGCCGCGGGGATCGCCACCGTCTCGGCGAGCAGCTCGTGCAGCTCGACGACCTCGATGCCGCGCCCGCGGAGCAGGTCGACGAAGTCGCGGTGGTCGCGCTGCGCGTTCTCCACCCACAGGACGTCGTCGAACAGCAGCGCGTCCGCGTTGGTCGGCGTCAGCCGCCGGTGGGCGAGCCCGGGTGCGCAGACCAGCACCTTCCGCAGCCGGCCGACCTCGGAGTGGACGCCGTGGCCGTTGCTCTCCATCAGACCTCCTTCACAGGCTGATCCATCCGGCGGCGAGCGCCACGACGCCGACGAGGGCGCCCGCGACGGAGACCGCGAGGAGGACCAGCTCGCCCGGGGAGAACAGGCGCCGGCCCTGCTCCCGCCGGGCCATGACGAAGAGGATCGTCGCCGGCGCGTAGATGATGAACGAGACGAGCACGAACTTGACGCCCGCCGCGAAGAGCAGGAACGCCGTGTAGAAGGTCGCCAGCCCGGCGATCGCCAGGTCGCGCCGGAGGCGGTCGCCCCACCCGAGCTTCAGCGCGTACCCCGCGGCGAGCAGGAACGGGATCAGCGTCAGCGCGCTCGTCAGGTCGAGCGCGAAGCTGAACGCGTCGTCGGAGAAGTAGGTCACGACCAGGACGACCTGGCTCAGCGCGGTGGAGAGCACGAGCGCGGGCAGCGGCACGTCGTCCGCCGTCGCCCGTCCGAGGAAGCGGGGCATGTCCTCGTCCTTGGCCGCGACGTACAGCACCTCCGCGGCCATCAGCGTCCACGCGAGGTACGCGCCGAGCACGGACACGATCAGCCCGACGCTGACGAACGTCTTGCCCCAGCCGCCGACCGCCTCCTCCAGGACGCCCGCCATCGATGGCTGCCGCAGCTCGGCGAGCTCGGCCGCGGGCAGGATCCCGTAGGCGACGATCGTCACCGACGCGAAGATCGCGAAGACGCTGACGAAGCCGAGCACCGTCGCGCGCCCGACGTCCTCGCGCCGCCGCGCGTGGCGCGAGTAGACGCTCGCGCCCTCGACCCCGAGGAACACGAACACGGTCACGAGCATCGTCCCGCGCACCTGCTCGAACAGCGCGTCGTCGTCGCCCTTGCCGCTCCAGTTGTCGGCGAACACGCCGGGGTCGAAGTAGAAGAGCGCCAGCACGACGAAGACGAGGATCGGCACGACCTTCGCGACCGTCACGATGCGGTTGATCGCCGCCGCCTCCTTGATGCCGCGGCTGATCAGCCAGAAGAAGCACCACAGGCCGACCGTCGACAGCACGATCGCGAGCACCGTGTCGCCGTCGCCCAGCGCCGGCCAGATCGCGCCGACCGTCGACATGATCAGCACCCAGTAGGTGACGTTGCCGACGCACGCGCTGGCCCAGTAGCCGAAGGCGGAGAAGAAGCCGGGGTACTCGCCGAACCCGGCCTTGGCGTACGCGTAGACCCCGGCGTCCAGCTCGGGCTTGCGGATCGCCAGCCGCTGGAAGACGAACGCCAGCATCAGCATGCCGGTGCCCGCGATCACCCACGCGATGAGCGCGCCCGCGACACCGGTCTCCTCCCCGAAGCGGCGCGGCAGCGAGAAGACGCCGGCGCCGACCATCGAGCCGACGACCATCATCGTCAGCGTGACGAACGTCAGCTTGGCCGCAGGGGGAGCGTCGGACGACACGAGCGCCCGACGGTGACAGCACCATGGGTGAGCCCGGGCTCACCCATGGTGGATGACCGTTGCGCGCCCTAGAAGGGTCCCTCGCCGACCGGCGAGGGAAGGTCGACCTCGGCCAGCGCGCCGACGCTCGCCCGCAGGCCGGCGTCGATCCGCAGCTGGATGCGCTCGAGCTGGTCGAGCTTGCACATGGTGTCCAGCACCGCGTCCGCGCTGCGCTCGTCGCTGCCGGCGGCCAGGATGGCCGCCTCCAGCTCACCCCGCAGCTCGGCGATGCGAGCGTCGATGCGGCGGGCAGCGGCGGCGTAGCCGTCCAGCCGGCGCCGGCTGCGCTCCTCGATGGGACTTCTGACGGTGGCGACCAGACGGTCGACCTGTGACGCGTTCATCGCGGTCATCGCTCCTCTCCGTCCGCTCGACGGGTGCCGCGGACGGCCTGACGATAATCGCGATAGAGCATCGTGATGAAATCGATCTTGATCCCCTTGGGGCACTGGGCCTCGCACTCACGGTGGTTCGTGCACGGTCCGAAGTTGCGTTCCATGGCCTCGACCATCTTGATCGTGCGGCGGTGACGCTCCGGCTGACCCTGCGGAAGCAGGTTCAGATGCGCGACCTTCGCGGCCGTGAACAGATGGGCCGCGCCGTTGGGGCAGGAGGCGACGCAGGCGCCGCAGCCGATGCACGCCGCAGCGTCCATCGCGAGGTCCGACTCGCCCTTGGCGACCTGCACGAGGTTCGCGTCAGGGGCGCTGCCGGTGGGGACGGTGATGAAGCCGCCGGCCTGGATGATCTCGTCGAGCGCCGAGCGGTCGACGACCAGGTCCTTGACGAACGGGAAGCCCGACGAGCGGAAGGGCTCGACGGTGATGACGTCGCCGTCGTCGAACTTGCGGACGTAGAGCTGGCAGGTCGCGGTGCCCTGCTGGGGCCCGTGCGCCTCGCCGTTGATCATCAGGCTGCACGTGCCGCAGATGCCCTCGCGGCAGTCGCTCTCGAAGGCGAACGGCTCGATGCCCTCGAGCGTCAGTCGCTCGTTGAGCTGGTCGAGCAGCTCGAGGAACGACATCTCCGGGTTGGCGTCCGGGATGTCGTGGGTCTCGAAGTCCCCCGGGGCGTCCGGGTCGGCCTGTCGCCAGACCTTCAGCGTGAGGCGCATTACTTGTAGCTCCTCTGGGTCGGGGTGACGATGCGAAACTCGAGCTGCTCGCGGTGGAGCGTCGGGGGCGCGTCCGGGCCCTCGTACTCCCACGCCCCGACGAACGCGAAGTTCTCGTCGTCGCGCAGCGCCTCGCCGTCCTCCGTCTGGTGCTCGGTGCGGAAGTGGCCGCCGCACGACTCCTCGCGCATGAGGGCGTCGCGGCACATCAGCTCGCCGAGCTCGAAGAAGTCCTCGACGCGGCCGGCGCGCTCGAGCGACTGGTTGAGACCCGCCGCGTCGCCGGGGACGCGCAGGTCGGTCGCGAACTCCTCGCGCAGCGCCCGGATGTCCCGGATCGCCTGCTCGAGGCCCTCGCGGGTGCGGGCCATGCCGCACTCCTCCCACAGGATCCGGCCGAGCTCGCGGTGGTACCAGTCGACGGACCGGCTGCCGTTGGTCGACGTGAGCCGCTTGACCTGCTCGGCGACGCCGGCCTCCGCCTTCGCGAACTCCGGGTGGCTGGTGTCCGGCGCAGGCTTGCCGAGCTGCGGGGCCAGGTAGTCGCCGATCGTCACGGGGAGGACGAAGTACCCGTCCGCGAGGCCCTGCATCAGCGCGCTGGCGCCGAGCCGGTTGGCGCCGTGGTCGGAGAAGTTCGCCTCGCCGATCGCGTACAGCCCCGGGATCGTCGTCATGAGGTTGTAGTCGACCCAGAGCCCGCCCATCGTGTAGTGGGGGGCCGGGTAGATGCGCATCGGCTGCTTGTACGGATCCTCGCCGGTGATCCGCTCGTACATCTCGAACAGGTTCCCGTAGCGGGCCTTGATCGTGTCCGCCCCGAGCCGCTGGATCGCGTCCGCGAAGTCGAGGTAGACGCCGTTCTTGCGCGGCCCGACCCCGAGGTCCTCGTCGATCATGTGCTTCGCCGCGCGGGACGCGACGTCGCGGGGGACGAGGTTGCCGAACGCGGGGTAGCGGCGCTCGAGGAAGTAGTCGCGCTGCTCCTCGGGCACGTCCTCGGGCGCGGCGTCCGTCTGCTCCTGCGGGACCCAGATGCGGCCGTCGTTGCGGAGCGACTCGCTCATCAGCGTGAGCTTGCTCTGGAACGGCTCGGACTGCGGGATGCAGGTCGGGTGGATCTGCGTGTAGCAGGGGTTGGCGAAGAGCGCGCCCTTGCGGTGCGCCCGCCAGATGGCGGTCGCGTTCGAGTTGCGCGCGTTCGTCGACAGGTAGAAGGCGTTCGAGTAGCCGCCGGTCGCCAGGACCACCGCGTGCGCGGCGATGCTGAAGACCTCGCCGGTGAGCAGGTCGCGCGCCACGACGCCCGCGGCCTTGCCGTCGGCGACGACGACGTCGAGCATCTCCGTGCGCGCGTGGAGCTTGACGTTGCCCAGCCCGATCTGCCGCGACAGCGCCTGGTAGGCGCCGAGCAGCAGCTGCTGGCCGGTCTGGCCGCGCGCGTAGAACGTGCGCGAGACCTGCGCGCCGCCGAACGAGCGGTTGTCGAGCAGGCCGCCGTACTCGCGCGCGAACGGGACGCCCTGCGCCGTCGCCTGGTCGATGATGTTGTTCGACACCTGCGCGAGGCGGTAGACGTTCGCCTCGCGGGCGCGGTAGTCGCCGCCCTTGATCGTGTCGTAGAACAGGCGGTGGATCGAGTCGCCGTCGTTGCGGTAGTTCTTGGCGGCGTTGATGCCGCCCTGCGCCGCGATCGAGTGCGCGCGGCGCGGCGAGTCGTGGAACGTGAGGACCGTGACGCGGTAGCCGAGCTCGGCGAGCGTCGCGGCGGCCGAGGCGCCGGCGAGGCCGGAGCCGATCACCAGCACGTGGAAGCGCCGCTTGTTGGCGGCGTTGACGAGCCGGACGCCGAAGCGGTGCGCGTCCCAGCTCTCCTCGATCGGTCCGGCGGGAGCGTTGGACTCCAGCGTGATCATCCGACGACCCCCGTGAGGACGGCGATGGGGAAGGAGATGTTGCCCAGCGCGACGATCACCGAGAACGCGACCGCGAAGTAGCGGGTCCGCACGCGGGTGAGCGGGCCACCGACGCCCAGGCTCTGGAACAGGCTCCAGGCGCCGTGGTAGAGGTGGAACGCGAGGGCGAGGTTCGCCGCGATGTAGACGAGCGAGACGGGCACGCGCTCGAAGCTCGCGACGACGTTGTCGTAGACGTTCCCCGACTGGAAGTCCGGGTTCGTCGTGCCCCACGTGAGGTCCAGCAGGTGGAAGATCACGAAGAGGAGCACGATCGGCCCCGTCCAGCGCATGGTGCGGCTGGCGAAGTCGGCGGCGACGTACTTGCGCTCCGCCGCGTACTTGACGGGGCGGGCCTGACGCGACTTGCGCGCGAGGCGGAAGGCGGCGTCGAGGTGCAGGATCAGCGAGCCGAGCAGGACGACGCGGAGGATCCACAGCAGCCCCTCGTGGGGGAGCAGCGGCTCGCCGACGTCGCGGAGCCATTCGGCGTAGTGGTCGAGGTCGTCGGCTCCCAGGTACATCTTGAGGTTGCCGAACATGTGGAGGAGCACGTAGGCCATGAGCACGATGCCCGTGACGGCCATGACGTACTTCTTCTGAAGGTCTGAGCGGTACAGAGGCGTATGCGGGTTCGGGAACAGGCCTCGCGCGCTGCCCGGTCTCCTCCGTGCCGCGGAACCCGCGAGTAGGGGTTGCGCCGAATGTAGCGCGGGTTGACATCACGTGACGTCACCCCTGGACGCGTTCGGTCGAGCGCGGTTGAGCGAACGGTGACGATCATCTAGGATCCGCCGCCGGAGCGGGGGCTGTAGGGGTCCCCGGGGGAGAAGGGGAGTCCGATGGTCAGGGAGAACCGCCGCGGTGTCGCGGTGCTCGTCGCGTTGCTCGCGGCGCTCGTCGTCCTGCTCGTGCCGGCCGGAGGGGCCGCCGCCGCGGAGCCGGGGCAGGATCCGTTCTACACGCCGCCGTCGCCGCTGCCGGCGGGCCAGCCCGGCGACGTCATCCGGTCGCGCAGCGCGCGCTTCACGCTCGACCCGGTGCTGAAGCTGCCGGCGCCGGGCGTCCGCTCGTGGCAGGTCCTCTACCGCACGACGACCGGCAGCGGCCAGCCGATCGCGGTGTCCGGCACGCTGCTCGTCCCGGTGCTGCCGTGGCTCGGCGGGGGCAAGCGCCCGATCGTCACGTGGGGCGTCGGCACGCGCGGCCTGGGCGACGCGTGCGCGCCGTCGTACACGCTGAGCCAGGGCACCGACTACGAGGGCGCGTTCATCGCGGCGGCGCTCGCGCGCGGGTTCGCGGTCGTGGTCAGCGACATGCGCGGGCTCGGCACGCCGGGCGCGCACACGTACGAGGTCGGCAAGGACCAGGGCCGGGCGGTGCTCGACGCGGTCCGCGCGGCGCGCAAGATCGCCAACACGGGGCTCTCGTCCACCGGCCCGGTCGGCGTGATGGGCTACTCGCAGGGCGGCACGACCGCCGGGTGGGCGGCCGAGCTGGCGCCGACGTACGCGCCGGAGCTCGACGTCAAGGGCGTCGTCGCGGGCGGCGTGCCGGCCGACCTGCTGGCGGTGGCGAACAGCCTCGACGGCGGGCCGTTCCTGGCCTTCGCGCTGTTCGCGGCGGTGGGCTACGACGCGGCGTACCCCGAGCTCGACCTCGAGTCGTACCTCAACGCGCGCGGGCAGCAGACGTTCGCGCAGTTCAGCGAGGCCTGCCTGGTGAGCATCGACGGGATCGGCGGCCTCCTCCAGACCGGGTTCACCGACATCGAGGACTACGTGACGACGAACCCGCTCGACACGCCGCAGTGGCAGGCGCGGCTGAACGAGAACAGGCTCGGCGGCACGAAGCCGGCCGCGCCGGTGTTCCAGTACCACGGGCTGATCGACGAGATCATCCCGTTCGGCCAGGCGAGCACGCTGCGCCAGCAGTGGTGCGCGAAGGGCGCGCGGGTGCAGTGGACGGTCTACCCGCTGGCCGAGCACCTGCTCGGGATGGTCTCCGGCGCGGGGCCGGGGCTCGACTACCTCGCGAACCGGTTCGCGGGGCAGCCGGCGCCCAGCAACTGCTAGCGCACCAGGCGCTTTCGATCGCGGCCTCCCCGGCCGGCGCGCGCCGCCGGCCGGGGACGGCAGGCACCGCGACGGCGGCGGCTCGCCCACGCGGGCCTTGCACCGGGCCCGCCGCCTCCGGGAGGGTTGCGGCATGGACGCGTACTTCGACCTCGGCACGCACACCCGCGGGGCGTCCACCGCCTCGCCGGCCGCCCAGACCTGGCTCGACCGCGGGCTCGTCTGGGCCTACGCCTTCAACCACGAGGAGGCGGTCGCGTGCTTCGAGCGGGCGATCGCGGAGGATCCCGGCTTCGCGCTGGCCCACTGGGGCATCGCGTACGCGATCGGGCCGAACTACAACAAGCAGTGGGAGGCGTTCGACCCCGTCGACCTGCGCGTCTCGCTCGCTCGCGCGCACGGCGCGATCGAGGACGCGCGCGCCAACGCGCCCCGCGCGTCCGAGATCGAGCGCGCGCTGATCGAAGCGCTCGCCGCGCGCTACCCGTCGAGCGACCCCGACGGCCCGCTCGACGCCTACAACGCCGACTACGCGGACGCGATGCGCGCGGTCTACGCGGCGCACCCGGACGACCTCGACGTCGCGGCGCTGTTCGCCGACGCGCTGATGAACCTCACCGCCTGGGCGCTGTGGGATCGCGAGACCGGCCTCCCGCCCGAGGGCGCGGCGACGCTGGAGGCCAAGGAGGTGCTCGAGCGCGCGCTTGCTCAGCCCGGCGGGTTCGACCACCCCGGGCTGCTCCACCTGTACCTGCATCTGATGGAGATGTCGCCGTGGCCCGAGCGCGCGCTGCCGGCGGCCGATGCGCTGCGCACGCTCGTGCCGGACGCGGGGCACCTGCTCCACATGCCGTCGCACATCGACGTGCTGTGCGGCCACTACCACGCGGCGATCGAGGCGAACCTGCGCGCCATCGCGGTCGACCGCGCGTTCTCCGAGGGCCCGGCGGCGCACCGCTTCTACACGCTCTACCGCGCGCACGACAAGCACTTCGCGATCTACGCGGCGATGTTCCTCGGCGTGTCGCGGGTCGCGCTCGACGTCGCGGAGGAGCTGGAGGCGATGCTCCCGGAGGAGCTGTTGCGGATCCCGTCGCCGCCCATGGCGGACTGGCTGGAGGGGTTCGTCCCGGTGCGGCTCCACGTGCTCGTGCGGTTCGGGCTGTGGGAGGAGATCCTCGCGCTCTCGTTCCCCGCGGACCCGGCGCTCTACTGCACGACGACCGCGATGCTCCACTACGCGCGCGGGGTCGCGTACGCGGCGACGGGCCGGGTGGCCGAGGCGGAGGCCGAGCGCGAGGCGTTCGGCGCCGCGGTCGCGCGCGTGCCCGAGTCGCGGTACCTGTTCAACAACACGTGCCTCGACATCCTCGCGGTGGCGAGCGCGATGCTCGACGGCGAGCTGGCCTACCGGCGCGGCGACCACGACGCGGCGTTCGCGCACCTGCGCCACGCGATCGAGCTCGACGACGCGCTGCCCTACGACGAGCCGTGGGGCTGGATGCAGCCGACCCGCCACGCGTACGGCGCGCTGCTGCTCGAGCAGGGCCGGGTCGAGGAGGCCGAGCGCGTCTACGCGGAGGACCTCGGCTACGACCCGCGCGTCCCGCGCTCCTCCCACCACCCCGGCAACGTGTGGAGCCTGCACGGCTACCACGAGTGCCTCGTGCGCCAGGGCAAGGACCAGGCGGCGCGGATCGTCGCGCAACAGCTCGCGATGGCGCAGGCGCGCGCGGACGTCCCGGTGCAGGCGTCCTGCTTCTGCCGCCTGCACCACCATGCTGGCGTAAGCGGTCAGTGACCGGTTACGCGACCGCCTGACCGCGCCGCGCGTGGCGCACCGCGAGCGTCGCCGCCGCGACGACGACCGGCACCGCGAGGAACCAGCCCGAGAACGCCGTGACGACGGCGACGAGCACCAGCGCGATCGCCGCCACGACGCGTGCCCGCGCCGCGAGGATGCGCGTCGCGGAGCCCAACGCCAGGACGTAAACGGAGACGAAGCACGCCGACGTCGCGCGGACGAGCGCCTCCGGGTCCATCGTCCCGGCGGCGAGGAGCCCGAGCAGCGCGGCGCCCGTCGCGGCGAGGACCGCGAGCGGGCGGCGCGGGATCGAGCGCGGCGCTCCGCCGCCGAGCCAGGCCGGCAGCGCGCCCTGCTGGGCCAGCGCCGCGGCGAGCTTGGAGGAGCCGCCGAGGTAGACGTTCATCGTCCCCATCGTCAGCGCCACCGCGAGGATCGCGCATGCGTCGCGTCCCGTGGAGCCCAGCCCGACCTCGAGCAGCTCGGCCAGCGGCACCTTGCTGTCCGCGGTCGCGACGGTGATCGACGCGACCGCCAGGCCGAGGTAGAGCAGCGCGATCGTCAGGTAGGCGAGCGTCACCGCGCGGGGCAGGTCGCGGCGCGGGTCGCGGAAGTCGCCGGCCATCTGGGCCATCGCCTCCCAGCCGAAGAAGAGCCAGGCGAGCAGGTTCGCCGCGGTGCCGATCGCCCACCAGCCTTCGGGCGCGAACGGCTCCCACCCGTCGCCGCCGTGGTCGGGGAGCACGGTGACGACGGCGACGAGGATCACGGCGACGAGCACGCCGGTGAGCGCGAACTGGACGCCGCTCGACACCCGCAGCCCCGACGCGTTCGCGCCCAGCACGACCGCGAACATCGCCAGCGCGACCGGCACCGCGACCGCCGTCCCGCCGCCCGTCAGGTCCGCGACGTAGTAGCCGCCGATCAGCGCGACGGCGGGCGCGCCGAGCACGACGGCGGCGAGGAAGATCGTGCCGGTGACCGCCGCCGCGTGCGCGCCGAACCCCTCCTGCACGTACGCGGTCACGCCGCCCGGCACCGGATGGCGGACGCCGAGCGTCGCGAACGTGATCGCGAGCGGCAGCGACAGCACGAGCAGCGCGGCCCACGCGACGATCGCCGCCGGGCCCGCTGCCTCCGCGGCCAGCGCCGGGACGAGCAGCACGCCGGGGCCGACGAGCGCGCCGACGTACAGCGCGGTGCCGCGCCCGAGGCCGAGGGTGCCCGCAGAGCTCTCCATGCGCGGCGACGCTAACGGCGCACGCGGGCGAGATCTGCCCGCATGCGCCGCACGCCGTCGAGCACCGCCTCCTCGTGCGCGCGCCCGACGTCGAGCAGCACGGGGCCGACCGGTCCGCCGGGCTCCAGCGCGGCGAGACGTTCGAGCGCGGCGAGTCGCTCGCGGGTCACCCGCTCGATGCGGTCGAGCTTCGCGGCCCGCTCGTCCGGCGTCAGGCGCGCGGCGAACAGCAGCTTGAGGAACGGGTGGTCGAGGAACAGCGACGCGTCGACGCCCTCGGCCTCGTCCTGCGCGTCGCTGCGCAGCCACGTGAGGAACGCCTCCTCGCCTGCCGGCGTGCAGGCGTACCGGCGCCGCGGCCGGCCGCCGCGCTCGGGCACCTCCTCCTCGCCGGCCACGAGCCCGCGCCGCTCCAGCCGCGCGAGCAGCGGGTACAGCACGCCCTCCTTCGGCTGCTGCTCGCGGGGCAGGCCGGGCGCGAGTCGCGCGCGGAGCGCGTACGCGTGCGCGGGCGCGTCGGCGAGCAGGCCGAGCACGACGGCCTCCAGGCGGCTCAGCCGCCCGGCGCTCACGCCGGCAGCCGCACGCCGGCGCGGAGCTTGTCGAGCGCGGCCGCGTGCAGCTCGGTCTTGATCGCCCCGAGCGCCGGCCCGCGCGTCGGGGCGAGCGTGGCCGCCAGCGCGACCGCGTCCGGCACGACCCGCGCCTCCTCGGCCACCGCGTCGACGATGCCGGCCGCCAGCGCGTCCGTGCCGCCGTAGCGCCGGCCGGTCGCCATCGCCACGTGCGCGGCCTGGGGCGCGAGCTTCGCCGCGATCAGCGCGCTCATCCCCGGCGTGAAGGGCAGCCCGAGCGCGACCTCGGGGAAGCAGAAGTAGCCCCGGTCGGCCCGCATCACGCGGTGGTCGCAGGCGAGCGCCAGCATCGCGCCGCCCGCGAACGCGTGCCCGCCGATCGCGGCGACGGTCGGCACCTCCCAAGCGACGAGCCGGGCGTAGAGCCGATGGACGCGGTCGAGCACCTCCTGCGCACCGCCCTCCGGCGCGCTCCCCATCCAGTCGAGGTCGAGCCCGTTGGAGAAGAACTTGCCGCTGCCGGTGAGCACGACGGCGGCCGGGCCCTGCGCGGACTCGACCGTGTCAAGAGCGGCGTCGAGCGCGTCGATCAGGTCCGGGTGGAACCGGTGCTCGCCGCGGTCGAGGGTCAGGACGTGGACGTCGCCTTCGCGATCGGTCTGGAGGCTCATACCTAGAGTCTAGGTACTCAGGTCATACCGCGTTCATACCGGTCTCCTGGACGAGCGGTCGATCAACGGAGGACCCGTTCCCTCTTCCCGTCCCATGCGAGCCCTCACGAACCTCTCCATCCGCACGAAGCTGCTCGCCGGCTTCGGCGCCGTGGTCGCCCTCCTGGCGTTCCTCGGCTTCACGTCGACCGGCCAGATGAGCGGCATCGCCGGCAAGACCGCGACGATCAACAACGAGGTGCTCCCGAGCATCTCGCTCATCGACGACGTCGCGCTCGACGCCTCGACGATGCGCAAGGACCAGTACAAGCTCGCCGTCACGGTGCCCGAGAAGCAGGCCCAGGCGCGGGAGGACATCACGACGACGCAGGCGGCGATCACCAAGGAGCTCGCCGACTACGAGCGGCTCGTCGCCAGCCCGGCCGACCGCGCCGCGTGGGAGAAGGTCCGCGCGCAGTTCGAGGTGTTCGCCGGGACGACCGAGGCCGTCGTCGCGGCCGCCGCGACGGGCGACATCGAGAAGATCCGCACCGCGCTGTCGGCGGCCGGCGACGCGAGCGACCAGCTCCAGGTCGACGTGGCCGCCTGGGCGGACGTCAACGACAAGCTCGCGGATGGCGCGTACGCCGATGCGAAGGACACCGCGTCCTCGGCCCGCACGTCGACCGTCGTGATCGTGCTGCTCGCAGTCGTCATCGCGTGCGCCGTCGCGTTCGTGCTGTCGCGCTACCTCAGCGCCGGCATCGGCCAGCTCCTGCGCGCCGCCCGCGGCATCTCCCGCGGCGACGTCCGGCAGGAGGTCGCGATCGCGTCGAAGGACGAGCTCGGCGAGCTCGGCGTCGCGTTCGGCGAGATGACCGAGTACCTGCAGGAGATGGCCGGTGCCGCGCAGACCATCGCGTCGGGCGACCTCACGACCGAGGTCACCCCGCGCGGCGACGACGACGCGCTGGGCAACGCCGTCGCGCAGATGACCGGCAACCTGCGCGAGCTGGTCGGCTCGGTGCAGCGCAACGCCGGCGTGCTCTCGTCGTCCTCGCAGGAGATGGCGTCGACCTCCGAGGAGGCCGGCCGTGCGGTGAACGAGATCGCGCAGGCGGTCTCCGACGTCGCCCAGGGCGCCGAGCGGCAGGTCCGCTCCGTCGAAGGCGCGCGTGAGGCGACCGAGGAGGTGTCGATGGCGACGCAGGCGTCGGCCGAGTCGGCGCAGGAGACGGCGATCGCCGCCGCCGAGACCCGCCGCGTGGCGGACGAGGGCGCGGCTGCCGTGGCGCACGCGTCCGAGGCGATGCGCGCGGTCCGCGAGTCGAGCGCGTCCGTGACCGCCGCGATGCGCGAGCTGGGCGCGAAGTCCGAGCAGATCGGCGGCATCGTCGAGACGATCACCGGCATCGCCGAGCAGACGAACCTCCTCGCCCTGAACGCGGCCATCGAGGCCGCGCGTGCGGGCGAGCAGGGCCGCGGCTTCGCGGTCGTGGCCGAGGAGGTGCGCAAGCTGGCCGAGGAGTCGCAGGCGGCCGCGGCCACCATCGCGACGCTCGTCGGCGAGATCCAGGGCGAGACCACCCAGGCCGTCGCCGTCGTCGAGGAGACGGCGGAGCGGACCGAGGAGGGCGCCGCCACCGTCGAGCAGGCCCGCGCCGCGTTCGGCCGCATCGGCGCGTCCGTCGAGGACATGACCGGCCGCGTCGACGCGATCGCCGCCTCCGTGCAGCAGATCGCCGCCAGCGCCTCGCGCGTCCAGGCCGACATGGTCGAGGTCGCCGCGGTGGCCGAGCAGTCCAGCGCGTCCTCCCAGGAGGTGTCGGCCTCGACGGAGGAGACCTCCGCGTCCGCGCAGGAGATCGCGTCGAGCGCCCAGCAGCTCGCGGCGACCGCCGCCGAGCTCGAGGACCTCGTCGGCAAGTTCACCCTGAGCGGCCCTCCCGGCGCCTGACGCGACGGTACGACGTCTACCGGCCTGGCGGCCTAAGCGGCGATGTCCCGCCGCGCCTGGCATCCGGGATGGCTCGCTCAGGTCGCGGGTGTTGACGCCGCGCCGGCTCCCCCACCGGCGCGGCGCCCCGCTCTCCCCGCTCACCGCCGCGCCGGCAACCCCAAGACGTGCTGCGCGACGAAGTTGCGGGCGAAGTCGTCGCTGACGGGGGCGGAGCGGGCCAGGCGGGCGTCGAGGTAGAGGTCCATCCAGCCCTCGCGCTCGTCCCATGCGTCGGCGCCGAACACCTGCATCGCGTGGTCGGCGGCGGCGAAGGCGAGGTCGGCGGTGAGGAGCTTGGCCACGTTCGCCTCGCCTGCGACGACGAACCCGTCGACGCCGGCGTCGTGCCGCGCCGCGGTGCGGTGAACGTAGAGGCGGGTTGCCTCCAGCCGCGCGTGCAGGTCGGCGAGCGGGTGCGCGATCGCCTGCTCGGCGCCGATCGGGTGCGTGCGGGCGATCGTCCGCTCCTTCGCGCGCGCGACCGACCGCGTGAGCGCGTGGTGGGCGCTGCCGACGCAGAGCGCCGCGGTGAGGATGCGCTCGACGTGCGTGAACGGCCACATCGTCATCAGGCCCTGGCCCGGCGCGCCGACCACCGCGTCGTCCGGGACGACGACCTCGTCGAGCTGCAGCTCGAACTGCCGGACGCCCTCGCGGTGGCGCATCGGCAGCTCGGTGACGGTGCAGCCGGGCGCGCGCGGGTCGACGAGCACGGTCGTGTAGGACGCCGGCCCATCGCCCATCTTCGGCGCGCGGCCGAACACGAGCACGCGGTCGGCGACGTCGATGCCCGACGTCACGCGCTTGCGCCCGCTGACGAGGAAGCCCGCCTCGCCCTTGCGGCGGATCTGCGTCGCGGTGCGGAACAGGTTGTGCCCGACCTCCGGCTCCGTCGCCGCCATCGCCAGGTGCGCGTCGCCCGCCGCGACCCGCTCCAGCCACCCGGCGCGCACCGGGTCCGGCCCGACCTGCGCGATCGCGTACCCGACGGCCGCCGACAGCACCGGCATCCACAGCACGATCCCCTGCTCGGCGAACGCCTCCAGCACCAGCGCGAGCCCGAGCAGCCCGCCCTCCGTCCCGCCGTGCTCCTCCGGCACCACGAGACCCGCCCACCCGCGCTCGCGGAACGCCGCCCACAGCTCCGGATGTGGCTCGGCGTGGGCGAGCAGGTGATCCCGCACCTCCTGCCGCCGCCCGGCGAACGCCGCGGCGACCTCGCGCGCCTCCACCCGGATCGCCTCGGCCTCCGCCGGAAGCCCGAACACGTCTGCAACCTGGCTCATGGCGAACAGAGTAATGCTCCGGAGTACTGCTCTGTTGGTGGGGTGACGATCGGCCGACGCCCGCCTGCGTCGGCGGGTCGGCCCGCCCCCGACGGTTTCTGTCATCTCGCGCGACGCCCCGCGCCGAGATGTCGCGAACCGTCGCCTGGCGACGCTCACCGACATCTCGCGCGGCTCGGTGCCACGAGATGTCACGAACCTCGGCGCCTCGCGGGGCGGGCGGCGCGCGGCGCGGGCGGGGCGGGTGGCGCGGGTGAACGCGGGAGTGGGCGCCTCCGCCTTCGCCGGTCGCCGGTGCGGCACTCCGGAGCGTTACTCTGGCGCCGCGTGGCGCCCTCCTCCACCACCCGCGACAAGATCCTCGCCGCCGCGCTGGCGTGCTTCACGCAGGAGGGGTACGAGCGGACGACGGTCGCGCGGGTGCGCGAGCGCAGCGGCGTGTCCAACGGGGCGCTCTTCCACCACTTCGGCTCGAAGGAGGCGATCGCGGAGGCGCTCTACGTCGACGCGATGCGGTCGGTGCAGGAGCGCTACTGGGAGGTGCTGCACGCGCAGCCGCCGACGCTGCGCGCCGCGGTCGACGGGTTCGTGCGGGCCCAGCTCGGCTGGATCGAGGCGAACCCGGACCGCGCGCGTTTCCTCTACGGCCAGGGCCACCTCGACTGGGCGACCGACGCCGGCGCCGAACTCGCCGAGCTCAATCGCGACCTCGCCGACGCGTACCGCGCGTGGCTCGACCCGCTCGTCTCCGCCGGCACCGTCCGCGACCTGCCGATGTTCCTCGTGATCGCGATCGCCACCGGCCCCGCCCACGCGGTCGCCCAGCGGTGGCTCGCCGGCCACCTCCGCGGCCCGCTGGCCCGCCACGCCGAACCCCTGGTGGACGCCGCGGTCGCCGGCCTCACCGGCACCCCCTCCCCCGGCGGGCTCCGGAGCAGCGCTCCGTTCCCCGCGGAGTCGCGCGTGCGGGTCCAGCTCGTGGACGCCGACGGCGCGGTGGTCGCGGAGGGCGAGGCCGTCGCCCCGCTCGCGCGCCCCGGCGCGTAGCCCAGGCCGCCCCGGAGGCGGGCCGCGGCGGCTGGTCAGCCCGCGGCGACGGGCGCGGGGTCGGCCCGGCGCGTGACCGCGACCCCCGCGAGCGCGACGACGAGGCCCGCGAGCGAGAGCCCGACCCCGAGCCACGCGGTCGCGAGGTAGCCGTGGCCGCCCGCGATCACCAGCCCACCGAGCCATGCGCCCGACGCGTTCGCGATGTTGAGCGCGCTGTGGTTCGACGACGCCGCGAGCGACGGCGCGTCGGGGGAGACGTCCATCAGGTGCACGGTCAGCGCGCCCGCGAGGACCTGCGTCGTCACGCCGATCGCGAAGACCAGCACGACCGCGGCGACCGCCGACGAGGCCGTCGAGGCGTAGATCGCGAGCACGCCCGCCATCGCGATCAGCCCGCCGATCGCCGTGCGGTGCGGTGAGCGGTCGATCAGCCGCCCGCCGGCCAGCGCGCCGGCCGTCATGCCCGTGCCGAACAGCGCCAGCACCCACGGCACCGCCGAATCCGACAGGCCGGAGACCTCCGTCAACGTCGGCGACACGTACGAGTAGACCGCGAACATCCCACCGAACCCGACGCTCCCGGTCAGCAGCGCGAACCACACCTGCGGCCGCCGGAAGGCGCCCAGCTCGCGCGCGACCGACGCATCGCGCGGCGCCGGCGTCACCGGCACCCACGTCCGCACGGACAGCACCGTCAGCACCCCGATGACCGCCACCGCGCAGTACGCCCAGCGCCACCCGAGCTGCTGGCCCGCCAGCGTCGCCGCCGGCACGCCCGCGATGTTCGCCACGGTCAGCCCGGCCATCACGAGCGAGATCGCCGACCCGCGCCGCGCCGGCCCGACCAGCTCCGCCGCCACCACCGACGCGACACCGAAGTACGCCCCGTGCGGCAGGCCTGCGAGGAACCGCGCGACGATCAGCGAGTCGGCGGAGGGCGCCAGCGCGGACAGGCCGTTCCCCGCGGCGAACGCGAGCATCAGGAGGAGCAGCAGGCGCCGCCGCGGCACCCGCGCCGCGACCGCCGTGATGAGCGGCGCGCCGACGACGACGCCGAGCGCGTAGGCCGTGATCGCGTGGCCCGCCGTCGAGATCGACACGTCGAGCCCGTCCGCGACCTCGGGCAGCAGCCCCATCGTCGCGAACTCGGTCGTGCCGATGCCGAACCCGCCCACGGCGAGCGCGGACAGGGCGGCACCCGTGTGCCGCCTCGGGTCCATGGTTCCGACTGTAGGCCGGGGCGAGGGGCCGAGGTGTGAACGCGCCGCGCCGGCTAGCCCCGGTGGAAGGGCGAGCGGGGCGAGCTGCGGTCGACCGCGAGGTCGACCTCGTCGGCGCCGACCGCGTGGCCGGCGGCGCACCGGAGCTCCAGCCGGGCGGGCTCGCCGCAGCCGTGGTGCTCGAGGCGGACGCCGCTCGACTGCTCGCCGAGCCACTTGTCGCCCCACTGCATCAGCGCGGCGAGCACCGGCAGCAGGTCCTCGCCCTTCTCGGTCAGTCGGTAGCCCTGCCGCGCGCGCTGGCCGGGCTCCTGGTACGCCTCGCGGGCGAGCAGCCCGTCCGCGACGAGCTCGCGCAGGCGCGCGGCGACGACCGGCTCGCTCAGCTGCGTGCGGCGCACGAGCTCGTCGAACCGGGTGGCGCCGTAGAAGACCTCGCGCACGACGAGCACCGCCGACTTCGTGCGCACGACGTCGAGCGCACGGGCGATCGGGCACGTGTCCGCCGTCCAGTCGTCGCGGTCGGCCAGGCGCCCGGTGAGGTGGATCGTGGCTGGCTCAGACATGGCTAAGCCAGGATGATACGGTGCGCTGGCTATGCAAGCCCTAAGTCAGCTGCGCCGCCGCGACGCCACCCCCGGCGCGGTGCTCGCGATCGTCACCGCCGCCGTCGTCCTGGCGAGCCTCGACCTCTTCATCGTCAACGTCGCGCTGCCCGACCTCGCGCGCGATCTCGACACCGAGCTCGGGCCGCTCTCGTGGGTGCTCAACGGCTACGCGATCGTCTACGCGGCGCTGCTCGTGCTGTTCGGCCGGCTGGCCGAGCGGCGGGCGCGCGAGGCGGGCTTCCTCCTCGGCCTGGCGATCTTCACGGTGGCGTCCGCGGCGTGCGCGGCGGCGACGAGCGTCGAGATGCTCGTCGCGTTCCGGCTCGTCCAGGCCGCCGGCGCGGCGCTGCTGACGCCGACGTCGCTCGGCCTGATCCTCGCCACCGCGCCGCCCGAGAAGCGGCAGGCCTCGGTGCGGGCGTGGACGGCGGTCGGCGGGCTGGCGGCCGCGCTCGGGCCGGTCGTCGGCGGGGTGCTGGTGGAGGCGAGCTGGCGGTGGGTCTTCCTCGTCAACGTGCCGATCGGCCTCGCGGCGCTGTACGTCGGCTGGCGGCGGCTCCCGCACGTGCCCGGGCACCCGGTCCCGCGCCCGGACACGCTCGGTGCCGTACTGCTGACCGGCGGCGTCGCAGGCGTGACGCTCGCGCTCGTCGAGGGCGGTGCGTGGGGCTGGGGCTCGCTCGCGACCGTGGCCGTGCTCGTCGCGTCGGCGCTGGCGCTCGCCGCGTTCGCGCTGCACTGCGTGCACGCGCGCAGCCCGCTGGTGGAGCCGTCGCTCTTCCGCGCGCCGGGCTACACGGGCGCGTCGGTGGTGATGACGCTCTTCTCGATCGGCTTCGGCGCGATGCTCCTCTCCGGGGTCCTGTGGACGCAGGACGTGTGGGGCTGGTCGGCGCTGCGGACCGGCCTGGCCATCGCGCCCGGCCCGCTCCTGGTGCCGGTGTTCGCGGTGGTGGCCGGGCGGCTGATCGCGCGGTTCGGCCCGGCGCCGGTCGTCGCGGCGGGGACGACGTCGTTCGCCGCCGGCCTCGCGTGGTGGGCGGCGGCCGCGTCGGTGACGCCCGACTACGTGGGGAGCGTGCTCGGCGGGATGCTGCTGACGGGCGTCGGCGTCGGTCTCACGCTGCCGACGGTGATGGCGACCGCCGCCGGCTCGCTCCCGCCCCAGGCGTTCGCGACGGGTTCGGCGGTGGTGAACATGCTGCGGCAGGTCGGCCTCGCGCTGGGCGTCGCGATCTTCGTCGCGATCCTCGGCACGCCGGGCTCACCGGAGGCGGCGCGCGACGCGTTCCAGGCGGGCTGGCTCACGCTGGCGGGCGTCTCGCTGGCCGGGACGGTGGCCGCGGTGATGCTGCTGCGGGTGCGCCCCGAGAGCGCGCCGGCAGATCCGGGCGCCGCGCCGGCCGCCGCTACGCCGTCGTCGGCGTAGCGCCGCGCGCGGTCACCGCGACGGTCCGCACCACGGTCGCCTGCAGGTGGCGGCCGGGCGCCGCGGCGGCGGGGCGGTGCGGGCCGCGGTGGTGGCCGTCGGCCGCGTGGGCGACGGTGGCGGCGCCGAGCGACGCGGCGCCGGTGAGAGCGAGGGTCGTCAGGGCGGTGGCGAGCGTGCGGGAGAGCGTCATGCGCTCACTATCGGTCCGGAATCTGGGTGTTCGCTGGGAGGCGGCTGACGGTCCTCCGAGAGCGCGCGTGCGCCGCGGTGTTGGTTAGGGTTCCCTAAACCATGCGCCGTGCTCCGATCACCATCCTGCTGCTCCTCGCCGCCCTGCTCCTGGGCGCCTGCGGCGACGACGACAGCAGCTCCGACTCCTCCGACGCGGCCGCGGCCGCGCCCGCCGCCGAGACGACCGCCGCGGCGGCCGAGGCCCAGTTCCCCGCCACCGTCGAGCACAAGTTCGGCACGACGACCGTCGAGAAGGAGCCGCAGCGGATCGTCTCCGTCGGGCTCACCGAGCAGGACACGATCCTCGCGCTCGGCTACGAGCCGATCGCCGTCACCGAGTGGTACGGCGAGCAGCCGTACGCCGTGTGGCCGTGGGCGAAGGAGCTGCTCGGCGACGCCAAGCCGACCGTGCTGAAGACGACCGACGGCTTCGACTACGAGAAGATCGCGTCGCTGCGGCCCGACCTCATCGTCGGCACCAACGCCGGGCTGAAGAAGGGCGACTACGAGAAGCTCTCCGCGCTCGCGCCGGTCATCGGCCCGGTCAAGGGCGCCACCGACTACTTCTCGCAGTGGGACGAGCAGGTGCTCCAGATCGCGAAGGGCCTGGGCAAGGAGGCCGAGGGCCAGAAGCTCGTCGAGGACACGAAGGCGGCGTTCGCGAAGGTCGCCGCCGAGCACCCCGAGTTCCAGGGCAAGACCGTCACGTTCGCGCAGAACGCGTTCTACGACGGACTCCTCTACGTCTACCCGCAGGGCCTGAACACCGAGTTCCTCGAGTACCTCGGCTTCACGATCAACCCGAAGCTCAAGTCGCCGCGGCCCGGTGAGCAGCAGGCCGTGTCCGCCGAGAAGCTGAGCGTCATCGACGCGGACGTGATCGTGTTCGCGACCGAGAGCGCGAAGGACATCCCGGCGCTCGAGAAGGTGCCGACGTTCGGGAAGCTCGAGGCCGTCAGGGAGAACCGCGCCGTGTTCACCGACGGCACGCTCGCGGGCGCCGCGTACTTCATGACGCCGCCGTCGCTGCAGTACGTCGCCGAGCACCTCACGCCGCAGCTCGCCGCCGCGGTCAAGGGCGAGGCGCCGCGGAAGATCGTCGAAGGGTGAGCCGCCGCGCCGCCGGGCTGCTGGTCGTCCTGGCGGCGCTCGCGCTCGTCACGCTGCTGAGCGTCGCGGTCGGCGCGAAGTCGATCGCGCTCGACCGCGTCTGGGACCTGGTCTGGTCGCCGGACGGCTCCGAGGACGCGGTGATCGTGCACGACCTGCGCATCCCGCGGACGGTCCTCGGGCTGCTGGTCGGGGCGGCACTGGGCGTGGCGGGCGCGCTGATGCAGGCGCTGACGCGCAACCCGCTGGCCGACCCGGGCCTGCTCGGGGTGAACGCCGGCGCCGCGGCGGCGGTGGTGACGGCGACCGTCGTGCTGGGGACGACGGCGCCGCTCACCTACGTCTGGTTCGCGTTCGCCGGCGCCGGGCTCGCGGCGGTCGTCGTCTACGGGATCGGCTCCGCGGGCCGCGGGGGCGCGACGCCGGTGCGGCTCGCGCTGGCGGGGACCGCGCTGACGTTCGCGCTGATCGCGTACGTGGAGGCGATGATCCTCGTCGACCGCGACGTGCTGCAGGAGTACCGCTTCTGGCAGGTCGGGGCGCTCGCCGGCCACGAGGCGTCGCTCAACGCGCAGATGGCGCCGTTCATCGTCGCCGGGCTCGTGCTGGCGCTCGCGCTCGGGCGGCCGCTCAACGCGCTGGGCCTCGGCGACGAGGCGGCGCGCTCGTTGGGCGCGCGGCCGGCGCGGACGCGGATCGCGGGAGCGGTCGCGGTGACCCTGCTGTGCGGCGCCGCCACGGCGGCCGCCGGGCCGATCGTCTTCGTCGGGCTCGCCGTGCCGCACCTCGCGCGCGCGATCACCGGTCCGGACCAGCGGTGGGTGCTGCCGTACAGCGCGCTGATCGCGCCGACGCTGCTGCTCGGCGCGGACGTGCTCGGGCGCGTCGCGGCGCGGCCGGGGGAGCTGGCGGTCGGGACGGTGAGCGCGGTGCTGGGCGGCGGCGTGTTCGTCGCGATCGTGCGGCGGCGAAGGATCGCGCAGCTGTGAGCCAGGGCGTCGCCCGCCGCCGCGCCGTGCGGCTCCCGCCGTTCGCCCTCCGCGTCGCGCCGCGGAGCGTCGTCGTGGGCGCCGCGCTCGCCGTGCTCGCGTTCGCGCTGCTCGTCCTGTCGATCGGGACGGGCGAGTTCTCGATCCCGCCCGGCGACGTGATCGCGGCGCTGCTGGGCGGCGGCGACGCGGCCACGCAGTTCGTCGTCGAGACGCTGCGGCTGCCGCGCGCGCTGACCGGCCTGCTCGTCGGCGCCGCCCTCGGCGCGTCGGGCGCGATCTTCCAGTCGCTGACGCGCAACCCGCTCGGCTCACCGGACATCATCGGCTTCCTCCAGGGCGCGTCGGCCGCGGCGGTGCTGCAGATCGTCGTGTTCGCCGGGACCGCGTACGCGATCGCCGGCGCAGCGCTGGCGGGCGGGCTGACGACCGCGCTGATCGTCTACCTGCTCGCGTTCCGCGGCGGCGGCGTGTCGGGCTACCGGCTGATCCTGGTCGGGATCGGCGTCAACGCGATCCTCGTGGGGATCACGAACTACCTGCTCACGCGCGCGGCGCTCGACGAGGCGGCGAACGCGCAGCTGTGGCTGACGGGCTCGCTCAACGGCCGTGGGTGGGAGCACGTGCGGCCCGTCGGCGCGGCGCTCGCGATCCTGCTCCCCGCGGTCGCGCTCCTCGCGCGGCCGCTGCTGCTGCTCGAGCTGGGCGACGACACGGCCCGCGGCCTCGGCGTCGCGGTCGAGCGCTCCCGCGGCGCGCTGATCCTCGTCGCGGTCGCCCTGTGCGCCGTCGCGACCGCCTCCGCCGGCCCGATCGCCTTCGTCGCGCTCGCCGCGCCCCAGATCGCCCGCCGCCTGACGCGCGCCACCGGCCCCGGCGTCGCCTGCGCGGCGCTGATGGGCGCGGTCCTCCTGCTCGCCTCCGACTACGTGGCGCAGCGGCTGTTCGGCTCGGTCGAGCTGCCCGTCGGCGTCGTCACCGGCGTCGCGGGCGGGCTCTACCTCATCTGGCTCCTCACCCGCGAGGGCCGCTGCCGCGCGGGCCGCTGACGCCCGCCGCGCGTCTTCAGGGAACTTTTAGGTCCCTCCTCTGGACAACGAGGCCTGCGTGCCTCACCCTTCCGCGACCTTCGATTCCTCCACGAGAGGGGGCAGTCATGGCATGGGTTGTGTTCTCGTTCGTCATCATGGTGGCGTCGTTCGGCTCGGTGTTGCTCGCTGCCGTGGCGTCCACCCGGAGGGCCAACCGGCTCGGGCGCGGCGGCGGCGCGGGCGCGTCCTCGGGGTCGCACTTCTTCTCCGGGGGCGGCGGCGGGTTCGGCGGTGACGGCGGCGGCGGTTGCGGTGGCGGTGACGGCGGAGGCGGAGGCGGCTGCTAGCGGCCCGCCGCGATCCAGTCGATGATGCCCCCGACCCGCTCCCAGTCCTCCGCGTCGCGCGCGGCGACCAGGTCGGCGAGCGGGTCGGGGCCGCACGCGAGGATCGCCTCGCTCCCCGAGCTGACGAACTTCACGAGGGCGTAGTGGGTCAGGTCCGCCACCGGCACGCCGGTGGCGGCGCTGAGGTTGCGGAAGGTGGGCGTCGGGTCCTGCAGGCGCGCGGCCGCGACCTGCGCCGCGAACTCGGAGTGGTCGGTCATCGCGCCGGATGATCGCGTCCGGCGGCGTGATGCGCGCGCCTTTCCGGCATGGTGTGCCCGATGCTCGAGGTGACCGCCGCCGGCTGGGCCATCACGATCGGCCTCATCGTCGCGCTGCTGGCGCTCGACCTGACGGTGTCCGGCCGCCGCCCGCACGCGGTCGGCTTCCGCGAGGCGACCGCGTGGTCGGTGTTCTACGTCGGCGTCGCGATCGCGTTCGGGATCGTCTTCGGCCTGCGCGAGGGCTGGGACCTCGGGGGCCAGTACTTCGCCGGCTACATCGTCGAGAAGAGCCTGTCGGTCGACAACCTCTTCGTGTTCGTGATCATCATGAGCACGTTCGCGGTGCCCGCCCAGCACCAGCAGCGCATCCTGACGTTCGGGATCATCGGCGCGCTGGTCCTGCGGGCGATCTTCATCGCGCTCGGCGCCGCGCTGCTCGACGCGTTCTCGTTCATGTTCCTCGTCTTCGGGCTGCTGCTCGTCTTCACGGCGATCCAGCTGTTCAAGCACCGCGACGAGGATCCGTCGATCGAGGACAACCGCGTCGTCATGCTCGCGCGGCGCTTCCTCCCGCTGACCGACGACTACCACGAGGGCAAGCTCTCGATCCGCCTCGACGGCCGCCGCGTCTACACGCCGCTCGCGCTCGCCCTGGTGGCCATCGGGACGACCGACATCCTCTTCGCGCTCGACTCGATCCCCGCGGTCTACGGCGTCACCGACGAGCCGTACATCGTCTTCGCCGCCAACGCGTTCGCGCTGCTCGGCCTGCGCGCGCTCTACTTCCTCGTCTCCGGGCTGCTCGACCGCCTCGTGTTCCTCTCCACGGGCCTGTCGATCATCCTCGCCTTCATCGGCGCGAAGCTCGTCCTGCACTGGCTCCACACCGACGTCGACACGTCCGTCCCCGAAGTCTCCACGAACCTCTCGCTGCTGGTGATCGCGGTCGTCCTGACGGTCACCACCGTCGCCAGCCTGATGAAGACCAAGCGCGATCCGACGGCCAAGGCGCACGCCGGTTCGCTGCGCGGGCACGGGCCGCGCGACGGCGACCCCTGACCCCGCGGAAAACGGGACACGCCGGACCCCGGGGCCCCAGCTCGCGCCCATCAGGGTCACATCCCTGATGCCCGGGGGTGCGCCGGGCGCGGAGCATCGCCCCATGTCCCACAGCTCCCCCGCCTCCGCCTTCTCCTTCAACCTCACGATCGACGTCCGCGCGCACGAGATCGTGTACCCGCGCTCGGTCGCCGACGTGGTCGCCGCCGTCAACGGCGCCCGCGCCCGCGGCCTCCACGTCGCCGCGACCGCGACCGGCCACAACGTCGGCGCCTACGGCTCCCTCGAGGACGCCGTGCTGATCGACGTGCGCCACCTGCAGGACGTCGAGATCGACCCGGGCCGGCGGCGCGTGCGCGTCGGCGCGGGCGTCAAGTGGGAGCGCGTGACGTCGCAGCTGTCCGAGCTGGGCCTCGCGGCGCTGCACGGCTCCTCGCCCGACGTCGGCGTCACCGGCTACTCGCTCGGCGGCGGGATCGGCTGGCTGGCCCGCAAGCACGGCATGCAGTCAGGCAGCGTCACGGCGATCGAGATCGTCCTCGCCGACGGCCGCCACGTCCGCACCGACCAGTTCCACGAACGCGAGCTGTTCTGGGGCCTGCGCGGCGGCAACGGCAACTTCGGCATCGTCACCGCCGTCGAGTTCGCCGTCTACCCGGTCGCCGAGCTGTACGCGGGCGCGATGTTCTTCCCCTACGCGCGCTCCGAGGACGTCGTCCGCACGTGGGCGCGCAGCCTCGCCACGTACCCCGACGAGCTGATGACGTGGATCTCGCTCGCGCACTTCCCGCCCGCGCCGTTCGTGCCCGAGGAGGTCCGCGGCCAGTCGTTCGCGATCCTCCAGGCCGCGCACCTGGGCGACGAGGCCGAGGGCCGGGAGCTGCTGGCCCCGATCCGCGCGCTCGGCCCGGTGATGGACACGTTCGCCGTTCAGCCGCCGGCCGTGCTCGGCGACCTGGCGATGGATCCGCCCGAGCCGCTCCCATTCCACCTCGGCCACCAGCTCGTGACCGACTTCCCGGACGAGGCCGTCGACGCGCTGCTCGCGGTCGCCGGCCCGGGCAGCGGCGCGGCGCTCGACCTCGTCCAGCTCCGCCACATGGGCGGCGCGCTCGGCCGCGTGCAGCCGGGCGCCGGCGCCCGCGCCACGCTTCCCGGGGAGGTCTGCGTCATGGGGCTCGGCGTCGCGCCCGACGCGGACGCGATGGCGGCCGTCCGCGCCTCGGTCGACGCGCTGGAGCAGGCGATGCTCCCGCGCCGCGCGGGCGACTACCCGAACTTCGTCGAGCGCCCCGCCGACGCCCGCGGCTTCTTCGACGACCAGACGTGGGAGCGCCTGCGCCGCGCGAAGGCCCAGTACGACCCGACCGGCCTCTTCCGCGGCAACCACGCCATCCCGGCGGCGTCCGTCGCCGAGCCCGCCCGCCGCGCGGCGTAGACCTCCTCGCCACGCACCCGGCGCGGCGACCGCCGACGCGCCACCTCGAACGCGCCGCAGCTCCCCGGGGCTGCGGCGCTTTCGCACATGCGGAGCCGCCCGACGGGCGGAGGCCGTTCGACCGCCGGTCGGAACCTGCGCACCCCGGTGTTGACTTTATTTCGGACGTCTGGAATAAAACCCGGCCAAGTCGGCCGGAGCCCCCGGCAGGCGGACGAGGAGGAGCATGAGCGCAGTTCCCACAGCCCCGCACGGGAGGGTCGACGCCGGCCTGCGCGAGCGGGCCACCAAGGTCGTTCCAGGCGGCGTCTACGGCCACCTGAGCGTGAACCGCCTGCCCGCCGGCTACCCGCAGTTCTGGGCGCGCGGCGAGGGCGCGCGGATCTGGGACGTCGACGGCAACGAGTACGTCGACCTCATGTGCTCGTTCGGCCCGATCCTGCTCGGGCACGCCCACCCGAAGGTCGACGCGGCGGCGAAGGCGGCGCTCGACGGCGGCGACGTGTTCAACGGCCCGGCGCCGGTGATGGTCGACCTGGCCGAGCGCCTGGTCGACAACGTCGCGCACGCCGACTGGGTGATGTTCGCCAAGAACGGCAACGACGTCACGCAGCTCGGGCTCGTCGTCGCGCGGGCCGCCACGGGGCGCACCAAGGTCCTCATGGCGCGCGGCTCCTACCACGGCATCGGCGGCTGGTCGCTCGGCGCGGACTCGGCCGGCTTCACGCCGCAGGACCACGCGAACACGATCTTCTTCGAGTACAACGACCTCGCCTCCGTCGAGTCGGCGATCTCCCTCGCGGGCGACGACGTCGCGGCGATCATCGTCACGCCGATCCGCCACGACGTCTTCCGCGACCTGGAGGACCCGACGCCGGAGTTCGCCCGCGGCGTCCGCGCGCTGTGCGACCGGATCGGCGCCGCGCTGATCGTCGACGACGTCCGCTGCGGGCTGCGGCTCGACACCCGCGGCAGCTGGGAGGCGCTCGGCGTCCGCCCGGACCTCAGCGCGTGGAGCAAGTCGCTGGCCAACGGCCACGCGCTCGCCGCGCTGATGGGCGCCGAGCCGCTGCGCGAGGCCGCCACGCGCGTCTTCGCCACCGGCTCGTTCTGGATGGCCGCCGCGCCGATGGTCGCGGCGATGGCGACGCTCGACGAGCTCGAGGCCTCCGGCGGCATCGCGACCATGGCCGCGTCCGGCCGGCGCCTGCAGGAGGGGCTGCGCGAGCAGGCCACCGCGCACGGCCTGACGGTCACCGTCACCGGCCCGCCGTCGCTTCCGTTCCTCAGCTTCGCCGACGACCCCGAGTGGGAGAAGGCGGCGCTGTGGTCGAGCCACTGCGCCCGCAACGGCGTCTACCTGCACCCGGTCCACAACTGGTTCGTCTCGACCGCGCACGACGAGGCGACGATCGACCGCGCGCTGGACGGGACCGACATCGCGTTCGCGGCCGTCAAGGCCGAGTTCGGCGGCTGAGCGAGGCATGGGTCCGATGGCCGATCCGTTCACCCGCGAGGACCGCGAGGCGCTGTGCGCGGCCGCGGCCGAGGTCGCCACGAGCGGCCTGGTCGTCGGCTCGTCCGGCAACCTGAGCGTGCGCAAGGACGACCACGTCCTCATCACCCCGCGCAGCGCCCGCCTGGCCGCGATCGATCCGGCCGACTGCGTGTGCGTCGCGCTGGCGGACGGCGAGACCCACGCGGACCACGACCGCGACTCGGTCGCGTCGTCGGAGACCACGCTGCACCGCGTCGCCTACGCGGCCGTGCCCGACGCCCGCGCGGTCGTCCACACGCACTCGCACTTCGCCACGGTGCTGTCGACGCTGGTCGAGGAGCTGCCGCCGATCCACTACGTGACGACGACGTTCGGCGGCCCGGTGCGGGTCGCGCCCTACGCGACGTTCGGCTCCACCGACCTCGCCGAGACGGTCGGCCGCGCGCTCGAGGGCCGCACCGCCGCGCTGATGGCCAACCACGGCGCGATCGCCACCGGCCGCACGCTCGCGTCCGCGCTGGAGCAGGCGCGGCACCTGGAGTGGCTGGCGTCGGTCGCCTGGCACGCGAGCGTGATGGGCACCCCGAAGCTGCTCGACGCCGAGCAGCTCGACGCGGTCGTCGCGCAGAGCCGCGCGCTGAACTACGGCGCGGTGGAGGCGGCATGACCGTCGCCGCGACCCCCGCCGCCCTGGACGCCATCCGCGCGTCGCGCCCCCGTGTCGCGTGCGTGGGCATCTACATCGTCGACGTCCTCGGGCGCCCGGTCTCCGAGCTGCCGGTCGGCCAGCAGGCGCTGATCCTCGACGAGATCCGGATGACCGCCGCCGGCACTGGCGGCGGCACGGCCGTCGACCTGGCCCGGCTCGGCGCCGAGGTGCTCGCGATGGGCGCGATCGGCAGCGACCACGTCGGCGACTTCCTGCTGCGCATGCTCGAGCAGGAGCGCGTCGACACGACCGGCATCGTGCGCCGCGCCGACGGCGTCCAGACCTCGGCGACGATGCTGCCGATCCACCCCGACGGCAGCCGTCCGGCGTTCCACGTCCCGGGCGCGAACATGACGTTCTCGGCCGCCGACCTGGACTGGGACGCGATCGCCACGTGCGACGTCCTGCACCTGGGCGGCATCGGCGCGCTGCCGGCGCTCGACGGCGAGCCGTGCGCGGAGGTGCTCCGCAGGGCTCGCGCCGCCGGCATCACCACGACCGCCGACTGCCTCGGGGCCAAGCGCGACGACCTGCTCGACCTCCTGCGCGTCTGCCTGCCGCACCTGGACCTCTTCATGCCAAACGACGGCGAGGCCACGGCCATCACCGGGGAGCGCGACGTGCTCGCCGCCGGCCGGGTCCTGTACGAGCTCACCGCGGGCGGCGGAGGCGCCGTCGTCGTCAAGTGCGGCGGCGACGGCGCGCTCCTCATCGACGCGGACGGGGAGCGGCGCCTGCCCGCGTTCGCCGCGCCGGTGGTCGACACGACCGGCTGCGGGGACGCGTTCTGCGCGGGCACGATCGTCGCGCGCGCCGCCGGCTGGCGGCTCGACGAGGCGTGCATGCTCGGTGCCGCGACGGGCGCCCTGAACATGCGCGGCCTGGGCTCCGACGCGGGCGCCCGCGACCTCGACGAGGCGCTGCGCTTCCTGGCCACCACCCCGACGCGGCAGCCGGCCGCCGCGGAGGCGTAGAACCCGCCGATGCCCAAGAACGTCGACCACGAGCAGCGGCGCGAGGAGCTCCTCGCCGCCGTGTGGCGGGTGATCGCCCGCGACGGCCTGGAACGGGCCACGATCCGCTCCCTCGCCAAGGAGACCGGCTGGTCGTCGGGCGTCCTGGCGCACTACTTCGTCGACAAGGACGACATCCTCGCGTCCGCCCTCCGGCTCGCGCTGGAGCGGATCGAGGATCGCTGGGACGAGAAGCTCGAAGGGCTGACGGGTCTTGCGGCCCTTCGAGAGCTCGTCATGGACAACCTGCCGCTCGACGACGAGCGCGAGCAGGAGACGCGGTTCCTCATGAACTACTGGAGCCGCTCCATCCGGCAGGGGCCGAGCGAGGACGAGCACACGTGGCGGCGCGGGCCGCTGCTGGTGGACCGGCTCGCGGCCCTCATCGCAGATGGGCAGGCAGCAGGGGAGGTCGTGCCGGGCGATCCGGCCGACCTCGCGGAGCGCCTGTTGGCGCTGATCGACGGGTTGAGCCTGCACGCCTTGCTCGACCCGCAGCGGGTCACACGCGAGCGCCAGGTCGCGCTCGCCGAACAGGAGCTCGACCGGCTGTCGGTCGCGCAGGCACAAGGAGAGACGTATGCGGAGCAGTAGATGGCTGACGGCCGGCATCCTCTGCGCGGCGCTCGGGCTGAGCGCGTGCGGGGGATCCGACGGCGACGGCGGTGGTGGCGGCGCCACGGCCGCGGTCGAGCAGATCGGCGCGGGCGGCACGGCGGAGAACTGCACGGGCGAGCCGGTCAAGGGCGGGACGCTCGTCTACTCGCGCCAGGCCGAGACGCAGTCGCTCGATCCGATCACGCTGCGCAACGGCAACGGCGACATCTTCGCCACCGAGCTCGTCTACCAGGGCCTCGTCCGCTCGGACCCGACCGGCAAGACGCAGGACCTGGTCGGGGCCGTCGCGGAGAAGTGGGACGTCTCCGAGGACGGCAAGACCTACACGTTCACGATCCGCGACGGGATCGAGTTCGCCGACGGCGACCCGGTCACCGCCGAGGACGTCAAGTTCACGCTCGACCGCTTCGGCGACCCCAAGATCAACCAGGTGATGAGCGTCGTGGCCGGCGGCTACGGCTCGTCGAAGGTGATCGACGACCGCACGGTCGAGGTGAAGCTGAAGGAGCCGGTCGCGTCCTTCCTCTACAACATCTCGATCTTCCCGGCCTTCATCGTCCCCAAGGACGAGGTCGAGAAGGACGCAGAGGCGTTCTTCAAGAAGCCGTTCGGCACTGGGCCGTACATGGTCAAGGAGCTCGTCCGCGGCTCGCACGTGACGTTCGAGCGCAACCCGAACTACTGGGAGGACGGCAAGCCCTACCTCGACGAGATCCGGTTCAACTTCGCGTCGGACTCGAACTCGCGCATGCTCGCCGTCAAGAACGGCCAGGCGCAGATCGCCGACGGCGTGCCGTTCTCGCAGATCAACGCGCTCAACGGCGACGGCAGCCTCGCGCTGCAGAAGGCCGAGGTGCCGCTCTTCGTCGGCATGTGGCTCAACCACGAGCGCAAGGAGCTGGCGGACAAGAACGTGCGCCAGGCGATCCAGCACGCGCTCGACCGCGAGGAGATCAACCAGGGCATCTTCCGCGGCGTCGGGACGATCCCGAACAGCATCCTGCCCGCGCTCAAGTACGACGCGCCGGCCGACCAGGTCCCGCCCTACGCGCACGACGTCAACAAGGCGAAGGAGCTGATGGCGGCGTCCGGCTTCCCGGACGGGTTCCAGACGACGCTCCAGTACCCGGCGGGCTACGACTACTACAAGCAGCTCGGCCTGCTGATCCAGCAGCAGCTGGGCGCCATCGGCATCGAGGTCAAGCTCGTCGAGCAGGAGGCGGCCGAGGTCACCGACCGCTTCAACAAGAGCGACTACGACATGACGTTCCCGTACGCGCAGTTCACCAGCGACGTGGTGGTGCCGGACGAGTACGCGACCTTCGTCGCCAACTCCCCGGACATCGACAACTTCTTCACGCACTGGGACAGCGGCGAGATCGGCGAGCAGGTCGCGACGTTCACGACCACGCCGGACGAGGCGGAGCGGGCGAAGCTCTGGCCCGAGATCCAGAAGGCGATGCTCGAGGAGACGCCGGTGGTCAACGTGATGAACGTCCCGTACGTGAACGTCCACGGCAAGGACGTCTGCGGCACGTCGATCAACGCGCTCGGCGCCGACCACCTCGAGGACACCTGGATCGCGGCCGGGGCCGGCGGCCAGTAGGCGGAGCCCGATGCTCGGCTACTTCGTCCACCGGCTGCTGCTCGCGCTCGTCGTGCTGTTCGGCCTCGCGGTGTCCACGTTCCTGCTGATCCACCTCGTCCCCGGTGACCCGGTCCAGACGACGCTGGGAACGCGTGCCACCGCGGAGTCGATCGCCACGGCCCGCGAGCAGCTGGGTCTCGACGACTCGCTCCCCGCGCAGTTCTGGACCTTCGTGTCCAACGCTGCGACGGGGGACCTCGGGTACTCGCTGACCCAGAACGCGCCGGTGGGCGAGCTGGTCGGGCAGCGGGTCACCCCGAGCCTGCTCCTGATCGCGTACGGGTTCGTCGTGTCGCTCGTCGTCGGCGTGCCGCTGGCGATCGCCGCGGCGGTCCGCCCGAACGGCATCGTCGACCACGGCATCCGCCTGCTCACGACGTTCGCGTTCGCGATGCCGGCGTTCTGGCTCGGGCTGATGCTCGCGCTGATCTTCGGCCTCGGGCTGGAGTGGTTCCCGGTGTCCGGCTATGAGTCGGGCGTCGGGGGCGTGCTCCGCACGCTCACGCTGCCGGCGCTCACGCTCGGCCTGGCGCTCGCCACGATCGTCGTGCGGACGCTGCGGTCGAGCCTGCTCGAGGTGCTGCAGACCGAGTACGTCGAGGCCGCGCGGTCGCGCGGCCTGAGCGAGCGGCGGGTGATCGTCAAGCACGCGCTGCGCAACGCGATCATGCCCGCGCTGACCGTGCTGTCGGTGAACCTCGGCTTCCTGATCGGCGGCACCGTCGTCGTCGAGGCCGTGTTCCAGATCCCCGGGCTCGGCTCGCTGCTGCTCCAGTCGGTGCAGCGGCGCGACTACGAGCTGGTGCAGGGCCTGGCGCTGCTGGCCGGCTCGGCGGTGGTGCTCATCAGCCTCGCCACCGACCTGCTGCAGGCGTACGTCGACCCGCGCGTCCGGCTGGTGCGGCGATGAGCGCCGTGGCGGCGGTGCCGCAGAGCGGCGCGCGGGAGGAGCGCAAGGGCCGGCGGTGGCGGGTGCTCAAGGGCCAGCCGCTCACCGTGAAGATCGGCGTGGGGATCGTGGGCATCCTGACGCTCGCGGCGCTCCTCGCGCCGCTCATCGCGCCGTACGACCAGAACGAGCTGGACTTCAGCCAGGTGCTCGCGGAGCCGTCCGCCGACCACCTGTTCGGCACCGACGACAGCGGCCGCGACGTGTTCAGCCGCACGCTGTACGGCCTGCGCGTCGACCTGGCGATCGTCTTCTTCGTGACCTACGTGGCGCTGCCGATCGGCGTCGTCGCGGGTGCGGCCGCCGCGTACTTCGGCGGCTGGGTCGACGCGGTGATCTCGCGGCTCGTGGACATCATGCTCGCGTTCCCGTTCATCGTCCTCGTGATCGCGATCGTCGCGATCACCGGGCCGGGCGTGAAGGGCGTCCTGATCGGGGTGCCGATCGTGGGCTGGGCGCTGTACGCGCGGCTTGCGCGCTCGGAGATGCTCGTGCTGCGCGAGCAGCCGTTCATGCTCGCGACGACCGCGCTGGGCTACACGCGGCGCCGGGCGATCTTCCGGCACGCGATCCCGAACCTGGTGCGCACGTCGCTCATCTACTCGACGGTCGACCTGGTGGTGAACCTCATGCTGCTGGCCTCGCTCTCGTACCTGGGCCTCGGCGCCCAGCCGCCCGACGCGGAGCTCGGCTCGGTGATCGCGCAGGGGCAGGCGAACCTGCTCGACGCGTGGTGGGTGGCGACGCTGCCCGGCCTCGTCCTCGTCGCGTTCGGCGTGGGCGTCGGGCTGATCGGCGACGGGCTCTCGGACGGCAAGCTGCTGAAGGGCGGGCGGGCATGAGCGCGCTGCTGGAGATCGCCGGGCTGAGCATCGACTTCGGCACGGACGAGGAGCCGCGGCGCGCGGTCCGCGACGTGTCGCTGCAGATCGCGCCCGGCGAGATCCTGGGGCTGGTCGGCGAGTCCGGCTCGGGCAAGTCGCTGACGTGCCGCTCGGTGATGCGGCTCGTGCCGCCGCCCGGGCGGGTCGCGGAGGGGAGCGTCCGCTTCGACGACCGCGACGTGCTCGCGCTGGCGCCCCGCGACCTGCGGTCGCTGCGCGCCTGCGACGTCGGGATGATCTACCAGGACCCGTTCAGCTCGCTGAACCCGGTCTACCGGATCGGCGACCAGCTGATGGAGACACTGCGCAAGAACCGGGGGATGAGCAAGGCGGAGGCGCGCGACGAGGCGGTCGCGCTGCTGGAGCGGGTGGGCATCCCGGACCCGGCGCGGCGGCTGCTCGTCTACCCGCACGAGCTGAGCGGCGGCATGCGCCAGCGCGTGATGATCGCGCTCGCGACCGCCAGCCGCCCGCGGCTGCTGATCGCCGACGAGCCGACGACCGCGCTCGACGTCACGACGCAGGCGCAGATCCTGGAGCTGCTGCTGGAGATGCGGGAGGAGCTGGGGATGGCGATCCTGCTGGTCTCGCACGACTTCGGCGTGATCGCGCAGGTGTGCGATCGCGTGGCCGTGATGTACGGCGGGCACGTCGTCGAGAGCGGGCCGGTCGAGCGGATCTACCGCGACGCGCAGCATCCCTACACGCGGGCGCTGCTGCAGTCGGTGCCCGAGCTGACGGCGGCGACGCGCTCGCGCTCGGAGCTGCCGCGGGAGGGCATCCCCGGACGGCCGCCCGAGCTGGGCGAGGAGCTGCCGGGCTGCGTGTTCGCGCCGCGGTGCGCGTTCGCGCTGCCCGAGTGCTCGGCGCGCCAGCCCGCGCTCGTCCCGGTCGGGCCCGCGCAGTCCGCGGCGTGCAAGGTGCTGCCGTTCGCGTCCCGCGAGGCGGTGCACGCATGACCGCGACCGAGGCGGTGCTCGAGGTCGCCGGGATCACGAAGGACTTCGGCCTGCGGCAGACGCTCACCGAGCGGCTCACGCGCGTCGAGCCGACCGTCCACCGGGCCGTCGACGACGTGTCCTTCACGCTGCGCCGCGGCGAGATCCTCGGGCTGGCCGGCGGGTCGGGCTCGGGCAAGACGACGCTCGCCCGGTGCCTCATCCGGCTGGTCGAGCCCGACGCCGGCACCGTGCGGCTCGGCGGCGCGGACATGCTCGCGGCGTCGGGGGCGGAGCTGCGCGAGCTGCGCCGCCGGATGCAGATGGTGTTCCAGGATCCGTACGCGTCGCTCAACCCGCGGATGTCGGTCGGCGACGCGCTGCTGGAGGCCGGGCGCGTGCACCGGCGGCCGGGCGCGGAGGACGGCGAGGCGTTCGTCGCCGCGCTGCTCGACCGCGTGCACCTGTCGCCGACCTTCGCGGCCCGCAAGCCGCGCGAGCTGTCCGGCGGCCAGCGCCAACGCGTCGCGATCGCGCGGGCGCTCGCGGTCGGGCCGGAGGTCATCATCGCCGACGAGGCGGTGAGCGCGCTCGACGTGTCGGTGCAGGCGCAGCTCCTGCGGCTGTTCGTCGACCTGCGCGCCGAGCTGGGCGTCGCCATCGTCTTCGTCGCGCACCAGCTCGCCGTCATCGCGGAGATCGCCGACCGCGTCGCGGTGATGGAGAAGGGGCGGATCGTCGAGCTGGGCGAGACTGCCGCGGTGTTCGAGGCCCCGCAGCACGAGTACACGCGCGCGCTGCTCGCCGCGCACCCGCACCCCGACCCGGCGCGCCGGATGAAGGCCGCGGTCTGACGGTGGCCGCCACGGGCTTCGTCCAGACGGTCACCGGCCCGGTCGCGCCGGACGCGCTCGGGTTCACGCTCCCGCACGAGCACGTCTACCTCGACCTGTGGTCGACGGACGGCGCGACGCACGTCGGGCAGCTCGCCGACGACGACCTGCTGGCCCAGGAGCTCGGCGCGTTCGTCGCGGCGGGCGGCTCGTGCCTGGTCGACCAGACGCCGGGCGGCGCGGGCCGGCGGCCCGAGGCGCTGGCGGCGATGGCCGACCGGGTCGGGCTGCACGTCGTGCTCGGCTCCGGCTACTACACCGAGCCGTTCTACCCGCCGGGCGACGACCTGGCCCGGCGCTCGACGGCCGACGTCGCGGCCGCGCTCGTCGCCGAGATCGAGGGCGGGCTGGACGGAACCGCCGTCAAGCCGGGGCTGATCGGCGAGATCGGCGCGTCGCAGGGCTGGGTCACGCCGCTGGAGGAGCGCGTGCACCGCGCGGCGGCGCGGGCGCAGGTGGCGACCGGGCTGCCGCTGGCGACCCACACGCTCCACCACGGCGCGGGGCGCCAGCAGATGCGGATCTTCGACGAGGAGGGCGTCGACCCGGCCCGCGTCTCGATCGGCCACTGCGACACGTGGCCGGACCTCGCGTACTGCCTCGAGGTGGCGCGCTGGGGCGGGTACGTCTCGATCGACAACGTCGGCCTGGAGCTCGGCGACCACGAGGCGCGCGTCCGGCGGCTGGTGCTCGAGCTGGTCGAGGCGGGCTTCGCCGCCCACGTCCTGCTCTCGCAGGACGTGGGGCAGATGACGGAGCTGGCCTCGCGCGGCGGGCGCGGCTACGCCTACCTGGCGGAGGTGTTCCTCCCGGCGCTGCGCGCCGACGGGCTCGACGAGCCGCACGTGCGTGCGATCACCGTCGAGAACCCGCGGCGCTGGCTGACGATCGGCTGAGCTACTCCGGCTGCTCGATCTTCGTGGCAGGGTCCTCGTCGAGGGCCGCGTCGAGGAGCGGCGCGAAGTGCTCCGCCGCGTAGGCCAGCGACGGGCCCGAGCCGAAGCCGAGCGCGCCCGCGAGCTGGTCGGTGAGGTCGAGGTAGATCACCCGGTCCTCCTTGACGGCGTCGAGCCGCTTGAAGGCCGCGTTCTTGACCGCGTCGTCCTTCGCACCGAAGAAGATCACGACGTCCTGGTCCATCAGCCGGATCTGCTCGGACGAGAAGTCGACGTAGAAGCTCTCGCCCGCGAGCTTGTCGATCTCGCGCGGGGTCTTCAGGCCAAGGTCCTCGAAGAACCGCGAGCGGTAGTCGCTGGAGGCGTAGGCGCCGTAGTTGGCGGCGGTCGAGCCGTAGGCGAGGATCGCGTCCTTGCCCACGATGCCCGGGTGCTCCTGCTCGACCTTCTGGAACACGGCCTCGGTGTCGGCGATGACCTTCTCGGCCTGCTCGGTGCGGCCGAGCGCCTGCCCGATCACCTTCGTCTGCTCCTGCCACGGCACGCCGAAGTCGATGTACTTGTCGGTCTGCGCGAGGGTCGGGGCGATCTTCGAGAGCGTCTTGTAGGCGCTCTCGTCCATGCCGGTGTTGATCGCGATGATGAGGTCGGGCTGCTTGGCCGCGACCTTCTCGAAGTCGATCTCCTCGCCGCCGACGGTCGGCAGCTTCTCGCCCTTGGTGAACTGCTGCGCCCACGGCCGGGCGTTCCAGTCGTAGCCGGCGAGGAACTCGCGCACGCCGACCGGCTTGACGCCGAGGGCGAGGACCGTGTCCTGCTCGGTGTAGCCGACGACGACGACGCGCTCGGGCGCCTTCTCGATCTTCGTCTCGCCGAACTTGTGCTTGATCGTGACCGGGAAGGCGGCCGCGTCCGAGCTCTCGGTGGCGGTCGTCTCGGCGCCGGCGTCGGCGGACGTGCCGGAGTCCTCGTCGTCGCCGCACGCGGCGAGCAGCATCGTGGCGCACACGAGCAGCGCGGCGAGCCACGCGGCCCAGAGCGGGCGTCGGGTCATGGTGGGGGTCATCTCCTTAGCGGGCGTTTCAGCAGGTAGAGGAAGTAGGGAGCGGCGAGCGTCGCGGTGAGCAGGCCGGCCGGGAGGTCGGTCGAGCCGAACAGCTCGCGGCCGGCGAGGTCCGCGCCGAGGACGATCAGCGCGCCGCACAGCGCGGCGAGCGCGAGCGTCCCGGTGGCCGACACGCCGGGCACGAGGCGGCGGCCGATGTGCGCGGCGACGAACGCGACGAAGACGAGCGAGCCGGTCGCGGCGACCGAGACGGACGTGAGCGCGATGGCGATCGCCAGCAGCGCGAGGCGGGAGCGCTCGACGCGCACGCCGAGCCCGAGCGCGAGCTCGTCGCCGAGCTTCAGCGCCTCCAGCTGGCGGCCGAGCAGGATCGCGGCCGGCAGGAGCACGACGAGCGCGCCGACCATCGGCCAGACGTGGTCCCAGGTGCGGCCGTTGAGCGAGCCGACGAGCCAGATCCACGCCTCGTTGACGTTGATGATCTCGCCCTTGGTCAGGACGTACGAGACGCCCGCGTTGAGCGCCGCGGCGACGCCGATCCCGATTAGCACGAGCCGGTAGCCCTGCACACCGCCGCGCCAGGCCAGCGCGTAGAGCAGCGCGCCGGTGAGCAGGCCGCCGGCGAGGGCCACGGCGGGGAGCGTGAGGACGCCGCCCCAGCTCGTGAACACGATCGCCGAGACCGCCGCCAGCGATGCGCCGCCGGTGATGCCGATGATGTCCGGCGACACGAGCGGGTTGCGCGAGACGTCCTGGAAGATCGCCCCCGCGATGCCGAGCGCCGCGCCGGCGAGGACGGCCACCAGCGCGCGCGGGAGGCGCAGCTCGTTGATGATGAAGTCGGTGCCCGGGTCGCCCGCGCCGACGAGCGTCTTCAGCACGTCGAGCGCCGGGATCTTCGTCTCGCCGAGCGCGACGTGCGCGGTGAGCAGCGCGATCACGAGAACGACGAGCACGACCGTGACCGCGACGGTGCGGACCGCCACGCGCGTGGAGAACGCGCCGGTGCGGAGGGTGAGTCGGCGGGCGGGGAGGGCGCTCACAGCTGCGGGAGGTTGCGGCGGCGGACGAGCCAGACGAAGAACGGGGCGCCGAGCGCGGCGGTGACGACGCCGACCTCAAGCTCGGCAGGCGACGTCAGCACACGGCCGAGCACGTCCCCGGCGAGCAGGAACAGCGCGCCGAGCAGGCCGCTGAACGGGATGATCCAGCGGTAGTCGCTGCCGACCAGCGCGCGGGCCATGTGCGGCACGGCGAGGCCGACGAAGAGGATCGGGCCGGCGGCCGCGACGGCCGCGCCGGCGAGCAGGATGAACGCGAGCGCGATGCCGCCGCGGACCAGGCCGAGGCGCTGGCCGAGCGCCTTCGCCACGTCGTCGCCCAGCGCCAGCGCGTTGAGCCAACGGCCGGCGAGCAGCGCGATCGCGAAGCCGACGAGGATGAACGGGGCGATCGTCCACACGACCTCGGTCTGGCGGCCGGCGATCGAGCCGACGTTCCAGTAGCGGAACTGCGCGAGCGTCTGCGAGTCGAACGTGAGCACCGCGCTGGTGAGCGCGACGAGCAGCGCCGCCATCACGGCGCCCGCGAGCGCGAGCGTGGTGGGCGACGCGCCCTGCCGGCCCGACGTGCCGAGCGCGTAGACCGCGGCCCACGTGAGCCCGGCGCCGGCCAGCGCGAACCAGACGTACGCCGACGGCGTGGTGATGCCGAGCACGAGGATCGCGAGCACGACCGCGAGCGACGCGCCCGCGTTGACGCCGAGGATGCCCGGCTCGGCCAGCGGGTTGCGCGTGAGGCCCTGCATGAGCGCGCCGGCGGTCCCGAGGCCGACCCCGACGAGGAGCCCGAGGAACGTCCGGGGCACGCGCAGGTCGCGCACGATCGTGTGCGCGTCGGTGTCCTGCCGGTCGGTGAACGCGTCGATGACGTCGCTCAGCGGGATGCGGAGCGACCCGATCGCCAGCGACGCGGCCATGCACGCCACCAGGGCGACGATCCCCACGGCCAGCCCGATCCACCGCGCGGTGGACGTGGAGAGCGGCGCGCCGCGCCGGCGCGCGGTGGCAGGGGTGGACTCGACGGAGATGGACAAGGTCGCGCGGCAGGCGGGGGTGCGCCCGCGGGGCGGGGTCCTGCCTTAGGACACCCTAACGAAGATGAGGTCGCCCTAACCCCGTTCCCGGTGCGAGGTCCGTCCACCCGGCGCGACGGCCTCCAGGACGGCCCCGTACCGTTTCGCGCCGACCTGCGACGGACCCGGAGAACGATGACGATGGACACGAACGGCACCGTGCGGCGCGCGGCCGCCGCGGCAGCGCTGGTGGCGGCGCTCGCCGGCGGCGCGGCACCCGCCACGGCGGAGACCTACAGCGCCACCGGCGTCGAGCACGCGTACGTCGTGCCCGCGGGCGTGACGTACGTCGACGTGACGGCGACCGGCGCGCGTGGCGGCGACGGCCTCGACTACGGCGTCGGCGGGCGCGGCGCGACCGTGTCGGGCCGGCTGGCGGTGACGCCCGGGCAGACCCTCTACGTGCACGTCGGCGGCCCCGGCGCCCCGGGCGGCGGCGACGCCGACGCGCCGGGTGGGGCCAACGGCGGCGGCACGGGCGCGGCGTACGGCGCCGCGGGAGGCGGAGGCGCGTCGGACGTGCGCACGGTCAGCGCGACCGCCGGTGCGGGCTCGCTGGCGTCACGCCGGCTCGTCGCGGCCGGTGGGGGCGGTGCGACCGCCCGGGGGAACGGCGGGGACGCCGGCGGGACCGGCACGAGCGCCCCGGTGGGCTACCCCGGCCAGCCGGGCGGCGCGGGCACGCCGACCGCCGGCGGCGCGGGCGGCGGGACGATCGCCGGGCAGGTCGGCCAGCCGGGCGGGTTCGGCATCGGCGGGAGCGGCGGCTCCTCAGGCGGTGGCGGAGGCGGAGCCGGGTACTACGGCGGCGGTGGAGGCGGCGGGGGCGTCAGCGGCGACGGCGCGGGCGGCGGTGGCGGCGCGAGCTACGTCGAGGCGGCCGCGACGCTCGTCACCGCCCCGGTCGTGACGTCCGCCCCCGCCGCGGTGACGATCACCAGCGGCCCGGCCGCCGAGCCCGAGCCCACGCCCCCGGCGCCCGAGACGCCCGCTCCCGCCGGCCCGCAGGTCCCTGCCGGCCCGCCTGCCACGCCGCCGGCCGCCGTGCCCGCGCCGCAGCCGCGCGTGCCGCCGGCCGGCCTGTCCGCGGGCCTGCGCTCGCGCGCCGACCGTCGTGCGCCGTTCACCTACACGCTCTCCGGGCGCCTGGCGCTGCCTGCCGGCGTCGACGCCCAGGCCGGCTGCCGCGGCGTCGTCGAGGTGCGGTTCAAGCAGGGCGCGCGCACCGTCGCCGCGCGGTCGGCGATCGTCGACCGCGCCTGCACGTGGCGGCGCAGCGTCACCTTCCGCTCCGCGCGCTCGCTGAGCCGCGGCGGGCGCGGCACGCTCCGGGTGCTCGTCCGCTTCGCCGGCAACGACGCCCTGCAGCCGCTCGCCGCGGGCGAGCAGCGCGTCACGTACGGCCCGGCTCGGGCGAAGCCGCGCGCAACGTCCGGGCGCGGCACGCGAGCTGGAGCGTGAGGCGCACGTCCGGGTCGTCGAGGTCGACGCCGAGCTGCTCGACGATGCGGTTGATGCGGTAGGCGACCGCGTTGCGGTGCAGGTGCAGGCGCTCGGCCGTCCGGACGAACGAGCCGCGCTCGTCGAGGAAGACCTGGAGCGTGCGGACGGCGGTGGCGGCGCGCTCGGGGCCGAGCGCGTCGAGCGGGGCGAGCGACTCCTCCACCGTCAGCTGCGCGCCGTCGGACGCGAGCCAGTCGAGCAGCGGACGCGGGAGCCCCAGCGCGGCGAACGGCGTGAGCGTGAACGGCTGCCCGAGCGCGCGCGCCGACTGGGCCGACGCGCGCGCCTCGCCCGCGCCTGCGCGCAGGCCCTCCGGCCCGTCGAGGCGCCGGCTCAGGCCGCAGTAGGCGACGTACTCCGCGAAGCCGCGCCGCACCAGCTCGAGGGCCGAATGGGCGCCGGTGAGCGCCTCCTCCTCCGCGGTCGACGGGCCGTGCGTCGGCCGCTCGGTGTGGACGAGCAGCAGCCCGCCGTCCAGCGCCGTCCGCTCCCACGCCGGCCCGAGCACGTCGCCCAGCTCGTCCTCGAGCTCCAGCAGCACGTGCGGCGGCGCGCCGTCGAGCTCCACCCGCGCCGCGAGGTGCGCGCCGTCGACCGCGACGCCCAGCTCGCGGGCGCGCTCGGCCGCGGCCGGAACTCGGCGCGGCGCTGCTCCCACGAGCGCCGCGACGGCGGCGCCGCGCGCACGGGCGGGGGCGCGCTCCCGCCGGCGCCGCGCGGTCCGCAGCCGCCCGATCGCCTCCGCGGCCAGCCGCACGGTGAGCCGCGTGGCCGCGTCGTCGGTGTCGTCGGCGACGACGTAGCCCTCGATCCGCCCGTCGACCACCACCCGCTCGAACGGCGCGGGCGCGGCGCCGGACGGGCGCGGGGCGGGCAGGGAGGAGGAGAGCGAGAGCGGCGCGCCCAGCGCAGCGGAGGCGGCCGCCAGCACCGCGTCGCTGCCCTGCCGCTCGGCCGCTGCGATCTGGTCCATCGCCTCGACGGCGCGCGTCAGCACGGCGCCCGCGTCCTGGCGGATCGCCCGCTCCAGCCCGAACGCGAGCGACGACAGGTCCCGCCCGTGCGCGACCGACAGGAGCGCGACGCGGCCACGGTTCGCGAGCCGGATCGCGGTCGGCGACGTGGTGCCCTCGCCGTACACCGCGATCGCCGCCAGCTCGCGGTCGCCGGCCGTGCGCAGCGCGATGTCGAGCCGGTAGCCGTTGGCCAGCGACGAGGCATGCCGGGTGAGCAGCGCGACCGAAGCCGGCGCGACGTCGCGCAGCTCCTCGATCGAGTCGACGATCGCGACGTGCTCGGCCGCCCGCGCCTCCCACGGCCCGGCGACCAGCATCAGGTCGCGGCCTTCGGGGGTCTGGAGCAGCTGGTCGACCGTGGTCATCGGCGCCGCTCATTGTGCTGCGCGCACAGGCGTAAGTGGAACTCCTGTGCGCCAAGCCCGTGATGTGAACGCGATGTCGCCGCCTAGGGTGCCCCGCCATGAACCTGCGGATCGGCGTCGACGTCGGCGGCACCTTCACCGACCTCATCGTCAGCGACGAGGCCACGGGGACCGTGGTCGTGGGCAAGGAGCTGACGACGCCCGAGGCGCCCGAGCGCGGCGTCCTCGCCGCCGTGGACGGCACGCTCACCGACGGGCTCGGGACGGCGCGCGACTTCGTGCACGGGACGACGGTCGGCCTCAACGCGCTGCTCGAGCGGCGCGGCGCGGTCGTCGGCCTGCTCGCCACGAAGGGCTTCCGCGACATCCTCGAGATCCGCCGCGGCGACCGCGACGATCCGTACGACCTCTTCTGGAGCGGGCCGGCGCCGCTCGTGCCGCGCTCCCTCCGCCTGCCCGTCGCCGGCCGCATGCGCGCCGACGGGTCGGAGCACGAGCCGCTGTCCCACGGGGACGTGAAGGCCGCCGCGCACGCGTTCGCCGAGGCGGGCGTCGACGCGGTGGCCATCGCGTTCATGAACGCCTACGCGAACCCGGCGCACGAGCAGGAGGCCGAGCGGCTGCTGCGCGAGCACGGGTTCACCGGCGAGATCTCCGTCTCGCACCGCGTCTCCGGCGAGTACCGCGAGTACGAGCGCACGTCGACGACCGTCATCGACGCGTTCGTCCGCCGCCGCATGGGCGGCTACCTCGCCCGCCTGCGCAGCGCGCTGGGCGAGCGGGGGTTCGGCGGCCGCTCGTTCGTCACCCGCAGCGGCGGCGGCGCGATGGCCTTCGACGAGGCGATGGACCGGCCGTTCGAGACGATCATCTCCGGCCCGGTCGCCGGCGTCGCGGCGTGTGCGACGCTCGCCCGGGAGCTGGGGCTCGACGAGGTCATCGCCGCCGACGTCGGCGGCACGAGCTTCGACACCTGCCTGATCGTGGACGGCGTCCCGCCGGTGCTCTACGAGGGCGAGATCATCGGCCTGCCGGTGCAGACGCCGTGGGTCGACGTCCGCTCGATCGGCGCCGGCGGCGGCTCGATCGCCCACGTCGACGCGGGCCGCCTGCTCCGCGTCGGGCCGCGCTCGGCGGGCTCCAACCCCGGTCCCGCGTGCTACGGACGCGGCGGCGCCGAACCGACCACCACCGACGCGATGCTCGTGCTCGGCATGCTTCCCGCGGGCGACATCGCGGGCTCCGTCAGCCTCGACCTCGGCCGGGCCACGGCCGCGTTCGAGCCGCTGGCGGAGCAGCTCTCCTTCGGGACGGTCGAGGACGTCGCGCGCGGCGTCGTCCAGATCGCCGCGAACCACATGGCGGAGGCCATCCGCTCGATCACCGTCGAGCAGGGCCGCGACCCGCGCGCCGGGGCGATCGTCGCGTTCGGCGGCGCGGGCGCGCTGTTCGGCACGCTGCTCGCCGACGAGCTCGGCGCGGCCACGATCGTCGTCCCCAACCACGCCGGCGCGTTCTCCGCGTACGGCCTGCTCGGCGTCGACCTCGCGCGCACCGCGAGCCGGACGAAGCTCACGCCGCTCACCCCCGAGGACCTGCGCGCCGCGCGCCCGCTGGTGGCGGAGCTGCTGGCCGAGATCGACGCGCGCGGCGGCGACAGCGAGGCGCGCCAGCTCGAGGTCCACCTCGACGTCCGCTACGTCGGGCAGGAGCACACGCTGACGGTCACGGCCCCCGCGATGACCGGCGAGCTGCTGACCGACGACGCGCTCGCGCTCGCCGACCTGTTCACCTCGACCTACGCGCGGGTGTTCGGGGCGACGATCGAGGAGGCCGTCGAGGTCGTCACGTTCCGCCTCGTCGCGACGACGCCGCTCGAGCGCGGGGAGGCCGCCCCGGCCGCGCCCGCCCCCGACGGCACCGCCGCGCAGACCACGAGCGCATGGTCGTTCACGCGGCAGGAGCGCACGGAGTTCGCGGTCGTCGACCGCGCCACGATCGCGCCCGGCGACACCGTCGCGGGCCCGGCGATCGTCCGCGAGCCGACGACCACCACGTACCTCGACGCCGGCTGGGCCGCACGCGCCCACGACACCGGCCACCTGATCCTGGAGCGGAGGGAGCTCGCATGAGCAGCGACCTGACCGTCGTGCACCGCGCCGGCGTCGGCGCGTCGACCGGCGTCGCCGACGCGGACCCGATCACCACCGAGATCGTCCGCCAGGGGCTCAACGCGGCCGCCGACCAGATGAAGCGCTCGCTGGTGCGGACGTCGTTCTCGCCGGTGATCTACGAGGTGCTCGACTTCGCCGCGGCGCTCTACGACAAGGACATGGCGCTGCTCGCGCAGGCGCCCACGCTGCCGGTCTTCCTCGGCACGATGAGCTTCTGCGTCGAGGGCGCGGTCGAGGCGGTCGGCGGGCCCGAGGCGCTCGAGCCGGGCGACATCATCCTCTACAACGTCCCCTACGGCACGGGCTCGCACCCGCAGGACGCCGCGACGGTCATGCCGATCTTCCTCGACGACGAGGAGCTCATCGGCTACGCGGCGATCAAGGCGCACTGGCTCGACATCGGCGGCAAGGACCCGTACTCCACCGACACGGTCGACGTGTTCCAGGAGGGGACGATCTTCCCCGGCGTCAAGCTCTTCTCGCGCGGCCGCCTGGTCTCCGACATCTTCCGCATGGCGACCGCGAACTCGCGCGTCCCGAAGATGGTCGCGGGCGACATCAACGCGTTGGTCGTCGGCGTGCGCACCGGCGCCGCGGCGCTCACCCGCGTCGTCGAGCGCTACGGGCTGGAGACGTTCCGCGAGTGCGTCGCGCGCATGTACGACCACGGCGAGGCGGTGGTCCGGGACTGGTTCACCAAGCTCCCCGACGGGCGCTACGTCGGCCGCGGCGAGATGGACTCGGACGGCATCAGCGACGACCCGGTCCCGTTCGAGGTCGTCGTCGAGGTCCAGGGCGACACCGTCCGGCTCGACTACTCCGGCGCGCCGCCCGAGCAGACCGGCCCGATCAACTGCCCGGTGCCGTCGACCGTGAGCGCGAGCCGCATCGCGATCACGATGCTGGCCGGCGGCGGCGAGGCGCCCAACGAGGGCCACTTCCGCGCGATCGAGGTCGTCACGCGGCCCGGCACGCTCTTCCACCCCGAGCCGCCCGCGCCGTGCTTCCTCTACGGCTGGGCCGGCGACCAGGCGATCGAGGCGATCTACCAGGCGATCGCCGAGGCGATGCCCGACGCGGTCCCGGCGTCGAGCGGCGGCGACATCTGCGCGCTCGTCTGGTGGGGCAACCGCGAGGCGACCGGCGAGCCGTGGACCGACGGCTCCCCGCACCCGATCGGCCAGGGCGCGCACGCGCGCGGCGACGGCGGCTCGTCGCTCATGCACATCTCCGAGGCGGCCACGCGCTTCACCTCGACCGAGGTGTGGGAGGCCAAGACGCCGTGGCTGCTCGAGCGCGTCGAGCTGGCGCAGGACTCCGGCGGCGCGGGCCGCTACCGCGGCGGCCTGGGCGTCGACTTCACGTTCCTCACGCTCGAGGACATGTGGCTGACGTCCGCGCTGGAGCGGACGAAGAACGCCCCGTGGGGCCTGGAGGGCGGCCAGGAGGGGCGCGCGAACGCGATGCAGCTCGTCCGCCCCGACGGCGAGGCGACCTGGCACTCCAAGGCCACCCGGCTCGCCGTCCCGAAGGGCTCGCGCGTGCACCTGCACACCGGCGGCGGAGGCGGCTACGGCCCGCCGGCCGAGCGCGACCCCGAGGCCGTGCGCCGCGACGTCCGCGAGGGCTACGTGTCCGAGGCGCAGGCGCGCGCCGACTACCCGCACGCGTTCGGCGACGAGGTCTAGGCGCGACCCGATGGCCGACCGCATCACCCACGTCACCGTCGAGCACGTGCCCGCGCTGGCCCGCGGCTGCGCGATCCTCGGCACGGGCGGAGGCGGCGACTCGTACGTCGGCCACCTCATCGCGCGGCAGGCGCTGGAGGAGCTCGGGCCGGTGCCGCTCATCACGGTCGACGAGCTGCCCGATCACGGCATCGTCATGCCGCTCGGCGCGGTCGGCGCGCCGACCGTGGCACTCGAGAAGCTCCCCAACGGCGCCGAGCCCGTGCGGCTGCGCGACCACGTCGAGCAGAAGCTCGGCAAGGAGGTCGTCGCGATCATGGCGTCCGAGATCGGCGGCTCGAACGGCGTGGAGCCGGTCGCGTTCGCCGCCAAGCTCGGCGTCCCGCTGCTCGACGCGGACTCGATGGGCCGCGCGTTCCCCGAGGTCCACATGGTCTCCCAGCACGTGGCAGGGATCGAGCCCGACGCGATCGTCGTCACCGACGCGGGCGGGAACGTCGTCACGCTGCGCGCCACGAGCGGGCCGTGGGCCGAGCGCATCGCGCGCTCGATCACGGTCGCGTTCGGCGGCACCGCGCTGATGGCCGACTACCTGCTTGACGTCCAGCAAGTTCCCGGCGCGGTCGTCGAGGGCAGCGTCTCGCGGGCCATCGCGATCGGCCGCGCGCTGGAGGACGCGTTGCGCGAGCCGGTCGACGCGCTGGTCGACGAGCTCGGCGCGTACCGCCTGCTCACCGGCAAGATCGTCGACGTCGAGCGCACCACGCGCGGCGGCTTCGTGCGCGGCAGCGTGGCGATCGAGGGCGTCGGCGCGCAGGCCGGCCGGCTGCTGCGGCTGGAGATCCAGAACGAGAACCTGGCCGCGTTCGAGGACGGCGAGGTCGTCGCGTGCGTGCCCGACCTGATCACGGTCGTCGACACCCAGACCGGCGACGCGGTCCCGACCGAGCTGCTGCGCTACGGCCGCCGGGTCAGCGTGCTCGCGTTCCCCTGCGACCCGATCTGGCGGACGCCGCGCGGCCTGGAGACCGTCGGCCCGGGCGCGTTCGGCTACGACTTCGACTACGTCCGGGTGGAGGCGCTGCATGCCTGACCTGCGCCTCGGCATCGACGTCGGCGGTACCCACACCGACGCGGTGGTGCTCGACGCGAGCGACCGGCTCGTCGCCAAGACGAAGGCCCCGACGACCGCGGACGTCACCGGCGGCGTCACCGCGGCGATCGGCCAGGTGCTGGCCGCGGGGAGCGTCGATCCCGCGCGCGTCTCGCACGTCATGCTCGGCACGACGCACGCGACGAACGCCGTGCTGGAGCGCCGCAACCTCCACCGGGTCGCCGTCCTGCGCCTCGCCGCGCCCGCGACGATGGCCGTCCGCCCGCTGCTCGACTGGCCCGCCGACCTGCGCGCGGCGGTCAGCGCCGGCGAGGCGATCGTCGGCGGCGGGCACGAGCTGGACGGGCGCGAGATGGCGCCGCTCGACCGCGAGGCGATCACGCGCTTCCTCGCGCCGCTCGCCGGCCAGGTCGACGCGGTGGCGATCACGTCCGCGTTCGCGCCCGCGACGCCGGAGCACGAGCTGGAGGCCGGCGCCCTCGCCCGCGAGGTCCTCGGCGACGTGGACGTGTCGCTCAGCCACGACATCGGCACGCTCGGCCTGATCGAGCGCGAGAACGCGACCGTGCTCAACGCGACGCTCACCGGCGTCGCCCGCGACGTCGCCCACGCGCTCGACTCCGCGCTGGCCGCGCACGGCCTGGAGGGCGCCGCCGTGCTGTTCGCGCAGAACGACGGCACGCTGATGTCGCTCGACTACGCGGTCCGCCACCCGGTCCTGACGATCGGCTCCGGCCCGGCCAACTCGATCCGTGGCGCGGCGTTCCTGGCGAACGTCAGCGACGCGCTCGTGGCCGACGTCGGCGGCACCTCGACCGACGTCGGCGTGCTCGTCAACGGCTTCCCGCGCGAGTCGGCCGCGGCGGTCGAGATCGGCGGCATCCGCACGAACTTCCGCATGCCCGACGTCGTCGCGGTCGCCATCGGCGGCGGCTCGATCGTCGGCCCCGGCGGCGCGACGGTCGGACCGCAGTCGGTCGGCTACGCGCTGCCCGACCGCGCGCTCGTCTTCGGCGGCGACGTCCCGACGCTCACCGACGCGGCCGTCCACGGCGGCCGCGGGACGGTCGGCGACGGGGCGCGGGTGAACGGCCACGGCGACGCGCTCGCGCGGGCCATGGCCATCGCCGACGGCGTCATCGCCGGCGCGGTCGACCGGGCCAAGACGGCCCGCGCCGACCAGCCGCTGGTCGTCGTCGGCGGCGGCAGCTTCCTCGTCCCGGACACGCTGCCCGGCGTGTCGGAGGTCCTCCGTCCCGACCACCACGACGTCGCGAACGCCGTGGGGGCCGCGATCGCGCAGGTGAGCGGTCGCTGGGAGGAGGTCGTGAAGGTCGGGCCGGACCGCGAGGCGGTCCTGGAGCAGGCGCAGGAGCGTGCGCGCCAGCGGGCCGTCGAGGCCGGCGCGGACGTCGGGTCGATCGAGATCGTGGAGCTGGAGGAGGTCCCGTTGGCGTACCTGACGGAGCCCACCGTCCGCCTCCGAGTCAAGGCCGTGGGGCCGCTGAGCCGCCTGTAGGCGGTCCGTAGGAAGAGGAGCAGCGTTGAGACTGACGAGCAGGATCGGAGTGCTGGCCGCGGTGGCCGCGCTCGCCGCCGCCGGATGCGGCGAGAAGCGCGAGCCCGCCAGCGCGAGCGGCGACGGCGGCACGCCCGCCGCGGGCACCTCGGGCGACGCGACGTTCACCTACGTCGACAACAACACGATCATGGTCGGCTGGGACCCGGCGTCCTCGTACTCCAACGAGGTCACGGCCATGAACAACATCTATGAGCAGCTCGTCCGCTGGAACCAGCAGACGGAGAAGGCCGAGCCGCTGCTCGCCGAGAAGTGGGAGTCGTCCGAGGACGGCAAGACGTGGACGTTCACCCTCCGCGAGGGCGTCACGTTCCACACCGGCAAGGCCCTCGACGCGAAGGCCGCCAAGGCCGCGATCGAGCGTACGATCGACATCAACGAGGGCGCCGCCTACATCTGGGGCGCGGTCGACTCGATCGCGACGCCGGACGACCGCACGCTCGTCTTCAAGCTCAAGTACGCCGCGCCGCTCGACCTCATCGCGTCGTCCGCGTACGCCGCCTACATCTACGACGTCTCCGCCGCGCCGAAGGGCAAGAAGGCGAGCGCGAAGTGGTTCGAGGAGGGCAACGAGGCGGGCACCGGCCCGTACCAGCTCGACCAGTGGAACAAGGGCCAGGAGGTCGAGCTGCGCCTGAAGAAGTTCGACGGCTACTGGGGCGGCTGGGAGGGCGCGAAGTACACCCGCGTCGTCTTCCGCGCGGTGCCGCAGGACACCACCGCCGCGCAGCTGCTCGAGTCCGGCGACGCGACGTTCGTGCAGCGCCTCACGCCGCAGCTGCTCGGGCAGGTCAAGGCGCAGGACGGCATCGTGACCTCCGAGGCGCCGTCGTTCCAGAACCTGATCGGGTTCCTCAACACCGAGTCCGGGCCGCTGAAGGACCTCGAGCTCCGCCAGGCCGTCGTGGCCGCGATGGACTACGACGGCTACATCTCCGCGCTGAAGGGCAGCCAGGTGCGTGCGTCGGGCACGATCCCCGAGGGGCTGCTCGGCTACGACCCGGCGCTGACGCAGAAGCAGGACCTGGCGAAGGCCGAGGCGCTCTTGCAGGAGGCCGGCTACGGCCCCGGCGGCAAGAAGCTCACGCTGACGCTCACGCACGCGGCGGGCGACGACGACCTGGCGCTGTTCGCCTCGCTGCTCAAGAGCAAGCTGACGCCGCTCAACGTCGACCTGAAGGTGTCGCCGCTGGAGTGGACGAGCCAGTGGAACCGCGGCAAGGCGAAGGACCCGTCCAAGCGCCAGGACATCTTCGCGATGTACTGGTTCCCGGACTACGCCGACCCGTTCTCCTGGTTCACGTCGGTCTGGCACAGCGCCGACCCGCCGTACTTCAACATGAGCTACCTGAAGGACGCGACGCTCGACAAGGAGATCGACGGCCTCCAGGAGCTGACCGCGACCGACCGCACGGCGGCCGACGCGGCGTACAAGGCGGCGCAGAAGCGGATCGTCGACCAGGCGGCCGGCATGTTCCTCGGCGTCCAGCAGTACCAGCGGGCGTACCGCGACGAGTTCGACGGCTACGTCGACAACCCGGCCTACGCGAACGTCGTCTTCGTCCACGGGCTGACGCGCAAGGGCTGATCGACCGATGGCCCGGTTCGTCCTCCGCCGCCTGCTCCAGTCGCTCGTCGTGCTGGCGGGCGTCGTCGTCCTCACGTTCGCGGTCGCCCGGCTGGTGCCGGGCGACCCGGCGGTCGCCTACGCCGGACCGCGCGCGGGGGCCGAGGAGCTGGAGGCGGTGCGGGAGGAGCTGGGCCTCGACAAGCCGGCGCTCGCGCAGCTCGGCGACTACGCGGTCGGGATCGTGACCGGGGACTGGGGCACGGCGCTGCACACCAAGCAGCCCGTGCTGGAGGACCTCGGCCGCGTCATCCCGCCGACGCTCGAGCTGGTCGGCGCCGCGCTGCTGCTGGCGATCCTGGTCGGCGTCCCGCTCGGCGTGCTCGCGGCGCGCCGTGGCGGGTGGATCGACGGGACGGTGCGGGTCGGCTCGATGCTGCTGGTGAGCGCGCCGACGTTCCTGCTGGCGCTGCTCCTCCAGCTGATCCTCTTCCGCCAGCTCGACCTCTTCCCGGTGGCCGGCGAGTACGACCCGGAGCTGGACTACACGCACCCGCTCACGGTCTTCACGAACATGACGGTGGTCGACGCGCTCATCACCGGCAACTGGGCGATGCTGGGGAGCGCGCTGCACCACCTCGTGCTGCCGTGCCTGGCGGTCGCCGCCTACCCGACGGGCGTGATCGCGCAGATGACGCGCGCGTCGCTGCTGCAGGAGCTGGGCGAGGACCACGTCCGGATGGCGCGGGCGCTGGGCTTCTCCGAGCGGGTGATCGTCGGGCGCCTCGCGCTGCGGCCGGCGCTCAACCCCGTCGTGTCGATCGTCGCGCTCGTGTTCGCGTACGCGCTGGTGAACACGTTCCTCGTCGAGTCGATCTACAACTGGCCGGGGCTCGGCTCGTACGCGGTGGCGTCGATCCGCGCGCTCGACGTGCCGGCCATCATCGGCGTGACGGTCTTCATCGGGATCGTCTACGTCGTCGTCAACCTCGCCGTCGACCTGGTCCAGGCGTGGCTCGATCCCCGGATCTCGCTGCGATGAGCGCCGTCCCCGTCGAGCCCGTCGCCGCCGCCCCGCGCGGCCGCCGCCTCCTCGCGGCGGTGCGGGGCAACCGCTTCGCCGCGGTCGGGGCGGCGCTCGCCCTCCTGCTGATCCTCATCGCCCTCTTCGCGCCCGTCATCGCGCCGCATCCCGCCGACGCCGGCTCGGCGACGCACCCCGAGAACGCGCTCGCGCACCCCTCGTCGACGCACCTGCTCGGCACCGACCAGCTCGGCCGCGACGTGCTGACGCGCGTGCTCTACGGGGCGCGGACGTCGTTGCGCATCGCGGCGTCGGTGCTGCTGCTCGCGGTGGCGATCGGCGTGCCGCTCGGCCTGATCGCCGGCTACGTCGGCGGCTGGGTCGACGACGTGATCATGCGCGTCACCGACATCTTCCTCGCCTTCCCGGCGCTGCTGCTGTCGCTCGCGCTGGCGGCGGTGCTGACCCCGAGCGTGGGGAACGCGACGATCGCGATCGCCGTGACGTGGTGGCCGTGGTACGCGCGGCTCGCGCGGGGCAGCGCGGTGGCGATCCGCGACCGCGGGTACGTCGAGGCCGCGCGGGCGCTGGGCGTCTCGCAGCGGCGCATCCTCGCGCGGCACGTGCTCCCCAACGCGACCACGCCGGTGCTCGTGCAGGCGTCGCTGGACGTCGGCGGCATCATCATCACCGCCGCCGCGCTGTCGTTCCTCGGCCTCGGCGCGCAGGACCCGACGGCCGAGTGGGGCCTGATGGTGTCGCAGGGCCAGGGGCTGCTGGCGACGAACTGGTGGTTCCCGGTCGCGCCGGGTGTCGCGATCGTGATCATGGCGCTCGCGTTCAACCTGCTCGGCGACGGGCTGCGCACCGTGCTCGATCCGCGGAAGGTGGCGGCGCGGTGATCGCCGTCCGCAACCTCCGCGTGGCGTTCGGCGAGCGCGTCGTCGCCTCGGTGCCCGCGCTCGACCTCGCGGCCGGCGAGCTCGTCGGACTGGCGGGCGAGAGCGGCTCGGGCAAGTCGATGACGTCGATGGCGATCCTCGGCCTCGCGCCGGCGCTCGGCGCGACGGTGAGCGGCTCGATCACGCTCGGCGGCCGCGAGCTGCTCGGGCTCCCCGAGAAGGAGCTGCTCGACCTGCGCGGGCGGCGGATCGCGATGGTGCTCCAGTCGCCGCGCGGCTCGCTGAACCCCACGATGCGGCTGGGCAAGCTGATGGAGCGCACGCTGGCGACGCACGGCATCGAGAAGGCCGACGCCGACGCCCGCTGCGCCGCGGCGCTGGCGGACGTGCGGCTCGACAGCGAGCTGCTGCGCCGCTACCCGCACCAGGTGTCCGGCGGGCAGGCGCAGCGGTTCGCGATCGCGCTGGCCGTCGCGATGCGCGCGGAGGTGCTGCTCGCCGACGAGCCGACGAGCGCGCTCGACGTGACGGTGCAGGCCGAGGTGCTGGAGACGCTGAACCGCCTGCGCGAGGAGCACGGCACGGCGATCCTGCTCGTCTCCCACGACCTCGCGGTGCTCGGCCGGTACGCCGACCGGCTCGTCGTGATGCGCTCCGGTGAGGTGGTCGAGCAGGGCCCGACGCGCGAGGTGCTCACCGCGCCGTCGTCCGAGTACACGCGCGAGCTCGTGGCCGCCGTGCCCGTCATCGGCGGCACGCGTCGGAGGAGCGCGGCATGACGCTCCTCTCCGTGACCGGCCTCACCGTCACCTACGGCGACCGCGCCGTCGTGCGCGACGTGTCCTTCGACGTGCCGGCCGGGCCGTTCGGCCTGGGGCTGATCGGCGAGTCCGGCGCGGGCAAGACGACGATCGCACGGGCGGTGCTCGGGCTCGTGGCGCCGTCCTCCGGGTCGGTGACGTTCGACGGCGCGTCCGTGCCGGGGCTGCGCGGGGACGCGCTGAAGGCGTTCCGCCGCCAGGTGCAGATCGTCGCGCAGGACGGCTCGGAGGCGCTCAACCCGCGCATGCGCGTGGGTGCGTCGATCGGGGAGGGGCTTGGTGCGCACAAGATCGTCGCGAAGGCCGAGCGGCCGGCGCGCGTGGCGCGGCTGATGGAGGAGGTCGGGCTCGACCCGGCGCTCGCGGACCGCTACCCGCACCAGCTCTCGGGCGGCCAGCGCCAGCGGGCGGTCATCGCGCGGGCGCTGGCGGTCGAGCCGCGCCTGCTCGTCCTCGACGAGCCGACGTCCGCGCTCGACGTCACGGTGCAGGCGCGCATCCTCGAGCTGATCGAGCGGCTCCGCGACGAGCGCCAGCTCGCCTACGTCCTCATCTCGCACAACCTCGCGGTCGTCGACCGGCTCTGCGAGCGGTCGATCGTCCTGGCCGACGGCGAGGTCGTCGAGGCGGGAGAGACCGCGCAGCTCCTCGACGACCCGCAGCACCCCTACACGCAGCGCCTGCGGGCAGCGGTCCCCGAGCTGCCGGCCGCCTAGCGCGTGCGCGGACCGGGTGCGGCGGCCGCGGCGAGCCACTCGGCACGCTGGTCGACGGCCTCGACGACCCGCGTGAGCACCGGTCGATCCCACCCGCCGTCCGCGAGCGCCTGACGCGCGTCCCGTGCGGCGTCGGGCGCCCGCGCCGCCAGCCCGCGCAGGCGCCGCTTCGCCGCGGCGGCGCCGAGCCCGGCGTCGGAGAGGAGCCGGTCGAGGTGCCGCGCGCGCACGTAGTCGGGCCGGTACTCCGTCCCGATGCGCATCGCCATCTTGCGCGTCAGCTTGTGCGTCTTCCAGTACGCGGCAGTGCACAGGACGTCGTAGGCCGGCGCCAGTGCGGCGCGGCGCGCGCGCTTCCGGGCGCGTACAGGAGCGAGAAGTTCTTCGCATGCGCGTCGTGGTTGCCGACGAGGAAGCTCAGCGCCACCGAGTCCAGCAGCGCGAGCGTCTCGCGGGCGGGCACCGCGCTCGCCCGGCGCAGCAGGGCGAAGCAGTCCGGGAGCGACGGCCCGCCCTCGGCCTCGTACTTGCGCGCGGTGGGCACCCCGAGCGCCTGGCAGAAGTCCTCCTGGTGGAGTCGCGTGACCGCGCCGTCGTCCGCCGTCGCGCGGTCGTACCGGCGGACGAGCAGGCACTCCCGCCCGGCCGCCGCGCGCGGGGTCGCGTCGACGACGGCCATGCCGAGCCGCCGCCCGACGTCGAGGCACATCGCCTCGTTGACGACCGTGTCGTCGAGGCGTGCGATCGGCGTCTTCATGACGTGCGTCGAGGGCGTGCGGCCGGTCGTCAGGCCGACGCGCCCGTCGGCGCCGACGACGACCGGCAGCTTGTCCTGCGCGCCGGCGAGCGACAGCCGGTACTCGCCGTCCTCGTCCGCGTGCATCGGCCGCTGCGGGAGCTCCTCGATCTCGCGGGCGAGCTCCTCGTCGGTGAGCCACTCGACGTCGCCGTCGCCGCCGGGCGGCCCTGCGCCGGGCTCGGTGAGACTCACGGCGCCTGCGGTGTCCCCGCCGATCGCGGCGAGCAGGCTGAAGTCGTTGTTCGCGCTGACGCCGAGCTGCCGCGCGAGCGTCTCGCGCGGCGTGCCCTCCGGGAGGAGCCCGCCGAAGAACGCCGCGACCGCCTCCGGGGCGAAGTCGCCGGTGAGCGGGAGCGCCTGCGAGAGCGGCGGGTGGCCGGCCGCGACCCACGGCTCTGCGTACGCGAACGACAGCGCGTCCTGCCCGTCGACGAGCTGCCCGGCGCGCGCGCCGAAGCACCACACGTCGAGCGCGCGGTCAGCCAAGCGGATCGTCCAGCCAGAGCGACAGGCCGAGGGCCTGCACGACGCGGAGCGTCTCTGCGAGCCGGGCGGTCTCCTTGCCGCGCTCGAGCTCGCTCAGGAAGCGGACGCCCACGCCGGCCGCCGCGGCGACGTCCTCCAGCCGCAGGTCGCGCGCCTGCCGTGTCCGGCGCAGCGCCGTGCCCAGCTCCTCGGGGGTCTCGAACTCGGTCGTCATTTTCCCGCTCGGGACAATACCCAGCCCCACGGCCCGATGACAACGCGTACTGTCCCGCTCGGGACAACTCCGGCTCACGAGCCGGCGATCGACCTGACGTTGTCCCGCTCGGGACAACCACCCCCGGAGCGCCGTCAGGCCATGCCCCACTCCTGCGCCAGCGGCGACGGCGGGATGCGCGGCGCGCCGTGGACGGTGTCGAGGATGAAGCCGGCCTCATCGACGTAGCACCACGACCACTGCTCGCCGGGCTCGACGGAGCGGACGATGGGGTGGTCGGTGGAGCGCGCGTGGGCGGTGGCGTGCTTGTTGGGGGAGTCGTCGCAGCACCCGACGTGGCCGCACTCGAGGCAGATGCGCAGGTGGAGCCACTTGCCGCCGGACGCGAGGCACTCCTCGCAGCCGGCGATGGACTCGGGGAGCTCGGTGACGTGGACGTGGTCGAGGTGCGTGCAACGCGGCATGCCTCCATCCTTGCGCGTCGCGCAACCCCCGCCCCCGCACGTGCGCACGCGCGCCACGCGCGCGCCGTCGCTGGACACGTGTGGAACAGTGGCTCGCGCATGGCAGCCACCACCCCCGAACGCGAACGCCGCCCCGCGATCCTCGCCGTCGACGACGAGCCGGCCGTCCTGGCCGCCGTCGCCCGTGATCTGCGGCGCGGGTTCGGCGAGCGGTACCGCATCCTCCGCGCCGGCTCCGGGCAGCAGGCGCTCGACCTGCTCAAGGAGCTCCGCACGCGCGGCGACCAGGTCGCGCTCCTCATCGCCGACCAGCGCATGCCCGGCATGTCCGGCACCGACTACCTCGTCGAGGCGCGCAAGCTCGTCCCCGACGCCAAGCGCGTGCTCCTGACCGCCTACGCCGACACCGAGGCGGCGATCTCCGCGATCAACGACGTCGCGCTCGACTACTACCTCCTCAAGCCGTGGGACCCGCCGGAGGAGCAGCTCTTCCCGATCGTCGAGGACCTCCTCACCACCTGGGAGTCCGGCGCCGCGCTGGAGGCCGGCGGCGTCCGCGTGATCGGCCACCGCTTCTCCAAGGAGTCGCACGACCTGCGCGACTTCCTCGCCCGCAACCGCGTGCCCGCCCGGTGGCTCGACGTTGAGCGCGACGGCGAGGCGCGCGAGCTGCTCGACGTCGTCGGGCTGGACCGCGAGCGGCTGCCGGTCGTCCTGCTGGAGGACGGCGGCGTGCTCGACCGCCCGAGCGTCCTGGAGCTGGCCGAGCGCCTCGGCGTGGCGAGCCAGCCGACCCAGGACCACTACGACCTCGTCATCGTCGGCGGCGGCCCCGCCGGCCTGGCCGCAGCGGTCTACGGCGCGTCCGAGGGGCTGCGCACGCTGATGGTCGAGCGCGAGGCGCCCGGCGGCCAGGCGGGCATGAGCAGCCGCATCGAGAACTACCTCGGCTTCCCGATGGGCCTGTCGGGCTCCGACCTCGCACGCCGCTCGACCGACCAGGCGCGCCGCCTCGGCGCCGAGCTGCTCACCGTCCAGGACGCGGTCAAGCTGCGCGTCGAGGGCGCCGGCCGGCTGGTCGAGCTGAGCGGCGGCACCACGCTCTCCGCCACCTCCGTGCTCGTCGCGTCGGGCGTCTCCTACAACCAGCTCCAGGTGCCCGGCTTCGCCGAGCTGACCGGCGCCGGCATCTACTACGGCGCGGCGCTGACCGAGGCGCGCTCGTGCACCGACCAGCACGTCGTGGTGATCGGCGGCGCGAACTCCGCCGGCCAGGCCGCCGTCTACTTCAGCGGCTACGCGCGGCAGGTCACGATGCTCACCCGCTCGCCGCTGGCGAAGTCGATGTCGCAGTACCTCATCGAGCAGATCGCCGACCGGCCGAACATCGACGTGCGCACGGGCTGGACGGCGACCCAGGCCGAAGGCCGCGAGGGCCACCTGCGCTGCCTGACCGTGCGCGACGGCGACGGGACCGAGGCGCGCCTGGACGCCGACGCGTGCTTCGTCTTCATCGGCGCGGCGCCGCGGACCGACTGGCTCGACGGCGTCGTCGCGCGCGACGACCACGGCTTCGTGCTCTCCGGCCTCGACGCCAAGAGCGACGGCTGGCCGCTCAAGCGCGACCCGTTCTCGCTCGAGACGTCCGTCCCCGGCGTGTTCGTCGCGGGCGACGTGCGGTCCCGCTCGATCAAGCGCGTCGCGAGCGCGGTCGGCGAGGGCTCGATGGCCGTCTCGCTCATCCACGAGTACCTGGCCGAGGCGTGACCCCGGTGCACCCCGAGCCGCGCGAGCTGCTGCCGTTCACGCTCTTCCGGACGTTGACGGAGGAGCAGCTGGCGCCGTGGGCGGAGGTCGTGCACGTGCGCGACGTGGCCGCCGGGACGGTGCTGGTCGAGCAGGGCGAGCCGTCCGACGTCTACCTCCTGATGGAGGGCACGGCGCAGACGATGGTCGTGCAGGGCGAGAACGTCGAGATGATCGGCCGGATGGAGGCGCCGGGCTTCATGGGCGCGGTCGCCGCCCTCACCGGCACCGCGGTCGACGCGCGGATCCTCGCGGCGAGCGATGCCCGCGTCGGGACGATCGGGCGGGAGGACTTCACGCGCCTGACGCTCGCGCACCCGACCGTGCACGCGCGGATCATGGAGCTCGTCGGCCCCGTCACGCGGACGCTCGCGGGCATCGAGGGCCGGCGTGAGCGGCTCACGTCGCTCGGCACGATGGCCGCCGGCCTCGCCCACGAGCTCAACAACCCGGCGGCGGCGGCGCGGCGGGCGGCCGCGCAGATGGCCGAGGCGGTCGACGTCGTCACCGGCGCGGTGGCCTCGTTCGTCAACGCGGGGATGGAGCGCGCGGACGCGGCGGTGCTCGTCGAGCTGCAGCAGGAGGCGGTCGCGAGCGCCGAGACGCAGGACGTCCACGACGCGCTCGCGGCGGCGGACGCCGAGGACGACCTGCTCGACCGGATGGAGGACCTCGGCGTCCCCGAGCCCTGGACGCTCGTCGAGCCGCTCGTGGCCGCAGGCGTGGACGTCGCGTGGGTCGACCGCGTCGCTGCGGCGGCGGGCGACGCGACCGGCGCGGCGCTCGGGTGGGTCGCGGCGACGCTCACCGTGCGCGGGCTGGCGGACGAGCTGCAGGAGTCGACCGCGCGGATGTCCGACCTCGTCGGCGCCATCAAGTCCTACGCGTACATGGACCGCGGCGGGCTCGTCGAGGCCGACGTCCACGAGGGCCTCGAGACGACGCTCAAGGTCATGGGCCACAAGCTCAAGCACACGAGCATCGCGGTGGAGCGCCACTACGACAAGTCGCTGCCGAAGGTCACGGTCATGGGCTCCGAGCTCAACCAGGTGTGGACGAACCTGATCGACAACGCCATCTCCGCCCTCGGCGAGACGGGCACGATCACGATCACCACGCGCGAGGACGGCGGCTGCGTCCTGGTCGAGCTGAGCGACGACGGCCCGGGCATCCCCGCCGACGTCAAGGAGCGGATCTTCGACCCCTTCTTCACGACGAAGGAGGTCGGCCAGGGGACCGGCCTCGGCCTGTCCACGGCCCGCCAGATCGTCGTCGACCGCCACGGCGGCTCCCTCACCGTCGACTCCGAGCCGGGCCGCACGACCTTCCACGTGTGGATCCCCTACGCGCCGGCCACCAAGCTCAAGTAGGCGCGGACCGGTTCAGCTGCGCGTGGGCTCGGCGATCGGCTCGCGCCAGTCGACGAGGCTGCCGGGGTTGAGGAACTGACGACCCCAGAGCGCGCGCCGCTGGGTGGCGGTGAGCCCGGCCTCGTCGCAGACGTCGTGCCAGCCCTGGACGATCGTGTCGATCTGATGGTCGACGATCTCCGCCGCCTCGCCCTCGCTCAGCTGGTACAGCCGCGCCCGCGCGACGCACCCGGCGACCTCGCTCGCCTTGAAGCCGTCGCGCTCGTCCCCGATGAACATGGCCTGCTCGGCGGTGTGCCCGGTCCGCTGCTGCGGGCAGATGTCGTAGGCGGGCGTGAGCGTGAGCTGCTCTCCGTCCCAGAACGCCGCGTGGTTCCGGGCGTGGTCATCGATGTTCGAGACGAGGACGTTGAAGGTGATCCGGCTGAACAGCTCACGCAGGTTCGCCTGCGGCGCGGCGAAGCGCTCGCGGATGTGCTGCGCCAGCTCGGCGTAGCTGGCGTACCGCGCGATCAGCTCGCCGAGGCCGAGGATGGTCAACGCCGACACGATGGCTCGGCGCTGGTCGGTGCCCGGGATCCGATCGAAGCGCTCGACGAGGAGCGCACGCTTGCCCGCCGACGTGGCGAGCTCCACCGGCGCGGCGGCGATCCCGGCGCGGGCGGCGAGCGTCATCGCGACGTACTCCGCTTGGACCACGGGCATGGTGTCGCTGCTCGACGAGAACTTGGCGATGAGTCGCCGCTCGCCGTCGTCGAGCAGCGCCTTGGGCCGAGCGCCACCGATGGAGGTGCCCCGGAGCAACGCGTCCTCGAGCTGGGCCGGGATCATCTCCCCCGCCTCGATCCGCTCCGTGGCCTGACGCAGGTCGTCGAGGGTCGCCTGTCCCGCTCGCCGGGGTACGTACACCTCCGACGAGGAGGTGAAGTCCAGGTTCCCGGTCCGGTCCGAGTCGCCGGCGAGCAGGTACGTCAACGCGTTGAGCCCGCCCGGATCCGCGCCGCGACCGTGCTGGCCGGTGAGCCGGTCGAGGATGATCCGCTGACCCCAGGCATCCGGCCCCGCGTCCAGGATGCACCCGGGCGCCGACAGCTCGGCGGCCGGTTCGATCAGCCCTGGCCGGAGGGGGAGCTCAGGCAGATAGACGCTGATCGCGTCGTCGCGCTCCAAGTACGTGCGCGCGTACCGGAACCCCATCCTCCCGTCCGGCTCCAACCGATCGAGACGCCCGCACAGCGTGGGCTGGCCGGCACCCGGAAGCCAGATCCACACGAACGCGCGGTCGGAGCCGATCGGGTCAGAAGTCATCGTCGGCCTCTGCTGGGCGCGGGCGAGCGGCGGACGGCAGCAGCGTGAGTCGGTCGCGGCTCCTGAGCAGCTCACGCTCGAGCCCTGCACGGTCGGTGCCGAACAGCGGGACGCCACAGAGGACCGCGAGGTCGAAGCAGATGCCGATCCCGACGGTCGGATCGCCCTTCTCGGCGCGGACGACGGTCCGAGGGGTCACGCCGGCGCGCTCGGCCAGCTCGCGGATCGGCCAGCGGCGTTCCAGGCGGCCCTGCCGGATCTGCGCGCCGAGCAGCTCGCAGGCGTGGCGGACGGTGCGGGAGTATGCGCGCGCAGCTGACATCGTGTCCCTACAGGGATACGATACCTCGCTCGTGTTCCCTGCAGGGAAACGTTCTCGGTGGTCAGGTGAAGTCGTCCGCGCCCCGCCGCAGCTCGCGGAGGACCGCGTAGAGCGCCCCGAGGTCGTCGTCGCCGAGCGGGGCCATGCCGAAGCCGGCGTCGTGCATCGCTTCGGTGGCGGCGATCGCGACCTCGCGGCCGCGCGGGGTGATCGTCGCGAGCGACGAGCGGCGGTCGGACTCGTGGGGTGAGCGCTCCGCGTAGCCGAGCTTCTCCAGGCCGTCGACGATGTTCGTGACCGACGTGCGGTGGACCTGGAGGCGCTCGCCCATCTTGCCCAGCGGCAGCGCGCCCGCGGACGAGAAGTGCAGCAGCATCAGCGCCTCGTAGCGCGGGAACGTCAGGTCGAACGGGCGCAGCAGCTCGTTGAGGCGCGCGAGCAGGATCTGCTGCGCGCGCATGATCGACGTGACCGCCGCCATCGCCGGCACCGGCGCGTCCGGCCAGTGCGACCGCCACTGGCGCTGCGCCTCGTCGATGGGGTCGAAGGGCAGCGGCGGCGTCACGCTCCTCAATCTGGCAGACGCTCCGGTCAGTCCTGGGCGTACGGCTTCAGCTCGCGCCGCGCGATCGTCATCTTGTGCACCTCGTCCGGCCCGTCGGCCAGCCGCAGCGTGCGCACGTGCGCGTACATCCGCGCGAGCGGGAAGTCGTCGCTCATCCCGCCGCCGCCGTGGACCTGCATCGCGCGGTCGATGATCTTCAGCGCGACGTTCGGCGCCGCGACCTTGATCGCCGCGATCTCCGTCCGCGCGTGCTTGTTGCCGACGGTGTCCATCAGCCACGCGGTCTTCAGCGTCAGCAGGCGGATCATCTCCAGGTCGATCCGCGCCTCCGCGATCCAGTCCTGGACGTTCGAACGTGTCGCGACCGGCGCCCCGAACGTCACCCGCGACGAGGCCCTTGCGCACATCAGCTCCACCGCCCGCTCGGCCGCGCCGATCGTCCGCATGCAGTGGTGGATGCGCCCCGGCCCGAGCCGCGCCTGCGAGATGAGGAACCCGTCGCCCTCGCCGGCGATGAGGTTCTCCGCGGGCACCCGGACGTCCGAGAACTGCAGCTCCGCGTGCCCCTCCTGGTCGACGTAGCCGAACACCGGCAGACCGCGCTTGATCGTCAGCCCCGGCGTGTCGCGCGGCACGAGGATCATCGACTGCTGCCGATGCGGCGGCCCGTCCGGATCCGTCTTGCCCATGACGATGAAGATCCGGCACCGCTCCCGCATCGCGCCCGTGATCCACCACTTGCGCCCGTTGAGGACGTACTCGTCGCCGTCGCGCACGATCGACAGCTGCACGTTGCGCGCGTCCGACGACGCGACGTCCGGCTCGGTCATGGCGAACGCGCTGCGGATGTCGCCGTCGAGCAGCGGCCGCAGCCACCGCTCCTTCTGCGCCTCGGTGCCGAACTCCGTCAGCACCTCCATGTTCCCCGTGTCGGGCGCGTTGCAGTTGACCGCCTCCGGCGCGATGAACGAGCGGCCGGTGATCTCGGCCAGCGGCGCGTACTCGGCGTTCGACAGCCCCGGCCCGTACTCGGGGTCGGGGTGGAACAGGTTCCACAGCCCGCGCCGCCGCGCCTCCTCCTTCAGCTCCTCCATCACCGGCGGGTCGAAGTGCGGGTCGCCGGACGCGGCGAGCTGCTCCTCGTACACGCTCTCGGCCGGGTAGACCTTCTCGTCCATGAACGCCGTCAGGCGCTCCGCGAAGTCCTTGCTGCGCGCGGTCGGCTCGAAGTCCATCTGCGGGACGATAAGCGGATGAGCGTTCAGTACGAGCTGCGCGGCCACTGCGCCGTCATCACGATCGACCGCCCCGAGGCGCGCAACGCGGTCTCGCCGGAGGTCGCGTCCGGCATCGAGGCCGCGATCGACCGGGTGGAGGCCGAGGACGACGTGCGCGTCGCGATCCTCACCGGTACGCCGCCGGTGTTCTGCGCGGGCGCGGACCTGAAGGCGATCGGCGCGGGGCGCGCGGCGGAGCTGTCGACGGAGCGCGGTGGGTTCGGCGGCCTGGTCAAGCGCGAGCGCACCAAGCCGCTCATCGCGGCGGTCGACGGGCCGGCGCTCGCGGGCGGCACCGAGCTCGTGCTCTCCTGCGACCTCGTCGTCGCGTCGACCAGCGCCACGTTCGGCATCCCGGAGGTCAAGCGCGGCCTCATCGCCGCGGCGGGCGGCCTGTTCCGGCTCGGCCGCCGCCTGCCCGCGAACGTCGCGATGGAGCTGGCCCTGACCGGCGACCCGATCGACGCCCAGGCCGCGCACCGGCACGGCCTCGTCAACGTGCTCGCCGACCCCGGCCAGGCGCTCGACGGCGCGCTCGCGCTGGCCGAGCGGATCGCGGTCAACGCCCCACTGGCCGTGCGCGAGTCGCGCGCGGTGATGCTCGAGGCGACCGGGATGCCCGACGACGTCGCCTGGCGGCGCAGCGACGAGGCGCGCAACGTGATCATGGTCTCCGAGGACGTCCGCGAAGGCGTCATGGCCTTCGTCGAGAAGCGCGCACCGGTGTGGACGGGGCGCTGACGGGGCAGGTGTCCCGGTATGGCACCTGACCCCGATGAGCGCGAGTCGCGGCACGACGGGAAGCACTCCGAGCCGCTCGGGCCCGCGACCCCCGACGACGAGACCCCGCTGGGCGACACGCCCGAGGCGCACGACGAGATCACGCCCCACGACCTCCCGCCCGACCACCCGGGCCGCGAGGAGGCCGAGAAGCAGGCGAGCGAGCACGGCGGGACGACGCGCGGGGACGTCTGAGGCGCGCCGTCCGGCGCGCGCCATAGTGGGACGGTGCCCCGCACCGTCACCCACCATCCTGACCGCAACCGGTACGAGCTCGCCGTCGACGGCGAGCTCGCCGGCTGGATCGACCTCCTCCCCGGAGGCGCCAGCGTGATCCTCGCCCACACCGAGGTCGACGGCCGCTTCGAGGGGCAGGGCCTCGGCGGCGAGCTCGTCCGCGGCGCGCTCGCCGACCTGAAGGCGCAGGGCAAGACGGTGATCCCGACCTGCCCGTTCGCCGCCGCCTACATCAAGCGCCACCCCGAGCTGGCCGAGCACGTCGACCCGGCCATGCGCGCGCAGTTCACGTAGGGAGCGGCGCGGCGAGCATCGCCTTCAGCGCGTCCGGCGGGAGCGGCTTCGAGAACAGGTAGCCCTGTGCGAGTCGCCCGCCGAGCGCACTGACGAGCGCCGCCTGCTCGTTCGTCTCGACGCCCTCGACCAGGACCTGCAGCCCGAGCGCCTCGGCCAGCCCGAGGAGCCCGCGCAGGACGCCGCTCGACGTCGGGGTCGCGCGGGCGGTGAACGAGCGGTCGATCTTCAGCATCCCGACGGGCAGGCGGTCGAGCCGGCTGAACGACGAGTAGCCGGTGCCGAAGTCGTCGATCGCGAGCGTCACCCCGGCGGCCGCCAGCTCCTCGAGCGTCGCGAGGACGAGCGCGGTCTCGCGTGTGAACGCGGACTCGGTGATCTCCAGCGTGAGCCGCTCCACCGGCAGGCCGTGGCGGGCGGTGATCTCCAAGACGCGCTGCGCGAAGCCCGGCTCCTCGAGCTGGACGACCGACACGTTGACGGCGAGGTCGAGCTCCCGGTCGGCCCACGCGGCGACCTGCGCGCACGCCTGGTCGAGCACCCACGCGCCCAGCTCGATGATCGCGCCGGACTGCTCGGCGAGCGGGAGGAAGTCGAGCGGCGGGATCAGGCCGCGGTGCGGGTGCTCCCACCGCACCAGCGCCTCGACGCCGCGGACGCCGCCGCCCGCCAGCTCGACGACCGGCTGGTAGTGGACGCGCAGCTCGCCGCGTTCGATCGCGCCGGGCAGGTCGCTGCGCAGCTCCAGCCGGGCGCGGGCCCGGTCGTGCAGCGCCGAGCGGTAGGCCGCCGGCCGGCCCTTGCCGCACTGCTTGGCGTCGTACATCGCGAGGTCGGCGTTGCGCAGCAGCTCGTCGGCGTCGCCCGCGTCGTGCGCGAGCGCGATGCCGACGCTGGCGCCGATGCGGACCGTCTCGGCGCCGACGACGACCGGGTGCGCGAGCGCGAGGAGCGCGCGGTCGGCGGCGCGCTCCGCGGTCTCGGGCGTGGCCGTGCGCAGGAGCACGGCGAACTCGTCTCCGCCGAGCCGCGCGACGACGTCCTCGGTGCGGAACGCGTCCTTCAGGCGGCCCGCGACGTCCTGCAGGAGCACGTCGCCCGCGGGATGCCCGAGGCTGTCGTTGACCGCCTTGAAGTCGTCGAGGTCGACGAACAGCACGGCGCCGACCGGCGCGGCGCCGTCGTACGCGGCGGTCACCTCGTCGACGAACCCGGCGCGGTTGAGCAGCCCGGTCAGCTCGTCGTGCGCGGCGCGGTGCTCGTGCAGCCCCGCCAGCTCCTGCAGCAGGTCGACGACGACGATCGTCCGCAGCCGGCCGTCGGCGGTCCGCACGAGCAGGTCGTCGTAGCGGCGGCCCGCGGGCCGCGCGAGCGCCCGCCGCCCCGCCTCCACGAGCCCGGTCGTCGCGTCGAGCACCGGCGACGCCTCGTCGCGGATGAGCGAGCCGACCGTCTGGTTCGCGTACAGCGCCCGCCCGTACCCCAGCCGCCCGGCCATCTCGAGGCTCAGCCGGCGGCGAGTGAGGACGTGGAACCGGTCGTCGTCCAGCTCGACGACCACGGAGGACAGCTCCGGACGCTCGGCGAACACGAGTTCCACGTCGGGACAGGGAAGCGCGGCCGGCAGGACGACGGCCGGAGCGGACAGGCTCAGCACGTCGCGTTCGAGGGGGAGGGGTGTCACGCGCAGGTACTCGGCGGCTCGTCACCCGCTCGTGACCGCAGTTCACAACCTGGTCACAACCGTGCCGCTTCATGTGCGGCATCGCACGCGTGATGGAGAAACGTGGTATTCCTACTATCTGACCACCGCGCTTCTGGGGAGCTGACCCTGCCGTGACCCCGCTGACGACCCTCGCCGCCGACCTCGAGCAGTGGCGCGAGCGGTACAACGCCACGCCCGAGCGCGACGCGCTCTTCACCACGCTGTCCGGCGAGGCGATCGCGCCGCTCTACACGGCCGAGGATCTGCCGAGCGATCCCGACGAGGCGATCGGCGTCCCGGGCGAGTTCCCGTTCACCCGCGGCGTGTACCCGAGCATGTACCGCGGGCGGCTGTGGACGGTGCGGCAGTTCGCCGGGTTCGGGACGGCGGAGGAGACCAACGCGCGCTTCCGGTACTTGCTCGACCACGGGCAGACGGGGCTCAGCACGGCGTTCGACATGCCGAGCCTCATGGGTCACGACAGCGACTCCCCGCGCTCGCTTGGGGAGGTGGGGCGCGAGGGAGTCGCCGTCGACACCGTCGACGACATGCAGACGCTCTTCCAGGGGATCGACCTGGGCGACGTCACGGTCTCGATGACCATCAACGCCCCCGCGGCGATCATGATGGCCTACTACGTCGTCGCCGCCGAAGCCCAGGGCGTCCAGCCGCACCAGCTCGGCGGCACCGTCCAGGCGGACATCCTCAAGGAGTACATCGCCCAGAAGGAGTGGTGCTTCCCGATCGACCCGGCGATGCGCCTGCTCGACGACATGATCGAGTGGTGCACCGAGACGATGCCGCGCTGGCACCCGGTCTCGATCTCCGGCTACCACATCCGCGAGGCCGGCTCGACCGCCGCGCAGGAGCTCGCGTTCACGCTGAAGGACGGCCTGACGTACGTCGAGCGGGCGATCGCGCGCGGCATCCCGGTCGACGACTTCGCGCCCCGCCTGAGCTTCTTCTTCAACGCCCAGATCGACTTCTTCGAGGAGATCGCCAAGTACCGCGCCGCCCGCCGCATCTGGGCGCGGGAGCTGCGCGACACGTACGGCGCGAAGAACCCGAAGTCGATGCTGATGCGGTTCCACACCCAGACCGCGGGCGTCAGCCTCACCGCGCAGCAGCCGCTCAACAACATCACGCGCACCGCGATCGAGGCGCTCGCCGGCGTGCTCGGCGGCACCCAGTCGCTGCACACCAACTCGTACGACGAGGCGCTCGCGCTCCCCACCGAGGAGGCCGTGCGCATCGCGCTGCGCACGCAGCAGATCATCGCCCACGAGACCGGCGTGACGAACACCATCGACCCGCTCGGCGGCTCCTACTTCGTCGAGGCGCTGACGGACAAGATGGAGGAGCGCGCGTACGACTACTTCCGCCGGATCGATGAGCTCGGCGGCATGGTCGAGGCCGTCAAGCAGAACTTCCCGCAGCGCGAGATCGCGGACGCTTCGTGGGAGCTGCAGTCCGAGATCGACAGCGGCAAGCGCAAGATCGTCGGCGTCAACGCGCACACCGAGGGCGACGACGGGCAGACCCCGATCCTGCGCATCGACCCGGCGCTCGAGCGCAAGCAGGTCGGCCGCGTCCAGGCGGTCCGCGCGCGCCGCGACGCGACCCAGGTGGAGACGTCGCTGGCCGCTTTGCGCGATGCTGCGCAGACCGACCGCAACCTCATGCCCCTCCTCGTCGACTGCGCCCGCGCGCACGCCACCGAGGGCGAGATCGTCCACGCGCTGCAGGACGTCTGGGGCTCCTACACCGAGCGACCCGTCTTCTAGGACCCGATGCCCACCACCTCCGAGACCGCCCAGAACGCCGCCGCCGAGAGCACCGCGCGCGGCAAGAAGATCCGCGTCGTCGTGGCCAAGCCCGGCCTCGACGGGCACGACCGCGGCGCGAAGATCATCGCCCGCGCGCTGCGCGACGCCGGCATGGAGGTCATCTACACCGGCCTCCACCAGACGCCGGAGCAGATCGTCGAGACCGTCCTGCAGGAGGACGCGGACGCGGTCGGCCTCTCGATCCTCAGCGGCGCGCACATGACGCTCGTGCCGAAGGTCGTCGAGCTGCTGCAGGCGCAGGACGCGGGCGACGTGCTCGTCACCGTGGGCGGGACCATCCCGGCCGACGACATCCCCGAGCTGAAGCAGCTCGGCGTCGCCGAGGTCTTCACGCCGGGCGCGCCGACGCAGGACATCGTGGACTTCATCCGCGGCGCCGTCGCGGCCTGAGCCCGCGGTGAGCCGCGTCAAGATCGGCTACAAGGCGAGCGCCGAGCAGTTCGGGCCGCAGGAGCTGCTCGACCTCGCCGCGCGCGCGGAAGAGGACGGGCTGGAGATCGTCGGGATCTCCGACCACTTCCAGCCGTGGCGGCACCACGGCGGCCACTCGCCCGCCGCGCTGCCGTGGCTGGCGGCGGCGTCCCAGCGCACGTCGAAGGTCATGCTCGGCACGAGCGTGCTGACGCCGACGCTCCGCTACCACCCGAGCATCGTCGCCCAGGCCGTCGCGACCGTCGCGATGCTCGCGCCCGGCCGCGTCTTCCTCGGCGTCGGCACCGGCGAGGCGATGAACGAGACGCCCGCGACCGGCGCGGAGTTCCCCGGCCGCAAGGAGCGCCGCCTGCGGATGGCGGAGGCGATCACGCTCATGCGCAAGCTCTGGACCGAGGAGCGCGTCGACTTCAGCGGCGACTACTACACCGCGTCGAACGCGACGGTCTACGACCGGCCCGACACGCCGGTGCCGGTGTACGTCGCGGCGTCCGGCCCGCTCGCGGCCAAGCTCGCCGGTCGCGTCGGCGACGGCTTCATCTGCACGAGCGGCAAGGCTCCCGAGCTGTACGACACGCTGCTGGCGAACGTCCGCGAGGGCGCCGAGAAGGCCGGCCGCGACTACGACGGCATCCGCAAGATGATCGAGGTCAAGGTCTCCTACGACCGCGACCGCGAGCAGGCCGAGCGGAACACCCACTGGTGGGCCGCGCTCGCCCTGACGCCCGAGCAGAAGGAGGGCGTCGAGGACCCGATCGAGATGGAGCGCCTCGCCGACGCGAACGTCGACAAGGCGCACACCCGGTTCATCGTGAGCGACGACCCCGACGAGATCGTCGAGGGCATCGCCCGCTACGCGGAGCTCGGGTTCGAGGAGCTGGTCATCCACGCTCCGGGGGACGACCAGCGCCGGTTCCTCGATCAGTTCTCGGAGGACGTCCTGCCGCGGCTGCGGCAGCGCCTCGGCTAGGCCCGCAGCTTGTAGCCGCGGTTGAACATCCGCAGGTTGAGCGCGAGCAGCGCCGCCGCGGCGAGCGTCAGCAGCCCCAGCGAGAGCGCGACGTTCGCCTCGCTGTACCCCAGGAACCCGTACCTGACCAGGTTGATCATGTAGTAGATCGGGTTAAAGTGGGTCAGCGTCTGGAACGGCTCGGGCAGCAGCGAGGCCGAGTAGAAGACGCCGCCGAGGAAGATCAGCGGCTGCAGGATGAACGTCTGCGCGAACGAGACGTCGTCGAACTGCTCGGCCCGCACGCCCACCAGGACGCCCAGCTGCGCGAAGAAGAACCCGACGAGGAAGAGCGCCGGGATCAGCACGAGCGGGTGCTCGACCGGGACGCCGATCAGCGCCGCGGACGCCGAGAACGTGAGCAGCGCGACGAGCCCGCCGCGCAGGAAGCCGCCGAACGTGAACGCGAGCAGCAGCTCCGCCGGCGACGCGGGCGACGACAGCTGGTCGTCGATCGCGCGCTGGAACTTCTGCTGGAGGATCGACGACGAGTTGTTGGCGAACGCGTTCATCGCCCAGGCCATCATGATCAGGCCCGGCACGACGAAGACGACGTAGTCGAACCCGTGCAGCTCGTCGATGCGCGAGCCGAGCGCCGCGCCGAACACGGAGATGTAGAGGAACGTCTCCAGCAGCGGCGCGCCGACGGTCTGGCGCTTGATCTTCAGGAAGCGGTTGACCTCGCGCCGCAGCAGCGCGAAGAAGCGGATCTGCGCGGCGCTCACGCCTCGACCTCGACCTTCGCGCGCGACAGCTCCTTGCGGCCGACGAGCTCCAGGTAGGCGTCCTCGAGCGACGACACGCCGTACTCGGCGGCGACCTCGCCGGCGGTGCCCTGCGCGACGATCTCGCCCCCGTTGATGAAGGCGACCTTCTCGCAGAGCTGCTCGGCCTCCTCGAGGTAGTGCGTCGTGAGGAGGATCGTCGTGCCCTCCGCGTTGATGCGCTGGACGTAGTGCCACAGCTCCAGCCGCAGCTCGACGTCGACACCCGCGGTGGGCTCGTCGAGGATCAGCAGCTTGGGCCGGTGCATCAGCGCGCGGGCGAGGATCAGGCGCCGCTTCATGCCGCCGGACAGGGTGCGCGTGCGGTCGTCCTTCTTGGCCGTCAGCGAGAACGTCTCGAGCAGCTCCTTGGTCCGCTCGCGCCGCTCCTTCTTGGGCATCCCGAAGTAGCCGCCGTGGTAGTCGAGCGTCTCCTCGAGCGTCAGGAACCAGTCGAGGTTGAGGTCCTGCGGGGCGAGCCCGACGGCCGCGCGGGCGTCGCCGTAGTGCTCGATCGCGTCGTGCCCGAACACGCGGATCGTCCCGGACGTCGGCTGCGCGAGCCCGGTGGTGCAGTGGATGAGGGTGGACTTGCCGGCCCCGTTGGGGCCGAGCAGCCCGAAGAAGTCCCCCGGCTGGATGTCGAGCGAGACCCCCTTGAGCGCCTCGGTTCCGGTCGGGTACCGCTTGACGAGGTCGGTGATCTCCAGCGCCGCCGGCCCGCTCAACGGGCCGGCGGCTGGGGTGATGTGTGCAGGTGCATGCACTACATCATGAGGCCTCAACCTAGGTTGAGGTCAAGCGGCGGCGCGTTCCCGCTCGTCCAGGCGCTCCGCGCGGTCCTCGTGGCCGCCCTCGAGCGAGACGTTCGGCATGATCCGGTCGAGCCAGGCGGGCATCCACCAGGCCCGGTCGCCGAGGATCGCCATCAGCGCCGGCGACACGATCATCCGGACGATCAGCACGTCGATCAGGATCGCCGCGCCGAGGCCCAGGCCGAACATCTTCGTCACGACGTCGCCGCCGCTGATGAAGGCCAGGAACACCGACGACATGATCAGGCCGGCGACGAGGACGACCTTGGCGATCCGCGAGAGGCCGTGGACGACGGACTCCTTCGGCGAGTCGCCCTCGAAGTACGCCTCGCGGATGCGGCTGAGCAGGAAGACGTTGTAGTCCATGCTCAGGCCGAACAGGATCGCGAACATCATCAGCGGGACGAACGAGATGATCGGCACGTCGTCGCCGACGCCCAGGAGCGACGCGCCCCAGCCCCACTGGAAGACCGCGACCACGACGCCGTACGCCGCGCCGATCGACAGGAGGTTGAAGACCGCCGAGACGAGCGGCACCCAGATCGAGCGGAACACCGCGATCAGCAGCAGGATCGAGAGGCCGATGACGATCGCGATGAACACCGGCAGGCGCGAGGAGATCTTGTCCGAGAAGTCCTCGAAGCCCGCGGTCTGGCCGCCGACGTAGACGTTGAGGTCGGTGCCCTGCGTCGCCGCCGGGATGACGTCGTCACGCAGCTCCGACACCAGGTCGGACGTCTTGGCGTCCTGCGGTGAGGTGGTCGGGATCGCGTTGATGATCGCCGCGTCGCCCGCTTCGTTCTTCTGCGGCGGCGCGACGAACGCGAGGCCGTCGGTGCCCTTCAGCGCGTCCTCGAGCTTGGTGAGCTGCGCCTGGTCGAGCTGCCCGCCCGTCTTCGAGCCGATCGCCAGCAGGAACGGGCCGTTGAACCCCGGGCCGAAGCCCTCGGAGAGCTGGTCGTACGCGACGCGCTGCGTCTTGTCCTCCGGCTGGTTGCCGTCGTCCGGCTGGCCGAGGCGCAGGTCGAGCGTCGGCACCGCGAGGAGGAGGAGCAGGATGCCGCCGACGACGACGGGGACCGCCGGGCGCCGGACCAGCACGCGGCCCCAGCGCTCGAAGCCCTCGGACCTCGCGACGTGCGCCGGGTCCTTCGGGTGCAGCCACCGGGCGAGCATGCCGGCGAAGATCGGGAGGACGGTGATCGACGAGAGGACGACGAACGCGATCGCGATCGCGGCACCGACGCCCATCTTGCCGACCAGCGGGATGCCGACCGCGAGCAGGCCTGCGATGGCGACCATGACGATCGCGCCCGCGGCGACGACCGAGACGCCGGCGGTGGCGTTCGCGCGGCCGGCGGCGGCCGGCGGGTCGTCGCCCGCGGCGAGCTGCTCGCGGAAGCGGGAGAAGATCAGCAGCGCGTAGTCGATGCCGGCGCCGAGGCCGAGCATGACCGCGATCGTCGCGGCGAACTCCGGGATGCCCAGCGGCTTGCCGACCGCCGCCAGGATCATCTGGCTGATGATCACGCCGACGAGCGCGCCGAAGAGCGTCACGGCCATCGCGGCGATCGAGCGGAACAGCGCGGTGAGGAGGACGATCGCGATGGCGATGCCGACGAGCTCGCCGACCGGCGCCTCCTGCTCGGCGGCGAGGTCGATGACCGCGCCGCGCATCTCGACGGTGAGGCCGTCGCCGGCCTTCTCCGTCGGGTTGCCGAGCGCCTCGAGCTTCTCTCCGTCCTCCTTCTCGAGGTCCATCACCTGGACGTCGTACTGGACGGTCGCGTAGGCGGTCCGGCCGTCCTCGGACAGCGTCCCGCCGTCGGTGGCGAGCGGATCGCTGACGCTGCCGACGTGCGGCAGCTTCTCGATCTTCGCCCGCATCTGCTCGATGGCGGCCTTCCGCGCGGGGTCGCTGAGCGTGCCGGTCTTGACGTTGAAGACGACCTGGCTCGTCTCGCCGGCGGCGGACGGGAACTTGTCCTCCAGGAGGTCGAGCGCCTTCTGGGACTCGGTGCCCGGGATGGAGAAGTCGTCGGCGGCGCTGCCGGTCTGCGATCCGATGATCGCGCCGACGATGAAGATGCCGGCCACGAGGCCCAGCAGGCCTCGCTTCCAGCGTCGTGTGAGGGTTGATGCGAGGGAAGCGAGGAAGCTGGACATGGGTGCTCGGTAACGTAGCAGCAGGGACGGCAATCTTGCAGTCTCTGCAAGTTTGCAGGTTGTGTGGGGGTTCGAACCCCCGCACGTCTAGACCGAAGCACCGCCCGGAACTCATCGCGGGTCAATCGTGTGAAAGTCGAGTGGTTTTGTGTAGAATGGGTTCCACGGAGGGCTGAGGGACAGCAGCCGTCCGGAGGGAACGTCCCGCTCGGGCTCCTTCGAGACGCGCACCGCGAACGGGCGGGCGCTGAAACGCGAGCGGGGCGCGCGACCTGACCCATCGCGCGCGGCGGTGGCGCCGGGATCTGCACCCGGCGCCACCGCAGCCTCTCCACGCGCGGTGCGCGTGGGCGTGCGCGTCAGACGGAGAACGCGCCGACGAGGTCCTGCAGCTCGCCGGCCGTCGTCGCCAGCTCGGCGCTCGTGGCAACGACCTGCTGCGTCGCGGCGCTCGACTGCTGCGCGGACGCGGACACCTGCTCGGTCGCGGCGCTCGTCTCGGTGGCCACCGCGACCACCTCGCCCGTCGCGTCCGCGATGCGGGTCACGCACGCGGTGACCTCCTCCACGCGCGCGGCGAGCCCGTCGAACGCCTGGCGCGCCTCGGCCGCCGTCACCGCGGCGGACTCGGCGAGCTTGCGGACCTCGTCCGCCACGACCGCGAACCCGCGGCCCTGCTCGCCCGCCCGCGCCGCCTCGATCGCGGCGTTCAGCGCCAGCAGGTTCGTCTGGTCGGCGATCGTCGCGATCTCCCCGGTGAGCGCGACGCCCTGGTGCGCGACCTCGGTGGCCGCGGCGGCCGCCTCGACCGCCTCGCCGGTCACGGCCTGCGCGGCCTCGATCAGCGCGACCTGCCGCTCGGCGCCCTCGGCGACGCCGGTCGTCGCGCGCGCGATCTCGTCGATCGCGGTCCCCGTCTCCCGCGAGGAGGCCGACATCGCCTGGCTCGAGTCGGCGACCTGCGTGGCCAGCCGCCCGATCTCGTCCACCATCCCGCCGACGCGGTCGCTCAGCCGCTCGCGCGTCGCGTTGTAGGAGGCCAGGCCGCCCTGGGCCTTGGCCAGCATCTCGTTGAACAGCTCGCCCAGCTCGCCGAGCTCCGCGCCCGGCGCCGCCGCGAGCGGCTGGGTCACCGGCTGCGCGTCGACGGTCAGGTCGCCCTCGGCCATCGCGGCCAGGCCCTCGCCCAGTCCGGTGAGGCAGACCTCGCTCAGGCTGGCCAGCCGGGCCTGCAGGTCGGTGAGCGAGGAGCGGTCGCCCAGCCGCTGCCGCAGCCCGGTGCGGACCTCCTCGTACGCGGCCAGCGCCTGCTGCGCCCGCTCCAGCATCGCGTTGAACAGCGCGATCAGCTCGGCCAGCTGCGGGTCGTCGGACGTCGTGGTCAGCGGCCGGGTCGCGGGCGCGACCGCGACGGTGAGGTCGCCGCGGGCCATCGCGGACAGGCCGGCGGTGAGGTCCGCGAGGCAGTGCTCGTGGAGGCTGGTGAGCTGCGTCTTGAGCTCGGCGATCGCGGGGTCCGGGGACACGGACACCGCGGAGGTCCTGCGCCGTGGGGTGAACGGCATCGCAGATCGCTCCTTGTCGGGGTTGGTGCGGCAGTCGGTCGATGGCGCGTTCGGCGTCAGGAAGTTGTCGCGTTGGCGCTCGTCTGCAACGTCCGTTGCATAGGATCGGCGCGTGTCTCGCCAGGTCGCCGAGGGGGTCCGGCTCATCACCGGGCTGCCGCCCTACGCCATCAACGCCTACGTGATCGAGCACCCCGACGGGGACGTGCTGGTCGACGCGATGACGCGCCTCGAGGCGCCGGTCATCCTCCGCGCGCTGCGCGGCCGGACGGTCGCCGCGCACGTGGTCACGCACGCGCACCCCGACCACGTCGGGGCGACGCACGCGGTGGCGTCCGAGCTGGGCATCCCGGTGTGGGCGCACGAGCTGGACGCGCCGCCGACGGAGGACACGGGCCTCGTCGTGCAGCGCCAGCCCGACGCGTTCATCAACCGGCTGTTCGCGAAGGTGATGCTCGGGCCGGGCCACCCGGTCGAGCGCCGGTTGGCCGAGGGCGACGAGGTCGCGGGCTTCACCGTGCTCCACACGCCCGGCCACTCCGTCGGCCACATCGCGCTGTGGCGTGAGTCGGACGGCGTGCTGATCCTCGGCGACGTCCTCAACAACCAGCACCCGCTGCTGGGCTTCCCGCGCGGGCTGCGCCTGCCGCTCGACACCTTCACCCCCGACCCCGCCGCGAACCGCGCGTCGGCCAAGCGGCTGGGGGAGCTGGGGGCCCGCACGATCCTCTTCGGGCACGGCCGTCCGGAGACCGATGCGGAGCGCTTCCGCGCGTTCTGCGCGTCACTCTGACGACAACTTCCGTCCCTCCCTGTCACAAAGTGGCGCCTTCGCGCCATTTAAGGAGTGGATGGACGATCAGCATCTGTCGAACCGGAGCGACAGCGCCGACGGGTCGCCGTGGTCGGGCGCCGACGAGCGGGAGCTGCGCGCACGCGCGGCCGCCCGTGAGGAGCGGACGCGCCCGGCGTGGATCGCGTGGCTGGACAGCCGCGAGTCCGCGGCCGCGCCGGCCACCAGCGACTGAGCCGGCGAGGCGCCGGGAACACCGGCCCCATGGGGCCGGGAGCTGCGCCCGTGGTCACGCTCTCCGCGCCGTACGGCGCGGGCGGCAGCGTGGTCGGCCCGCGGCTGGCCGAGGCGCTCGGCGTCCCGTTCCTCGATCGCGCGATCCCGAGCGCGGTGGCCGAGCGGATGGCGCTCCCGCTCGCCAAGGTCGTCGAGCGCGACGAGTGCGTGCCGAAGGCGTTCGACCGGCTGCTGCTGAGCTTCGCCGCGATCGGGCCGGCGTTCGCCGGCGGGGACTTCCTCCACGACGTCGGCGACCGCTCCTTCGCGGACGCCACCGACGCCGTGATCCGGGAGCACGCCGAGTCGTCCGGCGGGGTGATCCTCGGCCGCGCGGGCGCGTGCGTCCTGCGCGCGCACCCGCGGGCGCTGCACGTCCGGCTCACCGGGCCTCCGGGGCGGCGGATCGAGCAGGCGATGCGCCTGGAGGACGTCGACCGCGCGACGGCGGAGCGGCGCCTGCGCGAGGTCGACACCTCACGCGACGCCTACGTCCGCCACTTCCACCGCGCCGACCCGCACGATGCGGCGCTCTACCACCTCGTCTTGGACACCACCGCCGTGCCGCTCGACGACGCGGTCGACATCCTCGTCCGCGCCGCGCGCTCCTCGCCGCGGGCCGTCGCGCCCGAGCCGGCGGCGGCGCCCGCCGGCTGAGGCTGGCGGCGCCGGCGCATCTCGTCGCACGCGGCCCGGCGGGCGCGCTCGTCGCCGGTCGCGACCGCGTCCTCCTCGCAGGCCCACAGCTCGGGCCACGTCATCGTGCGCAGCGCGCTCGCGGGGATCTCGATGCCCATGACGCTCACGCCGCCGTCGTGGTCCGCAGCCGCTCGACGCCGGTGACGGCGACGATCCCGGACAGCCACGCCTCGACGAGGTGGACGTGGGACGCCGGCGCCTCGATGCCGACGACGAGCTGCGTCGGCCGGTGCCGGTCGGCCGCGATGTACTGCAGGTCGGTGACCCGGCAGCGGCGGCGGCGCAGCTCGGTCAGGACGCGCTCGATCGCCTCGGGCGCGTCGCGCAGCTCCAGCGCGTACGTCCGCCGTGTGCCTGGCGGCGGTCCGGCAGGCAGCGCAGGAACGAGCTCGACCGGGGTGAGCGGGGCGGTGGCGATGGTGGCGGTGGACATGTGGACCTGGCTCCTCCTGGTCCCTCACGTCCGAGTACGGCGCCGCCGCCACCCGGTCCCGAGGGACCGATCGGCCTGCGGTCGCGCTTCGGCGACGGCAGGCTAGATGGCAATGACGAGTACGAGCGTCGCGAGAGCAGCCGGCAGCGTGCCCGGAAGGGCGAGGGCTGCGGCGGTGTGCTCGGACGACGACATCGGTCCGGGCAGGGTAACGGGCGATCGGTGCGCTCGCAACCACCCGGCGCGAAGCCGCGGTGACCGTCCGTCGACCGGCCCTTGCGGGACGCCCGCGGCCCGTTCAGGATGCCCCGCGTGCCCGAAGCGCCGATCAGCCGCCTGTTGATCTCGTGCGCGGACCGCCCCGGCATCGTCGCGGCGGTCTCGCGCTTCCTGCACGGGCGCGGCGCGAACATCGTCAGCGCGGGTCAGCACACGACCGATCCGCAAGGCGGGGCGTTCTTCATGCGGATGGAGTTCGCGCTGCCGCTCGACGCGGCCGCCCGCGCGGAGCTGGAGCGGGCGTTCGGGGCGGAGGTCGGCACGCCGTTCGGGATGGACTGGCAGATGACGGACGCGACACGGCCCAGGCGCGTCGCGATCCTCGTCTCGCGCTACGACCACTGCCTGCTCGACCTCCTGTGGCGGTGGCGGCGCGGCGAGATCCACGCCGAGATCGTCCTCGTCGCCTCCAACCACCCCGAGCTGCGCGGCGACGTCGAGGCGTTCGGGCTGCCCTACGTCCACGTGCCGGTGCCGAAGGGCGGCAAGGCCGAGGCGGAGGAGACGCTCCTGCAGGAGCTCGCGGGCGACGTCGACCTGGTCGTGCTCGCGCGCTACATGCAGATCCTCTCCGGCGACTTCCTCGACCGGCTCGGCGTGCCGGTGATCAACATCCACCACTCGTTCCTCCCCGCCTTCGCCGGCGCCGGGCCGTACGCGCGGGCGAAGGAGCGCGGCGTCAAGCTCGTCGGTGCCACCGCGCACTACGTCACCGAGGAGCTCGACGCGGGGCCGATCATCGAGCAGGACGTCATCCGCGTCAGCCACCAGGACGACGCGGTGGCGCTCGAACGGCTCGGTGCGGACATCGAGCGGACGGTCTTCGCGCGCGCGGTCAAGTGGCACTGCGAGGACCGCGTGCTCGTGCACCAGAACACCACCGTGGTCTTCTAGCCCGACGCTCCGGAAACCGGCACTCTCCCACGCCCGGTTCGGGCTCGCCTGACCGGTTTAGGGTCGGCCGAGATCGTTCGATCAGGGAGGTCGACATGAACCCGCAGGGGACCGCGCTCACCGGTCAGCCGGGCGCCCCGGCGCAGCCCGAGGTCGACGTGCGCGGCGTGCGCACGCGACGCCGACGCCACGGCACGCCGCCGCGCGGTCAGCGGTACGTCACGCAGTCGCCGCTCCACGAGGGCCGGTTCGGCCGCATGTTCCGCCGCCTGGACCCGATGCCGGAGCTGCCGGCCGCCGAGCTGGAGCGGCTCGCCGACTCGATGAAGGTCGACCCCCGGCCGCCCGCGGGCGACAACGACCAGATCCCGTCCGCCTACACGTACCTCGGCCAGTTCATCGACCACGACATCACCTTCGACCTCACCTCCAGCCTGGAGCAGCGCAACGACCCGGACGCGCTCGTCAACTTCCGGTCCCCGCGGCTCGACCTGGACTGCGTGTACGGGTCGGGCCCGGGCGACGAGCCGTTCATGTACGACGCCGACGACCAGCACCTGCTGATCGACGAGGACAACGGCAACGGCGAGGTGGACCTGCCGCGCAACGAGCAGGGCACCGCGATCATCGGCGACCCGCGCAACGACGAGAACACGATCGTCTCGCAGCTGCAGCTGACGTTCCTCAAGCTGCACAACCGGTTCGTGGACCAGGTGCAGCGCGCGGTCAACGACGGCGAGCTGCCGCCCACGACCGACGTGTTCGCCGAGGCGCAGAAGCGGACGCGGTGGCACTACCAGTGGGTCGTCGTCCACGACTTCCTGCCGCGGATCGTCGGCGACAAGACGCTGAGCCAGGTGCTCAAGGGGGTCGGCGACGGCACGTTCGACATCGAGCTCGCGTTCTACAAGCCCGACGGCGACACGCCGTTCATGCCGGTCGAGTTCTCCGGCGCCGCCTACCGCTTCGGGCACTCGATGGTGCGCGGCCGGTACGACCTCAACGGGACCGTCACCGGCGTGCCGATCTTCGTCGCGGGCGAGCCGTCGGACCCGCGCGAGGACCTGCGCATGGGGCATCCGCTGCCCGGCCGCTGGACGATCGAGTGGGAGCGGTTCCTCGACATGGGCGGCCCCGACATGCAGCCGTCGCGGCTGATCGACACCAAGCTCGCGACGGGGCTGTTCGACCTGCCCGGACCGGCCGGCTCGCTGGCGCTGGCGAACCTGCGGCGCGGGCAGGCGCTCGGCCTGCCGTCCGGCCAGGACGTCGCGGGGCGGATGGGCGTCCCGCCGCTCGACCCCGCTAAGCACCTGCAGGACGTGCCGGTCCCGACGCCGCTGTGGTTCTACTGCCTGCGCGAGGCCGAGGCGACCGCGCAGGGCCGCCACCTCGGGCCGGTGGGCGGGCGGATCGTGGCCGAGGTGCTGCTCGGGCTCCTCCTGTACGACAAGCAGTCGTACGGCAACGTCGACCGCACGTGGAAGCCCCAGCCCCCCGTCGCCTCGGCGCCCGGGAAGCTGGAGCTGAAGGACCTCGTGAGGTTCGCGCTGGACCTCTAGGCCGGCTGCGTCTGCGGAGCGGTGTCGGGCTCGCGCTCCTTCGCGAGCTCGATACCGCTGCGCGTGCCGAGCGGGACCTCGCGCAGGAGCGCGACGGCGATCAGCGCGACGATCCCGAGCGGGGCGGCGATCAGGAACATCTCCGCGATGCCCGTGCCGTAGGCGTGCTCGACGACCTCGGCGACCGGCCCGGGGAGCGTGCTCACGTCCGGCACCTTGCCGCCGCTCGCGGCGCTGCCCTGGATGCCGAGCTTGGCCAGGCCCGCGGCGATCGAGTCCGACGCGTGGGTGGCGAGCAGCGCGCCCATCACCGAGACGCCGGTCGCGCCGCCGAGGCTGCGGAAGAAGGCGACGAGCGAGGAGCCCGAGCCGATGTCCTGCTGGGCGACCGCGTTCTGGACGACCAGGACGAGGTTCTGCATCAGCATGCCGACGCCCGCGCCGACGACGACCAGGAAGACGCTGATCTCGAGCAGGCTGGTCTTCTCGTCGATGATCCCCATTGCGGCCAGGCCGGCGGTCAGCAGCGCCGCGCCGAGCATCATGTAGTTCTTGTACCGGCCGGTCTCGGTGACCTTGCGGCCGATCAGCGTCGAGGCGCCGAAGAGGCCGATCACCATCGGGATCGACAGCAGGCCGGACTCGGTCGGCGAGTAGCCGCGGGCGATCTGCATGTACTGGTTGAGGAAGACCGTCGTGCCGAACATCGCGGTGCCGACGGCGACCGACGCGACCACCGCGAGGACGACCGTGCGGTTGTCGAACAGGCGGAGCGGGACGAGCGGCTCGCGGACGCGGCGCTCGGTGTAGACCGCCAGGGCGATCAGCGCGACGCCGAGTCCGATGAGCAGCGCGGTGGTGCCGGAGAGCCAGTCGAACTGCTGGCCGGCGAGCGAGACCCAGATCAGGAGGCTGGAGACACCGCCGGCGATGAGCGTCGCGCCGACGTAGTCGATCGAGACCTGGCGCTTGGGCTTGGGCGGGAGCTTCAGCGTGCGCTGCAGGACGACGAAGGCGGCGACGGCGAACGGGACGGCGACGTAGAAGCACCAGCGCCAGCCGATGCTGTCGGTCACGACGCCGCCGATCAGCGGCCCGGCGACCGTGCCGAGGCCGAAGACCGCGCCCAGGTAGCCGGTGTAGCGGCCGCGCTCACGCGGGGAGACGAGGTCGGAGAGGATCACCTGGACGAGCGCGGTCAGGCCGCCGACGCCGATGCCCTGGACGACACGCCAGCCGATGAGCTGGCCGGTCGACTGCGACAGGCCGGCGAAGATCGACCCGACGACGTAGATGGTCAGGCCGGTCTGGACGAGCAGCTTGCGGTCGAAGAGGTCGGCGAGCTTGCCCCAGATCGGAGTGGAGACCGTGAGCGCGAGCAGCGTGCTGGTGACGACCCACGTGTAGGAGGACTGGGTCCCGCCGAGGTCGCCGATGATCGTCGGGAGCGCGGCGGAGACGATGGTGCTGGAGAGGATCGCGACGAACATGCCGAGCAGCAGCCCGGACATGGCCTCGAGGATCTGGCGGTGGGTCATGCCGTGCTCGCCGCGCTCGGCGGGCGGCAGGTCGGCGGTGGTGGCGGCGCTCATCGGGCGGCCTCCTTCTGGTGCGGCTGGGTGGTGGGGGAGGACCCCGGCGTGGCGTACGCGGCGGCGGCCTGCGTGCGCGCGAAGTCCTCGCGGAGGCGCTCGAGCCCGGAGGCGAGCGCTTGGATGTCGGCGGCGGACCAGGTCTCGAGGGCCTGGCCGAACGCGTCGACCATGCGGCGGTGGGTGTCGCGGAGGATCGTGTGCCCGGCGTCGGTGAGGACGACGCGGTGGGCGCGGCGGTCGTCGGGATCCGGCTCGCGGCCGGCGAAGCCCGCGCCGACGAGGGCGCTGGCCTGGCGGCTGGCGACGGACAGGTCGACGTTGAGCGCCGCGGCGAGGTCGCTCACGCGCTGCGGCCCGTGGATCTTGAGCACGCCCAGGGCCGTGAACCCCTGGGAGCCGAGGTCGGCGAGCGCCTCGCGAGCGATCCCCCGCTGGACGAACCCGAGCCGGTACAGCTGCCGGACGAGGTCCTCCACGGCGGTCGTTGGGGTGTCGGTGGTCTGGGTCATGGTGGTTGCTTTCTGCAAGCAACTAGGAAGATAGCGCGCCTATGCAGTTCTGCCCACTGCGTGGACGCACGTCACACGCACCGAACGACGACTTCGACTCGATATGCGAGTCGAACGCGTCGATGGCGGGTCAGGGGAGCGGTTCGAGGACCGGGCGGCGCAGGTGCTCGTACACGACCGACGTGTTGACGTCCGCGACCTCGGGGCGCCCGGTGAGCCGGTCGATGACGAAGGCGTAGAGGGCGTCGGTGTCCGGGACGGCGACGTGGAGGAGGTAGTCGGACGAGCCGGAGACCACGAAGGCGCCGACGAGCTCGGGGAGCGTCTGGACCCACGCGCGGAACTCCTCGATGGTCTCGCGCGTGGGTGGCCGGAGCGTGATCGCGATCAGCGCCTGGACGTGGCGGCCGAGCGCCTCGAACGCGATGTCGGCGTGGTAGCCGCGGATGACGCCGTCGGCGCGCAGCGCGCGCACCCGCTCGCTCGACGTCGAGGGCGACACGTGCACCGCCGCGGCGAGCTCGCGGTTGGTCTGCCGTGCATCGTCCTGCAGCTCCCGCAGGATCGCGTGGTCCACCGCATCAAGTCCGTCCATCGCCTCATTCTGTCGCACGATGTGCGGATCTCGTCGCTGGCTGCCGGACGTGTGCTGCCATGAACGCGTGACCACCGCCGTTCAGACCCTCCCCGCCCGCTGTGTGATCGTCCTCGACGAGGAGCTGCCGCCCGGCCTCGCCGCCAACGCCGCCGCCGTCCTCGCGCTCTCCCTCGGCGCCGAGGTCCCCGACCTCCCCGGCCCCGACATCGTCGACGCCGACGGCACGACGCACCCGGGGCTCATCCCGATCGGCCTGCCGGTGCTGAAGGCGCCGCGGGCAGAGCTCAACGCCCTGCGCGAGCGCGCGCGGGAGACCCCGGACGTCGGCGTGATCGGCTTCCCCGCGCCGGGCCAGCGCACGACGAACTACGCCGAGTTCGCGCACGCGGTCGCGCAGGCGTCGGCCGCCGAGCTCGACTACGTCGGCGTCCTCGTCCACGGCGACAAGAAGCCGGTGAGCAAGCTCACCGGGCGCTACGCGCTGCTGCGCTGAGCGTCGCCCGCGACCAGCGGCACGAGCTGGAGCGCGACGAGCGTCTCCGCCACCCGGGCGCCGGCCGGGCGGCCGAGCAGCTCCTCCGCCGCCCGGACGCGGTTGGCCACCGTGTTCGGGTGGACGCCGAGCCGGGCCGCCGTCCGCGCCGGCGACGCGTGCTCCTCCAGGTACACGCGGAGCGTCGCGGCCAGGCGCTGCGTCGCGTCGTCGCCCGCCGCGAGCGGCCCCAGCTCGTCGCGCACGAACGTGCGCGCGTGCGCGAGATCGGTCGTCGCCAGCGCCCGCAGCGCCAGCGCGCCGTAGTGCGACACCGGCTGCGGGCGCACGAACAGCTGCGCCACGCGCTGCGCCTCGACCGCCTGCCGGTACGACGCGCGGAACCCCTCGACGCCGTGGCGCGGCGTCCCGAACGCGATGCGCACCCGCGGCGGCAGCGCGCTCGCGTCGACCAGCCGCTCGACGTCGCCGCCGATCTCGTCGGCCGACGCCAGCCAGCCCGACAGCACCGCGCGGCCGGTCGTCGCCACGAGCATCGGCGCCAGGCCCAGCGGCGCGACGGCGTCGGTGGCGATCCGCTCCAGCTCGGGCAGCGCGGAGTCGCGCTCCTCCTCGCCTTCGTGCCAGAGCACGAACGCCAGGTGGTGGCGGTGGAGCGGATACCGCAGGCGGGAGGAGGCGAGGTCCGGGTCGACGGTCGCGTCCTCGGCCAGCAGGGCGCGGACCGTCTCCATCCGCACCGCCTCGGCTGAGCGCGCGAAGCGGTCGCGCTCCTCGGTGTACTGCTCGGCGATCCGCGCGGACAGCAGGTCGACGAAGCCGAACATGAAGCTCGAGGCCTCCTCGAGCGCCGTCGCGACCGCCGCGGGGTCCGTGAGCTGCCCGCGCAGCGCCTCGACCCACAGGACGAACGCCACCTCGTGGCCGATCCGGTACGTGCGCAGGAGCGTCGCGAGCCCGACGTTGTGGCGCACCGCGATGCGGCTCCACTCGACGGTCTCCGGCGGTGGGTCGAGGTCCACGGGCGTGCGCGCGCGGCGCGACGCGGTGCCGAACAGCCGCACGTTCGCCTCGATCGAGTCGCGCGTCGACGCGCGCAGGTCCGCGGACGTCACCAGCTCGGGCTGCTCGACCTCGATCCGGGCGATGATCCGCTTGGTGGTCGCGTCGACCCACGTGGGGCTGCTCACCAGTTCGGCGACGATCTCGCGCCATGGCTCCGCCATCGACCCCAACGGTACTGTGGCGGCGCCACAATCGGCCCCCGGGCGATTGGGGCACGCGCACGCGCGGAATCGAGGCCTGCGGCCATAGCGTTCCCGGCTCCCGCGAGCACTGCTGTCCCGGAGGGTCATGTCCGCAACCGCCGCCACCGCCGTCGAGGCGACCACCGTCACCGAGGCGTTCCGCCGCACCGTCGCGGCGCAGCCCGACGCGCCTGCGGTCCGCACGGCCGACGGGTCGCTCAGCCTCACGTGGGCGGAGCTGGCGCAGCGCGTCGACGCGCTCGCCCGCGGCCTGCACCGGCTCGGCGTCCGGCGCGGCGACGCGGTGGCGCTCCTGCTGCAGAACCGGCCCGAGTTCCAGCTCGCCGACCTCGCCGTGATGGCGCTCGGCGCGACGCCGTTCTCGATCTACACGACCAGCTCGCCCGAGCAGATCGCGTACGTCGTCGGGGACGCGGGCGCGCGTGTCGCGATCGCGGAGGAGGCGCTCGTCGCCAACCTGCTCGCGGCGCGCCCCGAGCTGCCCGCGCTCGCGCACGTGGTCGTCGTCGACGGCGACGCGCCGCGCGAGGGCACGACGCCGCTCGCGCAGGTCGAGGACACGGCCGGCGAGGTGGAGGTCGACCTCGACGCGATCCGGGCGGAGATCACCGAGGACGACCTGCTCACGCTCATCTACACGAGCGGCACGACCGGGCCGCCGAAGGGCGTCGAGCTCACCCACCGCAACCTGCTGTCGGTCGCACGCGCGGCGAACAGGATGCTTCCGTTCGGCGACGGCGGGAGGGTCATCTCGTGGCTCCCCGCGGCGCACGTCGCCGAGCGCGGCGCGCACCACTACGCGCCGATCCTGTTCGGCTGGGAGATCGTCTGCTGCCCGGATCCGAAGGCGGTCGTCGGGCTCCTGCCGCAGGTGCGCCCGCACTGGTTCTTCGCTGTCCCGCGCATCTGGGAGAAGCTCAAGGCGGGCCTGGAGGGGATGCTGGCCCAGCAGCCCGAGGAGCAGGCCCGGCCGCTGCGCGAGGCGCTGGACGCCGCGATCGAGAAGGTGCGGCTGGAGCAGCGCGGCGAGGCCGTGCCGGACGCGCTGGCGGCGCGCGTGGCGGAGGCCGACGCGCAGTACTTCAGCGGCCTGCGCGGGATGCTCGGGCTCGACGAGGTCAAGTCGGTCAACGTCGGCGCGGCGCCCACGCCGGTCGAGGTGCTCGAGTTCTTCCACGCGATCGGCATCCCGCTCGGCGAGGTCTGGGGCATGTCGGAGACCGCGGCGATCGCGACGATCAACCCGCCCGGCCGGATGAAGCTCGGCAGCGTCGGCGTCGCGGTCGAGGGCGTCGAGATCGCGCTGGCCGAGGACGGCGAGGTGCTCGTGCGCGGCGCGTCGATCATGCGCGGCTACCGCAACCAGCCCGAGAAGACCGCCGAGACGATCGACGCCGACGGCTGGCTGCACACGGGCGACCTGGGCGAGCTGGACGACGAGGGCTACCTGCGCATCGTCGACCGCAAGAAGGAGCTGATCATCAACGCCGCCGGCAAGAACATGTCGCCGGCGAACATCGAGGCGGCGCTGAAGGTCGCCTCGCCGCTGGTCGGCCACGCGTGCGTCGTCGGCGACAACCGGCCGTACAACGTCGCGCTGCTCGTGCTCGACCCCGACTTCTCCGCGGCGTGGGCGGCCAAGCACGAGATCGCGGACGCCTCGCCGGCCGCGCTGGCCGCCGACGAGCGCGTGCGCGCGGCGCTCCAGGAGGGCGTCGACCGGGCCAATGCGCGGCTGTCCCGCGTCGAGCAGGTCAAGAAGTTCCACGTCGTGCCCTCGGACTGGCTGCCGGGCGGCGACGAGCTGACGCCGACGATGAAGCTCAAGCGCAAGCCGATCGCGGAGAAGTACGCCGCCGAGGTCGACGCGCTGTACGCCGGATGAGCGGCGCGCCCGTGGATCCCCGGACGCCGGTCCTGATCGGGCTCGGCGAGCTGGTTCGCAGGCCGGCGGAGCTCGACGCGGGCGATCTGTCCGAGCCGGCGGAGATGATGGCGCAGGCGGTCCGCCTGGCCGCTCAGGACTCGGGGGCGTCGCTCGACGCGCTGCTCCCGAAGGTCGGTGTGCTTGCCGCGGTGCCCCCCGCGGCGTGGCCTGATGGCGATCCCGGTCAGCGCGTGGGTGTGCTGCTCGGGATCGCTCCACCGACGCTGCGGTCGTCGCTGCAGGGCGGCAACGGGCCGCAGCTGCTGCTGAACGTGCTGAGCGCGCGCATCGCGCGCGGGGAGCTGGACGCGGGCGTCGTCGTCGGCGCCGAGGCGCTCCAGTCGGTCGTGCAGGCCGGCAAGCGCGGCCTCGACCTCGGCTGGCCCGCGCCGGACATGCTGCGGCGCGCGGGCGAGGTCGTCGAGGGGGAGAAGGCGCCCGCGACCGAGCGCGAGATGGCCGTCGGGATGCAGGCGCCGATCATGGCCTACCCGCTGATCGAGAACGCGCTGCGGCACGCGGCCGGCCGGACGGTCGACGAGCAGCGCGCGCTGATCTCCGACCTGTGGTCCCGCTTCTCCGCCGTCGCCGCGACGCAGCCCGCCGCGTGGACGCCGGTGGCGCACGGCGCGGAGGAGCTGGCGACCGAGTCGCCCTCGAACCGGCGGGTCACGTTCCCCTACCTCAAGCTCCACAACTCGAACATCCAGGTCGACCAGGCCGCCGCGGTGATCGTCGCGAGCGCGGCGGTCGCGGAGGAGCTGGGCGTCCCGCGCGACCGGTGGGTCTTCCCGCATGCGGGTGCGCAGGCGGCCGACGAGTGGATGGTCTCGCACCGGCCCGCGCTGCACCGCTCGCCCGCCATCGCGGCGTGCGGGGAGGCGGCGTTCGGGCACGCGGGCATCACCGCGGACGACCTCACGTACGTCGACCTCTACTCGTGCTTCCCGTCCGCCGTGCAGCTCGGCGCGGACGCGCTGGGACTGTCGCTCGATCGGCAGCTGACGATGACCGGCGGCCTGACGTTCTTCGGCGGGCCGGGCAACAACTACGCGACGCACGGGATCATCGCGGTGGCTCGGGCGCTGCGCGCGGGCGCGCCCGGGGAGCTGGGCCTCGCGACCGCGCTGGGCTGGTACGCGACCAAGCACGCGCTGGCGGTCTACGGCAACGAGCCGCCGGCGAAGCCGTTCGCGGCGTTCGACGCCGAGCCGGCGCTCCCGCCCGCGCGCGAGGTGGTGGAGGACCCGGCGTCGGTGGCCGGCGCGACCGCGGTCGCAGAGACCTGCACGGTGATCTACGAGCGGGACGGGAGCGGCTCCTACGGGATCCTGTTCGCGCTGCTCGACGACGGGCGGCGCGCGCTGGGGCAGACGCGCGACGCCGCGACGATGGAGGCGATGACGTCCGACGGGTTCCTCGGGAGCCGCGTGACGCTCGACGCCGAAGGAGGGTTCGCGCTGTGAGCGACGGGTTCGACGTCGACTGGGTCGTCATCGGCTCGGGGTTCGGCGGCAGCGTCAGCGCGCTGCGGCTGGCGGAGAAGGGGCACTCGGTGCTCGTGCTGGAGCAGGGCGCGCGGATCGACGACGCCGACGTGCCGAAGTCGACGTGGCAGCTGCGCAAGTGGTTCTACCTGCCGCAGCTGGGGATGCGCGGGCTCTTCCGGATGACGCCGTTCAAGGACGCGTTCGTGATGAGCGGCGCGGGCGTCGGCGGCGGCTCGCTGACCTACGCGATGACGCTCTACGTGCCGCCGGGCGCGTTCTTCGACGACCCGCAGTGGTCGGGCCTGCGCGACTGGCGGGCGGAGCTGGCGCCGCACTACGAGACGGCGCAGCGGATGCTCGGCGTCACCGACGTGACCGAGGACGACGTCGCGGACGGGCTGCTGCTCGAGTACGCGCGGGAGCTGGGCGTCGAGTCGACCTACCGCAAGGCCCGCGTCGGCGCGTTCCTGGGGGATCCGGGCGTGCGCGTCGAGGACCCGTACTTCGGCGGCGCGGGCCCGGCGCGCGTGGGCTGCACGAAGTGCGGCCAGTGCATGACCGGCTGCCCGGTCGGCGCGAAGAACTCGCTCCCCAAGAACTACCTGTGGTTCGCGGAGCGCGCGGGCGCGCGGATCGAGGCGAACCGCGAGGTCGTCGGGCTGCGGCCGCTGGGCGACGGGACGGGCGCGGACGGCTGGGAGGTCGTCTCGCAGCGCTCGGGCGCGTGGCTGCCGGGGCGCCGGCGGCGGCGTGTCGTGCGGGCGCGCGGCGTGGTCGTCGCGGGCGGGACGATCGGGACGAACAAGGTGCTCGCGCGGGCGCGGCTCGACGGCTCGCTGCCGGCGCTGTCGCCGCGGCTCGGCGAGCTGGTGCGGACGAACTCCGAGGCGGTCCTCGGCGTCACCGTGCCGTCGGAGAAGGCGAAGAAGCTCATCGAGCGCGTCGCGATCACGTCGTCGATCTACCCCGACCCGTCGACCCACATCGAGACCGTGGTCTACGGGCGCGGCGGCGGCGCGACGCGGGGGCTGTTCACCCTCCTGACGCCGAACGGGACGCGGCTGACGCGGCCGCTGAAGCTGCTGCGGACGCTGGCGACGCACCCGAAGGACGTGTTCGAGCTGTTCCTGCGGCCCCGGTGGAGCGAGCGCACGATCATCGTGCTCGTCATGCAGGCGCTGGACAACTCGATCAAGCTGCGCGTGCGGCGCTCGCGGTTCGGCGGGGTGCGGCTCCAGACCGAGCAGGACCCGGACAAGCCGAACCCCACCTGGCTCCCTGCCGCCGACCACTTCACGCGGTGGCTGGCCAAGCGCACCGGCGGCGTCGCGGCCTCCTCGATCCTCGAGGCCGCGCTGTCGATCCCGACGACCGCGCACTTCCTCGGCGGCGCGCCGATCGGCGCGGACCGCGAGTCGGGCGTGGTCGACGCCGACCAACGCGTCTTCGGCTACGAGAACCTGCTGGTGTGCGACGGCTCCGCGGTCCCCGCGAACGTCGGCGTCAACCCGTCGCTGACGATCACCGCGATGGCCGAGCACGCGATGGCCTCCGTCCCGCCGGCCCCGGGCGTCACGCCAGACCACATCGGCGTCGCGCCGATCGCGGGCAAGACGGCCTCCGGGGAGCCCGAGCCGCTCCTCCCGCTCACCCCCGCCTGACACACCGGAAACGCGATTGACGGATTGGTCCCGCATACCGGGACCAATCCGTCGATCAACTTTCCGGTGCGCGGATGTGGGGGTTCGTGAAGGCCTTGTGACCAGCTTGCACAAGCGTCCGGTCCACTTGTATACTAGTGCTCATGGCGTTGCGGAAGTTGCCGAGGGGAGCAGGGTCTTCGACCCGTCAGCAGGCGTACGCCATGCTCCGCACCGCCATCGTGAGCGGCGAGCTGAAGCCCGGCACGCGGCTCAGCGAGAACGAGCTCGCGGGCGAGCTGGGCGTCAGCAGGACCCCGGTGCGCGAGGCGCTCCTCCGGCTCCGCGAGGACCAGCTCGTGGACGTCGTGCCGCAGCTCGGCACGTTCGTCACCGCCATCAGCGACACCGCCGTGAAGGACGCGCAATTCCTGCGCGAGGCGGTCGAGTGCGCGGCGGTCCGGCTCGCGACCGAGCGCGCCCAGCAGGGCGACGTCGCGCAGCTGCGCACCATCCTCACCAAGCAGGAGACCGCCCGCGACGCGGCTGACTTCGACGCGTGGTTCCTCCTCGACGACGAGTTCCACCACGCGCTGTGCGACCTCTCCGGGCGCCCCATCGCGTGGCAGATCGGCCGCCGCGCGAACGGGCACCTCGACCGCGTCCGCCGGCTCTCCCTGCCGGTCCCCTCGTACCTGGCCGAGATGGTCGACGAGCACCGCCGCGTGGTGGACGCCGTCGACCTGGGCGACCCGGATCTCGCGGAGGCGGCGCTGCGCCATCACCTCCGCATGGTCCTCTCCGGTGTGCCGCGCATCCGCGCCGAGCACCCGGAGATGTTCGCCGACGAGACGGAAAGCGCGGACGCGCTCTACACCCCCGCGACCACCGGGGGACCATGACCTTCGAGGCCCACGTGGCCTCGTACCAGGCGTCGCTCGCGAGAGCGACACGCCGCGCGCGGGACGGCTCCTCCCGGTCGCGGCACGACACAGCGACAGTGGCGACGTGGAGGGCCCCTCTTCCTCCTCCTCCGGGGGCTCTCCCGTCGCCACAGTCGCCTCCGCCGACGCGCGTCCTGCGCACCTTCTCGTTCCTCGACCTGTGCGGGTTCACCACGTACACCGAGACCCACGGCGACGGCGAGGCGGTCGCCGTGCTGGCCCTCCTGCGGGCGACGCTGCGCGCCGAGTGCGAGCGCTCGGGCGTGCGCGTGACCAAGTGGCTCGGCGACGGGGCGATGCTCTCGGGCGTCGAGCGCGTGCCGGTGCTCGAGGCCACCGCGTCGGTCGCGGCGCAGATGCGCGCGCAGTCGCCGCTCGCCCTGCGCGCCGGCATCGCCGACGGGCCGGTGATCATGTTCGAGGGCGACGACTACATCGGCGCGACGGTGAACGCCGCGGCGCGCCTGTGCGACATCGCGCTGCCCAACCAGCTCCTCGTCGCGACCGGCGACGACGACGGCGACCTCCCGCCGTGGCTGGCGATGCACCCGCTGGGCCCGGTGAGCCTCGCCGGCCTCGCGCACCAGGTCGACGTCGCCGAGCTGTTCGCCCCGCCGCCGTCCTAGGCCGGCTGCGCGTCGGTCGCCGCGGCGGCGCCGGTGTGCTCGGTGATCGCGCCGACCACCTGCGGCCACACGCCGCGCGGCAGGTCGTGGCCCATGCCGTCGATGAGCAGGAGCCGCGCGCCCGGGATCGCCTTCGCCGTCGCCTTCCCGCCGCTCACGTGGACCAGCCGGTCCGACGTGCCGTGGATGACGAGCGTCGGCGCGCGGATGCCGCGCACCTCGGTGGTGCGGTCGCCGCTCGCGAGGATGGCCGCGAGCTGCCGGCCTGTGCCCGCCGCCGCCGGGCCGCGGTCCCACGACAGCGCGGCGGTCTCCCGCAGCTCCTCCTCGTCGCGGTCGAAGCCGGGAGAGCCGACGACCTTGTAGAGCGCGACCGTCCGCTCGATCGACTCCTCCTTCGTCTTCGGCGGCTTGCCGAGGAGGAACGGGTACGCGCGCAGCGCCGGCTGGCCCTTCCAGCGCGAGCCGGTCATCGACATGATCGACGTCAGCGTCAGCACCCGCTCGGGGTGCCGGGCCGCCATCACCTGGGCGATCATGCCGCCCATCGACACGCCCGCGATGTGCGCGCGCTCGATGCCGAGATGGGTGAGGAGCTTCATCCCGTCCTCGGCCATGTCGCTCAGCAGGTACGCCGGGCGCTTGATGCGGCGCGTCGCGAGCTCGAGCGGCTTGGGCGGGCGGACGGCGTCGAACCTCGTCGACCGGCCGATGTCGCGGTTGTCGTAGCGGATGACGAAGTGGCCGCGGTCGGCCAGCTCCTGGCAGAAGTCGGCGTTCCACCCGATCATCTGCGTGCCGAGCCCCATCACGAGGAGCAGCGGGGCGGCGGCCGGGTCGCCGAAGGTCTCGTAGCAGAGCGTGACGTCGCCGAGCGCGGCGAACTGCTCGTCGGGCGGGGCGATCATCGGGCGGACGTTACCGCGCGGTGGCCGTTCGTCCGGCGCACCTAACGCGGGTGCACCGTGCGGCGTCTTCTCCCTCGACCGACCGCCAACCGAAGGAGAAGTCCCCCACATGCACCTGCTCAGAGCGGCCACGCCCCTGGCGCTCGTCGGCGCACTGGCGCTGTCCACCCCCGCGCTCGCCGGCCCCGGCCATCCGGGCCCCGGCGGGCCGAGCATCGCGCAGCTCGACCGCGGCGTCCCCAGCCGCATCGCGACGAGCCTCAAGCGCGCCGACCGCGCGCTCGACCGCGCCGCGGAGCGCATCGACGACGGCCAGGCGAGCACCGCGGTGAGCGCCATCAACTCGGCCCAGTCGAACCTCGCGACCGCGCTGCGCAGCGCCAAGCGGACCGTCGCCGCCAACGGCGCGAAGGGCCCGGCGTCCGCGTGGGCCGTCGCCGACGCCGAGCACAAGACCATCACCGAGGTCACGGGCCTGCTCAACGGCGTCAGCGACGACGCCGTGGTGACCGAGCTCGCCGAGCTGCTCGCCGCCCAGACCGCCGGCCGCGACGAGCTCGTCGCCGCGATCGCGGGCCTGTCCGACCGCTCCGCCCACGCCCGCGTGCTCGAGGCGATCGCCGGCCAGCTCGAGGACGAGACGGCCGCGATCGACGAGGCGCTCCTCGACGAGGAGGACGACAGCCTCACGCAGGCCGCCAAGGACGCGCTGACCGCCGCCAAGGCCGCGGTCGCCGCGACCGCGACCACGGTCGGCGGCCTCGACCAGGCCGGCACGACCGACACGGGCACCGACTACGCGAGCACCGACTCGTCGTCCGACTACCCGTCGGACGGCCCGCGCGCGGACTGCCCGCCGCGCAGCAAGGGCACCGGGGCCGGCACGGGCACCGGCGCGGGCGCCGACTACGGCCCCGCCTTCCGCAGCTAGTCCGCACGCAGGCCGCATCGGGGTCTACCCTGGCCCCGATGCGGCTGCTCGCCGTCGCCGACTCGGCGCCGCACCTGCCGCTCGCCACCCTCGTCGAGGCGCACCGCCCCGACGCCGTGGTGACGCTGGGCGACCTGGAGCCCGACTGGCTCGACCAGCTCGGGCGGTTCGACCTGCCCGTGCTCGGCGTCTACGGCAACCACGACGACGGCCACTACCTCGAGGCCGCCAACACGACGAACCTCCACCTGCGCAGCGCGCGGGTGAACGGCCTGACGTTCGCGGGCTTCGAGGGGTGCGTCCGCTACAAGAAGCGCGGCACGAAGCTCCAGTACACGCAGGCCGAGGCCCGGCGGATGGTCAGCAGGCTGCCCGCCGCCGACGTCCTCCTCGCACACGCGCCGCCCGCGGGTATCCACGAGGAGCCGGACGACCGCGCCCACGAGGGGTTCGAGGCGCTGGCCGAGTACGTGCGCAGGGTTCGGCCGAAGCTCGTCCTCCATGGGCACACCCCGCCGCCGCCGCGCGGCACGGCCGAGATGGGCGTGACACGGGTGGTACACGTGGTCGGAGCCCAGCTCGTGAAGGTCTGATGCGCCAACCTCTAGTTCGACTCGCGAACAAAAAACTGGCATTCAGCCGGTTATTTTTCACGAGGTCTTGACAAATGTCCCGAAGCGCGGAACAGTGCCCGCCACATGACGAGGGTCGAGTACGGGTCGCTCGAGTCCCTGCGGGCGCACAACCGGCGCCGCGTGGTGGATGCGTTGCGGCATCGGGGCACGGCGTCCCGGGCGGAGATCGCCCGGCTCACTGGTCTGTCCCGTTCCACCGTCTCGAGCCTGGTCGGCGAGCTCCAGGACTCCGGGCTCGTCATCGAGTCGACCCGCGCCGGCGACGGCGGCGGCTCCCAAGGCAACCAGCAGGGCCGCCCTCCTGTCCTGCTGACCCTCGACCGCCGCGCCGGCGCAGTCGTCGGCATCGACTTCGGACACCGTGACGTGCGCGTGGCCGTGGCCGACTTGTCCCGCACCGTGCTCGCCGAGCGGACGCTCGGCGGGATCGACGTCGACCACAAGGGCACCGAGGCCCTCGACGTCGCCGCGGACCTCGCCCGCGCCGCGCTCGCCGAGGCGGACGTGCCGATCGACCGCGTCCTCGCGGCCGGGCTCGGCCTCAGCGGGCCGATCGACCACGAGCGCGACGTCGTGCACCGCACCGCGATCCTCCCGTCGTGGGGCGACATCCGCCCCGGCGCGGAGATGGAGCGCCGCCTGCAGGTGCCGGTCCACATCGAGAACGACGCCAACCTGGGCGCGCTCGCGGAGATGACCATGGGCGCCGCCCAGGGCCATCGCAACGTCATCTACCTCATGATCGCGTCCGGCATCGGGGCCGGCGTGATCATCGGAGGCCAGGTCGTGCACGGCGCCGGCGGCACCGCCGGCGAGCTCGGCCACCTCCTCGTCGACGACCAGGGTCCGATCTGCCGCTGCGGGAACCGCGGCTGCCTCGAGACCGTGGTCGCGGGGCCGGCGATCGTCGACCTCCTCAAGCCGCAGCACGGCTCGGATCTCACCCTCGACGACGTGCTCTCGCTCGTCGCCCAGGGCGAGCCCGGTGCGCGGCGCGCGATCGAAGACGCAGGCCGCACCGTCGGCCGCGCTCTCGCGGGGCTGGTCAACGTGCTGAACCCCGAAGCGATCGTCGTGGGAGGGGAGCTGGCGGCGGCCGGCGACGCCCTCCTCGGGCCAGTACGTGGCGCCATCGCGCGCCACGCGATCCGGCCCGCAGCCGACGACGTCCGCGTCGTCCGCTCCGAGCTGGGTGATCGCGCCGAGGTCCTCGGCGCGCTCATCCTCGCGGCGCAGCGCGCGGACGCACCCCATCTGTCCCAACCAACCCCAGTCCCATGAGGGTCCGTTTGTCCCACGAGGAGGAGGAAGCGCACATGCGCAACAAGGAGAGCCTTTGGCGCAAGCCGATGGTCGTCGTTCTGGCGCTTGTCATGGCGCTCGCGTTCGCGGCCGCCGGCTGCGGCGACGACGATGAGGACTCGGGCGGCGGCGGCAGCGCCAGCACGTCCGAGAACGGTGGTGGCGAGGTCGGCAAGGTCGCCGTCCTGCTCCCCGACTCGAAGTCGTCGGTCCGCTGGGAGACGGTCGACCGTCCGTCCCTGCAGGCCGCGTTCGACGCCGCCGGCGTCGAGGCCGAGATCCAGAACGCCGAGGGTGACAAGTCCACCCAGCAGCAGCAGGCCGAGCAGGCCATCACCAACGGAGCCAAGGTGATCCTGCTCACCAACCTCGACTCCGGTTCGGGCGCCGCGATCGCCGCGAACGCGAAGTCGCAGGGCGTCAAGGTCATCGACTACGACCGTCTGACGCTCGACACGGACGCGACCGACTACTACGTCTCGTTCGACAACGAGAAGGTCGGCCAGCTCCAGGGCCAGGGCCTCGTCGACTGCCTCGAGGGCGCCTCGGGCAAGCCGGCGATCGCCGTCCTGAACGGCTCGCCCACCGACAACAACGCGACCCTGTTCAAGAAGGGCTACGACTCGGTCATCGACCCGAAGTTCGAGTCCGGCGAGTGGACCGAGGTCGACGACCAGTCCGTGCCTGACTGGGACAACCAGAAGGCGCTGACGATCTTCGAGCAGATGCTGCAGAAGGCCGACAACAAGGTCGACGGCGTCCTCGCCGCGAACGACGGTCTCGGCAACGCCGCGATCTCGGCCATCAAGCAGCGCAAGCTCGACCAGATCCCGGTCACCGGCCAGGACGCCACGCTCCAGGGCATCCAGAACATCGTCGCCGGCGACCAGTGCATGACGGTCTACAAGGCCGTCAAGAAGGAGGCCGACGCGGCCGCCAAGCTGGCGATCGCGCTGGCCAAGGGCGAGGAGCCCACGGGCGCCGACGCCCAGACGGACAACGGCACCAAGCAGGTCCCCTCGGTCCTGCTCGAGCCGGTCGCCGTCAACAAGGACAACATCGGCGAGTACATCGGCGAGCCGGACTTCCCGAAGAAGGAAGAGATCTGCGCCGGCAAGCTCGCCTCGAAGTGCGAGGAGCTCGGTCTCTAATGACCGCCACCCAGGGGGCCGTCCGCGACAGCGGGCGGCCCTCGGGCGCTGAGCGCCCACTCTTGGAAGCGAAGGGCATCGAGAAGCGCTTCGGCGCGGTCGAGGTCCTCAAGGGCGTGGACTTCTCCGTCCACGCCGGCGAGATCATGGCGCTGGTCGGCGACAACGGCGCCGGCAAGTCGACCCTGATCAAGTCCCTCGTCGGCATCCACCCGATCGACGGTGGCGAGGTCGTCTTCGAGGGCCAGCAGGTCCACATCCACGGGCCGAAGGACGCGGCCAAGCTCGGCATCGAGGTCGTCTACCAGGACCTCGCGCTCGCCGACAACCTCGACGTCGTCCAGAACATGTTCCTCGGGCGCGAGGAGACCTACGGGATCTTCCGGCAGCTCGACGAGACGAAGATGGAGCAGCGTGCGACCGAGACGCTCAAGGGCCTGTCGGTCACGACGCTCGACTCGGTCCGCCGCTCCGTCGCGTCGCTCTCCGGCGGTCAGCGCCAGTCGGTCGCGGTCGCCAAGGCCGTCATGTGGAACTCCAAGCTCGTCATCCTCGACGAGCCGACGGCCGCGCTCGGCGTCGCGCAGACCCGACAGGTCCTCGACCTGGTCAAGCGCCTCGGCGAGCAGGGCCTGGCGGTCGTGCTCATCTCGCACAACCTCCACGACATCTTCGAGGTGGCGGACTCCATCACCGTGCTGCGGCTCGGCAAGGACGTCGCCCGGTTCAAGCGCACCGAGACCACCCAGCAGGAGGTCGTCCAGGCGATCACCGCCGGCACGATCTCCAAGGTGCCCGGTCAGAGCGAGGAGGCGGGCGCGTGAGCACCATCGCACCTCCGCCCACCGCGGGCGAGGAGACCAAGGCGCCGACGCAGACCGTCAGCCTCTACGCCAAGCGCTGGCTCGACAACGTCAAGTCGGGTGAGCTCGGCTCGCTGCCGATCATCATCGGCCTGGTCATCATCGCGATCGTCTTCCAGTCGCAGAACGACCGCTTCCTCACCGCCGGCAACTTCGTCAACCTGGTCATCCAGGGTGCGGCGTTCGCCACGATCGCGATGGGTGTCGTGTTCGTGCTGCTGCTCGGCGAGATCGACCTGTCGATCGGCTACGTCTCGGGCGTCGCGGGCGTCATCTGCACGCTGCTGCTGATGCCGGACGGCAACGAGGTCCCCGCGGCCGTCGCGCTGCTCGCGGCGCTCGGCGCGGGCGCGGCCATCGGCACGCTGCATGGCGTGATCATCACGAAGCTCGGCATCCCGTCGTTCGTGGTCACGTTGGCGGGCCTGCTCGCGTGGAACGGCGTCGTGCTGCTGCTCATCGGCAGCCGCGGCACCGTCATCCTGCAGGACGACTTCATCATCGGCTTCGCGAACGACTTCCTCTCCGAGGGTGCCGCGTGGATCCTGGTGCTGGTCACCGTCGGCCTGTTCGCGGCGATCCAGTTCTCGGGCCTGCGCAAGCGCGCGAAGGCCGGCCTGCCGAACGACCCGTCGCTCATCGTGGCGCTGCGCATCGTCGGGCTGCTCGTCGCGCTCGCGATCGTCACGTACGTGATGAACGAGGACCGCGGCGTGCCGTACGTCGCCGTGCTCGTCGGCGCGCTCCTCGTCTTCTGGACGTGGGTCACGCGCAAGACGCGGTTCGGCCGGTTCGTCTACGCGGTCGGCGGCAACGCCGAGGCCGCGCGGCGCGCGGGCATCAACGTCGACCGGATCAAGATCGCCGTGTTCGCGATCTCGTCGCTGATGGCGGCGCTGGGCGGCATCATCCTCGCCTCGCGCCTGCGGTCGGTCGACACGAACGCCGGCGGCGGCTCGATCCTCCTGTACTCGATCGCGGCGGCGGTCATCGGCGGCACGTCGCTGTTCGGCGGTCGCGGCCACATCAAGTCCGCGCTGCTCGGCGCGCTGGTCATCGCCTCCATCGACAACGGCCTGGGCCTGCTCGGCCTGGGATCCGGTGAGAAGTTCGTCATCACCGGCGGCGTGCTGCTGCTGGCGGTGACGGTCGACTCGATCTCGCGGCGCGGTCGCGAGAACACCGGCAGAGCATGAGCGGGCTGTGGCGCTGAGGCTCGGCCTCCTCTCCACCGCCCGCATCAACGACGCCGTGATCGGCGGGGCGTCCACCTCCTCGGAGGTGGACGTCGTCGCCGTGGCGTCGCGGGACGCTGCCCGGGCCCGCTCGTACGCCGACGAGCGCGGGATCCCGTCGTCGTTCGGCTCCTACGAGGAGCTGCTCGCCTCCGACGACGTCGACGCCGTCTACATCTCGCTGCCGAACGCGCTCCACGTCGAGTGGGCGGTTCGCGCCGTCGAGGCGGGGAAGCACGTGCTCGTGGAGAAGCCGCTGTCGGCGCGGGTGAGCGAGGTCGAGCGGGCGTTCGACGCGGCGTCCGCCGCCGGGCGCGTGCTGACCGAGGGCTTCATGTGGCGGCACAACCCGCAGACGCGGAAGCTGACCGAGCTCGTCGCCGCGGGCGCGATCGGCGAGCTGCGCCTCGTGCGCGCAGCGTTCTCGTTCCCGTCGCCGGGGCCGGAGAACGTGCGCTGGAACGCGGCGCTCGAGGGCGGGGCCCTGATGGACGTCGGCTGCTACGGCATCTCGGCCGCGCGGCTGTTCGCGGGGGAGCCGACCGACGTGGCCGGCTTCGGGATCGACCGCGGCGGCGTGGACTCGCGCTGCGCGGCGGTGCTGCGGTTCGGCGACTCCGGTGTGCTGGCGACGATCGACTGCGGGATGGACCTGCCGCGGCGCGGCTCGCTGGAGCTGGTCGGCTCCGAGGCGACGCTCCTGTGCGCGGACCCCTGGCACGCGAAGACGCCGGGGATCTCGCTCGTGCGCGACGACGGCTCGAAGCCCGAGCGCATCGAGGTGCCGCTCGCCAACTCGTACGGGCTGGAGCTCGACGACCTGGCCGAGGCGGTGCGCTCCGGGCGCCCGCCGCTGCTCGGCCGCGAGGACGCGATCGGGCAGGCGCGGGTGCTGGAGGCGCTGCTGTCGTGAGCCTGCGGGTCGCGGTGGTCGGCTTCGGGCTGGCCGGCGAGGTCTTCCACGCACCGCTCGTCGACGCGGTCGACGGGCTCGAGGTGTCGGTCGTCGTCACCGGCAACGCCGAGCGCGCGGCGCGGGCCGAGGAGCAGTACCCGGGCGTGCGTGTCGTGGCCTCCGCCGACGAGGCGTGGGAGCACGCCGACGTCGCGGTCATCGCGACGCCGAACCGCTTCCACGCGGCGCTCGCGCTCGAGGCGCTCGAGCGCGGGCTACACGTCGTCGTCGACAAGCCGTTCGCGCCGTCGTCGGCGGAGGCCGAGCAGGTGCTCGCCGCCGCCGACGGCCGCGTCACGGTCTTCCAGAACCGCCGCTGGGACGGTGACTTCCTCACCGCCGCGCGGCTGGTCGCCGAGGGGCGGCTGGGCGAGGTGACGCGGTTCGAGTCGCGCTTCGAGCGGTTCCTGCCGTCGATCCGCGGCGGCTGGCGGGAGCTCGGCGCGCCCGAGGAGGGCGGCGGCATGCTGTGGGACCTGGGCGCGCACCTCGTCGACCAGGCGATCGTGCTGTTCGGCCGGCCCTCGCGGGTGTACGCGGAGGTCGACGCGCGGCGGCTGCTGACCGAGGTCGACGACGACGTGTTCCTCGCGCTCGACCACCCCGGCGGCGTGCGGACGCACCTGTCGATGGGCGTCGTCGCGCCGCTGGCGGGGCCGCGGCTCGCGGTGTCCGGCCTGGGCGGCGGGTTCGCCTGCGACGGGCTCGACCCGCAGGAGTCGCAGCTCAAGCTCGGCAAGCGGCCGGGCGACCCGGGCTACGGCGAGCGGCCGGGCGAGCCGGGCCGGCTGGTCGGGCTCGACGGCGTGATCGACGACGTGCCGCTCGAGCGCGGGCGGTACGAGGACTTCTACGCCGGCGTCGCGGCGTGGGCCGGGGGCAGCGGGCCTGCTCCCGTCGACCCCGAGGACTCGCTCCTCGGGCTGCAGGTGCTGGAGGCGGCGCGGCGCAGCGCGGCGTCGCACGAGCTGGTGGAGCTGCCGTGATCGTTGGGCTGGACATCGGGACCTCATCGGTCAAGGGCATCGCGCTGGACGCGACGACGGGCGCGGTCATCACGCGCGCCGAGCACGCGTACCCGCTGCTGACGCCGAAGCCCGGCTGGGCCGAGCAGGACCCCGAGGAGTGGTGGCGCGCGACGTCCGGCGTGCTCGCCGAGCTGCGCCGGGCGGGCCCGATCGAGGGCATCGGGCTCTCCGGTCAGATGCACGGGCTCGTCCTGCTCGACGCCGCAGGCAAGGTGCTGCGGCCGGCGATCCTGTGGAACGACGGGCGCACCGGGGCCGAGTCGGACTGGATCGAGGAGACCGTCGGGGGTCGTGCGCGGCTGGTGTCGCTGACCGGCAACCGGGCGCTGGTCGGGTTCACGGCGCCGAAGCTCGAGTGGGTCAAGCGCCACGAGCCGGACGTCTACGCGCGGATCGCGAAGATCATGCTGCCCAAGGACTACGTGCGGCTGCGGCTGTGCGGGGAGCACGCGATCGACGTCGCGGACGCGTCGGGCACGCTGTGGCTCGACGTGCGCGCGCGGGCGTGGTCGCGCGAGGTGCTGGATGCGCTGGAGGTCGACGAGGCCTGGCTGCCGAAGCTGCTCGAGTCGCCCGAGGTGAGCGGCGTGACGTCCGACGGCATCCCCGTCGCGGCGGGCGCGGGCGACCAGGCCGCGGGCGCGGTCGGCGTCGGCGTGAGCGTCGGCGGCGGGCCGTTGAGCGTGGTGCTCGGGACGAGCGGCGTCGTCTTCGCCGCGCTGGACGCGTACGGCGACGACCCCGAGGGGCGCGTCCACGCGTTCTGCCACGCGGTCCCTGGCGCCTGGCACGGCATGGGCGTGATGTTGAGCGCCGCCGGGTCGCTGGCCTGGCTGCGGAAGGTGACCGACCCGGGCGCGTCGTTCTCCGCGCTCGTGGACGAGGCCGCGGCGTGGGCACCGGGTGTCGAGGGGCTCACGTTCCTCCCGTACCTGGCCGGCGAGCGCACGCCCCACGCGGACCCGGACGCACGCGGCTCCTTCACCGGCCTGTCGCTGCGCCACGACCGCGGTGCGCTCGTGCGCGCGGTGCTCGAGGGCGTCGCCTACGGCCTGCGCGACTCGCTCGACCTCGTGGCCGGGCTGGACACGGAGTCCGGCGCCTCGGTCGGCCGGGTGAGCGGCGGCGGCGCGGCGTCCGACGAGTGGCTCCGCATCCTCGCCTCGGTGCTGGAGCTGCCGCTCCAGCGGATGGAGGTCGAGGAGGGCGCGGCGTTCGGCGCGGCGCTCCTCGGCGGCGTCGCCGGCGGCGTCTTCCCCGACGTCCAGTCGGCCATCGACGCGTGCGTCCGGCCGGGCGCCGTGATCGACCCGGTCGCCGACTGGATCCCGCAGTACGCCGAGGGCCGCGAGACCTTCCGCGCCCTCTACCCCGCCCTGCGCGCGGTCGCCTGACGACGCCGCGAGTCGACTTTCCCACCGCATGGGTGGGATAGTCGACTCGTGATCGTCAGGCCGGCTGCTTCTCGCGGGCCGGGTCGCGCTGGACCACGCCCGCGAGGACGGCGGTGGCGAACGCGAGGGCGGCGACGAACCCCATGCCGACCGGGAGCGAGACGACCTCCGCGATCGCGCCGATGATCGGCGGGCCGGCGAGGAGGCCCGCGTAGCCCATCGTGGTCGCGACGGCGAGGGTCGGGCCGCCGCCCGCGCCCGCGGCGGCGCGGAAGACGAGCGGGACGATCACCGACAGGCCGGCGCCGAGCGTCGCGAAGCCGACGAGCGCCGCCCACGGCTCGCCGATCAGCACCGCCACGCCGAGGCCGGCGCCCGCCACCGTGCCGCCGCCGCGCATGAGCGTCGTCGGGCCGAACCGCGCGACGAGCGCGTCGGAGAGCAGGCGGCCGGTGAGCATCGCCGCGGAGAACGCCGCATACGCGAGGGCCGCGGTCGACGACGCCGCGTGGAGCGAGTCCTCGACGTAGACCGCGCTCCAGTCGAGCGCCGCGCCCTCGGCCAGGTACGAGCAGAACGCGACGATGCCGAGCACGAGCAGCGCGCCGCTCGGCCGCACGAACTTCGCGCCGTTGCCGTCCTCGTCGCGCGGGTGCGCGTCGCCGTGGACGAGCGCGCGCGAGATCGGGAAGACGAGCAGCGCGAGCAGCAGCCCCAGCCCGCCGAGGTGGAGCTGGGGGTCGACGTCGGCCGCCGCGGCGAGCGCGCCCGTGCCCGCGCCGATCATGCCGCCCGCGCTGAACCCCGCGTGCACGCGCCCGAGGAGGAGCTTGCCGCGCCGCGCCTCGATCGTCGTCGCCTGCGTGTTCATCGTGACGTCGAGGCCGCCGTTGGTGACGCCGAGGACCAGGCCGCCGACCATCAGCAGCGCGAGCGACGGCGCGGAGGCGGCGACCAGCGGGGCGAAGCAGAAGAAGACGAGCAGCGTGCGGGTCGGGAGGCGGCTCCCGTCGCGGGCGGCCCACGCGCCGGCGAGCGGCATCGCGATGAGGGCACCGACGGCGAGCGCCGCCAGCGCGATGCCGAGCTCGCCTTCGGACAGGGCGAGCTCATCGCGGATCGCCGGGATGCGCACGCCCCACGCGCCGAGCAGCGCGCCGTTGGCGAAGAAGACGAGCGCGATGGCGCGCGCGGCGGCGCGGAGGTCCTCGGGGCGGCTCATGCGCGCACGACCTCGGCGCCGTGCTCGCGCAGCGCGAGGACGACCTCGGCCGGGGCGGTGCCGTCGGTGACGAGCGTCGAGAGCTTCTCGGGGCCGGCGACGACGAAGGGCCCCACCGTCCCGAGCTTCCCGGCATCGGCGAGCACGATCGTCTTGCGCCCGGCGGCGATCATCGCGCGGGCGACGTGCGCCTCCTCGCGCTCGAGCAGCGTGATGCCGTGGCCGGCGTCGAGCGAGCAGGTCCCGAGGATGCACGCGTCGGCGCGAATGTCGCCGATCGCCGCGACGGTCTCGGCCCCGACCGTCGTGCGCGTGTCGGGGAGGATGCGCCCACCGATCAGGTAGACCTCGACGCCCGGGACGCCGAGCAGCGCGCCGGCGACGTCGAACGAGGGCGTGAGCGCGGTCGTCTTGCCGCCCGCCGGCCAGCGCCGCGCGAGCTCCAGCATCGTCGTGCCGCCGCCGAGGATCACGGTCTCCAGCCCGCGCACGAGCTCGGCCGCCCGCGCGGCGATCGCGGCCTTGGCCTCGGTGTGGAGCGTCTCGCGCTCGGCGTACGCCGCGGGCACGCGCGTCGCGGGCGGCAGCGCGCCGCCGCGCACCCGCCGGACGGCCCCGGCGGCCTCGAGCTCGGACAGGTCGCGCCGGACGGTGTCGAGCGAGACGCCGAGCCGCTCGACGAGCTCGGCGCTGATCACCCGCCCGTCGCGGGCGAGCGCTTCGAGGATCTGGTTCTGCCGCTCTTCCGTCAGCACGTCGCGGCACGATACCGCAAGACGCCGCAGAAAACAGCAAGACGGCGCGGCGGGCCGGCGGCCGCGCCGCAGCTGGCGCCTGGGGGGTCGTTCGGGGGTGGGGCCCGGGTTGGGGTGCCCCTGGGGAGGATGTTCGGGCGTTCCACCGATGCGCTCCGGGTCCCGCGAGGCAAGGCTTCGCACCGTGTCACAGAACGTCATCGCCATCTCCCGCCCCGTCGCGACGGCGCCCGCTGCCACGCCCGACGCGATCCGCGTGCTGCTCGCCGACGGCGAGTGGCTGATCCGCGCCGGGCTCCGCGCCATCCTCGCCGGCGACGAGCGCCTGGACGTGGTCGGGGTCGCCGCCGACCGCGAGGCCACGATCCGCCACGCCCAGCGGCTGCGCCCCGACGTCGTCGTGGTCGACGAGGGCCTCGACGCCACGGCCCGGCTCGCCGCCGCCGGGACCGGCGCGCGGATCCTGGTCGTCACCGACGCCGACACCGAGGACGCCGCCCGCCGGGCGCTGTCGGACGGCGCGTCCGGCACGGTCCCCCGCGACACCCACCCGCGCCGCCTCGTCGAGGCCGTCGCGACCGTCGCCGCCGGCGGCGCGTTCCTCGCCCCGCACGTCGCCCGCCGCCTGCTCGAGGACGCACGCGGCGCCAGCAGCGTCGCCGACCCCGTGATGCGCGGCCGCTTCGCCCAGCTCTCCGACCGCGAGCTCGACGTCGTCAAGCTCGTCGCGCGCGGCTACTCGAACGCCGACATCGCGAGCGAGCTGTACCTCAGCGAGGGCACGGTCAAGACCTACGTGACGCGCACCCTGAACAAGCTCCGCCTCCGGAGCCGCGTCCAGGTCGTCGTCGCCGCGTACGACGCCGGCCTGGTGCAGCCCGGAGGGGAGATCGCGATCGGCCCGCGCTAGCGGCGGGCGCCGGCCTGGATGCGGATCACGCGCTCGTAGACGACCCGCCCGCGCTCCATCACGCGCGCGAGCACCTGCGTCCGCCCGCCGTCCCGCACCGCGGCGCGGCCGCGCGCGTTGAGCCGCACGTCCGCGACCACGCGCGCGGCGTCGGAGGCCAGCTCGAACGCGCCCGTGCCGACCAGCTCCCGCGGCTTCGCCGAGCCCGCGATGCGGTACAGGCGCACGACGCCCGAGCGCTCCTCCTGCGACCGCCCCTGGCGCGCGAGCGGCACCGCGACCCGGCCCGCCAGGATCTCGGCGTCGCGGAAGCGCACGCGCGTGCCGCACGGGTCCTGCTCGCGGTAGCTCGACAACGCGCCCTCCAGCTGCGACGGCTTGGCGGCCATGATGCCGTCGACGCACATCCCGAGCAGGCGCCGGTACATCCGGTCGTCCTCGCGGTCGTTGGAGAGCCAGACGTGCACCGCGTACCCGGCCTCGTGCGCGCGCTTGACGAAGTCGGGCGTCACGATCGTCAGCTTCTGGCCGCCGAAGTCGAACGTCACCGGCACCTGGAAGGCCGCGACGCCGTCGCCCGGCGACTGGTCCTGGAGCACGAACTTCGCGGTGCCGTCGATGCCCGGCGCGACCGGCACCCGCGGCGCCAGCCGGTGGAACGTGTCGATCGCGGCCTGCTCGAACGAGGCGACGATGACGTCCGTCCGCCCGCTCTTCTTCAGCACGTCCGCGAGCAGCGTCGCCGTGCGCTGGTAGACCGCCGCGTCGCCGCCGTCGCGCCCCTTGATCTCGATGTTCATCGGCACCGTCGGGAACGCGCGCAGCACCTGCTCGAGCGACGGCACGCGGAAGTCGTCGGCCTTCGCGCCGCGCGGCGGGCGCTTGTCGCCGGTGCGCACGCCGCGGTAGCGGTAGGCCGACGCCTCGGCGTCCTTCACGGTCCCGCGCCCGGGGACGAACCAGTACGCCGCGTCGAGCGCCTGGATCTCCGCGAGCGTCTTGTCGGCGATCGAGCCGGTGCCGTTCGTCGTGCGGTCGACGGTGTTGTCGTGGAGCACGGCGAGCCGGCCGTCCTTCGTCGCGCCGACGTCGATCTCCAGCATGTCGGCGCCGCCCTCCAGCGCCTCCCGGTAGGCGAACATCGTGTTCGAGGGCAGCTCGTCCTCGCCGCCCTGGTGGGCGAAGTTGACGACGCGTTCGGCGAGCCAGGGGTTGTCGGGCGCCTGGGCCGTCGCGGCTGTGGGGGACAGGAGCGCCGCCGCGACGGCGGCGCCCAGCAGCGTGCGGAGCATGTGCCGCGCGACGGTACACCGCCGCGCGGCACGTTCCCACCCTCCACCTACCTCCGGTGCTCGGGGTCCGGGTGCAGCTCCCGCCGCGCCTCCTCGTCGGCGTGCCCGTCCGGGTCCAGGTCCGCCGCCGACGCCTGGCGCTCCTTCGCGAAGCGCCGCTCCCGCTCGGCGGTCGCCGCCTGCTCGGCCGCGAGCGCCTCCTCGCGGCGTGCGCGGGCGGCCCGCTCCTCCGCCTCGGCGGCGGCGCGATCGGCGCGGGCGTTGCGCAGCCGCGCCTCCTCACGATGCTCGTGCGCCTCGCGCCTGCGGCGCTCCCGGTCGGCCGCGCTGCGGCGGCGCGACGCCATCACCACCAGCGCGATCACCAGGATCGCGGCGATGGCCAGCGCGATGATCAGCCCTACCTCCATGTCGGTTCTCCTCTCCCGTGGATCTCCCAGGTGAACGCATCCTGTGAAGCGAGGTTGGTTGGTTGCGGGGGCGGCGGTAGGCTCGCCGCTCGGACAAGCGGTCCCTGGGGAGGGAGGCCATGCCAGCCACGCCCGCGACGCGGCTCAGCGCACTCGACGCCGCGTTCCTGCAAGTGGATGAAGCAGCTGCGCCCGCGCACGTGGGCGGGGTGCTCCTGCTCGACGGCCAGGCGCCGGCGTACGACGACGTGGCGGCCCTCCTCGCAGCGCGGCTCGAGGCGCTCCCGCGGTGGCGCTCGCGGCTCGCGTACCCGCCCGGCGGCGGGCTGCTGCGGCCGTGCTGGGTCGAGGACCCGACGTTCGACCTGCGCCTCCACCTGCGTCACGCGGGCCTCCCGCGCCCGCGGACCGAGGCGCAGCTGCAGGAGCTGGCCGGGCGCATCCTGAGCGAGCGGCTCGACCACCGCAAGCCGCTGTGGGAGCTGCACCTCGTGGACGGCGTCGAGGGCGGCCGGTTCGCGGTCGTCACCAAGCTCCACCCGACGCTCGTCGGCACGGCGGGCGCGGGCGTCGTCGCGGCGCTGCTCGACAGCGCGCCCGTGGACGCCGACCGCGGCGCCCGGCTGCTGCAGGAGGGGCGGCCCGTCGCGCCGCCGCCGTCGGAGGCGCAGGTGCTCGCGACGTCCGCGCTCGGGCAGGCGCGCGAGGTCGCGGGGACGCTGCGCGGCGCGCTCCAGGCGCTGCGGCGCGACCCGGCGGCCGCGGCGCTCGCGGTGGCCCGCTCGGCGCGCGAGGCCACCGACCGGATCGAGGCGCGGCTCGACGGCGCGCCCCCGAGCCCGTACAACGGCCCGACCGGCGCGCCCCGCCGCCTCGCGTGGGCGCGGGCCGACGTGCCGGCGGTGCGGCGTGCGGCCGCGCAGGCCGGGATGGGCGAGGACGAGCTGGTGCTCGCGGCGGTCGTGGGCGCGCTGCGCACCCACCTGCGCCGGCGCGGGCACGACGCGGCCGCGCTGCGGGCGCTCGTCCGGACGAGCGACGGGCGCGAGGGGCCGGCCGAGCTGCCGGTCGGCGAGCACGACCGCGCCGCACGCCTCACCGCCGTCCGCGACGCCGCGCGGAGGCTGCCGCGCGCCGCGGCGGTCCACCCGCGCACGGTCAACCTCGCGATCGCGACGTTCCCGGGCCCGGACCGCGCGCTCCACCTGCTGGGGCGGCCGCTCCGCGAGGTGTTCCCGGTCCTGCCGCTGGCACCCGACCACGCGCTCAGCGTCGCGGTCATCCGGTGCGGGGAGCGGGTCGGCGTCGGCCTCCTGGGCTGCGCCGGCGCGATGGCCGACCTGGACGACCTCGCGCGCGACGTCGACCGCGAGCTGGCCGACCTCACGCACGCGGGAAACGGCATGACGCTGCGCCGCGTCCGCCGAAGGACTGCACGGGACCGCGATGCACCGGGCAGAGGTGTGCTGAACTCCGCCTTCCGGTAGGACGTTCGCGCCGTCGCCGTGCCGGGGACGCGCAGGTGAGGCCCCGGCCACGTGACGAGAGGCGGCCAGAGGACACTGGCCGGACGGACCGGGGCCTCACCTCCGCGCCACCGCACGGTGACGGTCGGCGCAGAAAGGCCCCTATGCCATCGCACCCGAGTGCCCGAGGGGTACGCCGCTGGACGGATCCGCGACCTCCATCGTCGCGGCGAGCCGCGCGGCCACGGCCTCCATCAGCTGTCGTTCGGCGGCGCCGAACGGCGCCTGGTCGGGCCGCCGCACCGCGCGCAGGCGCGCGATCGGCTTGCCGTCACGGAGGATCGGCACGGCCAGCATCGGCGCCTCGCCCTCGTGGACGGCGGCGAGCGAGCGGGTCGTGGCGAGGATCGCCTCGGTGCCGTCGATGTCGACGCTCACCGACAGGTGCGCCGTGTCGAGCAGCCCGGCAGCGGCGCGTAGCTGCGCGCGCAGCCCCCCGATGTCCGCGACCACCGGCGCCGTGGCCGGAGCATCCGTGCGGGCAGCCTTCGGCCGGGGCCGTCCTGGCACCCGATCCGCGCGTGCTGCTGCGTGGCACAGCCCAAGGGCGAGCACCGACAGCGCCATCCATGCGGCTCCCGCGATCACCAACGTCTCGATGTCGGGCAACGTGGCCCTCCACTGTGCGGACCGTGTCCTCGGCCCGTGTTCCCTGAGCCGGCGGTTCGTCGCCTCTCCCGCTGCGAACCATGCCGCCCCTACCGCCTGACATCGTACCTGGCTTCGCATGCCTGTCGACATCCGACCGCCACTCCGTCTCCCTTCGCGCACACGCTCGCCGCTGCGCACGCTCGCGCTGCGGCTCGGGCTTGCGATCGGCCTGATCACGTTCGTCGCGCTCGTCGCGTACTTCGGGCGCGACGGCTACCGCGACGGCGACGAAGTCGGCACGCTCACGCTGCTCGACGCGTTCTACTACGCGACGGTCAGCGCCACCACCACCGGCTACGGCGACATCACGCCCGTGACCGAGGGCGCGCGCCTCACGACGACGCTGCTCATCACGCCCGCCCGGATCCTGTTCCTCATCCTGCTGGTCGGCACGACGGTCGAAGTCCTCGCCGAGGGCTCCCGCGAGGCCATCCGGCGCACCACCTGGAGGAAGCGCTTGCGCGACCACACCATCGTCTGCGGCTTCGGCACGAAGGGCCGGGCCGCCGTCGCCACCATCACCGCCCGCGGCGTCCCGGTCGACAAGATCGTGGTCGTCGACACCGACCCCGACGTGATCGAGGAGGCCACGCGCGCCGGGTTCGCCGCCGTGCACGGCCAGTCGACGCGGACCGCCGTGCTGGAGGAGGCGGGCATCCGCGACGCGGCGGGCGTCGTCGTCGCGACGAACAGCGACGAGGCGTCGGTGCTGACGACGCTCACCGCCCGCGAGCTGAACAAGTCCGCCACCATCGTCGCGGCGGTGCGGGAGATCGAGAACCAGCACCTGATCCACGAGAGCGGCGCCGACTCGGTGATCCTGTCGTCGGGCGCGGCGGGGCGGATGCTGGGGCTCGCCACCCAGTCGCCCAAGCTCGTCGACGTGCTCGAGGACCTGATGACCGTCGGCCAGGGCATGGACATCGTCAAGCGCGAGGTCGGCGCCGACGACGTCGGCAAGCACCCGACGGTCGCGCAGGGCGGCGCGCCCGTGATCGCCGTCGTGCGCGGCGGCAAGACGCTGCGGTTCGACCACCCCGAGGCGCAGGAGCTGAAGGCGGGCGACTGGCTCGTCTGCCTGTCGAGCGAGAACGAGCTGGCGGACCACGAGCGATGAGCGTGCACGAGCTGACCGACGAGCAGCAGGAGATCCGCGCGCTGGCACGGCGGTTCGGCGACGAGGTCGTCGCGCCCCGCGCCGCCCAGTGGGACCGCGAGCACACGTTCCCGCGCGAGGTGTTCACGCAGCTCGGCGAGCTGGGCCTGATGGGCGTGTGCGTGCCCGAGCGGTACGCCGGCGCGGGTGCGGACTACCTGTCGTACGCGCTCGTGCTGGAGGAGATCTCGCGCGCCGACGCGGGCGTCGGCGTGACGCTCGCCGTGCACACGGGCGCGGGGACGATGCCGCTGCTCGCGCACGGCTCGGAGGAGCAGAAGGACCGCTGGGTGCCGGCACTGGCACAGGGGTTCGAGCTGGCGGCGTTCGCGCTGACCGAGCCGGAGGCGGGGAGCGACGCGGGCGCGATGCGGACGAGCGTGGTCGCCGACCCGGACGCGCCCGGCGGCTTCCGCGTGAGCGGCACGAAGCAGTGGATCACCAACGGCTCGTACGCCCACTCGTTCGTCGTCTTCGCCAAGGAAGCGGGGAAGCCGAGCGCGTTCGTCGTCCGGCGCGGCGCGGAGGGGTTCCGCGTGACGCGCGAGGAGGAGAAGATGGGGCTCAACTCCTCCTCCACCGCCGACCTGGCGTTCGACGGCACGCCGGCGGAGCGGCTGGGCGTGCCGGGCAACGGGATGCGCGTCGCGCTGGGAACGCTCGACGGCGGCCGGATCGGCATCGCGGCGCAGGCGGTCGGGATCGCGCAGGCGGCGTTGGACGTCGCCTCGGCCTACGCGAAGGAGCGGCGCGCGTTCGGCGGGCCGATCGGCCGGTTCCAGGCCGTCGCGCACAAGCTCGCCGACATGCAGACCGAGATCGAGGCGGCCCGCGCGCTGGTCTGGCGAGCCGCGCGCCTGAAGGACGCCGGCCGCCCGCACACGGTCGAGGGCGCGCAGGCCAAGCTCTTCGCCTCCCGTGTCGCGCGGCACTGGACGGGCGAGGCGATCCAGGTCCTCGGCGGCTACGGCTACACCCGCGAGTTCCCCGCCGAGCGCTACTACCGCGACGCGAAGGTCACGGAGATCTACGAGGGCACGTCGGAGATCCAGCGCCTCGTGATCGCCCGCAACCTCCTGCAGGGCGTCGCGCTGGACTAGTTGACGGACGGGTCGGGCGGCATCGTCGCGAGCAGCGCGTACGGGCCGCCCTTCCGCCCGAGGACCGCACCCCAGAGGTGGTCGGGATCGTCGGTGAAGGCGTCGGGCTCGAGGAAGTCGGCGACGATCCAGTCGTCGCGTTCGAGCTCGGAGTCGAGCTGGCCCGGGCCCCAGCCGGCGTAGCCGAGGAAGGCGCGGGCGCGGCGGACGGTCGCGGCGATCTCGTCGAGGTCGGACTCCGGGAGCACGATCCCGATGTCGCCGCGGACGCGGAGCGCCTCGGCGTCGTCGTCGGGGAAGTCCGCGACCACGACGACGCTCGTCGTCTGCACCGGGCCGCCCATCCACAGCCGCTCGTCGGGCGCGAGCGCGTCCGACAGCTCCGGGATCGCCTGCTCGGCGGGGATCGGTGACGGGCGGTTGAGCACGAGGCCCATCGCGCCGTCCTCGTCGTGCTCCACGATCAGCACGACCGTGCGGTGGAAGTTGGGGTCCAGCAGCGTGGGCCCGGCGACGAGGAGCTGTCCGCGCAGTGACGGCACGGCCCCTCGAAGGCTAGTCCGCTGCGCCGACCCGTGTGTCCGGCGCGTCGCTGCGCCGGGCGTCGCCGAGCCGCTCCAGCAGCGCGGCGGTCGCCACGTTGGCGGGGATCGGCCGCCCGAGACCGAAGCCCTGGCCGATCTTGCAGCCGAGCGTCACAAGCAGGTCCTGCTGCGCCGGCGTCTCGACGCCCTCGACCACGATGTCGCAGCCGCGCGCCTCGCCGAGCCGCACGATCGCGGTCAGCACCGCCACCGCGTCGGTGCGCTCGGGCACGCCGTGGAGCAGCGTCCGGTCGACCTTCAGCACGTCGATCGGCAGCGCCAGCAGCCGCGACAGCGACGAGTAGCCGGCGCCGAAGTCGTCCATCGCGAGCTGCACGCCGGTCGCCTTCAGCTCCTCCAGCGCCGGCAGCGTGCGGTCCGCGTCGAGCGTCCACGCCGACTCGGTCAGCTCGATCACGAAGTGGCGCGGGTCGAGGCCGTGCGCGGCGATGTGGCCGGCGACGCGCTCGGGGAGGTCGGGGCGGCGCAGCTGGCGCGGCGAGACGTTGACGCCGAAGCGCGGCTCCAGCCCCAGGTCGAGCCACAGCCGCGCCTGCCGGCACGTCTCGGCGATCACCCAGTCGCCCAGCGGCTCGATCAGGCCGGTCTGCTCGGCGACGGGGATGAACTGGTCGGGCGGGACGAGGCCGCGCTCGGGGTGCTCCCATCGCACGAGCGACTCCATGCCGCGGATCGCGCCGCTGGCGAGGTCGCAGATCGGCTGGTAGTGCAGGACGAGCTCGCCGTCGTCGATCGCGCGTCGCAGCCGCGCCGCCATCGACAGGCGCGCGAGCGGGACCGCGTCGTCGGCGACGTACTCCGACAGCCCGCCGCCGGCCGACTTGGCGCGGTACATCGCGGCGTCGGCGTGGCGGTGGAGCGTCTCGGCGTCGGCGGCGTCCTCCGGGAAGACGCTGATGCCCACGCTGATGCCGATCTGCAGCTCGGCGCCCTCGACCACCAGCGGCTCGTCGAGCGCGCCGCGGAAGCGCTCGAACGTCCGCGCGGCGGCGCGGTGGGCCGCGGCCGGGTCGTCGTGGTCGGGGAGCAGCAGGAGGAACTCGTCGCCGCCCTGGCGCGCGAGCACGTCGGTCGCGCGGGCGCAGTCGCCCAGCCGGCGCGCGACCTCGCGCAGGAGCTGGTCGCCGGCCGCGTGGCCGAGGTGGTCGTTGACGAGCTTGAAGTCGTCGAGGTCGATGTAGAGCAGCGCGACCGCGCCGCCGCTGCGCCGGGCGCGGGCGAGCGCCGCGGCGAGGTGCTCGCTCAGCAGCGCGCGGTTCGGCAGCCCGGTGAGCGCGTCGCGCAGCGCGGCGCGCTTGAGGCGGTCGACCACCGCGACGATCCCGACGGCCGCGGACACGAAGAAGAAGGCGCGGACGACCCACTCCGTCGTGGTCTGCGCCTCGCCGGTGCTCACGACCGCGGGCGTGAGCGGGCCGGCGATCACCCCGGAGAGCAGCGCCACCAGCACCGCGGGGACGAGCCGGCCGCGCGCCGCGGCGAGGAGGATCGCTCCGAAGAACCACAGCGGCGGCAGGTGCGTCTCGCCGCCCGCCAGGTACGAGGGCAGCCAGCACACCGGCAGCAGCAGGTAGGGGAGGGCGGCGGTCGCCGCCGCGCGGGCGCGCGCGGGCATGTCACCTCAACATCGGGTGCAGGCGGGTCGCCCTTGAACCCTCGCGGACCACCTTCGCGCCAGCTTCGCGGTCCGCACGAGCAGCGTGACCGTGTGACGGAGCGGTACGATCCGCGGCGCGCCGGTCGAGGGCGCATCCGGTCCGCGGGCAGGGCAGCGCCCACCTCGAGCAGCACCAGCAGCACGCATCCGAGCCGATCTTCTCGGCCCGACCGCCGCGGACGCCGGGCCACCGTTCGAGGAGGTCGTCGTGGACGTCGAGCAGCTGCGCAGGCAGGCCAAGGAGCTGGTGCGGGACGCGCGCGCCGGTGACGCGCGGGCGCTCGCCCGCCTGGACGGGCGCGAGCCGATCCTCGCCCGCGCCCAGCTGGTGATCGCGCGCGAGCAGGGGTACGCGAGCTGGCCGGCGCTGGTCGCGGCGGCCGAGGCGACCGTGGAGACGTTCGTCGCGGCCGCGACCGGGCCGGACGGCAGCCGGGAGCGCGCGGAGCGGCTCCTGGCGGCGCGGCCCCAGGTCGCGGACGACCCGTGGGCGGCGCTCGTGCTAGGCCGGGGCGAGTGGGGCGGCGAGGTGCACGCGCCCGGCGGCCCGCGCGGGTGGTCGCCGGTGCTCTACGCGGCGCACTCGCACTTCGCGCCGGTCGACGCGCTGCGCGACCTGCTGGCGCGGGGCGCGGACCCGAACGCGACCTTCCGCAACGCGTACGGCGACATGTCCGCGCTGTACGGCGCGGCCGGTGTCGTGCGCTCGGCGGAGATGACGCGCGCGCTGCTGGAGGCGGGCGCGGACCCCGACGACGGCGAGTCGGTCTACCACGCGGCGGAGGGCGGGTCGCCGGCGTGCCTGCGGCTGCTGCTCGACCACGGGGCGACGGTGGAGGGCACGAACGCGCTCGGCTCGGTGCTCGACGGGGAGCGGCCCGAGCACCTGCGGCTGCTGCTGGCGGCGCTGCGGGAGCCGGTCGACACGCAGGGCGCGCTGGTCGCCCACGCCCTGCGGCGCGGGCTGAGCGTCGCGGTGCTGGAGATCCTGGCGGACGCCGGCGCGTCGCTCACGATGCCCGGCGGCGAGACGTGGCGCGGGCCCGGCGTGCGGCGGCGGACGCCGTACGCGCACGCGGTGCTGCGCGGGCGCGACGACGCGGCGGCGTGGCTGGCGAAGCGCGGCGCGGCGACGCCCGTGGACGACGCGGACCGGGCGGTGGCGGCGGTGGCGCGTGGGGAGGCGCCGGGCCCGGCGTTCCCGCCCGAGCCGGACCACGACCAGCAGGAGGTCCTGATCCTCGCGGCGCTGCACGGGCAGCTCGACGCGGTCGTCGCCGCGGTGGGCGTGGGCTTCGCGGGCGTGGTCGGGGGCTCGCCGCGCGGGACGCTGCTCCACCACGCGGCCTGGGTCGGCGACGCGGACGCGGTGCGCGCGCTGGTCGCCCGCGGCGCCGACGTCGACGCCGCCAGCGGCGCCGAGTTCGACACGCCGCTGGACTGGCTCCACCTCGCGGTCGCCGAGCACGGGGCGTGGACGGAGCACGAGGCCGCGCGCGCGGCGCTGGTCGACGCGGGCGCGCGGGCTACCCGGCCGCGCCCGGCGTGACGATGCCGCTCTCGTAGGCGAGCACGACCGCCTGGACGCGGTCGCGGAGGCCGAGCTTCATCAGCAGGCGCGCGACGTGGGTCTTGACGGTGGTCTCGCTGACGATCAGCTCGGCCGCGATCTCGGCGTTGGAGAGGCCGCGGGCGATGCAGCGGAAGACCTCGAGCTCGCGCGCGGTGAGGTCGTCGAACGCCTTCGGGGGCGCGGGCGGCTCGGCGGGGCGGGCGTTGGCGAACTCCTCGATCAGGCGGCGCGTGATCGACGGCGCCAGCAGCGCCTCGCCGCTCGCCACGACGCGGATGCCGGCCGCGAGCTGCTCGGGCGGGACGTCCTTGAGCAGGAACCCCGACGCGCCCGCGCGCAGCGCCTCGTAGACGTACTCGTTGAGGTCGAACGTCGTGAGCATGAGGACGCGGATCGGATCCCCATCCGCCCCGGCGACCACCCGCCGCGTCGCCTCGATGCCGTCGAGCTCGGGCATGCGGATGTCCATCAGCACGACGTCGGGCCGCAGCGCGAGCGCCTGCTCGACCGCCGCCGCCCCGTCGGCCGCCTCGCCGACGATCTCCAGGTCGTCCTCGGCGTCGAGGATCATCCGGAACCCGGCGCGTACGAGCGCCTGGTCGTCGGCGATCAGGACACGGATGCTCACGCCGCATGCACCTCCTCGCGGGCGGCCGGCAGCGGCAGCCGCGCCCGCACCTCGTAGCCGCCGGCCGCGCGTGGGCCGGCCTCGATCTCCCCGCCGTACACCCGCACGCGCTCGCGCATGCCGACGAGGCCGTGGCCGCCGCTCGGCAGCGCGCCGCCGTCCTCGCCGCCGTCGTCGGCGACCTCCACCACCAGCGCCTCGTCCGACCACGTCAGCGCGATCTCTGCGCGCGTCGCGCCCGCGTGCTTGAGCGTGTTCGTGAGCGCCTCCTGCACGACCCGGTACGCCGCGACCTCCGCGCCCGCCGGCAGCGGCCGCCGCTCCCCCGCGACCCGCACCGCCACGTCGAGCCCCGCCGACCGCGCGCGGTCGACCAGCCCGCCGAGCGCGTCGAGCGTCGGCTGCGGCGCCAGCGCCGCGTCCCCCTCGGCGGTGCCGAGCAGCCCGAGCAGCCGCCGCATCTCCGCGAGCGCCGCGCGGCCTGTCGCCTCGATGCGCACGGCGGCCTCGATCGCCCGCTCGGGGTCCTTGTCGAGGATGCGCCGCGCGCCGCCCGCCTGCACGACCATCACCGACACGCTGTGGCCGACGAGGTCGTGCATCTCGCGCGCGATCCGCCGCCGCTCCTCGGCGATGGCCTGCGTGGCGGCGTGCTCGCGCGCCTCCTCAGCCCGCGCCGCCGCCTCGTGCAGCTCGGCCGCCAGCAGCGTCCGGTTGCGGACGGTCCGCGCGCCGAACCACATCGCGGTCGCGAAGCCGCCGGGGAACAGGAAGTCGCCCCAGACCCACCCGTCGTACGTGAGGTTGACGACGGTCAGCCCGGCGAACATCGTCAGCAGGCCACCGACCGCCTTGGCCGGCGACGGCAGCGAGCCCGCGATGAACGCGCTGAACATGACGAGCGCGAACGGCGTCTGGAGGTTGAAGTACGACGCGGCCAGCAGCGAGCCGGCCGCCGCGCAGCCCCACGACGCGACGAGCACGCCGAACGGCCAGCGGCGCCAGAACGCGTACGGCAGGACGAACCCGGCGTAGAAGACGAGCGCGAGCGCGCGGTCCTGCTCGAACGGCTCCTTGCCGAGCAGCTCGATCGCCCCGGTGACGAGGACGATCGCGGTGAGGGTCCAGTCGTAGACCTGCGGCGGAACCCGCCGGAGGAGGCTCAGGCTCACGCCGGCACCGCCTCCACGGGCAGCCGCGCGCGCAGCGTGTGGCCGCCGTCGCGCGGCCGGCTCACGTGGACGTCGCCGCCGAAGATCCGGACCCGCTCGTGCATGCCGGTCAGCGGTCGCTCGCCGCCGCGGCCGTCGTCGCGGATCTCCAGCTCCACGGCGCCCGCGCGGTACCGCACGACGACCTCGGCGCGGCCCGCCGTCGAGCCCTCCAGCGCCGCGCTCAGCGCCTCCTGGACGACGCGGTACGCGGTCACGTCGACGCCGGGCGGGAGCGGGACGGCGTCGCCCTCGACGGTCAGCCGCACGGGCAGCCCCGCCGCGCTGATCCGCGCCGCGAGCGCCTCGACGTGCGCGAGCGACGGCGCCGGCGCCAGCGCCAGCTCCTCGTCCTCCCGGCGCAGGACGCCGAGCAGCCGCCGCAGCTCCGCGAGCGCCTCGCGGCCGCTCCCCTCGATGGCGGCGAACGACTCGCGCGCGCGGTCCGCGTCGCGCTCGGCCAGCCGCCGCGCGCCCGCGGCCTGCACGACCATCCCGCTCAGCGCGTGGGCGATGATGTCGTGCAGCTCGCCCGCGATCCGCGCGCGCTCGTCCAGCGCCGCCTCCTCGGCCCGCTGCGCGCGCTCGGCCTCGGCCCGGGCGGTCTTCTCGCGCAGCGCCCGCTGGAGGCGCAGGCGCGAGTCGAGGAGCCGGCCGCCGAGCGTCGTCGCGCCGGTGAAGAAGATGAGGATCCACAGGTAGCTGACGAGGTCGTCGTCGTACGAGTCCAGCGACAGCGCGACGAGGCCGGTGACGGCGGTGATCGGCGGCACGAGCCAGAACTGCCGGCCGGAGATCTGCACGGACGCCGAGACGTTGGCGAAGAGGACGACGAAGAGCGGCAGGACGAGCGCGTTGGTGACGACCTCGTCGAGCGCCTGCCCGGTGACGAACGTCGCCTGCGCGAGGAGGAACGCCGGCCACGTGCGGCGGCGGTGCAGGGCGACGACGATCGCCGCCATCACGCCGACGAGGTGCGCGACGAGCTGCTGGCGGCCGTCGGCGGGGACGAGCAGCGCCTCGACCTGCGTCTCCACCAGCACGACGCCCGCGAGCAGCGCGTCGACCCGGTGCGGCGGCAGGGCGCCGAGGCGGGCGAGCAGGGCACGGGCGCGGTGCATCGGGCCGCGAGCGTAACCGCGCGCGAGGGCCGTGTCGTCCTCCTGGCAGACGAGCGGCGCGTCATCCCTGAGGACGACACGCGTTGGCGGATGGTTGGCGCGGGATCGTCCCGGAGGCCGACGACGCGACAACGGGGCGTTGGGAGGCTCGCGGCCCATGAGCACCACTGCCTCCGCCGTCTCCGCCCCCGCGTCCACCGCGCTCGCCGCCCGGGCCGTCACTCGTGTCTTCGGCACGGGCGAGGCCGAGGTGCACGCGCTGCGCGGCGTCACGCTCGACGTCCCTGCGGGCCAGTTCACCGCCGTCATGGGGCCGTCCGGCTCCGGCAAGTCCACGCTGATGCACCTGCTCGCCGGGCTCGACCGCCCGACCGAGGGAACCGTCCACATCGGCGGCGAGGACGTCGGCGCGATGAACGACGCGCAGCTCACCAAGCTCCGCCGCCGCCACGTCGGGTTCGTCTTCCAGGCGTTCAACCTGCTGCCGGTCCTCACCGCGGAGGAGAACGTGACGCTGCCGCTCGCCATCGCCGGCTCCCGTGTCGACCGCGAGCAGCTCGACGGGTTGCTCGAGCGCGTCGGGCTGAGCGACCGCCGCACGCACCGGCCGGCCGAGCTGTCCGGCGGCCAGCAGCAGCGCGTCGCGATCGCGCGGGCGCTGATCACGAAGCCGACCGTGCTGCTCGCCGACGAGCCGACCGGCAACCTGGACTCGCGCGCCGGCGCGGACGTGCTGGCGCTGCTGCGCGAGTCGGTGGAGGCCGACGGCCAGACGATCGTCATGGTCACCCACGACCCGCGCGCCGCCGCCACGGCCGACCGCGTGCTCTTCCTCGCCGACGGCCGCATCGTCGGCGACCTCGCCGAGCCGGCCGAGGACCAGATCGTCGCGATGATGCAGGAGGTCACCCGGTGATCCGGCTCGCGATACGGAGCCTGGCCGCGCGCCCGCTGCGCACGGCCCTGACCACCCTGGCGATCGTGCTGGGGGTCGCGCTGGTGAGCGGCGCGTTGACGCTCACCGACACGCAGCGCCGGGCGGCCGACGCGCTGTCCTCGGCGTCGTACGACGGCACCGACGCGGTGGTGTCCGCCAAGACCGCGTTCGCGACCGACACGTCGTCCGACTGGTCGCTGCAGCGGCCGACCGTTCCCGCGTCGCTGCTGGAGGAGGTGCGCGCGGTCGACGGCGTCGGGACCGCCGTCGGCGACGTCACCGACCAGAACGCGCAGGTCATCGGCGACGACGGCAAGCCGCTCGGGGAGGGCCCGTACTTCGGGGTCGGCCTCGACGCGGGGGCGCCGGGGGTCGAGGCGCTGACGCCGTTCCGGCTGGTGTCGGGCGCGTGGGCGTCGGGCGACGGGCAGGTCGTGATCGACCAGAAGACCGCCGAGGACCAGGGCTGGGGCGTGGGCGACCGCGTGAAGGTCACGGGCCGCGGCGGAGCGGAGACGTTCGCCGTCACCGGCGTGGCGAGCTTCGGCGACGTCAAGTCGCTGGGGCCGGCGACCGCGGTCGTGTTCGACCTGCGGACCGCCCAGCGGTTCTTCGGCAAGGGCTCGTCCTACGACGCCGTGCTCGTGCGCGCCCGCGACGGCGTGCCGGGCCCGGAGCTGCGGCGCTCGCTCGCCGATGCGCTGGGCACGTCGGCGACCGTGAGGACCGCGGCGGACGACGACCGGTTCACGTTCGAGGGCCTGTCGATGTTCATCGACATCATCCGGATCGTGCTGCTCGCGTTCGGCGGCGTGGCCGTGCTCGTGGGCGCGCTGACGATCGTCAACTCGCTCTCGATCACGCTGGCGCAGCGGACGCGGGAGCTCGGCCTCATGCGCCTGGTCGGCGCGTCGCGGCGGCAGGTCATGGCGAGCGTCGTGCTCGAGGCGCTGGCGATCGGCGTGCTGGGCTCCGTGGCCGGGCTGGCGCTCGGGTACGTGCTCGCGATCGGGCTGCAGTCGCTGTTCGCCTCGATGGGGCTCGACCTGCCCGAGGCCGGGACCGTCTTTGCGACGGGCACGATCGTGACCGGGCTGCTGGTCGGCACGCTGGTGACGCTGATCGCCGGGTTCGTGCCGGCAGTGCGGGCGACCCGCGTGGCGCCGGTGGTGGCGCTGCGCGAGGCGTCGGATCCGGGCGCGCGGCGCGTGGGGATCGTGGGGCGTCTCGTGCGGCCCGTGGTCTCGCTGCTGGCACGCCCGGCCGAGAAGATCGGGGGCGCTGCGGGCCTGCTCGCACGGCGCAACGCGCTGCGCCAGCCGGGGCGGACGATGTCGACCGCAGGCGCGCTCACCGTGGGCGTCGCGCTGGTGACGGTGGTGGCGATCCTCGCCGCCGGCCTGCGTGACACGACGCAGTCGTCGATCGCGGACAAGGTCGCCGCGTCGCACGTGGTCGTAGGCCAGGACGGCTGGTCGCCCACCGACGCCGGGACGGCGGCCGCCGTGCGCGACGTGGACGGCGTGCGCGGCGTGACGACGATCCGCCAGGACGTCGGCAACGCGTTCGGCGACAACGAGCGCGTGAACGCGGTGGCGGGCGGGCTCGTGACGTTCGACGCTGCCTCGGGGTCGGACGCGCCGGGCTCCCTGCGCGCCGACGAGGCGATCGTCGACGAGGGCTGGGCGAAGGAGCACGGCCTGACCGTCGGCGAGTCGTTCACGCTGCTGTCGCCCGCAGGGGACCGGATGTCGCTGACCGTGCGGGGGATCGAGACGTCGTCGATCTTCGACGGCCTGGACCTCGGCCCGATCACGATCGCGGCCGAGCGCTACGAGCAGGCGTTCGCGAACGACCGCTCGTTCCTGACCGTGGTCGACGCACCGGGCGCGTCGCCCGAGGCGCTGACCGCGGCGCTGTCGCGGTTCCCCGACGCCGACGTGCTGACCAAGAGCGCGTTCATCGACCTCCGCATGGAGGGGATCGACACGCTGATGGCGATCTTCGTGGTGCTCCTCGCGCTGGCGGTGATCGTGTCGCTCTTCGGCATCGTCAACGCGCTGGTGCTCGCGACGTTCGAGCGTCGCCGCGAGCTCGGCACGCTCGCCGCGGTCGGCATGACCCGCCGCCAGGTTCGGCGGATGATCCGCCACGAGTCGATCGTGACCGCGCTGCTGGGCGCGACGACGGGCGTCCTGGCCGGCCTCGCGCTCGGCGCGCTCGTGACCACGCTGCTCGCCGACCAGGGCCTGACCTACGTCGTCCCGACGGGCTCGCTCATCGCGCTCGCCGTGGTCGCGGTGATCGCGGGCGTGCTCGCGGCGATCGTCCCGGCCCGCCGCGCGGCGAAGCTCTCGCCGCTCACGGCGCTCGCCTACGAGTAGCCGCCCGCAGGACGAGTCGAGTTCCCCACCGCCTGCGTGGGGAACTCGACTCGCGAGGCGGTGCGGCGCGGTCAGCGCGCAAGCGCCGCCGCGCGTCCGAGGAGCAGCTCCCGCTCCCGCGCGTTCTGCGTCATCTCCGCCGCGCGCTCGAAGTCCGCGCGCGCCTCGTCGCCGCGGCCGAGGCGTTCGAGGAGGTCCGCACGGACCGACCACAGCAGGTGGTAGCGGTCGAGCTCCCCACCCGCGACGAGCGCGTCGACCGCCGCGAGGCCGAGGTCGGGGCCGAAAGCCTGCGCGAGCGCGACCGCGCGGTTGAGCTCCACCACCGGCGAGGGCGCGACCTGCGCGAGCGCCTCGTAGAGCGCCGCGATCCGCACCCAGTCGGTGTCCTCGAAGCGCAGCGCGCGGGCGTGGCAGGCCGCGATCGCCGCCTGCAGGACGTACGGGCCGCCGGGCTTGGCGCACGCCTCCGCCTGCTCCAGCGCGCGCAGGCCGCGGCCGATCAGCAGCCGGTCCCACCGCGCGCGGTCCTGGTCGGCCAGCAGCACCGGCGCGCCGTCCGGCCCGACGCGGGCGTGCTGGCGCGAGGCCTGGATCTCCATCAGCGCCACGAGCCCGTGGACCTCCGGCTCGTCCGGCGCCAGCCGCGCGAGCACGCGTCCGAGCCGCAGCGCCTCGCCCAGCAGCGTCGGCCGCATCCAGTCGTCGCCGGCGGTCGCCGAGTAGCCCTCGTTGAAGATCAGGTAGACGACCTCGAGCACCGACGCGAGCCGCGGCGCGAGCTCGGCGCCGCTCGGCACCTCGAACCGCGCGCCCGCGTCGGCGAGCGTCCGCTTCGCGCGGGAGATCCGCTGGCCGAGCGTCGGCTCGGGCACCAGGAACGCCCGCGCGATCTCCGGCGTCTTGAGCCCGCCGAGCATCCGGAGCGTCAGCGCGACGCGCGCCTCGGTCGGCAGCACCGGGTGGCAGCAGGTGAACATCAGCGCGAGCAGGTCGTCGCCGATCTCCGCCTCGTCGGCCTGCGCGGCGAGGTCGTCGGGCGGCTCAGACGCGATCGCGTGCGCGATCTGCGTGTACTTGTCCTGCAAGGTGGAGCCTCTTCGGAGGTGGTCGATGGCCCGGCGCTTGGCGGTCTGCGTGAGCCAGGCGCCCGGGTTCGGAGGCACGCCCTCACGCGGCCACTGCTCCAGCGCGGCGACCACGGCGTCCTGCGCGAGGTCCTCGGCGAGCCCGACGTCGCGCACCATCCGCGCGACGGTCGCGATCACCCGCGCGGACTCGATCCGCCAGATGGCGTCGATCCGCGCGGGCGTGGCGGCGTCGGGGGTGCTACTCGGCGACGGTCTGCTCCGGAGGATCCGACGACAGCCGGCGCGCCTCCTGCAGCTCGGGCGAGTAGTCCTCGGCCTCGCCGATCCGGCGCACCTCGATCGATCCGCCCCACAGCGGCGCGCGCTCCGCCCAGGCGACGGCCTCCTCCTGCGAGTCGGCCTGGATGATCCAGTAGCCGCCGATCAGCTCCTTGGCCTCGCTGAACGGGCCGTCGGTGACGGTCGGCTTGCCGCCCCGCTCCGGGAAGTCGAGTCGCGTTGCCGTCTTCGGCGGCATCAGCCCGTCGGCGGACAGCAGCGCGCCGGCCTGCAGCAGCTCCTCGTTGAACCGCTGCATCGCCTCGACGGCCTCGAGCGGCGGCTCGCCCTCGAACTCCCCCGAGTAGACCATCAGCATGAAGCGCATGGCCGGCACCCTACGCCTTCGCGGCCGTCGCCAGGCGGAGCGCGAGCATGCCGCCGCTGAGCTGGGTCGCGCGCTCGACCCGCAGGTCGTGGCGGGCGGTGTCGTCGAACAGCCGGACGCCCTTGCCGAGGGTGATCGGCGAGTAGAGGAGCTCGAACGCGTCGACGAGCTCGTGCCGCATGAGGAACTGGACGAGCCCCGCCGAGCCCCACACGAGCAGGTCCTGCTCGGCCTTCAGGGCGCGGATCTGCTCGACGACGTCGCCCTCGACGAGGTGCGAGTTGTTCCACGTCAGGTCGGACTGGGAGAGCGTCGTCGACACCACGTGCTTCGGCATCGCGTTGAACTTGTCGGTGTACGGGTCGCCCGACCGCTCAGGCCACGCGGCGGCGAACCCCTCGTAGGTCGTGCGGCCCAGCAGCATCGCGTCGGCGGGCTGCAGGACGCTGTTGTTGTACGCGCCGGTGTCCTCGCTCTGGAAGTCGAACGACCACAGGTGCGGATCCTCGACGACGTTGTCGAGGGTGATGAAGGCGGTGACGGTAAGCGTGCTCATGTCCCCACCTCGAACGGCGCGCGCGGCTTTCGACAACCGCCTGGTACTTGGCGCGTTGCCGCTCTTCTCTCGGGTGGAACGGACCTCTCGCCGCCCCGGCGACGTAGGACGGGCACGTGGTGCACGAGCTCCTCACGCTGGTCACGGTCATCGCGGCCCTCTCCGCGGACGCCGCCCGGACGCACGACCCCGGCGTGCTCGCCCGCGCGCCGTACCTCGGGATCGCCTGCCGCACCCCGAACACCTCGGCGTGCCGGCGGGCGGGGGTCGCGGTGTGGCTGCGCGGGCCGGCGCGGGGGATCGACGTGCGGGTCGCGGGCGTGCCGGTGGCGGTGCGGCGGCCGGCCGGCGGTGGGCCGGTCGGGTACTACGAGGGGTACGTCGTCGATCCGCGCGTGGTCGGCGGGAGCGTCTACACCACGCGCGGGCCGGTGATGCGGGACGTCAGCGTGACGGTCACCGGCCGGGACGGGACGCGGCGGGGCACCACCGTCCGGACGGCGCTCGCGCCCGGGTGGGGCTAGACCGTGACCGGGACCGCGAGGAGCGCGCGCTTGATCTCCTCGACCCGGCCCAGGTCGGTGAGCACGCGCACCGTGGGCTCGTAGGGGTGGCGGGCGTCGACGTCGACGACGAGGCCCTCGCGGCCGTCGGCCAGCGTCACCTCGGAGCCGGGCGGGAAGGGCATGACGACGCGCGAGAAGACCGCGACGACCTCGGGGTCGAAGTCGGTGCCGTCGCCCTGCTCGATGATCGTCACGCCCTCGTGCGGCTTCTTGGCCGGCCGGTAGACGCGGTCGGAGGTGACGGCGTCGTAGACGTCGGCGACGGCGGCGATGCGCGCGAACTGGTGGATCTGGTCGCCCGCGAGCATGTCCGGGTAGCCGGTGCCGTCCCAGCGCTCGTGGTGCTGCTTGACGACGGCGCGGATGAGGAAGGAGACGTTGTCGCCGAGGAGCTTGGCGCCCTGGGCGGGGTGGGTGCGCATGATCGCCCACTCGCGCTCGTCGAGCGGCCCCTCCTTCTGGAGGATCTCGTCGGGGATCGCGAGCTTGCCGATGTCGTGCAGCAGCAGGCCGAGCGCGATCTTCGCCAGACGCGGGTCGACGCTGTCGCGCCGGCGGCGGCCGTCGAAGTCGACCCAGCCGTGCTGGCGGAAGAGCCGCGCGGCGAGCACGGTGCCGAGCGCCGTCACGTCGATGATGTGCTGCAGCAGGTACTTGTCCGCGCCCATCATGTCCGCGAGGTGGAGCGCGACGTCGGGGGCCGAGTGGACCTCCTCGGCGATGAGCAGCGCGACGTCGCTCAGCTCCTCGACCGCCTTGGGCGACAGCCCGCGGCCCGCGGCGAGCGCGTCGCTCGCGGAGCTCAGCGCGTTCCCGACCGCGGCGAGCGTGCGCCGCTCGGTCTCGGGCGTCAGTGCCCGCTGCGGCACGAAGCCCTCGCTCAGCGCGTCCTCGATCCACACCGACGTGACGCCCTTGCCCTGCAGCGCCTTGACGTAGCGGGCGTCCAGCGTGATGCCGCGCCGCAGCAGCGGCGGACCGGCGTCGCCGGGGACGTGCACGTCCTGACCGAGCGTCGCGCCGGGGGCGATGGAGGCGAGAGGGACGAGGCGCATCTGACCCTTCGTTCATCGGCACGCCGGAACCCCGCTTGAACGCTGCTCGGCCGGATGGTGGACGCCCCGCGTCTGCCATGCTCGCGGCCGATGAGGCTGTGCACCTTCCTGCCGCCAGGCAGCGACGTCCCGCGCGCGGGCGAGGTCCGCGGCGCCGACGTCGTCTCCCTCCCCGGGACCATCCTCGACAAGTTGGCGCAGAACGACCGGTCCCCGGCGCGCGGGGAGGCCTTTCCGCTCGCCGACGTGACCCTGCTCGCGCCGGTCCCGCGGCCGCCCGCGACGTTCGCCATCGGGCTCAACTACCGCGCCCACGCGGAGGAGGGCGGGCGGCCGGTCCCCACCAAGCCCGTCGTCTTCCTGAAGCTGCCGTCGTCGTCCGCGCCGCCGTTCGCGCCGCTCCACCGCCCCGCGGTCGTGCAGCAGCTCGACTACGAGGGGGAGTTGGCGATCGTGATGGGCGCGGGCGGGACGATCGCCGGGTACGCGGTGGCCAACGACGTCTCGGCCCGCGACCTGCAGCGGTCGGAGCCGCAGTGGACGCGCGCGAAGGGCGCCGACGGCTTCTGCCCGTGGGGCCCGTGGATCACCACCGCCGACGAGGTCCCCGAGCCCGGCGACCTGCGGCTCCGGACGTGGGTGAACGGCGAGCTGCGCCAGGACAGCCGCACGAGCGACCTCGTGTTCGGCGTCGACGAGCTGGTCGCGTTCATCGGCGAGACGTGCACGCTCGAGCCCGGCGCGATCATCCTCACCGGCACGCCGTCGGGGGTCGGCGAGTTCCTCGACCCGCCGCGGTTCCTGGCGTCTGGCGACACGGTCCGGATCGAGGTGGAACGGCTTGGCGCGATCGAGCACCAGGTCGCCTGAGGTGCTTTCGAACGGAACCCGAACACGTTTCTCGTAACACCTGTTATTGGTGCGGCGCGGCGGGGGTAGCAGCGTGCCGCCATGAGCGCACGGCTGTTGGGGGTGTGCGCCGCGGCGGTGTGCTGGACGCTCACCGCCGCTGCGCCGGCGTGGGCGGATCTGCCGTCCGTGCCTGAGGTGATCGGGTCGGTGACGGGCGCGGTCCCGCCGCTGCCGACCCTGCCCGGCGATCCCGTAGGGGAGATCGTCGACGGCCTGCCGGGCGGGGTGCCGCCGGGGGTGGGGACCGAGATCCCGCTTCCCGGAGGCGGCGGGGTGGTCGGGGGCGGCGGCACGCCGCAGCTCCCGGCTCCGATCCCGGTCCCGCCCGTCTCGTACACCGGCAGCGCCCGCGACGTCGGGAGCGACCGCGTGACCGTCACGGGCCTCGTCGTGCCGGGGACCGCGTCGGCGCGCTACGCGTTCGAGTACGGGCCGACGACCGGCTACGGCGCCCGAGGTCGAGCTGCCCGCGAGCGTCGCCCCGGCGGTCGTCTCCGCGACGCTGACCGGGCTCCCGGCGGGCCGGACGATCCACTACCGGCTCGTCGCGACGTCTGCCGCCGGGAGTGCCGAGGGGCTCGACCGGCCCATCACGCTCCAGCCCGCGCCCGCGGTGCTCGAGCGCCTGCTCGCCGCCATCCGCGGCGACGCGACGACCGGCGGTGGCGGGCGCGGCGGCGGTGGCACCCCCGCGGCCGGGGCGATCGAGACCGTCGCAGAGCCCCTCGTCGGCCAGGAGACCGACCTCACCGTCCGGACCGCCTCCGGGCAGGTGCCGGTCTCCGGCATCGTCGCCGACTTCGACGAGGAGGACGCGCGCATCGGGGCGCTCGCCTGCCGCCAGGAGGAGGACGGCGGCCCGCCGCGCGAAGGCCCGCTCGCCCCGAACGGCACCGGCACGTTCGCGCTGGCGTACGCCTACCGCCGGGGCGGGCCGCACGACGTGCGGATCGACCTGCTCGGCGGCGACTGCCAGAGCGGCGGGCGCACGCTCAAGACGCTCCGCACGCGGGTCACGCCGAAGCTCGGCGCGCGGGCGCGGGCGGCGGTCGCCGCGCGGGCCGGGGCGGCCGGACGCGACGGGCAGTGCGCGGACGCGAACCTGCGGCCCACGCGGCGCACCGTCAAGCGCGCCGAGCGCGCGGTCCGCTGCCTGATCGCCCGCGAGCGGGCGGCTCACGCGCTCCCGCCGCTCCGCCCGAGCCGCCGCCTGTCGGTGTCCGCGCGGCGTCACACGCGGGACATGGTCGTGCGGGGCTACCTCGCCCACGCGCGTCGCGGCGGGCCGCGGCTGGCGAACCGCCTGCGCGCGGCCGGCTACGGCGGACCGGGCGGCGAGTGCATCGGCCTGGGGTCGGGCACGCTGCGCACGCCGCGGGCCATCGTGACCGCCTGGATGGGGTCGACCGTGCACCGTGACGTGATCCTCCGCCGGCGGTACCGCGCGGTCGGGATCGGCGTCGTCCCGCGGGCGCCGATGCGCCTCGGACTTCGCGCCGCGACGTACACCGCGAACTTCGGGGTGCGCCCATAGGACCGCAGTCGCCGGAGCCCGTGCAATCATCCATGCGTCCAGTCCGGACGCCCCGCGCTCCAGGAGGAGGGACGCGGGCGCCGAACCGGGGTCACCATGGAAGTGCTCGTCCTGCTGCTCGTGGTCTGGGTCGTGCTCATCCCCGCCGGGGTGGCGTCGTCCCTGCTCGCCTACTCCGCGCACGTCCGCCGCCGCGCGGTGCACCTCGCACCGCTCGCGCCGGTGGTCCCGCTGGCGCAGGCGCGCTCGGCCACCCGCGACGTCGCATAAGGCGCCGAACGGCCCAGATCCGGCTCGGACACGGCGATCCGGGCGGGCCGCGCGTGTCCCGAAAAGACACCTTGCATCCGGTGTCTCGAACCGGTTATAGCTCCCAAGGGAGGTGACCGGAGAGCGAGGAAGGCCACGGATGCTCAGTCGGCTGCTGGCCATCGTCGGGACGTGCGTCCTGATCGGTGCGGCGGCCGGGGTCGTCCTCGCGCTGCTCCAGGAGGAGCGCCACGCGGCGACCGCGAGCGTCCTGATCGCGGCCTCCGACGCCGGCGCCGACGTCGCCGCCGGGCAGGGCTCCACCGGCGATGCGGTGCTCGAGCACCGCACGGCCGCCGCGCTGCTGGACTCCGACGCGGTCCAGCGCCGCGCCGCGGTGCGGCTCCAGGCCGCGCGCATCTCGGACCCGGCCGAGCGCGCCACCGACGACGTCGAGACGGACGTGCGGGGCGACTCGTCGCTGGCGACGATCACCGCCGAGGCCGACAGCCACCCGCTCGCCGCGCGCATCGCCGACGCGTACGCCCGCGCCTACCTCGACGTCCGCCGCGCGACCGTCCGCTCCCGCCTCGCCGACCTGGCGACGTCGCTGGAGCAGCGCGCCACGCTGCTCGAGCAGCAGCCCGAGCCGGACACCGCGCAGGTCGCCCGCATCCGCGACCGCGCCACCCAGCTCCGGACGCTGTCGGACGTCGAGCCCGCGGACGCGCAGCTCCTCCAGACCGCCGCGCCGCGCGGCGACGCCGAGCCGCAGCCGATCGTCCTCTTCGGCCTGATCGGCGCGGGCGTCGGCGCGCTCTCCGGGCTGCTCGTCGCGCTCCTGCTGCGGCGCGACACGACGCGCATCACCGACGGGCACCAGGCCGAGGAGCTGCTCGGCTCCCCGCTCCTGGCGTCGATCCCCCGCACCGCCGCGCTGGCCGGCGGCCAGATGCCGGGCGCGCTGCCCGAGCGGGACGCCGAGGCGTTCCGGATGCTGCGCGCGAACCTGAACTTCGTCGTCGGCGGCGATCGCGACGTGCGCTCGCTGCTGGTGACCTCCTCGCGTCCCGGCGAGGGGAAGAGCACCGTCGCGTTCAACCTCGCCGCGCTGGTCGCGGCGAGCGGCCGCGACGTCCTCCTGGTCGAGGCGGACCTGCGCCGCCCGGCGGTCACGCGGCGGCTCGGGCTGCCGGCGGCCGACGGGCTCGCCGAGCTGCTGCTCGGCCAGGGCGAGCTCGCGGAGGCGGTGCGGGAGCTGCCCGCGCCGGCCGGCGCGCCTGAGACGGGTACGCTCGACGTCCTGAGCGCCGGCCTGGCCGGCGCCCACGCGAGCGAGCTGCTCGACTCGAACCGCATGCGCGCGCTCCTGGCCGAGGCCGAGGCGCGCTACGACCTGGTGGTCATCGACGCGCCCCCGCCGTCGGTGGTCTCGGACGCGATCCCGCTGCTCGACCAGGTCGGCGCGGTGATCGTGGTGACGGGGGTCGGACGCGTCACGGCCGACGAGGTCCGCCAGCTGCGCGACACGCTGCGGCGCACGAACGCGCCGCTCGTGGGGGTCGTCGCCAACTTCGTCGCGCCCCGGCGCGACGCCGAGTACGACCGGTACCTCAAGGACCGGGACGAAGCATCAACGCCCGCGGCGAACGGCCGCGCCCAGCAGGTGACTACGAGGTGAAGACGACATGCGTCTCCTGACGAGAAAGCACCCGGAGCAGGAGGTGCGCCGAGCCGTGGATGCCGCCGGCGGCGAGCTCCGCAAGAGCGCGAGCGAGCTGATGCAGCTCCTCGGGTACCGGACCTCGACGCTGCGCGACCGCGCGCACGCCGAGGGCCAGCTGAAGGCCGCGGGCCTCAGCGTGTCCCCACCGCTCGTGCAGGCGTCGGCGAGCGAGTCGATCCTCATCACCACCGGCGCGCCGGAGGCGGCGGAGGAGACCCCGGCGGAGGCCGTCGTGGAGGCGGCCGCCGAGGCGGAAGCCGCGACCGCACCGGAGTCCGAGGCCGAGGCGGAGACGGCGGCGGAGATCGAGGCCGAGCCGGCCGAGGAAGCCGAGGAGGCCGAGCCGGAGCCCGAGGCCGTCGTCGAGCAGCATCCCGACCCCGAAGAGCAGGAGGCTCCTGTGGCCGAGGCCGCACCCACCCCGAGCGCGCGGCCCGGGCTGGCCGACGAGCGGCTCGAGTTCGAGCGCCGGCTGGAGGACCTGCGCGACAGCCTCGACGCCGCCCGCACCGACAGCGAGCACGAGCGCGCCCAGCGCGCCCGGCTGGAGGAGCGCATCGCGACGCTCATCGCCGAGCGCGACGACCAGATCCACAAGGCGTCCTCGCTGGAGCAGGACCTCGCCGCCGCCGCCGACCACGCGCAGCGGCTGGAGACGCAGCTCGGCAACGCCCGCGCCGCGGTCGAGGAGGCGCGCCGCGCCGCCGAGGAGGCGGTCGACACGCGGGAGGAGACCCGCGCCGAGCTGGAGAACCGGCTGGTCGAGACGCAGGAGCGCGCCGCGCAGGAGCTGCGCGCGCGGATGGAGGCCGAGCAGGCCGTCGAGCAGGCCCGCGCCGCCGCCGAGGAGGCGCAGGCCGCGCTGAGCGCCGAGACGCGCCGGGCCACCGAGCTCGAGCAGGTGCTCGGCGCCGAGCGCGAGCAGCGTGCCGCCGTGCAGCAGGGCGCGCAGGAGCTGGCCGCCGAGATGGAGGTCCGCACCGGCGAGCTGTCGGGCCAGCTCGAGCAGGCCGAGGATCGCGTCGCGCAGGCCGAGGCCGAGGCCGAGCGGCTCCGCGAGCACGCCGGGCAGCTCAACGCTCGGCTGCAGGAGGCCGCCGAGGCGCACCGCCAGGGCGAGCAGCAGCGCGAGGAGCTGCGCGTCGACGCCGAGCGCCGCGTCGCCGAGGTGCGCGCGGAGGTCGAGCGCGAGCTGCGCGGGCGGGTCGAGGTCGAGCGTGAGCTGGCCACCGCCCGCAGCGAGGTCGAGCGCCTCACGCGCGACCTGGAGGCGACGAGCGAGCGGGCCACGACGCTGCAGCAGCGGGTCGCGGAGGCCGACGGCGCGCGCGACGAGGCGCTCGCCGCGCAGCGGGCCGCGTACGAGGGCCGGATCGGCGAGCTGACCGAGGGCTACGAGGGGCGGATCGCAGAGCTGACCGCGGCGGCCGAGGCGCGGCTGACCGAGCAGCGCGACGACCTGACCGCGCGCATGAACGCGATGCGCGAGGAGCTCACCGGCCGCCGCGACGAGCTGGCCGCCGCGCTCGAGTCCGAGCGGGCCGAGCACGCGCAGGCGATCGAGGAGCTGCGCGGCCGCGCCAACGAGACGCTGCAGGGCGAGCGCACCGCGCACGCCGAGGCGCTGGCCGGCGAGCGCGCCCAGCACCAGGAGACGCTGGAGCGGGTCCGCGCCGAGCTGGAGGAGACGCTGTCGGCCGAGCGCGCGGAGCGGGCGCGGGTCGTCGAGGCCGCCCGCATCGAGCGCGAGGAGCTGATCGAGCGGCTGCGCAGCGAGCGCGAGGCGGCGATCGAGGCGCTCCGCGGCGAGCAGCACAGCACGCTGGAGCAGCTGCGCGCCGAGCAGGAGCGCGCGCTGGAGCAGATCCGCACCGCCGGCCAGACCGCGCTCGAGCAGGCGCAGGTCCGCAACGACGCGCTGGCCGCCGAGCTGGACCAGGAGCGCGCGCAGCGCGCCGAGGCCGAGGCCGAGGCGCGCCGCCTGGCCGCCGAGGACGAGCGCCGCGCCGCGGAGATCGCCGAGGCCGAGCGCCGGATGATGGAGGCGTTCGACCAGCGCATCCAGACGGTGATCGAGACCGAGCAGCGGGCCCACGCGGAGGCCGAGCGCCGCCGCCAGGAGCTGCAGGCCGAGGCCGAGCGGCGGCTGGAGGAGATCGCGGCGTCCGAGCGGCGGCTCGCCGACGTGCAGGCGCTCCTCTCCGAGGTGCAGGCCGACGGCGAGGCCGAGCGGCACCGCCGCCAGGCGCTCGAGCAGCGGCTGCAGGCGGTGCTCGGGGGCGACCAGGCCGCCGCCGAGGCGGCCGAGGCCGGCGAGCTGGAGTACGCGTCCGCCGACGACGTCGACGCGATCGCCGACGACGACGCGCCCGACGACCACGACGACCCGCCGCACGCCGGCGAGGCGCCCGCGCCGCAGGCCGCCGCGGTGCCGCAGGACCGCGACAAGCGCATCGCGCCCGCCCAGCCGCGCAAGGCGCAGCGGGTGACGGTGACCGGCGACGAGGCGCCCGCGAAGAAGCGCCGCGGCCCGCGCATCGGCCGCGGCCGGCGCGGCCCGTTCATCTCCTCACCCGGCCGCTGCACCGTGTGCTCGCGGACGCTGCAGGTCGGCTCCGAGAAGGAGCTGGCCACCAGCGGCTGGACGATCCACGGCGAGATCGGCCTCTGCGGCACCTGCCGGGCCGACGGCTGGGAGATGCCCGAGGGCGCGCCGCTCCCGTACCGCCGCTCGCACCGCTCGGCGACGGTGCGGTAGTGCTCTTACGTGAGCACCGCGCGCTCGTCGCGGTGCTCGCGTTCGCCGTGCTGCTGCGCGCGGCCACGATGGTCGCGTTCACGCCCGCGCTGTTCTTCATGGACTCGTGGGCGTACCTGCGGATGGCGTACGACTCCGCGCTGGTCGGGATGGCGGTCGACCGGCCGAGCGGCTACGGCGTGCTGATCGAGCTCGTCTCGATCCCCGGCCGCAGCCTCACCGCCCTCGTCGCGGTGCAGCACGTGCTCGGGCTGGTGACCGGCGTCCTCGCGTACGCGCTGCTGCTGCGCCGCGGCGTCCCGCGGTGGGCGGCGCTGGGCGTCGCCGCGCTGGTCCTCTTCGACGCGTACCTGCTCGTCCTCGAGCAGCACGTCCTGCCCAGCGCGCTGTTCGCGGTGCTGCTGACGGGCAGCGCGTACCTGCTCGTCGCGGTGCGCGACGCGCCGGCCGCGCTGGCCGGGAGCGGGCTGCTGCTCGCTGCGGCGGTGACGGTCCGCACGTCGGCGCTGTTCGCCATCCCCGTCTGGCTGCTGTACGTCGCGGTGCGGGAGCGGAGCGTGCGGCCGGTCGCCCTGGGGTTCTCGGCGGTCGCCCTGCCGCTGCTCGGCTACGCCGCCGTGCAGCACCAGGTCGACGGGAAGTTCGGGCTCAACCAGTCGTCGGGCTGGTTCCTCTACGGCCGCGTCGCGGAGATCGCCGACTGCACGAAGATGGACGTCGCGCCCGAGGCGCGCGGGCTGTGCGAGCCGGCCGACCGCCCACACCGCGGCGCCGAGTTCTACGTCTGGCACCCGCGCTCCCCCGCGGTGCGAACGTTCGGACCGGTCGACGGGCCGCGCCACGCGGAGGCCGACGCCGCCCTGCGGGCGTTCGCGCGCGACACGATCCGCGCGCGGCCCGGGGCGTACGCGGAGATGGTCGGGCTCGACCTGCTGCGCTACTTCACGCCGGGCACGCGCTCGCTCGGCAAGTCCGACTCGGCGATCACGTTCCCGTCCGCGCCGCAGCGGACGCAGATCCAGCCCGCGCAGCTCGAGCGCCTGTTCCCCGGCACGGAGCAGCGGGTCCGCGCGCCTGCCGGGGCGCTCCGCGCCTACGCGTCGGTGATCCACACGCCGCGGTGGCTGCTCGGCCTGGTCGCGCTGCTCGTGCTCGCGACGGCGGCGGCCTGGCTCGTGCCGGCGCTGCGCCCGTCGGTGCGCGGGACGGGCGACGGGCTCGCGCTGGCCGGCATGGCGCTCGCGATCCTCGTCGGCTCGGCGGCGACGTCGGAGTTCATCATCCGCTACCTCGTCCCGCTCGTGCCGCTGCTGCTGTGCGGCGGCGTGCTGGTCGGGGCGGCGCTCGCTACCGCGGCGGGCGGTACGCGCCTGCCGGAGCGGGTGCGCCTTCGTCGACCTCGAGGTGCCGCCCCGCGTTCAGGAACTGGACCCAGTCGCGATCCAGCGCCTGCTCCAGCAGACGGCTGACCCACGGCACCGCGTTCGTGCCCGTGTGGCCGTAGTCGAAGCGGTCGCCGGTCGGCTGCTCGGCGAGGAACACGAACCCCGCGCCGGTCTGGTCGGTCATCGTCGCGCCGTGGCGCTGGAGCGTGCGGGCGACGATGCGGGCGAGCATGTCGCCGCGCGCCGTGCCGTCGCCGCGGACCTCGCGCTGGACGTCGATGCGCGGGTCCAGCCGCCACAGGCCGCCCATCGGCAGCGGGCCATGGCCGTGGCCGGCGCCGCCCGGGACGCCGACGCCGTACTCGGGCACCTTGCCGGGGCCGGTGCCCATGAAGTCGGTCTTCGTCGCCGGGTACTCCCACGTGTTGGCGGTGTGGCGCCACGCCTCGTAGCCGAGGACGTGCGGGACGTAGGCGTTCGCGTAGTCCCCCGCCTGGTAGCGCGCGACCGCACGGCGGATCTCCGCCTCGGTGATGGTGAAGGCCGCTAGCGGGCCGCCGCTCGCGGTGCCGCCGAGCCACGGGTGCGCCTCGGTGGAGAGCGTCTGCTGCGCGCGCGCGTCGGCCATCGCGCCGCCGTAGCCGTAGGAGATGCGGCCGCCGCCCACCTTCGCGCCGTAGAACTCGCCGTACGCGCCGGTCTCCGGGCTGTAGAGCGCGAGGTGGCCCTCCTCCGCCTCCGGCTTGAGGCACGGCCCGACCGGCCAGCCCTTGCCGTCGATGCCCGCGTCGAGGTCCTCGAGGCCGCCGCTGGGCCGGGCGAACGTCCCGCGGCACAGGTCGTTGCCGCGGCTGTCGCGGATGCGGCCGTCGCGGAAGACGTGGTACAGCGTCGCGGACCAGCGCTGCTGCTCCATCCCGGCGCCCTTGCCGAGCAGGAAGCGCAACTCGGCGCGGCGCTCGCGCTGGGTGGCGGCGGGGAGGAGCGGCGCGGCGGCGGGGATCGGGGTGAACCACGGGTTGCCGGGCGCGAGCTGCATGAACGGCTGCGGCGCGGTCTTGGCCGCAACCGGCCCCTGGAGCGGGCGCTTGCGCTTCTTCTTCGCGTCGGCGACGGCGGGCGAGAGCACGAGCAGGAGGGAGAGGAAGGCGGCGGCGAAGGAGCGCATTCCCTCGTGGCATCGGCCTCGATCTGGCCGTTCGTCACCCAGATGGACGTCTGTTGGACCACTTTCTCCCAACGGCGCGATGGGATCGGTTAGCGTCGCCGCGTGAAGGTCCTCCTGGTCTCCAACCTGGACTCCGGTCAGCCCTTCGGGCAGTTCCTGCGGCCCTTCCACCTCGGCCGCGGCCTCGCGAACGCCGGCGTCGAGGTCGCGATGGTCGGCGTCGACTGCGCCAAGGTCGACTACGCGCCCTCATGGTCGACGCACCGCAAGAGCCTGCGCCCGTACGTCGGCGCCGTCCGGCAGGCCGCGCGCTCGTTCCGCCCCGACGTCGTCTACGGCCACGAGGCGCGCGGCGGCACCGCGGCGCTGCTCGCGCAGCTTCCCGGCGTGCCGGTCGTCTGCGACTTCCACTCGATCCCCTCGATGGAGTGGCTGGGGTACGCGCGCACGGAGTCCGGCGCGGAGGCCGCGCGGCTGCGGGCCGCGGGCGCGCGCTCGTTCGCGGCCGAGCGGGCGATGGCCCGCCGCGCTGACGCGATCATCGCCGCCGGGCAGGAGGTCGCCGACGACCTGCGCCGGCTCCACCGGCCGCGCGCGGAGCCGCAGGTGGTCGTCAACGGCATCACGCCCGCGCTGCTCGACGGCAGCAAGGGCGGGCGGCGGCGCAACGGCACGCCGTACCCGCGGCGGACGAACGGCGCGCGACGGGTCGTCGCGACGATGCCGGGCGGCAAGGAGCTGGAGGCCAACACGCGCGCGATGGGGTTCCTCCAGGCGGTCGCCGAGGAGCTGACCGCGCGCGAGTCCGGCGTCACCGTCCACGTGCTCGGCTCCGGCGACGGGCCGCCCGCGCGCGGGCTCACCTACGAGGGGTTCGTGCCCCAGCTCGCGCCGTGGATCGTCCACGCCGACGCGTGCCTGCTGCCGTACCCGGCCGAGGCGGCTCTCGCGGGCGGCCCGCGCAACAAGCTGATCGAGTACCTGGCCGCCGGGCGGACGATCGTCACCACCGAGGAGGGGCTGCGCGGCCTGCGCGAGGTGCGCGACTGGCCCGGCGTCGTGGTCGCGGGCGACGACCCCGCGGCGTTCGCGGCGGCGGTCGCGGCGGCCACGCGTGACGACGCCCCCGACCTGACGCCCAAGCGCGCCGGCGTGCGCGCCCGGCTGACGTGGGACGCGCTCGCGCGCGACGTGGCCGCCGTCCTGGAGGAAGTCCGGCAGTGAGCGCGATCGGCACCGCCGTCTACCGGCCCCGCCCGAGCCATCGCGTGCTCAAGGCGTCGGCCTTCGCGCTGGGCGCGGCCAACGCGGTCCGCCACGCCGTGCAGGGCTACCGCACGCCCCGGCCGGTCGCCGCCGCGTCGGCGGAGGAGGAGCTCGCGTACGCGCGCGGCGTGCTGGAGCGGTGGACGGGTGCGGGCGGCATCGACTTCGCGGGCGCGCGGGTGCTCGAGGTCGGGCCCGGCTTCAGCCTGGTGACGGGGCTGCTCGCGCTGGAGCAGGGCGCGCGCTCGTACCTGGCGATCGACCGGTTCGACGTGCTGATGGACGGCGTGGACGCCGTGCACGCGCAGGTGGCGGAGGAGCTGGGGCTGCCCGGCGGCGCCGCGGAGCTGCGCCGCGCGCTCGTCACGTTCCCCGACCTGCCCGAGCTGGCGAACGGCGCCTACGACGCGATCGTCAGCAACGCGACGTTCGAGCACGTCGACGACGTCGAGGGCACGTACCGCGCGCTGCGGCGGACCGCCGCGCACGGCGCGCGGATGGTCCACTGGATCGACGGGCGCACGCACACGCGCCCGTTCAACGTGCGCGACCCGCTGAGCATGTACCGGTTCAGCCCGCGCGTGTACGACCGCCTGCTCGGCTTCCCGGGCGCGCCGAACCGGCTGCTCGCCGAGGACCACGTCGCGGCCGCGCGCGCCGCCGGGTGGGCACACGCCGAGGTGATCTGCGACCTCGAGCTCGACGCGGCGTACCTCGCCGACGTGCACCCGCACCTCGCCGCGCCGTACCGCGAGCGCCCGCCCGCGGCGTTCCGGCCGCTGCACTACACGCTCGTCGCCACCGCCTGAGCCGGCGTGGTCCGCAGCCGCCGACAGACCCTCGTGCGCATCGGCGTCGTGCTGGCGGTGCTGGGCGGGGTCGCGCTCGTGGCCTTCACGGCGGCTCCGGGGGACCAGGGCGAGGGCCGCACGCGGATCGAGCGGGCGAGCCCGTGGCTGACGCCGTTCGCCGACTCGCGCCGGGAGCCGCGCGTGCGGGCCGACAGCGCCAAGCTCGTCGCGGACCTCGTCGACCAGAAGCAGTTCGGGATGGGGATCGAGCAGCAGCAGTGGACCACGCCGCTCTACGTCGTGCGGTCCGACCAGGGGTTGCCACGGCGGCGGATCTACCTCCAGGGGCGGCGCGCCGACCGCGGCGACCCGCGCAACGGCGAGCGCCACAGCGGCGCGGTGCTCGGGTTCCTCGTCCACCGCGGCGTCAACGGCAGGGGCTGGCCGATCCCCGACCACGCCGTTCCCGACCCGAGCACCGGCACCGGCGCCGACGGGCACCTGGCGATCCTCGTCGCCGACACCGGCCAGTACGTCGAGCTGAACAACGCGCGGCGGCTGGCGGACGGCAACTGGGAGGCCGATTGGGGCGGCTACATCCACGACATCCGCAAGGACCCGGGGCACTTCCGCGACCGGTTCGTGCGGTCGCTCGAGTGGTCGCACCACGGATGGGGCGCGACCGGCAGCAGCCTGCCGCTGTACGCGGGGCTGATCCGCGAGACGGAGATCAAGGCGGCGGTCGCGGCGTACGAGCGCGGGGACTTCGACGACGCGCGCATCCCGCACGCGCTCGGGCTCAACACGCACGGGCACACGCAGTACTCGTGGGTGTGGCCGGCGCAGCGGACCGACTGCTACGGACAGGGCGGCTGCACGTTCCGCGACAGCCCGATCGACATGGGCGCGACGTTCCGCTTCCCCGCCGACTTCGACCCGCGGAGCATCGCGGGCCGGGACGCGCGGGAGACGATGCTGCTGCAGATCGTCGCGCGCACGATCCGCGACTACGGCGCGATCGTGTGGGACGCGAGCGGCGGCGGGTTCAAGCTGCGCGCCGAGCTGGTGCCGGGCGTGCCGATGTTCGACTACGGCGACAGCGCGGCGTGGCTGCAGGCGCTGCCGCTCGACCGGCTGCAGGTGGTGGAGACGCGGGGCCGCAGCGGCTACCGCCCGATGGTCCCGCGCGCGCAGGCGCGCGCGGCGGCGGAGAGGTACCTGGGATGAAGGTCAGCGCCGTGGTCATCACGAACCGCGACGACGACGTGGTGCAGGACGCGCTGCGGTCGCTCGCGGCGCAGGAGCACCGGCCGCTCGAGCTCGTGCTCTTCGGCAACGGCGCGGCGGTCGAGGCGCCGCCGGAGGTGCGCGCCGCCGGCGTCGACGTCCGCCTCGGCTCCTCGGCACGCGACCTGGGCGTCGCCGGCGGGCGCAACGCCGCTGCGGCGCTGGCGACCGGAGACGCGCTGCTGTTCCTCGACGACGACGCGATGCTCCAGCCCGGCGCGCTCGCCGCGGCCGTCGCCACCCTCGCCTCAGCACCGGACATCGGCGCGGTTGCCTTCCGCGTCGTCGACCCGGAGACCAAGCGCACCGCGCTGTGGCTCTACCCGCTGGATGTGGAGGAGTGGGAGGGGCGCCGGTTCGACGTGCCGACGTTCGTGGGCTGCGGCGGGCTCGTGCGGCGGGCGCTGTTCGCGCAGCTCGGCGGCTTCTGGGAGGGCTACCACCGCGAGGTCGAGGAGCTCGACCTGTGCTGGCGCCTGATGTCGCTCGGCTACCGGGTGCGGTACGAGCCTGACGCCGTGGTCGAGCACCCCGAGCGCGCGCGGCGCATCTACCGCTACGCGGTCCCGGCGAACGTCGTGATGCCCTACCGCCTGCTGCCGGCGGGGCTGGCGGCGCGGCAGGCGCTGGTGAAGGTCCCGCTCTTCGCGGTCCGCTCCGTGCGCCACCGCGAGGTCGGCGACTTCGTCGGCGGCATCCGCGCGCTGCCGGGGATGCTCCGCCGCGCCCGCGCCGAGCGCGCCCCGCTCGACCCCCGCACGGTCGCCTTCCTCCGCGGCCTCCACGCCCAGGAGGGCTGGCGCGGCCGCGTCCAGTGGACCCTCCGCGCGCGACCCCTCCCCGAGCTGCACCCGCACTGACGCGCGCGCACGCGCGAGAGGCGAAGGCCCGCCGCGCGCCCGGGGAGGCGCGCGGCGGGCGCCGCACCACACGGGGAGGCGCGCGGTGCGGCGGGTGGAGCGCTACTCGGCGGGGCGGTACGTGCCGGGCTGGGCCGGCTTGCCCTCGTCGACCTCCATGTTGCGGCCGACGTTGACGAACTGCATCCACTTGTTGTCGATGGACTGGTTCAGGAGGCCCTTCACCCAGGCGGCGCTGTTGCCGCTGCCGTTCTTGTAGTCGAACATCGTCTGGTGGGAGGCCTGCTCCGCGAGGAACACGAACCCGCCGCCGGTGAAGTCCGTCATCGTCGCGCCGTGCTTCTGCAGCGTGCGGGCGAAGATGCGGGCCAGCATGTCGCCGTGGGCGGTGCCGTCACCGCGGACGACCTTGAACACGTCGATCGACGGATCGAGGCGCCAGATCCCGCCCATCGGGATGATGCCGCGGCCGTGGCCGCCGTAGTTCGGGTCGCCGCCGACGCCGTAGCGCGGGACCTGGTTGGTCCCGTTGCCCATGAAGTCGGTCTTCGACGCCGGGTACTCCCACGTGTTGGGCGTGTGGCGGTAGGCCTCGTACGCCAGGACGTGCGGGATGTACGCGTTCGCGAAGTCGCCGGCCTGGTAGGCCTTCACCGCGTCGCGGATCTCCTTCTCGGTGACGTACTGGCCCCAGAGCGGCGTGCCGGAGGCGATGCCGCCCTGCCACTGCGTCGACGCTCCGCCGCCGTAGGAGTTCATGAGCTTGACCGCGCGGGTGTTCGGGATCGCGCCGCCGTACGCGTACGAGATCGAGGAGCCGACCTTCGCGCCGTAGAAGTCGACGTACGCGCCGGTCTCCGGGTTCCACATCGCGAGGTGGCCCTCGCCGTCCTCGGGGTCGAGGCACGACGCGGTCGGCCAGCCCTTGCCGTCGATGCCGGCGTTGATCTTCGCGATGCCGCCGCTCGGCTTGACGAGCGGGCCGCGGCAGATGAGGTCGCCCTCGGAGTCGCGGATGTCGCCGTTGCGGTACACGACGTACAGCGGGGAGGACCAGTTGCGCTGCTCGATGCCGGTCGCGCTCGCGTTCATCCACGCGCGCACCTCGTTGCGGCGCGCGTCCTGCTCGGCGGCCGGGAGGAGCGGCACGCTGGTCGGCAGCGGCGTGGTGAACGGGTTGCCGGCGGCGAACTCGACGAACGCGCGCAGGCCGCTGCTGGCCGGCGGGGTCGTCGGGGCGGGAGCGGGCGCGGGCTCCTCGACCGGCTCGCTCGTGCCCGGCGCGGTGCCGGTCGTGCCGGACACGCCGTGCACCTTCACCTCGAAGAGCGAGATGCCGTACTGCGTCCCGCGCGTCAGCCCGGTGATCCGGACGAAGCGCGCGTCACGCGGCGTGAAGCTCGTGGTGCGGTCGCCGGCGCCGGACGCGCCGTCCTCGGCCGCGGTCGTCCACGTCGTGCCGTCAGGCGAGGTCTGGACGCGGAACCGCGAGGCGTACGCGTGCTCCCAGCTCGTGGTGACCTGGCGGACGTCCTGCTTGGAGCCGAGATCGACCTGCCACCACTCGCCGTCCCGGTACGCCGACGACCAGCGGGTCGAGCCGGAGCCGTCGTTGGCCTTCACGGCCGCGCGGTCGGCGCTGTCGCTGGACGAGGCGGTCGAGGCCTTCCCGCGCGCCTTCTCGACGAGCGTGCCGGACGGAGCCGGGGCCGGGGCCGGCGTGGTCGTCGTCGGGGTGGTCGTCGGCGTCGTGGTCGTCGGCGCGGTGCCGACCGTGCCGGACGGCCCGAGCACCTTCGCCTCGTAGAACGAGACGCCGTACTTCGTGGCGCGGGTGACGGTGAGGATGCGGACGTAGCGCGCGTCGCGGGCGCTGAACGTCGTCGTCCGGTCACCGGCGCTCGACGCGGTCTGCTCGGCGGCGGTGGTCCAGGTGCTGCCGTCGAGGGAGGTCAGGATGCGGTAGCGGGACGCGTACGCGTACTCCCACTTGACCTGGACCTGGCTGACGGCCTGCGCCGAGCCGAGGTCGATCTGCCACCACTGCCCGTCCTTCCACTCGGACGCCCAGCGGCTGGAGGTGGAGCCGTCGTTGCCCTTGGCAGGCCCGCGGTCGGTGGCGTCGGAGGAGGACGCGGTCGCAGGCTTCTTCAGCGACTTCTCGACGAGCGTGGTGTCCGCCGCGGAGGCGAGCGACACGCCGGTCGTGACGAGGCCTGCGCTGAGCAGCGCGGCCCCGAGTAGTCGGGTACGGGTACGGCCGTGCATGGATGATCCTTCTGGGTGGGGGACGACGAACCAGCGGCCCGAGAGCGGGCGCCGACGCGGGGACGGCGTCGGCGGCAACCCTCGGCCTGGTCACCTCATCGGGAGGCCCGTTCCCCTACCGAAGTCGCCTGGACGGACGATCGATGCGGGCCTCGATGGCGCGTTCGGGGTACCAGCGCGGGCCGGAGGTCAAGCGCGATCGGGGGTCTGGGAGACTCCGGCTTCCGGAGCATCAGAGCGGCGTGGAAGGTCTGGAAGCCGGCGTGACAGGTTCGGGTCGCGCGACCGAGGCTCGATCAGCCGCGCGAGGCGCGCAGGAGGCGGTCGCGCCCGGCGCGCCGCAGCTCCGAGAGGTGCGGCGCGAGCCCCGTCCGGGCGCGCGCCGCTCGGGCCCGCGCGAGCGCGCGCCGCGCGGGCGCCCCGCCCGCGAGGACGACGAGGGCTGCCGGCACGCGTGGGTCGGCCACCGCGAGCGGGTGCGCGGAGACCGCGGCCCGCAGCGACGCGCGCGCCCGCGCCGCGTCGCCCCGCTCCAGCGCGTCGAACGCGACGATCAGGTGCCCGTGCGCGCGCCGGCGCCGGCGCCGCCGCTCCGGCCAGTGCACGTCCGGCAGCTCGGCCGCGACGAGCGCCTCCCACCGCGCGAGCAGCGCGAGCTCCTCCTCGCCCCAGCCCGACGACGCGGACGTCATCGAGCCGCCGTGCACCCGCCGGTCGGCGTCGCGCGCGTGCAGGTACCCGACCGGGTGGCGCATCGCCATGTGGAGCCACAGCTCCCAGTCGAAGTTCTTGATGCCGTTGCGCCACGCCAGCCCGACGTCCTCGAACGCGCTGCGCCGCACGAGCGCGGTCGGCGACCCGACGAGGCACTCCTCGAGGAAGAGCGGGACGAAGTCGTGCGGGCGCTGGACGCCCTCGGGCAGCCGGTGCGGGTAGGCGAGCACGACCTCGCCCTGCTCGTCGACGTCGTTCATCGCCCCGAACGCGTACGCGCACTCCGGGTGCGCCTCGAGGAACGCCACCCGCCGCTCGAGGTACTCGGGGTGCCAGCGGTCGTCGTCGTGGAGCATCCCCACGTACCGCGCGGACGTCGCCTGCAGGCACCGGTTCCAGTTCGTCACCTGCGGCAGCACCTCGCCGGTGCAGTCGTAGGCCACGCGCGGATCGTCTCGCCGCGCGGCGACCACCGCGGCCGCCACCCCGCCGCCCGGCCCGTTGTCGAACACCGTCACCCGGAAGTCCGCGAACGTCTGCGCGAGCACGGAATCGAGCGCCTCGGCGAGGAACTCGGGCTCGCCGTACGTCGGCATGATCACGTCCACCAGCGGGGTCATGCGGTCGGGGTGGGGTCGGCGACGGCGACCGCGCGGCGGCGGCGCAGCCGCGCGCGGATGGAGCGCAGGTGGCGGCGGTCGTCGGCGGTCAGGCCGCCCGCCAGGACGTACACGCCCGCGAACGCCAGCGCGCCCGCCGGGATCGCCACGACCAGCGCGGCGAGCCCGTCGATCGCGGCGTCGAGCTCGTGTGCGACGACGAAGCCCGCGGCGTACGCGCCCAGCGCCGCGGCGATCGAGCGCACCGGCCACAGCAGGCGCGAGCGGTGGCGCAGGTGGCGCCGTGTCAGCGCGGCGGTCAGGAGGAACCCGAACCCGTACGCGATCGCCATCCCCGCCGCCATCCCGGTGATGCCCTGCCACGAGGCGAGCGGGATGCCGAGCGCGAAGACCGCGGCCGTGCGCGCGAGCGCGGTGCCGGTCCAGGTGAGCGGCTTGTCGAGCGCCAGCATCGACTGCCCGAGCAGCGTGCTCATGCAGTAGAAGGCCGGCACGAGCAGCGTGAGCGTCAGCGCGTCGGCGGCCACGTCGAACCCGTCGCCGTAGATCGCCATGACGGCCTCCGACGCGCCGCCCGCCGTCGCAGCGACGAGCAGCAGCCCGGTGCCGACGATCCGCGACGAGTCGAGCAGGGCGCGCGAGAAGCCCGCGTGGTCCTCGTTGTGCCGCCGCTCCACCAGCGTCGGGAAGAGCATCTCGGCCACCCGGTAGGTCGGCTCGAGCAGGCGCTGGGAGAGCTGCCACGCGCGCGTCCAGCCGCCGACGGTCGCGATGGGCGAGGTGATGCCGACGATCCACGTCCCCGCCTCGTTCGAGGCGCCGTCGGCGATGTGCACCGGCATCACCTTCACGCCGAAGCGCAGCATGTCGGGGAGGAGCCTCGCGGCGGCCCGCACTTCGGTCAGCGGCACGCGGAAGCGCATGAACGGCGGCAGCAGCACGAGCCGCAGCAGCAGCGCCGCGACGGTCGACGCGATGTGCGCGACGACGAGCGCCCAGACGGTGCCGAACGGGAAGCTGAGCGCGATCGCGGCGACCAGGAACCCGGCCGTCGTCAGCAGCCGGATCCAGAAGAGCTGGCGCCCCGCGCGGAACGCCGCGAAGACCACGTCGGCGTTCCAGCCGAGGTTCCCGAGCAGCGCGTACTCGGCCAGCAGCACGAGTGACGGAGCCACGAGGTCGGGCTGGTCGATCGGGCCGGTGAGGAGCAGCGTCGACACGACGCCGGCGATCACCGCGACCACCGTCGTCAGCGCCGTCGAGAACACGGCCACGATGCCGAACAGCCCGGTGATCCGCGGCGCGCGGGCGGGCAGCACCGCCAGCTCGCGCATCAGCGCGGCCTGCTCCTGGACGGTCGAGAACGTGCCGCACAGCGCGACCGGCGCGTAGGCCAGCGCGTAGGCGCCGACGACCTCGATCCCGTACGCGCGCGCGATGGCGATGCCGCTCGCGATGCCGATCACGGCCATCGACGCGAACGACAGCATCCCGAAGGAGAACCCCTCCTTGAACGAGGCTCGTCTGCTCATGCGGGAACCGCCGAGCGCGCAGTGCTGGTGAAGGTGCGCGTTCGCAAGATCGCTCCGGGAAACCGACCCTAACCCAGTGCCAGAGCCGCGTGGAAAAGATTTCCCTGCGAGCCATTCGGCGTCTGTACGGTCGCCTCGACGTCTTCACCGGAGAACCGACCGGAGCACACGGATGCAACCTGACGGCAATCTCGATCTCGGACGGCGGGTCCGAGACCTCGTCCATCCCCTGAAGGAGCGCTGGCACATCGTGGTGCTCTGCGCGATCCTGACTTGCGCAGCGGCCCTTGGCTACTCGCTGACGCAGGAGGAGCGGTACGAGTCCACCGCCAAGCTCCTCATCCAGGAGGACGGCTTCGACGCGTCGGTCGTCGGGCTCGACCGCGGGACGCCGGTCGACCCCGAGCGCCAGACCGCCACCGACCTCGCCCTCTTCCGCCAGTTCCCACTCGCCGAGCGGGTCGTCGAGGAGTCCGGCGTCGACATCACCCCGAGCACGCTGCTCGACAACACGTCCGTCGAGGCCGACGGCCCGTCGCGCGTGATCGAGGTGACGGTCAACGCCGACGACCCGGATGAGGCCGCCGCCCTGGCGACCACCTACGCGCAGCAGTACGTCCGCTTCCGCGCGGCCAACTCGCGCCAGCGCTATCAGCGCGCCCTCGGCGACATCGAGCAGCGGCTCGAGACCGCCCGCGACGCCAACGCCAGCACCGCGGCGATCCGCCAGCTGCGCGAGCAGCGCGACCAGGTCGCCCTCCTGGCCTCGTTGCAGAGCGGCGACGCGACCGTCATCGAGCCGGCGCGCGCCGACGACACGCCGGTCTCGCCGAACCTCGTGCGCAACGGCGTGCTCGGCCTGCTCGTCGGCCTGATCCTGGGCTGCATGCTCGCGATCGCCCGCGAGCGCATCGACCCGCGGCTGCGCGAGGAGCGCCAGGTCACCGAGCTGCTGCCCGGCGTGCCGATCATCGCCGCGATCCCCAACTCGCCCGTCGACTACAGCGGCCGCCCGGTCGAGGCGGAGGGCTTCCGGGGGCTCCAGACGACGCTCTCGGTGCTCGACGCCGACCGCGCGATCCGCACCGTGCTCGTCACGAGCGCGACCGTCGCAGAGGGCAAGTCGACGACGAGCCTCAGCCTCGCGCTCGCGATGGTCGAGCGCGACGAGAGCGTCCTGCTGATGGAGGGCGACCTGCGCCGGCGCACGCTGTCCGAGCGCCTCGGCCTCACCGAGCACGAGGGCCTGACCGAGGTCCTGGCCGGCGAGACGACCGTGGGCGAGCAGCTCGTCGAGGTGTCGCTCGACCCGCCGACCCGGGCCCGCGTCGGCGTCGGCACGCGCACCGCGACCGCGCCGCTGGCCGGCGTCGTCCAGGTGCTGCCGGCCGGCAAGGCGTCGTCGAACCCGCACGCGCTGCTGTCGCCGATGCGCCTGCAGCGCGCGCTGGTCGAGGCGTCCGCGCTGGCCGACAAGGTCGTCGTCGACGGCACGCCGCTCGGGCTCGTCAAGGACATGCTGCCGGTCGCCACGCAGGCCGACGCGGTCGTGGTCGTCGCCCGGCTGCACCACACACGGCGGCGCGAGCTCGAGCGCCTGCGCGAGCTGCTGGCCAGCGCGCGCGTCCAGCCGTTCGGCCTCGTGCTGTTCGGCGTCGAGCCCGACATCGCCTACAGCGAGTACCTCGGCCGGCGGTAGACCATGGCGACGACGGTGGCCAGCGACGCGATCACGCCGCCGCTCCGTGAGGCTGCGCGCCCGCTGCGCGTGGCCATGGTCGGCCTGCGTGGCATCCCCGCGACCGACGGCGGCGTGGAGCGCGCCGTCGAGGCGCTCGCGGTGGAGCTCGCGGGCCGCGGTCACGAGGTCACCGTCTACGCCCGCACGGCCTACGCCTCCACCGACGCCGCGGAGTACAAGGGCGTGCGGATCCGCTACCTGCCGCAGATCAACACCAAGCACCTCGAGGCGCCGTCGCACACGCTGCTCGCCGTCCTCGACGCGCTCCGGTCGGCGGACGAGTTCGACCTGATCCACTTCCACGCGACCGGCCCGGGGATGTTCAGCGTGCTGCCGCGGTTGGCGCGCGTACCGGCGGTCGCGACCGTGCACGGGCTCGACTACCGGCGCGCGAAGTGGGGGCCGGTCGCCACCGCGGTGCTGCGGCTGGCGCTGCGCATCACGGCGACGAACGCCGACAAGACGATCGTCGTCTCGCGTGCGCTGGACCGCGAGCTGCGGACCCGGTTCGGGACGGAGCCGGTCTACAACCCGAACGGCATCGACCCGGGCGAGTTCGCCGACGTCGAGCCGGTCGACGGGCTGGAGGCCGAGCGCTTCGTGCTCTTCCTCGGCCGGCTCGTGCCGGAGAAGGACATCCACACGCTGCTCGAGGCGTACCGCGGCGTGCCGGGCGACCTGCCGTTGGTCATCGCCGGCGGCGGCACGCACACCGACGGGTACGTCAAGCGGCTGGAGGAGCTGGCCGCGCAGGACCCGCGTGTGCGGATGCTCGGCCCGGTGTACGGCGCGCAGAAGGCGTGGCTGCTGCGCAGCGCGCGGCTCGTCGCCCAGCCGTCGACGCTGGAGGGCCTGCCGATCGCGCTGCTGGAGGCCTCGGCGTGCGCGCGCCCGTGCGTCGTCAGCGACCTGCCCGAGCACCTCGAGGTCGTCGGCGAGAACGGCACGGCCCACGCGGAGGTCTTCACCGCCGGCGACACCGGCGCGCTGCGCGTGGCGCTGGAGCGGGCGCTGGCCGACGGCGACGCCGCGGCGCGCGGCGAGGCGCTGCGCGAGCGGGTGCTGGCCCAGTACCGCTGGCCCGCGGTCGCGGACACGACCGAGCAGGTGTACGAGGCCATCCTCGAGCGCGCGCGCAGCCGGCGCGGTGGGCGGACGAGGCGCGTCCGCACAGCGTGATGCGCATCCTCCTGGTCAGCCACTCCGCCCCGCTCATGCCGATGGACGGGCTGCGGGTGCAGGTCATCTCGCTCGTCCGTGAGCTCGCGCGGCGCCACGAGGTGTGCGTGGTTGCCTACCGCTGGCCGGACCAGACCGGCGAGCCGCCGCCGGGAGTCGAGCTGATCGCGCTGGACGCGCCGACGATGGAGCCGCTGCACCGCCGCGCCCGGGGGCGCCTGCGCGCGACGCTCACCGTCACCCCGCGCGAGGTGCTGATGCTCGAGACGCGCCTGCGCGCCGCGACCGAGCGGCTGCTCGCGCGGCGCGAGTTCGACGTCCTGCACGTCACGCCCTCGATCATCGCCGGCGTGGCCGACGCGGCGCCGCGGCTGCCGAAGGTGCTCGCCGCCGTCGACCACTGGCCGACGGTCGTCCGCGACGACGCGCGTGGCGCCGCGCTGCCGATCCGGGCCCGCGCCAGCGTGGAGCGGCGGGCGATCGACCGGCACGAGCGGCGCACGTTCCCGCGCTACTCGACGGCGGTGTACGTGAGCGCGGCCGATGCGGCCGCCGGCGCCGCCGCGATCCCGGGGCTGCGCACGGCGGTGATCCCCAACGGCGTCGACGTCGACCGCTTCCGCCCGCCGACCGTGCCGCGCGAGCCGGCCACGATCGCGTTCACCGGGATCATGTCCTACCGCCCGAACGTCGAGGCGGCGCAAGCGCTCGCGACCCGGATCTTCCCGCGCGTCCTCGCGCGCCGGCCCGACGCGCGGCTGGCGCTGATCGGCCGCGACCCCGCGCCGGAGGTGCGGGCGCTCGCCTCGTCGCGCGTGACGGTCACCGGCGAGGTGCCGGCGATGGAGCCGTGGCTGCAGGCGACGTCGGTCTATGCGTGCCCGATGCAGAGCGGCACCGGCATCAAGAACAAGCTGCTGGAGGCGATGGCCTGCGGGTGCCCGTCGGTCGCGACGCCGCTCGCGTGCCGCAGCCTCGACGTGCGCCACGGCGAGCACGTGCTCGTCGCCGACGGCGACGCGGAGGTCGCCGCGCAGGTCCTCCGCCTGCTCGGCGACGAGGGGCTCGCGCGCCGGCTCGGGGAGCAGGCGCGCGCGCACGTCCGCGAGCACCGCAGCTGGGTGGCGTTCGCCCGCGCGCACGAGGCGCTGTACGAGCGGGCGGTCGCCGAGGGCGGCGGGTGCCTGCGCCACGGCGACGAGCTGGCGGTCGCGTCGTGAGCGCGATCAGCGTCCCCTCGGTCCGCGCGCCGCACGCGCCCCGCCGCTGGGGCCCGGCGCTGCGGATGGTCGCGCTGGCGATGCTGCTCAGCGCCGTCGCGGGCGTGGCCACCGGCTTCGCGCCGCTCGTCGCCGTCGGCGTCGCGGTGGCGGTCGTGGCGATCGGCGTGTTCGCGATCTTCCCCGCGATCGTCGTCCTGACCATCCTCGTCGTCCGGCCCGGGATGGAGAGCGTCGCCGAGGCGTTCACGGTCGGCGGGACGAACCTGCTCGGCATGCTCGCGGTCGGCACGATCGTCGCCGGGGCGATCGCGCTGGTGCTCCACAAGCCCGACCTGCCGGCCAAGCCGGCGATGGCGCTTGCGGGCGCGTTCCTGCTCGTCGCCCTGCTCTCGCTGGCGTGGTCGTTCAACGCCGAGGAGGGGTTCACCCAGTGGACGCAGCTCGCGTTCCCGATCATCGTCTTCGTCCTCTGCGCGACGCTCGTGCACGACGTCTCCGGCTTCCGGAAGGTGCTGGCCGCGGTGCTCGCGTCGGCGGCGATCCCGATGGCGGTCGGCCTGTTCCAGCTCGCGACGGGCGACCGGATCGTCAAGGAGGGCTTCTCCTCGATCCAGGGCACGTTCGTGCACCCGAACGGGTTCGGCCTCTTCCTGATGGTCGTGCTGATCGTCGGCATCGTGACGTGGTTCGACCTGCGCCCCGGCTCGACGGCACGCAAGCTGCTCGCGGCGCTGATCGTGCTCGGTCTCGTCTGCCTGATGCAGACGTTCGCGCGCTCGGCGTGGGGCGGCTTCGTGCTCGCGCTGGCGCTGGTGGCGGTGCTCGCGTACCGGCGCCTGATCCTCTTCACCGCGCTGACGGTGGTGCTCGCGGCGCTCGCGTTCCCCAGCGTGGTGGAGCAGATCACCGGGCGGTTCGCGGACCTCCAGGGCTCGTCCGAGGCGATCCAGAAGAACTCGCTCGACTGGCGCACCGAGCTGTGGAGCCGGATGCTCCCGTACGGCACCGAGCGCCCGATCGGCGGCAACGGCATGGGCACGTTCCTGCCGCTGACCAACCGCGAGATCGGGATGTTCGACTACGACTTCCAGACCGCGGAGAACCGGGCGACCTACCTCGAGGTCTACCCCCACAACGACTACGTCTACGTCGGGGTCGAGCTGGGGGCGCTCGGGCTGCTGCTGTGGTTCGGCACGCTGGCCGCGCTCGGGCTCACGGCGTGGCACGCGCGGCGGGTCGCCGGGCTGCGGCCGTACGGCATCGCCGTCGCCGGCGTCTTCGCCGGCCTGCTGGTCGCCAGCTACTTCGACAACGTCAAGACGTACCAGGCCGTCCTCGTGGCCGCGTTCGCGCTCGCCGGTGCCCTCGCCGGAGCCGCGTACGGCTCTCGACGGTCGTCCAAGAAATCCCTGCAAATCAGGCACTGAGACGGTGTCGAGACGGCCTGGACCAAATGGCCCTTGACTCTGATTCTCGCGCTCAGGTAGGTGTCCCTAGGAGACCTGATTCGCACAAGCGAGACCACGGACGGAGAGGCTCCGACCCCATGCTGCAGGCGACCCGGACGCTGCCGACTCAGCGCATCATCCAAGAGCACACGACGGCCCTGAACGGGCTGCTCGCCGCCGTGGACCACCGCGTCCTCGACCGGCTGGTGGAGACGCTGTGCGCGACCCGGGACGCCGGCGGGACGATCTTCATCGCGGGCAACGGCGGGAGCGCCGCGACCGCGTCGCACCTGGCGTGCGACCTGGGCAAGGCGACCCGCTCGCCGGAGCGCCCGCCGATGCGCGTCATGAGCCTGGCCGACAACAGCGCCTGGTTCAGCGCGCTCTCCAACGACGAGGGCTACGACCGCGCGTTCGCCGGCCAGCTGGAGAACTTCGCCCGGCAGGGCGACACGCTGCTCGTGATCTCCGCGAGCGGCAACTCGCCGAACCTCGTCTCCGCCGTCGAGTGCGCCCGCGAGCGCGGCGTCACGACGATGGCGCTGCTGGGATTCGACGGCGGCGTGCTGCTCGGGATGGTCGACCACGCGGTGTGGCTGGCCAGCGCACCCGGCACGTACGCCGAGGTCGAGGACGCGCACTCGGCGCTCTGCCACGTGCTGACCAAGTGCCTCTGCGAGCGCTGACCCGATGGCTCCGGAGCGCCCCACCCAGGTCGTGATCGTGGCGGGCGGCCGCGGCACGCGGCTCGGCCGCCTGACCGACGACCGGCCCAAGCCGCTCGTCGAGATCGCCGGCAAGCCGTTCCTGGATCACCTGATGGCGCTGCTGCGCGACGAGGGGTTCACGCGCCACCTGCTGCTGCTCGGCTACCGCGCGGACATGATCGAGGCGCACGTCGGCGACGGCTCAGCGTTCGGCGTGCAGGCCGACCACCTGGTCACGGACCCCGAGCTCCACACGCTGTCGCGCCTCCGCGACGCGGCCGAGCGCGGCGCGCTCGACGAGACGTTCCTCGTCGTCTACTGCGACAACTACTGGCCGCTGCGCTTCGACGCGCTGTGGGACGACTACCTCACCGCGGGGCAGCCGCCGGCGCAGGTCACGGTCTACGCCAACGAGGACGGCTTCACGCGCGACAACGTCCGCATCGGGCGGGGTGGCCGCGTGGAGGTCTACGACCGCACCCGCGAGCAGCCCGGGCTCCGCGGCGTCGACATCGGCTTCCTGCTGCTGCGCCGCGACGCGCTGCTGGCGCTCCCGGCGGTCGACGAGCAGCTCGAGCACGTCCTCTACCCGCAGCTGGTGGAGGAGGGCACGCTGTTCGCGCACGTCACGCGCCACCGCTACTACGACGTCGGCAAGCTCGACCGGCTGCCCGCGACCGAGCGGTTCCTGCGCTTCGAGCCCGCGGTCATCCTCGACCGCGACGGCGTGCTCAACGAGCGCCCGCCGAAGGCCCAGTACGTCACGACGCCGGCCGAGTTCGTGTGGAAGCCGGGTGCCCTGGAGGCGCTCAAGCTCTTCGCGGAGGCCGGCTGGCGCACGTTCGTGGTCTCCAACCAGGCGGGCATCGCGCGCGGCGCGATGACCGAGGCCGACCTCGACGCGGTGCACGAGCGGATGATGCGCGACGTCGCCGCCGCGGGCGGCCGCATCGACGACATCTACGTCTGCCCGCACGGCTGGGACGACGGCTGCGCCTGCCGCAAGCCGAAGCCCGGGATGCTGCTCGCGGCGCAGCGCGACCACGACCTCGACCTGACACGGACGACGTTCGTCGGAGACGACGAGCGGGATGCGCTGGCCGCGGCTGCGGCCGGCGCGCCGTCCGTGCTGGTCGACGACACCACCTCGCTCGCCGACGTGGCGCAGCGACTCATCAACCACACCGGAGGGCTGATCGCCGTATGAAGGTTCTGGTCACCGGGCACCGCGGCTACATCGGCTCGGTGCTGACCCCGCTCCTCGTCCGCCAGGGGCACGACGTCACCGGCCTGGACACGGGCTACTTCGACGAGTGCACGCTGGTGCCGGACGAGATCCAGGTGCCCGAGATCAAGCGCGACCTGCGCGACGTGACGTCCGAGGACGTCGAGGGCTTCGAGGCGATCGTCCACCTGGGCGCGCTGTCGAACGACCCGATCGGCAACCTCAACACCGCCTGGACCGAGGAGATCAACACGCAGGCCACGATCCGCCTGGCGGAGCTGGCCAAGGAGGCAGGCGTGCGCCGCTTCCTGTTCTCCTCGAGCTGCATCATGTACGGGATGTCGGAGGCGGCGGTGGTCGACGAGACCGCGCCGCTCGCCCCGCGCACCGACTACGCGCGCTCGAAGGTCGACGCCGAGCGCGAGCTGCAGAAGCTCTCCGACGACGAATTCGCCGTCACGTTCCTGCGCAACGGCACGGTCTACGGCCTGTCGCCGCGGATGCGGTTCGACACCGTCATGAACGACTTCATGGGCTCGGCGGTGACGCGCGGTCGGATCGTCGTGATGGGCGACGGCGCGCCGTGGCGCCCGGTCGTGCACGTGCTCGACCTGTCGCGCTCGTTCGCGATGGTCCTCACGGCGCCCCTCGACAAGGTCGCCGGCGAGGCGTTCAACAACGGCCACGAGGCGCTCAACTACAAGATCCGCGACCTCGCCGAGGCGGCCGTCGCGGCCGTCCCGGGCGCGACGCTCGAGATCCTGGGCGAGTCCGGCGCCGACCAGCGCACGTACAAGGCGGACTTCTCGAAGTTCGCGCGGACGTTCCCCGACTTCACGTGGGAGTGGACGCCGGCCAAGGGCGCCGTCGAGCTCCGCGACGCCTTCCTCGAGTACGGCGTCACCGAGGCCGAGTACACCCACGCGAAGTTCACGCGGCTGCGCTGGCTGAGCCACCTGATGGACACCGGCGAGCTCGACGAGAACCTGCGCTGGACCGAGATCGTGGTGCCCGCATGAGCGCGCTCCCGATCGCCTCGCCCAAGACGCAGAACGTCCCGCTCATCGACGGCGTGAAGATCATCCCGCTCCGCCAGATCGTGGACGAGCGGGGGAAGATCATGCACATGCTGAAGGCGACCGATGAGCACTTCATCGCCTTCGGCGAGATCTACTTCTCGTGCTCGTGGCCGGGCGCCGTCAAGGCGTGGCACATCCACACGACGATGACCATCAACAACGCGGTCATCAGCGGGCGCGCGAAGCTCGTCATGTACGACATCCGCGAGGACTCACCGACCAAGGGCGTCCTCCAGGAGGTCTTCCTGGGCGAGGACAACTACGTGCTCGTCCAGATGCCGCCGGGCATCGCCAACGGCTACAAGGCGTACGGCGACTCGATGTGCATCCTCGCGAACGCCGCGACGGAGCCGCACGACCCGGACGAGATGCTGCGGATGGACCCGTTCACCGACGAGATCCCCTACGACTGGGGCATCCGCCATGGCTAGCGTCCTCGCACCGGCGGGGTGGGCGGGACCGGGATCCGTCGCGGCGGTGGACCACTCGCGCGGCATGATCGTCACGCGGACGCCGCTGCGGGTGTCGTTCGCCGGCGGGGGCACCGACCTCGCGGCGTTCTACGACCACGAGGACGGCGCGGTCTTCTCGACCGCGATCTCGCGCTACGTCTACGTGACCGTCAAGCGCCACGGCGAGGTGTTCGACGAGAAGGTCCGCATCGCGTACTCCTCGGCCGAGTCGGTCGGCTCGATCGACGAGGTGCAGAACGACATCGCGCGGGAGTGCCTGCGGCTGCTGGAGATCGAGCCGCCGATCTACGTGTCGATCATCGGCGACCTGCCGGCGTCGACCGGCCTGGGCGGATCGAGCGCGTTCTGCGTGGGCCTGCTGCATGCGCTGCACACCCTGCGCGGCGAGCGCGTCACCGCGGGGCAGCTCGCGGAGGAGGCGTCGCACATCGAGATCGACGTGCTCGGCGAGCCGATCGGCAAGCAGGACCAGTACGCCGCGGCGTTCGGGGGCCTGAACCTGTTCACGTTCCGCACCGGCGGCGGCGTCACGGTCGAGCCGGCGCAGCGGGTCAACGGCGCGCTGGCCGAGCTGTTCGACCACGTCGCGATGTTCTGGACGGGCCACCAGCGCGACGCAGGCAAGGTGCTCGTGGAGCAGAAGGCGCGGACGGGCTCGAAGCTGGACACGCTGCGGGCGATGCGCGACCACGCGTACCGGCTGCAGGCGTCGGTGAGCGACGGGCGGTTCGACGCGCGCGAGTTCGGCGCGGTGCTCGACGAGAGCTGGCAGCTCAAGCGCGGACTCGCGTCCACGATCACGAACCCCGCGATCGACGAGTGGTACGCGCGGGCGATGGAGGCCGGCGCGCTGGGCGGCAAGCTGCTCGGCGCGGGCGGCGGGGGCTTCCTGCTCTTCATCGTCGAGCCGTCCAAGCGCGACGCCGTGCGGGCCGCCCTGCCGGGGCTGGTCGACGTGCCGGTGGCGCCCGAGGCGCACGGGTCGCGGGTGCTCTGATGCGCTTCACCGAGCTGCCGCTGCGCGGCGCCTACGTCCTCGAGCTGGACGAGATCCGCGACGAGCGGGGCCTCAACGCGCGGCTGTACTGCGAGCGCGAGTTCGCGGAGGCGGGGCTCGTGGATCGGATGGTCCAGACGAACCTCATCGTCAACGAGCGCGCGGGCACGATGCGCGGGTTCCACTTCCAGGTCGCGCCCTACCGCGAGGCGAAGCTGTTCCGCGTCGTGGCCGGCTCGATGCAGGACGTGATCATCGACCTGCGGCCCGAGTCGCCGACGTACGGCGACTGGACGTCGGTCGTGCTCGACGCCCGCGTGCCGCGGATGCTCTACGTCCCGGAGGGCTTCGGCCAGGGCTTCCTGACGCTGGAGCACGGGACCGCGCTGCACTACCAGGTGAGCGCGTTCTACACACCCGCGGCGGGCCGCGGGATCCGCTGGGACGACCCGGCGTTCCGCGTCGACTGGCAGCGGCCGGTCGACGTGGTCTCGGCCAAGGACGCGTCCTGGCCCGACTTCGACCTCGACGCCCACGCGGCAGGACTGGAGACCGTCGCATGATCATCGTGGACCGGGCGCTGGAGCGCCGCGCAGCGGAGGGCCGCCCCGTGCGCGTCGGCATGGTCGGCGCGGGGGCGATGGGGCGGGCGATCGCGCTGCAGATCGCGTCCGCGACGCCGGGCATGGAGCTCGTCGCGCTCTACAACCGCACGCGGGATCGCGCGCTCCAGGCGATGGCGCTCGCCGGCGTCGAGGATCCGCCGACGGCGACCTCCGTGGCCGAGCTCGACCGGCTGATCGCGGCCGGCCGCCCGGCGCTCGTCGAGGACCCGGCGCTGATCTGCGCCGCGGACGGCGTGGACGTCGTGCTCGAGGTGACCGGCGCGGTGGAGTTCGGCGCCGGCGTCGTGATGGACGCGATCGCGAACGGCAAGGACATCGTCGCGATGAACGCCGAGCTGAACGCGACGCTCGGCCCCATCCTCAAGGTCCACGCGGACCGCGCCGGCGTCGTCTACACGGACGCCGACGGCGACCAGCCGGGCGTGATCATGAACCTCCACCGGTTCGTGACCGGGCTCGGCGTGCAGCCGGTCCTGCTCGGCAACCTCAAGGGGCTGCACGACCGGTTCCGCAACCCCGAGACGCAGGCGGGCTTCGCCGCGAAGAAGGGGCTGACGCCGCACATGGCCGCGTCGTTCGCGGACGGGACGAAGGTGTCGTTCGAGATGGGGCTGTGCGCGAACGCGACCGGCTTCACGTGCATCGAGCGCGGCATGCAGGGCCCGGACGCGTCGCACGTGGACGACGCGAAGGAGCTGTTCGACCTCGACGCGCTGCTCGAGCACGGGCGGATCGACTACATGGTCGGCGCCGAGCCGGGGCCGGGCGTGTTCGTCCTCGGCACCGCGGACCACCCGCTGCAGAAGAAGTGGCTGGAGCTGTACAAGCTCGGCGACGGGCCGCTCTACACGTTCTACACGCCGTACCACCTGTGCCACCTGGAGGTCCCGACGTCGCTCGCGCGGGTCGCGCTCTTCAAGGACCCGATCGTCACGCCGCTCGGGCCGCCGGTGGTGGACGTCGTGGCGACCGCGAAGCGGGACCTGCGCGCGGGTGAGACGCTCGACGGCATCGGCTGGTTCATGACGTACGGCCAGTGCGAGAACGTGGACGCGCCGGGCGCGTCGTCCCTGCTGCCGATGGGCCTCGCCGAGGGCTGCCGGCTGGTGCGCGACGTGCCGGTCGACCAGGTGCTCACGTACGACGACGTCGAGCTGCCGCCGGGCCGGCTGTGCGACCGGCTGCGAGCCGAGCAGATGGAGCACTTCGGGCTCGGGGCGCCGACCGCCGCGGTGGTCTAGCCGCACGCCATGCGCGCGCCCGTCGGCATCGTCCCCGCCGCCGGGCACGCGACCCGGCTGCAGCCGCTCGGCTGCTCGAAGGAGGCGCTGCCCGTCGGTGGGCGGCCCCTGATCGCGCACCTCCTGGAGCGCCTCGCGGTCGCGGGCGCCTCGGACATCCGCGTCGTCACGCGGCCCGAGAAGCACGACGTGCGGGAGCTCGCCGCGGACCACCGCGTGGTCCTCGCGCACCCGCCGGAGCTGGCGGCGTCGATCGCGCTCGGGCTCTCATCCCCGCCCACCCTCCGCGACGACGACGTCGTGCTCGTCGGGTTCCCGGATGCGCTGTGGCTGCCCCGGGACGGCTTCGCCACGCTGCGCGACCGGGTCGGCGCCGGCGCCGACGTCGCGCTCGGCCTCTTCGGGGTGGCGGAGCCGTCGCGCTCCGACGTGGTGGTCTGCGACGGCGCCGGCCGCGTCGTCGACATCGCGATCAAGCCGGCCGACCCCCCGGGTTCGCGCATCTGGGGCTGCTTCGCGGCGCGGGCCGACGCGCTGGCCGGGCTCGGCGAGTGCACGTGGCCGAGCGAGCACTTCCTCGCGCTCGCCGCCGCGGGCGGCCGGGTCGAGGCGGTCCACCTCTCCGACACGTACCTCGATGTCGGCACGCCCGCCGCGCTGGCCGCCGCCGAGGGCTGGCTGGAGGACCATGTCGCCGCCGCCTGACGTCGCCGCAGCGCCGCCGCCGCGCCGCGTCACCGCGCCGAGCGCTCCGCACGGCGTCGCCTACGCCGCGCCCGACGGCGGGCTGGCGGCGCGGCTCGGGCTCGCGCTCGTCGTCGCGGTGCCGACGCTGCTCACGGTGTGGCTCGCGTTCTCGTCCGGCGGCTTCTTCGCGGGCGCGGCGGGCGCCGCGGCGGTCGTGCTCGCGGCGGCGCTGGGGCTGCAGGTCCTCGTCGCGCCCCGGCCGTTCGCGGGGTACGGGCCGGCCGCGCTGGTTCCGGCCGCCGGGCTCGCGGGGCTGACGGCGTGGATGCTGCTGTCGGCGACGTGGTCGGACGCGACGGGCCGGGCGCTCGTCGAGCACGCGCGGCCGCTCGCCTACCTGCTCGCGTTCCTCCTGCTCGCCGGGACGGCGTTCAGCGCCCGCCGGCTGACGTGGCTGATCCGCGCGCTGGCGGCCGCGCTGGCGGGGATCGCGATCTGCGGCCTGATCACGCGGATGCTGCCGGAGGTGTGGTCGGTCGCGCCGTCGCTCCAGCCCGGGCGCCTCGCGTATCCGATCAGCTACTGGAACGGGATGGGGCTGCTGTCGACGTGCGCGGCGCTGCTGTGCGTGCACCTCGTGTGCGACGAGCGCGAGCCGCCGTGGATCCGCGCGCTCGCCGCGGCGGTCGTCCCGGCGCTGACCGTCACGGTGCTGCTCACGTTCTCGCGCGGCGCGATCGTCGCCGGCGTGCTCGGGCTGCTGGTCTACCTCGCGGCGGCGCGGCCGCGCGGCGCGTGGCTCGGGCTGGCGGCGACGCTGCCGACATCGGCGGTCGCGCTGGTGGTCGCGTACGGGGCGGACGCCCTCGCGTCGCGCACCCCGCAGAGCGCCGAGGCGGTGACCGAGGGGCGCCGCGTCGCGGCGGCGGTCGTCGTGGCCGGGCTCGTGGCGGCGCTGCCGCTCGTGGTGTGGGCGGCGCGCGAGGCGCGCCGCCGCCGGTGGGGCCTGCCCGCGCGGCCCGCCGCGCCAGCGCCGCCGGCGCCGGAAACGCGGCGTCGCGCCGGTCTGGCGGCAGCCGGCGTGGGGGCGCTCCTCGTGGTGGTCGCGCTGGCGGCCGGGGCGGGCGGCGCGCTCGCCGACCAGGTCGACGACTTCCTCGAGGGCAACGACGTCCCCGAGCGCGCCGACACGCGCACGCGGCTGACCGAGCTGGGCAACAACGGGCGGATCGAGCACTGGGAGGTCGCGCTCGACGGGTTCGCCGCCGACCGGCTGAAGGGCCAGGGCGCGGGGACCTACCAGCTGCTGTGGAACCAGGAGTCGGGCCGGCTGGACAGCGTCGTCGACGGCCACTCGCTGTACGTCGAGACGCTCGGTGAGCTGGGCCTGGTCGGCCTGGCGCTCGTGCTGCTCGCGGTGCTCGGCGTGCTCGTCGGGCTCCTCGCGCGCGTGCGCGCGCGTGAAGCGGAGCGCCAGACGGTCGCGATCGTGCTCGCCGTGTTCCTGGTGTGGGCGCTGTGCGCGGGCATCGACTGGGACTGGGAGCTGCCCGCGGTGACGCTGTGGGTGTTCGCACTGGCAGGCGCCGCGCTGGCCCGGCGGCCCGCGCCGACCGATCCTCCGCCGGGGCCGCGCTCGGCGAGCTCGATCGTCGTGCGCGCGCTCGCGGTCACGGTCTGCGCGGCGGTGGCCGTGCTGCCGCTCGCGCTCGCGCGCTCGCAGGCCTCGCTCGACCGGGCGGTCGACGCGCTGCGCGCCGGCGACGGGCAGACGGCGGCGCAGGAGGCGGTCGAGGCGATCGACGCGCTCCCCGACCGCGCGGAGCCGTGGGAGGCGCTCGGCTACGGCACGCTCCTCGCGGGCAACCCCGAGCGCGCGGTCGAGGCCATGCACCGCGCCGCGCAGCTCGACCCCAGGAACTGGGAGCCGCTCTACGGCCTCGCGCTCACCCGCGCCGCGGCCCGCGACCCGCTGGCCCGTGCGACCGCCAAGCGCGCGGTCGCGCTCAGCCCGATGCAGCGCACGGCGCAGGAGCTCATGTGGAGCCTCGACGCCCCGAGCCGCGAGTGGGACGCCGCGGTCGCCAAGGCCCCGCTGCTCATCCCCGCCACCCTCGGCACCACCGGCGCGGCGACGCCCACCCGGTGACGCGGCTCAGGCGCACAGCGACGCCGGCCGCGCGCTGAGCGCGGCCGACGCGCGAGGCGCCTAGCGGCGGGTCAGGCGAGGCGCCAGTCGGTGAACCGGCGGATGGCGAAGCCGAGAAGCAGCGCCAGGATGCCCGCGGAGATCACGCTGATGAGCACGTACCCCGTGAACGGCAGGCCTTCCTCGTCCGAGGCGACCGGGGTCGCCGGGAGGACGGCCGTCTCCTCCGGAGCGGTCTCGTTGACCGGGGTCTCCTCGCCCAGCGGCACCGCCTGGCCCTCCGAGGGCGAGGTGCCGGGCACCGTGTCACCCGAGGGCGCGACGGTGTTCTGCGACGGAGACAGGTACTGCGCGGCGGACGCGTCGGCGCCCCCCGAACTGCCTGAGATCGCCGCGGCAGGCGCGGCGAGTGCGAGGCACGAGAGGCCGACCGCGACTGTGGCGATCCCTGCCCGTCCTCGTGCTCGTGGCGTCCTCCACGAAGGGTTCATGGCGCGACGCTACCAGGACCGCTCACCCCCGTGCAGGATTTTCGACTCACCCTTGACACGGGCCTTCCGAACCTGTTCGGATCGTCATCAGATGCCCCCGGGAAGGAATCTGGTGGCCCTCGACGCACTACATGACCCGGAACGCCACCTCGCAGCCCTAGACGCCCGCGCCGAGGGAGAGGCCCGCCGACGAGCGGCCTCCCATCGCTGGGTGTCGGACGAGCGGGCATGGCGGCTGCGTCGCGGGCTCGCCCTCTCCGACATCCTCGCGCTGCTCCTCACGTTCGGCGTGGTGCTCGGGGTGCGCGCGCTCACCGGCCACGACGACGCGCTGCTCGACCAGCTCCCGCTGATCCTGCTCGCGATCCCGTGCTGGAGCCTGCTCGCGGCGGGGCACGACCTCTACCACCTGCACAGCCGCCGGCTCGAGCAGGGCGTGGGCGAGGAGGCGGGCTCCGTCCTCCAGATGACCGTCCTGTGGAGCTGGAGCGTGCTGCTCGTCGCCGAGCTGCTCGGGCTCGACAGCGTCACGGTCCCGTCGGTCGCGTTGATGTGGGTCGTCGGCACCGTGCTGCTGCTCGCCGGGCGCGCAGCCGTGCGCAGCCGCGCCCGCACGAAGGAGTGGTACGCGCACCGCACGCTCATCGTCGGGACGCCCAAGCAGGCGCGCGCGCTGCGCCGCAAGATCGAGCGCCACCCCGAGTACGGCCTCGACCTCGTCGGGACGATCGCGCTCACGAGCCTCGCCCCGCGCCGCGCGGCCGGCACGATGCCCGACCGGGTGCGGCACGAGGATCTCATGGGCCTCGTCAAGGAGCACCAGCTCCACCGCGTCATCCTCTGCAGCCCGCCGCGCGGCGAGTCGGGCAGCGAGCGGTTCGACCTCGCGCGGGAGCTGGGGGAGCACGGAGTCCGCGTCGACCTGCTGCCGGCGTGGTTCGAGATGCTCGGCACGCGCCTGGAGCTCCACGAGCTCGAGGGCACCTCGCTCCTCACCGTCCCGTACGTCCGCCTCGGCCGCACGTCGCTGCTCATCAAGCGCGCGTTCGACGTCGTCATCGCGAGCCTCGCGCTGATCGTGATGCTGCCGCTGATCGTGCTCAGCGCGATCGCGATCAAGCTCGACTCGCCGGGCCCGGTGCTCTTCCGCCAGCAGCGGATCGGCCGCTGGGGCGAGCCGTTCGAGGTCCTCAAGTTCCGCTCCATGAAGGAGGGCGCGGACGAGGCCAAGGACGAGCTGGCCGACCTCAACCTCCACGGGCCCGCGATCGGCCTGGGCATGTTCAAGATCCGCCGCGACCCGCGCGTCACGCGCGTCGGCGCCTTCCTGCGCCGCACGTCGCTGGACGAGCTGCCGCAGCTGTGGAACATCGTCCGCGGCGACATGAGCCTCGTCGGCCCGCGCCCGCTGATCGAGACCGAGGCGCGGCAGGTCGAGGGCTACTACCGCCGCCGCAGCGACCTGACGCCGGGCCTGACCGGACTTTGGCAGGTGAACGGGCGCTCCGAGGTGCCGTTCGAGGCGATGGTCAACCTCGACTACCTCTACGTCACGACGTGGTCGCTGTGGGGCGACCTGAAGATCCTCATCAAGACCGTCCCCGCCGTGCTCGCGCGGCGCGGTGCCTACTAGGAAACGACCCGGAGGTCGTACGCATGCCCGCTCTCGAGCTTCCCCGCCTCGAGCCCATCCGCCGCGCCGCGAAGGCCGTCCTGCCCCAGCGGACCGTCCTCGCCCTGGAGAACATCGGCCGCCGGCGCAACGGCTTCGGCGCCAGCGCGATCGACCTCTCCTACGTGCGGCTGCTGCGCGAGGCCCCGCTCGACCGGCTCCGCGACCCCGAGTACCTGGAGCACGACCTGCTGCCGCGGCTCGGCCTGAACTCCGAGCAGATCGAGGAGGAGTTCCCCGAGGAGCTGTGGTCGTCCTGCGGCTACGGCCTGCGCCACTGGCAGTTCCCGCGCCAGTTCGCGCCGTACCTGGTCAAGCTGCTCGACCTCGACGTGCGCAGCTACCTGGAGATCGGCTGCCGCCACGGCGGGACGTTCGTCATCACGACCGAGTACCTGTCGCGCTTCCGTCCGCTGACGAAGTCGGTCGCGGTCGACCTCGACATCCACGCGACGCTCAAGCGGTACGCGGACGAGCGGCCCGAGGTGCAGATCCGCGCGATGAACAGCCAGCTCCCGCAGTTCCGCCGCTTCCTCGCCGAGGAGGGGCCGTTCGACCTCGTCCTCGTCGACGGCGACCACCGCGAGGCCGGTTGCCGGCACGACGTCGAGTCGGTGATCGACACGGCCAAGGCGGTCGTGCTGCACGACATCGTCAGCGCCCCCACGCCCGGCGTCACCGCCGTGTGGGAGGAGCTGCAACGCGACCGCGCCGGCGAGTTCGACTTCTACGAGTTCACCGGCCAGTACGCCGAGCACACGGCGCGCACCGGCGCGACGTGGCTCGGGATCGGGCTGGCGGTGCGCAAGCCCTAGTGGCTCGAGATCACCTTGTCGATGAGGCCGTACTCGGCGGCCTCCTCGGGCTTGAAGAACCGGTCGCGCTCCATGTCGTCGTGGACGCGCTCGATGCTCTGCCCGGTGTGCTTGGCGTAGATCTGGTCGATCCGCTCGCGGGTCTTGAGGATCTCCCGCATGTGGATCTCGATGTCGCTCGACTGGCCCTCGAACCCGGCCGACGGCTGGTGGATGAGGATGCGGCTGTTCGGCAGCGAGAAGCGCTTGCCCGCCGCGCCGCCCGCGAGGAGGAGCGAGCCCATGCTCATCGCGATGCCGCAGCAGATCGTCTGCACGTCGGGCTTGATGAAGTTCATCGTGTCGTAGATCGCCAGGCCCGCGTAGATCGACCCGCCCGGCGAGTTGATGTACAGCGAGATGTCCTTGTCGGGATCCGACGACTCGAGGTGCAGCAGCTGCGCCACGATGAGGTTCGCCACCTGGTCGTCCACGGCGGTGCCGAGGAAGATGATCCGCTCGTTGAGCAGGCGGGAGTAGATGTCGTACTCGCGCTCGCCTCGGGCGCTGCGCTCGACGACGGTGGGAACGAGGGGCATCTGGCGAGTGTACGCACGGCTGCCCGAAGGCGTAGTGAGCACCCATTGCCTCCCGCCGACGTGTCCGAATAGCGTCGTCATGTGCCACGAGTCGACGTCGCCATCCCCACGCACGGGGAGTCCCGTTGGCTTGCGGAGTCGGTCGCGAGCGTCCTCGGGCAGACGTACGGCGACCTGGCGTTGATGGTGTCCGAGAACGGGCCGGGCGACGGCGCGGCGGGCGGCATCCTGGCGGGCTTCGACGATCCGCGCGTGACGCACACCGTCACGGGCGGTGTGCCGATCGAGGACAACTGGAACCGCTGCTTCGCGGCGGGCGACGGCGAGTTCGTGGTCGTGCTGCCGCACGACGAGACGTGGGACCCGACGTGGCTGGAGACGCGCGTGCGGTTCCTCGACGAGCACCCCGAGTGCGCGTTCGTCTTCTCCTCCTGCCGCGACATCGACGCCGACGGGAACGAGATCGGCCTCCCGCGCTTCCGGTTCGAGGAGGGCGTCCACGGGCCGGAGACGACGATGCCGGTCTTCTACCGCGGCAACCCGGTGCCGTGCTGCGCGATCCTCGCGCGCCGCAGCGCGGTGGAGGAGCTCGGGCCCGAGCCGATGGTCGGGCACCTGAAGATGGGCATGGACTGGATGATGTGGATGCGCATCGCCGCGCGGCACCCGATCGGGTACCTGCATGTGCGCGACAACTGCGGGCGCTTCCACGACACGAGCCAGACGGCGGCCCACACGAACTGGGGCGCGATGCACCTCCACGTGCTCGCCTACGCGGACGACGTCCTGGCCAACGCGCTGCCGCGGTACCGGCTGCCGGACACGCTGCGGCGCGAGCGGCTCTCGGAGGCCTACGTGCTGAGCGCGTGCGACGCGCTCGACGCCGGCCAGGTCCGGCTCGCGCGCCAGCACCTGCGCCGGGCGCGGCGGGTGCGGCCGGGCGCGGTGGCGACGACGCGCGGGGCGGCCGCGCACGTGGCGGCGTGGACGGGGCCGGGCGGGCGGCGGGCGCTGCGCGGCGCGCGGGACCTCGAGGCGCGGCTGCAGATCCGCCTGAAGGTGTCGCGGCGGGCGGTGGAGGTGCTCCCCTCGCTCTCCGGCTGGCTGCCGTTCTACTAGCCGAGCGCTAGTTCGACGGCTTTCTACCCTCTTGGTGTGGCTGTCCCCGCACTGTCCCTCCGCGGGCTGACGAAGCGCTACGACGACGGGTTCCTCGCCCTCGACGGGTTCGACCTCCAGGTCCCCGACGGCGCGTTCTTCGGCCTCCTCGGCCCCAACGGCGCCGGCAAGACGACGCTCATCAGCGCCGTCTGCAACCTCATCCGCGTCACCGGCGGCGAGGCGCGCGTGTTCGGCGAGCCGCACGACTCGATGGCCGCGCGCAAGCTCGTCGGGCTCGCCGAGCAGGACATCAACCTCGACCGCTTCCTCGACGTCGAGGAGACGCTCCTCTACCACGGCGGCTACTACGGCATGGCGCGCGCCGACGCGCGCGCCCGCGCGCGAGAGATGATGGAGGTGTTCGACCTGCTCGGGAAGGCGAAGGTTCGCGCGCCCAAGCTGTCGGGCGGCATGCGCCGCCGCCTCCTGCTCGCTCGCGCGCTGATGCACCACCCGCGGCTGGTCATCCTCGACGAGCCCACCGCCGGCGTCGACTTCGAGCTGCGGCTGGAGCTGTGGGAGTACATCCGCCGCCTGCACGCGGAGGAGGGGACGACGATCCTCCTCACCACGCACTACCTCGAGGAGGCCGAGGAGCTGTGCGAGGAGATCGCGCTCATCCGCGGCGGCAAGCTGCTCGCGCGCGACTCCGCCGACGGCCTGCGCGCGGAGTACGAGGCCGAGACGCTCGCCGATGTCTACGTGAAGGCGATGGCCGCGTGAGCACGCCGCTGCTCGCCCTCACCCGCCGCGAGATCGCGCGCGTGCTGAAGCTGTGGACGCAGACGATCGGCGCGCCGGTCGTCTCCTCGTTCCTCTTCATCCTCGTCTTCGGCCTCTCGCTCGGCGGGCGCATCAAGCAGATCGAGGGCTTCGACTACGACGTCTTCATCGTCCCGGGCCTGATCACGATGGCGATGGTGCAGGCCGCGTACGCGAACAACTCCGCGACGGTCTTCCAGGCGAAGTTCGACCGCTACCTCAACGACGTGCTCGCCGCGCCCATGAGGCCGTGGGAGGTCAACCTCGCGCTGTCGCTCGGCGGCGTCGTGCGCGCGGTGCTGATCGGCGTGTCGCTGCTGGTGTGCGCGCTGCTCCTGGTCGACGTGCCGATCCGCGAGCCGCTCGTGCTGGTCGTGGCGGTGGCGCTCGCGCTGACGCTGTTCAGCGCGCTCGGCGTCGTCGTGGGGATCTACGCGGAGAGCTGGGATCACACCGCCTTCGTCAACAACATCGTGATCCTCCCGTTGACGTTCCTCGGCGGCGTCTTCTACAGCGTCGACGTGCTGCCCTCGCCGTGGGAGGAGCTGTCGCACGTCAACCCGATCTTCTTCCTCGTCCAGGCCGTCCGCTACGGCTTCCTGGGCACCAGCGACGTGCCGGTCGGGCTGGCGCTGGGCGTGACGGCGGCGCTGGCGGCGGTCTGCGTGGCGTGGTCGACGTGGCTCTTCGCGACCGGTCGCCGGATCAAGCCGTAGGCGGCCTTGAGCGCGTCCCGCCGGTCGCGCTGGTCGCGGGCGGGATCTGCTCGACGCAGTTCGGCGCCGCGCTCGCGGGCACGCTGTTCGACGAGCTCGACGCGGCGTCGGTGTCGGTGCTGCGGCTCGCGTTCGCGGCGCTCGTGCTGATGCTCGTCCTGCGGCCGGCGGTGCGCGGGCGCAGCGCGGCGGACCTGCGGCTCGTCGCGCTGTTCGGGCTGACGCTCGGCGTGATGAACCTGACGTTCTACGAGGCGAATCGAGCGCATCCCGCTCGGCATCGCGGTGACGATCGAGTTCGTCGGTCCGCTCGCGGTGGCCGTGATCGCGTCGCGGCGGCGGCTCGACCTCGTGTGGGTGGTGCTGGCGGGCGCGGGGATCGTGGTGCTGGCGGATCTGGGCGACGGCTCGCTCGACCCGTGGGGCTTCGCGCTCGCGCTCATGGCCGGCGCCGGGTGGTTCGGCTACATCCTGCTGTCCGAGCGCTCCGGTCAGCGGTTCAGCGGAGCCGAGGGCGTGGCCCTGGCGATGGTCGTGGCGGCGCTCGTCCCGCTCGGGCCGGGGCTGGCCGAGGGCGGCGGGTTCCTGCTCGAGCCCGAGTACCTGGCCATCGGCCTCGGCGTCGCGATCATGTCCAGCGCGCTCCCGTACTCGCTGGAGACCGAGGCGCTGCGGCGGATGCCCAAGAACGTGTTCGGCGTCCTGATGAGCCTGGAGCCGGCGGTCGCCGCGCTGGCCGGCTTCCTCGTGCTGTCGCAGTCGCTGGGCGCGCGGGAGCTGGTCGCGATCGCGCTCGTCGTGGCCGCCAGCGCGGGGGCGACGCTGACGAGCGGGCGGGGCGCGGCGTTCCCCGAGCCGGAGTAGCCCGCACGGAGTCCGTACCCTCCCGCCCGGCCCATGTTCCCGCTGAACCTCCCGAACGTCCTCACGCTGGCGCGCATCCTGCTCGTGCCGGTGCTCGTCGTCGCGCTGCTCGACGAGACGTCCAACGGGGACGTGCTCGCCGCGGTCGTGTTCGCGGTGGCGTCGCTGACCGACTTCGTCGACGGGTGGCTCGCACGCTCGCGCGGGGCGATCACGTCGTTCGGGAAGCTCATGGATCCGATCGCGGACAAGCTGCTCGTGATCGCCGCGCTCGTCTCACTCGTGTCGCTCGAGCGTCTCGCCGCGTGGGTGGCGATGGTGATCATCGCGCGCGAGGTGGCGGTGACCATCGCGCGAGCTCAGGCGCCCGAGGTCATCCCGGCCGCGCAGCTGGGGAAGATCAAGACGGTTCTCCAGGTGGCGGCGCTGTTCTTCCTCATCCTGTTCGACCCGTCGCCGGTCTGGGTGGACGCCCTCGTGTACGTCGCCGTTGTCGTGACGGTGGTGTCCGGGGCAACGTTCTTCCTCGACCTGAGACAGCGGGAGATTCGTGAAGGACTGCGGAGAAGTTCGTGAAAGCCCCTAGACAAGGGGATTTGGTCTGCTAGAAATCCCCACGTGGCTCCTGGTGTCAACTGCAACGTGACTGCAACGCACGCGGACTAAAGATCCAACGGACAGATGTCCGATGGAGCTGGTGTAGGCGGTACTGCACCTTGAAGTAAGGGTCCGGAGACCCGAACAGTCTGGGGGGACTACTTGAGCACGGAGAAGCCACTTCTGGCGGACGAGACGGCGATTGTCGATCTCGACGAGCTGCGTCCGCTGATCGCCGAAGGTCAGGAGAAGGGTGTCCTGACGTTCGAGCAGATCGCGACCGCCCTCGAGGAGGTCGAGGTCACCAAGGAGCAGGTCAGCGAGCTGCACGCGTGGCTCGACGACCAGGGCATCGAGGTCGTCGGCTCGGATGGCCGCACGGCGACGTCGGAGGCCGCGAAGGTCGAGGCGGCCGCGGAGGCGCGCCGCAACGCCGCGCCGGACGAGGGCCCGAAGAAGCCTGCCGTTGATCTGACGGTCGAGCCCTCGCTCGACTCCCTACGCCTCTACCTGCGGTCGATCGGCAAGGTGCCGCTGCTGACCGCCGAGGAGGAGGTCTCGCTCGCCAGGCGCATCGAGCGCGGCGACATGGAGGCCAAGCAGCACATGGTCGAGGCCAACCTGCGGCTGGTCGTGTCGATCGCCAAGGGCTACCTCGGTCGCGGCCTGACGTTCCTCGACCTGATCCAGGAGGGCTCGCTGGGGCTCATCCGGGCGGTGGAGAAGTTCGACTACCGCCGGGGCTACAAGTTCTCGACGTACGCGACGTGGTGGATCCGCCAGGCCGTGACGCGCGCCATCGCGGACAAGGGGCGGACGATCCGCATCCCGGTCCACATGGTCGAGAAGCTGAACAAGGTCGTCCACGTCGAGCGGCAGCTCGTCCAGGCGCTGGGTCGTGAGCCCTCGCCGGAGGAGATCGCCTCCGAGCTGGAGTGCACGGTCCGCGAGGTGCGCGACATCCTGCGCATGTCGCAGCAGCCGGTGTCGCTCGAGAAGCCGATCGGCGAGGAGGAGGAGTCCGAGCTGGGCGACTTCGTCGAGGACCAGACGGCGGTCTCGCCCTTCGAGCTCGCCTCCGAGGCGCTGCGCAAGGAGAACGTGCGCAAGGCCCTGGCGGCGCTGCCCGCACGCGAGCGCGAGGTCATCGAGATGCGCTTCGGGCTCGCCGGCGGCCGCCCGCGGACGCTGGAGGAGGTCGGCCGGGCGTTCAACGTGACGCGCGAGCGCATCCGCCAGATCGAGAACCACACGCTCAAGAAGCTCGAGTCGCTGCCCGAGGCGCAGCGGCTACGCGACGCGGTGTAGTTCGCCGTTCGTCGCTGGGTCTGCAACGGGTCTGTCGCGGAAGCGCGACAGGCCCGTTGTGTTGTCCGGGGTCCGTCCGGACACGAACATATGTTCGTGGCATGGCACGGATGTCTCCACGCGAGCAGGGCGACTACGGCGAGCTCTCCGCGATGCAGTGGTTGGTCGAGCAAGGGGCGAAGCTCAGCCTGCCGCTCGGGCACAGCCCGGACTACGACCTCATCGCGGACTTCGGTGAGCGGCTGGTGCGCGTGCAGGTGAAGACCACGACCTACGCCCGTGGTGAACGATGGTGCGTGATGATCGCAACGCGGGGCGGCAATCAGAGCTGGTCCGGTCTCGTGAAGCACTTCGACAGCGCGCGCGTCGATGCGCTGTTCGTCCTGGCGGGTGACGGCCGGCGCTGGTACATCCCCGCCGAGAACGTCGAGGGGACGACTGGCATCTTGCTGGGAGGCCCGAAGTACGCGGCGTTCGAGGTCGCTGCCGGGGCGCCGATCGCGGGTGGCTCGCAGGGCTGTCGCTAAACTGCTTCGTCGCCCCGGCGGGATTCCGGAGCGGTCAAACGGGCGTGGCTGTAAACCACGTGGCTCTGCCTTCGCAGGTTCGAATCCTGCTCCCGCCACTAGGCAGTTGAGAGGGTCGCTTCGGCGGCCCTCTCGCCGTTTCCGGGGCGATCGTGCGGAGGAGCACGCGGGACAGCGGCGAACCGGATCGGGTGCTCTCCTCCACTCGCGCGCGGCTGCGCGCCCTCACTCCAGTTCACGCCGCGATCCTCGTGCTCGCGGCGCTATCCGTGGCCGGCGGCGGGACCGCCGTCGCCGCGAAGCTGATCACGTCCGCCGACGTCAAGGACCGCTCGCTCAAGGGGCGCGACCTCGCGAAGGGGACGGTCGCGAACGCGAACCTCGCCAAGGGCGCGGTGCGGTCGCCGCAGATCCAGGATGGGTCGGTCGGGCTCGCGGACCTCGCGGCGGACGTGCGCGGGCGGCTCGGTGGGGGCGGGGCAGGGGCTGCCGGGACGCCGGGCGCCACGGGGGCGCCGGGGGCCACCGGCGCGACGGGGCCGGCGGGACCCGCTGGTCCCGCGGGACCTGCGGGCAAGGACGGCCTGGACGGGGCGGATGGCGCGACCGGCACGACGGGCGCCACCGGGCCGGCTGGCGCTACGTGGGCGCGGGCGCGCGGCAGCGTGGAGGGCACGAGCGGCCCCCAGGCCGCCATCGGCGCCGCGGCGTACCTGATGACCCACGCCGTCACGACGCCGACCGGCGGCGGTCCCGCGGACTTCCTCGGGATGTGGAAGGTGAGCGTGAAGGCGGCCGGGACGGCGGCGACGGTGACGTGCGCGCTCTACCGCACCGGCAACAACGAGGTCCCGGGCAGTCAGGCGCGGATCGACCTCGCGGGATCGAGCAGCGGGACGCAGTCGCTCACCGGGACGGGCGTGGCGGTCAACCTCGCGGCCGGGGCGCAGCTGTACCCCGGCTGCACGTCGACGGCCTCGAACGTGTTGATGACCTCCGCCAGCCTGACCGTGCTCCAGGTGAGCGACGCGGACTACGCGACGGCGGGCTGAGCCGCTGACGCGTGACGCGCGCGGCATGATGTCGCGCGCATGACCGTCGTGTTGATCGCTGTCGCCGGGGCGGCCGGTGTCCTCTCCCGCTACGGGCTGACATCGTGGATCGGCAGCGCGCCGTGGGCGGTCGTGGCGATCAACGTCGTCGGCTCGTTCCTGCTCGGGGTGCTCGCCGGCGCGGGCGTGGAGGGCGACGCGCGGGCGGTGCTCGGGGTCGGGTTCCTCGGCGGGTTCACGACGTTCTCGACGTTCTCGCTCGACGTCTTCGGCGACCTCGAGGCGGGGCGGCCGGGCCGCGCGCTCACCGTCGTCGCGCTGTCGGTCGTGCTCGGCGTCGGTGCCGCCGCGCTGGGCTGGGCGGCCGGGCGCGCCTAGCTGTAAGTCCTGAGGACGTTGTTTCGTCCGGGCCTCTTCGGAGGCTGGGTGGTGCCAACCACGCCCAGCTCTCCGAAGGAGGCACCGGATGCGGCTGCACGCTAACGCGGCGCTCAGTCTGATTCAGCGAAGGAAGATGGTCCTGGCGGTCGTTGTCGATGGCCGCTCGATCCGCGAAACAGCCGAGAGGTTCGGCGTCTCTGAGCCGACGTGCCGCAAGTGGGTCAGGAGATTTGTCGCCGAAGGCGATGCCGGGCTGCGC
>NZ_JBXPIZ010000012.1:0-290512 GCF_056863265.1 Parviterribacter multiflagellatus
GCTGAATCAGACTGAGCGCCGCGTTAGCGTGCAGCCGCATCCGGTGCCTCCTTCGGAGAGCTGGGCGTGGTTGGCACCACCCAGCCTCCGAAGAGGCCCGGACGAAACAACGTCCTCAGGACTTACATCTAGCGCGTGACGCGGCACGCGAAGGGTGCGCCCGATCCGAATAGCCGGGAGCGCTCCGGTGCGGACGGCCTCGTACGCGGAACCTCGCGAGATGCGAAGCACCTTCCCCGCTTCCTCAACCGTCAGGACGAGAGGGAGATCGGATGTGCGGCTCGCTGCCGCGGGGTCGTGCTTAGACGTAGGGACCTCTGGTCGTGACAACGCGGGTTGCGTCGCCGGTGGCCGTAATGGTACAGATTTCTATGGTCTGAGTCAAATCTGTTACAGTCCGCGGCCATGAGCGACGCTGTCAACCGCGCGGAATCCGCAGGCGAAATCGCACAACGTCAGATAGCGGAAGCCAGGTCGCGACGCGGGATGAGTCAGCGCCAGCTCGCCGCCGCACTCGGAGCGCTCGGCTTCGAGATCTCCCACCCGTCGATCGCGCGCACCGAGAACGGCAAGCGCAGCGTGACTTTGGACGAAGCCCTTGCGTTTGCCGCCGCGCTCGACACCTCCCCGGTGCACCTGTTCCTACCGCTCACGGAGCCGGTCGACGTTGCGGTCACTCCCGATCTCGTCGTCAACCGCCACGTAGCGCGTGACTGGATCATCGGCCGTCAGCCGCTCCCCGGCCAGCAGCGCCGCATCTTCTACGGCGACCGCTCAGAGGAAGAGCTCGCCGCGATGCGGCTGCCTGAGCTCCCACTCATCACGCGCGCCGTCGCGGAGCTCGTTCGGGCCACCAACGCAGAAGACGACGAGAGAGTGGCCGAAGTCGTGAGCGACCTCACCGAGCAGCTTCAGCGCATCCATAAAGGACGGAAGGAGAGCGGCGCATGAGGGGACACGTCCGCAAGCGCGGTTCGAAGTGGGCCGTCGTGATCGAACTCGGCCGCGACCCAGTGACCGGGAAGCGCCGGCAGAAGTGGCACAGCGGCTACGCAACGAAACGAGAGGCCGAGAGCGCGGTTGCCGGACTCATCAGCGGCGTCAACGACGGTACCTACGTCGAGCCTTCGCGCCTCACCGTGGCTGAGTGGTGCGAGCAGTGGCTTGCGATGCAGCGCTCGCGCCTGCGTCCCAGTACCTTGGACTCCTACCGGCTGAACCTCTGCGGCCGTGTCGTGCCCACGCTCGGCAGCCTGCCCCTCCAACGCCTCACACCGGCCCACCTGGACGCGCTCTACGCATCCCTCCTATCCAGTGGCCGCAGGCCGCAGGAGAGCACGGAAGACGCCTCAGAAGGACTCTCTGCGCGCACCGTGCGGTACGTCCACACCGTCGTCAACCGGGCGCTGTCCGACGCCGTGCGCAAGGGCCTGATCCCGCGCAATCCTGCAACCGCTGCCGACCCTCCCTCGGCCTCGGCAGCGAAGGCGCCGGCCATGAAGACGTGGACCGGTGAGGAGCTGCGCGCGTTCCTCTCCCATGTGGCCGAAGACCGACTGTTCGCCGCGTGGCTGGTCCTCGCGTCAACGGGGATGCGCCGCGGTGAGGTGCTTGGCCTCCGGTGGCAAGACGTCGACCTCGACGCTGGACGGCTCAGCGTCGTGCAGACAATCATCCACGGCGACGGCCGCCCGCTGGTCTCCCAGCCCAAGAACGGGCGCCCCAGGATGGTCGCGCTCGACAACAGGACCGTGGAGGCGCTTCGCGCGCACCGCAAGAGCCAGGTCGAGGAGCAGCTCTCGCTAGGCCCCGCCTACGCCGACAACGGGCTCGTCTTCTGTCGCGAGGACGGGGCTCCGATCTGGCCGCGGACGTTCTCGCGCTGGTTCGGCCGTCACGCCAAGGAGGCGGGCCTTCCGACGATCCGCCTACACGACGTCAGGCACTCGTGGGCGACGCTGGCACTCCAGGCCGGCGTCCATCCGAAGGTCGCGCAGGAACGGCTCGGCCACTCATCCATCGCAATCACCCTCGACGTCTACTCGCACGTCATCGAATCGATGCACGAGGACGCCGCGGGCAAGGTTGCAGCCCTCTTCGCGTAGCCGCGCGTTTGCAGTCCGTTTGCAGTCCGCCGATTCAGGCGGCTCTGCGGGCTAGCCCTTTGTGCCGATTTGCAGGGCCTAGTAGCCCAGCGCGAACTTCGCGTCCTCGGACATCTTGTCCGGGGACCACGGCGGGGTGAAGACCATCGAGGAGGTGACCTCCCCGACGCCGTCCAGCTCGCCCACGAACTCCTCGATCTGCTCCGACACCTGCGGGCCGATCGGGCACGCGGGCGTGGTGAGCGTGAAGGTGACATGGACGTCGCCGCCGTTGATCTCGATCCCGTAGATGAGCCCGAGCTCGACGAAGTCCAGCCCCAGCTCGGGATCGATCACGTTCGTCAGCGCGGCCTCGACATCGTCGACGGTTGCCATAGGAGGAAGGATAGGACGCGCCAAAGCAGAACACGGGTTCCAAACGTCGCGAGGCTTGTGTAGGTTTCCGCGCATCGTCTCCTTCGATGAGCACCGGTTCCTGCTGCGGGTCTGGGGCGACGAGGATCGAGCGACGCAGTCCCTGCGCCGCCACCCTCTGTCGCGCGCGATCTGCACCGTCTGCGTCGACGACGTCACCGTCGACCTGACCGACCTGACGTTCTGCGACTCGTCGCTGATGCTCGACCTCGCGATGCTCGCGCGGCGGCTGCGCAAGGCGGGCCGGCAGCTCGTGCTCCAGGGCGCCCAGCCGAACGTGCAGCGGCTCATCGAGGTCGTCGGGCTCGATCGCCTGCCCGGCGTGCTGGTCGCCGCGCCCGCCACGACCTGAGCGCGCTCGCGTACGCTGGACGGAGCGATGCTCCTCGTCCTCCTGCTCCTCTTCATCGCCGTCCCGATCATCGAGCTGGCGGTGATCCTCCAGGTCGGCGACTGGATCGGCTTCTGGCCCACGCTCGGGCTCCTGATCGCCGACTCGATCCTCGGCTCGTTCCTCCTGCGCACCCAGAGCCGCGCGGTGTGGCGCCGCTTCAACGAGACGCTCGCCGCGGGCCGCCCGCCCGCGCGCGAGGTGCTCGACGGGGTGCTGGTGATCGCCGGCGGCGTCGCGCTCCTGACGCCCGGGTTCGTCACGGACCTCTTCGGCATCGTCTTCCTGCTGCCGCCCACCCGGGCGGTCGTGCGCGCGCTGCTCGTGCGGCGGTTCGCGCGCCGGATGATGGTGTCCGTCGCCGGCTCGATGCCCGGCGGCGGCGGCGGCGCGAGCGCGCGGCGCTCCCCCACCGGCCAGGAGTACGACGTCGACGGGACCGCGCACGAGGTCCGGCGCGGGCCGGATCGCCTCCAACCGTGATGACGACCATCGACGCAGCACACGAGGCGCCGCAGGCCCGCGGCGCAGGCGCGTCCGACGCCTACACCTACGCGTTCGCCGATACGCGCGCGGAGCTGTACGGGCTCGCGCGCGCGGGGATCGTCCCCGGCGCCGAGACGACCTACAGCGGCATGGGACTGCTGTTCGCGGGGGCCGAGCCGGTCGCGGTCGAGGCCGAGGGCGGGGTCGCCGCGGGCGCCGCGCCGGCGGGCGTGACGACCGAGACGCTGGAGCCGCTGAAGCGCTGGCGCGTGACGTTCGGCGACACGTTCGACCTCGAGGTGGAGGCGCTCACGCCGCCCGCCGCCGTCGGCCCGAAGGACCCGGTCGCGAAGGCCGGCGGGATGGAGGGCTACGAGCAGCTCTGCCGCTTCCGCGGGACCGCGAACGGCGTCAAGGTGGACGCGCTCGGGCAGCGTGGCCACTCGTGGGGCGCGCCGGACTGGAAGAAGATCGCGCTGACGCGGACGATCTCCGCGTGGCTCGACACCGAGACCGCCGTGTCGATCACCTGCGTGCGGCCGTCGTCGGCCAAGCACCACGCGGACGAGGCCATCGCCGCGACGCTCGTGCACGGCGGGCAGCCGCTGCCGGTCGCCGAGCCGCTCGTCAGCACGACGTTCGACGCCGAGGGACGCCAGCGCCACGCGGGCCTGGAGCTGTGGCTCGACGGCGAGGAGCACGACGGCTACCCGCACCGCGCGGCCGGTCAGGCGGTGTGCGGGACCACGCTCGACCTCGGCCGGCTGCGCCTCGACGCCGCGTTCTTCCTCTGGCACATGGAGGGCCGCACGGGCGTCGGCCGCTACGACGTGCTGCGCCGCGCGGAGGGCGGGACGTGAGCGAGGTCAAGGCGGTCATCAGCGACTTCGGGGGCGTCCTGACGACGCCGCTGTTCGAGGCGTTCGCGCGGGTGCAGGAGCACGACGGCATCACGCTCGAGCACTTCGGGATGGCGATGTTCAAGGCGACCGAGGCCCGCGGCGAGAACCCGCTCTTCCCGTTCGAGCGCGGGGAGATGACCGAGAAGGAGTTCCTCGGGATCGTCGGCGCGCAGCTCGCCGAGGTCGTCGGCCGGCCAGTCGAGATGGAGGGCTTCGGCGAGCGCTACTTCGGCCACCTGCGCACGAACGACCGGATGCTCGACTACCTGCGCGGGCTGCGCGACGAGCGCGGCATCCGCCTCGCGCTGCTCACGAACAACGTGCGCGAGTGGGAGGCCCGCTGGCGGGCGATGATCCCCGGCATCGACGAGCTGTTCGAGCTGATCGTCGACTCGGCCTTCGTCGGCATGCGCAAGCCCGACCCGCGCATCTACGAGCTGACGCTCGAGCGCCTCGCCCTCCCCGCCGACGCGACGGTCTTCATCGACGACGTCGACGCGAACGTCACGGCCGCGAAGGACCTCGGCATCCGCGCGGTGCAGTTCACCGACACCGACGCGACGATCGCGGCCGTCGAAGCCGCCCTCGCGCGCGCGTGATCCCGGGGCGCGACGGCGACGCGCTGCGCGCGGCGCTGGAGCGCCATGGCGTCCCGAGCGCGACGGCGGCGCGGATCGTGGCGGAGGCGGCGGAGCCCGGCTGCCGCCTCGAGCCCGCGCCGCCCGACGCCGCGCCGCCGCCGCGCTCGCGCCTGGGCGGTCCGGCGCTGCTGCCGCGCGGCGAGGCATGGCCCCGGACGGACGAGGGCACGCCGCTCGCGTTCCTCGCCGCGCTCGACCTCGCCGAGCTGCCGCTCGCCGCCGCAGACCCGCGCTGGCCGGGCGCGGGCTGGCTGCTCTTCTACGGCGACCTGGAGGACACGAGCGGGACCTACGGGCCCGACGGGAACGTCCCGGGCGCCGCGCAGCGCGTGTTCGCGCTCGCCCCGGACGCCGCCGCGCCGGTCGACGCGGCGCCGCCGGACCACCTCGACGCGGAGCTGCGCGTCCCGCCCCAGCGCGTCGTCGGCGTCCTCGACCTCACGCTGCCCGAGGACTACGACGCTGCCGAGCGGCTCGGGCTGGACGAGGGCGACGCGGTCGCGTACGAGGCGGCGATCGACGAGCTGCACGGCGCGGACGGCGACGCGCTGGCGCTGTTCGAGCGGCGACAGCCCGAGCTGTCGCCGAACTGGGCCGGCGGACTGCGCGCGGGCGAGCAGGGCCATCCGCCCGAGGAGGGCACCGTGCTGCTGCTCCACGTCGAGGGGCACCCGGTGCACGACACGCTGCAGTTCCGCCTCCCGGCGGAGGACCTGCCCGCGCTCGACGTGCGGCGCGCGGCGGCGAGCCCCGAGTACGGCTAGTTGTCGGAGCCCAGCCGGTCCCAGAGGTAGAGCTCGAGGCACTCGCCCGCCAGCTCGAGCGAGCGCTCGCGGCTGAGGTGCGGGAGGACCATCTCGAGCGTCTGCTCCTCGGTGACGCCGGCGTCGAACGCCTCCTCGCCGCGGAAGCCCGCGGCGATCTTGAGCGCCTCGCGCCGGTTCTCGCCGAGCGTCGGGAAGACGTTGACGAGGAACTCGCGGTTCGGGATCGGCTGGCCGACCTCGAGCGACGCGTGCCACGCGGCGAGCATGTTCAGGTCGTGCTCGTCGAGGTCTGCGACGGCCTTGGCGTACTGGGTCTGCAGCTGCTCATCGGGGATCTCGTCGACCCACGCGCGCACGAGCTCGCCGAGCAGCTGCCGGCGCGCCTCGCGCCCGACGGACTCGGCGATGACACGGATGGCGTCCTGAGGTTCGATGAAGCAGAGGGGCACGTGAGTTCCCTGACGCTTGAAGGACTGGGACGACGCGCACCGTAGGGGGAGCGTCGGACGGCAAAGCGTCTGGACGGGCCGAACGGACCTCCTACGACGTCTCGACCCCGCATCCTGCGGGAAACGCGTTCACCCGGTCAGCGCCGCGACGAGCGACAGCGCGACCAGGAGCCGTCCGTCCGCGCGGCGCACGTCCTCGCGCGCGCGGGACAAGATGGCGGACGGCGACACAGCGGCGGGCGAGCCCGCGACGACCCGCCGGTGCCGAGCGCGACGATCGGCTGGGCCCGGCGGGTCGTCGTCGCGTCAGGCGGCCTCGCGGGCGGGGAGGTCGCCGAAGAAGCCGACGACGTGCGCGATGCGGCCGTCGTCGGCGACGAGGCCGACGTCGGTGCCCGCGACCGCGACGGCGCCGTCGGGGCCGACGAGCTCCCACCCGTAGCGGAAGTGGCCGTGGTGGGCGTCGACGTCGGTGGTGCGGCGGAACGTGTGGCCGGGGAACTGCGTGAGCAGCGCCGCGGCAGCCTCGCCGATGCCGGTGTGGCCCTCGCCGACGAGCGGCGGGTCGACCAGGCGCCCCTCCGGCGCCCACGCCTGCTCGATCAGCGCGGTGCGCTTGGCGGCGTCGGGCTCGGCGTAGGCGGTCAGGTGGGCGTCGATCGTGGCGGTGAGGTCCTGCGCGGTGGTCGTCATGGGCAGCACCTTCGCGGGCGGCGGGCGCCGCGACCACTACTCGTGAGGTAACGGCCGCGGCGCAGGACGGGTCAGCCGCCGAACTCGCTGGGGGCGAACTCGCGGCCGCCGGAGGAGGAGCGCGGCGCGGGCTGCTGCGTGCGCTGCGAGGGAGCGGACGCGGCCTGCGCGGCGGTCTCGAAGTCGGGCGCGGGCGGTGCGGTGGAAGGCGCCGCGCTCCCGCCGTCGTCGGCCCCCGCCCCCGCAGCCTCGGCCTCGCGCTCCTCGGCGCCCGCGTCGCCAGCGGCCGCCGTCTCGCCGCGCGGCGCGTCCGCCCGGTCGCCAGCGTCCTCGTCGTCGCCCGCGGCCGCGAACTCGCCGCTGCCACCATCGCCGCCGCCGAACTCGTCCTCCGCCCCACCCCCGAACTCCTCGCGTGCGGCGCTCCCGTCCGCGCGCTCCTCCCCCGCCGGGAACTCCGGGCCGACCGCAGCCGGCGCGATCGTCGGGGCGGCCGCCGGCGCGGACGCCGTCGTGGTCGGGACCTCGGGCGCCGCGGCCGGCGCCTCCGCCACGGCCTCCGCCGCCGCGGCGGGCGCGGCGGCGCGGTCGGCGACCGTCCGCTCCACCGCCACGCCCCCGCCTGCGACGGCCGCCGCCGACGCCGCGACCGCCGCCACCTTCCCCGCGCCCATCGCCTCGACCGCGTGGTGCGCACCGACGACGCGCTCCTGGAGCCCGACGGCCAGCTCGCCGAGCCGGTCGAGGAGCCCGCCGCCCGAGCCGGTCGGGACCGCGTCGCCCGCGACGAGGCCGGCCGGGAGCAGCGCCGCAACCGGTGCGGTCGCGCGCTCCATCCCGCCCAGCACCGCCCGGCACGCGGAGCAGTTGCGCAGGTGCGGGCGGACCTCCAGCAGCTGCTCGGCGGTCGCCTCGCCGTCGGCCATCGCGGAAAGGATCGGCGCCCAGCGCTCGCACTCGGCGCCGGAGCGGATGCCCTCGATCCGCGCGAGCAGCGCACGGCGGCCCTCGGTGACGCACCGGTTGACCTTCGTGTACGTCCACTCCTGCTTGGCGGCGATCTCGTCGTACGTCAGGCCCTGCGCGCGCAGCATCAGCGCGGTCTGCTCCTGCGGCTTGAGCCGCCGCAGCGCCTCGGCGGTGCGCGTCAGCTCGTCGAACCGCTCCGCCCGCTCCTCGATCGTGGGCAGGTGGCGCGCGTCGGCGATCGCGTCGAACGTCTCCTCGTCCGGCACGCCGACGTAACGCCGCCGCGCCTGGCGCACCGCCATCGCCTCGTGCTTGGCGACCGTGCGCAGCCACCGGTCCGCGGTACCCGGGTCGAGCCGGTGCGCGTGCTTGACGAAGATCTCGAGCGCGCGCTGGTAGGCGTCCTCCGCGTCGGCCTGGCAGGTCGAGTAGCGGCGCGCGATCCGCAGCACCGAGTCGGCGTGCCGCGCGATCGTGTCCACCACGAGCTGCTCCGGATCGGTCCGCCGCCAGCGCGGCAGCACGCGGCGCGGCGGCGGCGGGGCCACCGGGGCGGGCGCGGGCGGGGCGTCGAGAACGGCGTCTTCCATGGGTCGGGTGCTCCTGCTGTCCGTGCGGTTTGCGCACTGAGGAGACGCGGACTGCGCAGAGTTCGCCCCCTCGGTGCGCAGAACCCTCGCGGAGCGGACGGGACCGATCAACGCCCTGGACCACCGTCGGACCAGACACGCGCGTGGCTTCAGTTTCCGATAACCGCTCGCAGGCCCGGAAGCGCGAACGCCACCAGCTCGTCCGCGAGCTGCTCGGGCGTCAGCTCGGGACGGTCGGCGCCCCAGCGCGCGAGCGACTCGAACGCGCCGACGAGCGCGATCGCGGCAGCCTCGACGCGGAGCGGCGCCGGCGGCTCCCCTGCGCGCGAGGCGTGCTCGGTGAGGACGGCGGCGATCACCTCGACCTGCCGGGCCCGCACGCCCGCCAGCCCGGCGGCGATGCGGCCGCCCTGACCGGCGGTGAAGAGGACGCTGCCGGCCTGCGGGTGACCGCCGACCCAGCGGAAGAACGCGAGCGCCCCGGCACGCAGCTGGGCCTCCAACCCGTCGTCCGCGGCCCCCACGACCGCCGGCACGACGGCCTCGCGCAGCTCTTCCGCCGCGCTCTCGAAGCAGCGGCGGAAGAGCGTCGCCTTGTTCCCGACGAGGTCGTAGATGACGGGCTTGGAGACGCCGACGCGGCGGCACAGCTCGTCGACCGACGCACCCTCGTAGCCGTGCTCCTCGAAGAGCTCGGCCGCGACCGCGAGGATCTGACGGGCGCGCACCGCGCGCGGTACGCGCCCGTGGGGGTAGTTGGCGACCTCGTCGATCAGGCGGCGGAGGCTACTTGCAGGAGGACGTGGCGGTGGCCTCCTGCGTGCCGCCGCCACCCGCGATCGTGGTCACGGCCTTGAACGCGAGCTTGCCGGTCGGCCCGCAGTCGCCGAGCGTCAGCAGGCTCGTCTTCTTCTTGCCCTTGCCGGTGACCGCGGCGATGTCCGCCGAGATGTCGGTGATCGCCGCCGGCAGCGTCGGCAGCGGGCGCTGCAGGTTCATCGGGACCGGGATGCGGAGCTTGTAGCCGTACGGGCCCGTGTTGGCCTTCGTCAGCTTCGCGTTGATGTACGACTCGATCGCGATCGGGTCCGTCGCGCGGACGTCGAGAAGGATGTTCATCCCGCCCCCGTAGAAGAGGCGGAACTGGGGCGTCACGACGATGCCGTTGGCGACCGCGCGCACCTTGCCGGTGCCGATCTGCGAGCCCGCGGGGCAACCCTCGGGGCCGGACGCCTCGAGGATGCTGGGCGAGCAGCTCTTGAAGCCCTTCGGGGTGAACGTCAGCTGCTTCGGGAAGAAGAGCTCGAGCGTCTCGACCGTCGGCGGCTGCGAGCCGTCGTCCGTCCGCTGCCCGCCGCCGATCGAGAGCTTCGTGGCCTTGCCCGGCTTGGCCTTGACGACCTTGCCCTGGACGTGGATCTGGTTCGCGGCCTGGGCCGTGGCGGGCACCGCGGCGACGGCGGCGCAGGCAGCAGCGACCAGCGCAGGGGACAGCTTGACTCGCACTCTCTCTACCTCCGGTTGGGGTGGGTCCGACGCCGGGGACGTGGCGTCGTGAGGGCGCTGGAGAACGCCCTACCGGCGGTAACCTACCGGCGGTAGGTCGGCTGTCAAGTGGGCCAGCCAAGCACCGGGTACTGGTTCGTACCCAAACCGCAGACGCGGAGCGCGTCTCGTTCCCGCCGCCGTCGCCGCGCGCCCCGAAGGGCGCGCGCGTCGCGACGGGGTGCGCTACGAGCGGGCAGCGGCGTACCGCTCGGCGACCTTGTCCCAGTTGACCACGTTCCACCAGGCCTTCAGGTAGTCCGGGCGCTTGTTCTGGTACTTGAGGTAGTAGGCGTGCTCCCACACGTCGTTGCCGAGCAGCGGCGTGGCGCCGTCGAGCAGCGGGGAGTCCTGGTTCGGGGTCTTGGCCAGCTCGAGCTCGCCGTTCTTGACCACGAGCCACGTCCAGCCGGAGCCGAACTGCGCGACGCCGTTGGCCTCGAACTGCGACTTGAACTCGTCGAACGAGCCGAACTTCGCGGTGATCGCATCGGCCAGCTCGCCGGTCGGCTCGCCGCCGCCATCCGGGCTCATCGACTCCCAGAACAGCGTGTGGTTGGCGTGGCCGCCGCCGTTGTTGCGGAACGGGCCCTGCTTGTCGGCCGGCAGCGACGAGAGGTTCTGGAGGACCTCCTCCACCGGCTTGCCGTCGAACTCGGTGCCCTCCAGCGCGGCGTTCGCCTTGTCCACGTACGCCTGGTGATGCTTGTCGTGGTGCAGCTTCATCGTCGCCTCGTCGATGTGCGGCTCCAGCGCGTCGTACGCGTACGGAAGCGGCGGGACCTCGTAGGGCATTCGCATCTCCTGGTCGTTGAGTAGGGGCCCACACTATGCCACTTCAACCGTGGTTGAAGTCAACGCGATCACGTGCTGTTCTTCAGGCCATGTCGGAACCGCTCACGATCGGCGAGGTCGCGCAGCGCAGCGGCGTGGCGACCTCCGCCCTCCGCTTCTACGAGGAACGAGGCCTGATCGAGTCCGAGCGCACCGGCGCGGGCCACCGCCGCTACCCGCGCCCGATCCTGCGCCGCATCGCGTTCATCGTGTTCGCGCAGCGGATCGGGCTGTCGCTGGAGGAGATCCGGGCCGAGCTGGCCAAGCTCCCCGCGCACCGCGCGCCCATGCGCAAGGACTGGGAGAAGCTGTCGTCGACGTGGACGTCGCGGATCGACGAGCGCATCGCCGAGCTGGAGCGCCTGAAGGCGGGGTTGAGCGACTGCATCGGGTGCGGGTGCCTCTCGCTCGACCGCTGCAAGCTCGCCAACCCGGGCGACCGCGCGGGCGGGCGGGGCGCCGGCCCGCGGTACTGGATCGGGGACCCGAAGCCGGGAACGGCCTCGGGCGCGAGCGACGGGCCCGGATCGGTGGGCTGCGCGGGGTAGCCAGCCGCTAGGAGCCCCCGCCCGCCCACGCGGCGTACGTGGGCGTCGCCGGCGGGTCGGCGCGGAGGCGGTGGACGTGGTCGCGGACCGCGGCCGCCAGCTCGTGCGGGCTGTCGTGGTACGGGCCGAGCGCGGCGTCGACGAGGTGCGTGAGCGCCGCCAGGTCGAGGTGGCGCGGGGCGGTGCGGACGAGCGCCTCCACCCGGACGTCGTGCGCGAGCGAGACGTCGAGGTAGTCCGCCGCCCGCGCGCCCTCCAGGACGCCGACGTGGGCGGTGACGAGCCGGTCGGCGCCGAGGGCGCGCAGGCGCTCGATCGTCGCGCGGTAGGCGCGCGTGTCGTACACGCGCGGCGGGATCGGGCCGCCGCGGCCGAGCACGGCGTCCATGACGATCGCGGTGCGCGAGCGCGGGTCGTACAGGCCGAGGTGGCCGGGCGTGTGGCCCGGGAGGTGGAGCACCTCGACGCTCCAGCCCCCGCCGAGGTCGATCGTGTCGCCGTCCGCGAGCGTCTCGTGCACCGGCGCGTCGCCGCCGAGCTCGCGCGCGAGGAAGTCGCGCGTGGCGCCCGGGACGGTGAACCCGCAGTCCGCGTACCAGAGGTAGTTGCCCGCCAGGAGCGCGGCGGTCGACGACACCCACGCGCGGTCGAGCTCGTGGCACGCGATCCGCGCGTCCGGCCACAGCTCCAGCGCCGCGCGGTTGCCACCGCAGTGGTCGACGTCCGCGTGCGAGACGACGATCAGGTCGGGCGCGGGGATCGCGCCCGCCAGCACGTCCCGCGGCGTCTCCGCCACGCCGGTGTCGACGAGCACGCTCCGCGCGCTCCCGCGCAGCACGACCTGCGTCATCGCGCGCGCGACGAGCGCGGACGTGACCCCGAAGATCCCGGGTGCGATCTCCTCCATCGGCGCGGGAGCCTTGCAGACGCGGTTGCCGGAACCGCCGCACTCCGCTTGAGTACCGCCGATGCGCCAGCAGCTGACCTACGCCAACGTCATGGCGACCATCGCCGTCTTCGTCGCGCTCGGCGGCACGTCGTACGCGGCGGTGAAGCTGGCGAAGGACAGCGTGGGCGCGCGCGAGATCAAGGCCGGCGCGGTGCGGTCGGGGGAGATCAAGAACGGGTCGGTCACGCGCGCCGACCTCGCGCGCGGGGTGCTGCCGGCGGGGGCCGGGGCGCGCGGCGAGGCCGGTGCCTTGGGGCCGGCGGGGCCGCGCGGCGAGATCGGCGCGACCGGGCCGGCCGGTCCGCAGGGGCCGGCGGGCGCGTCGTCGCTCGACACGGTCCTGCCCCACGCCCGCGCCCGCCAGACGTCCGCGCAGTCGCTGACCTTCTATCCGACGAAGGTGCGCCTGGACGACGCCCCGCTCGCAGCCGACGTCACGTTCGACGACGCGACGGACCAGCTCGTCATCGGCCGGACCGGCGTCTACGTCGTCAGCGCCGAGCTGCTGTGGGAGCCGAACGGCACCGGGACGCGGTACCTGACGATCGACTCGGCGGCGCAGGGCGAGTTGGCGTCCGACTCCACGCCCGCCGACGACCTCTCGCAGACCGGCCAGAACGTGACGACGATCCGGCGGTTCGCGGCCGGCGAGCGGCTCTTCCTGCGTGCCGGCCCGAGCGCGGGCCCGGTGAAGACGGACCTCGGCGGGCGCGACGCGGCGGCGCAGCTGTCGGTCGCCTGGGTCAGTCCGTAGGCGGCGGCGCGTCGCCGTTCTCGTCGGCGACCGCGACCTCCCCCACGCCCCAGCCGTAGGCCATCTTGTGGATCTCGAGGACGAGGAAGGACTCGGTCGAGACGACGCCGTCGATGTGGTGCAGGCGCTTGTTGAGCAGCTCGGTGAAGTGCGCGGTGTCGCGGCAGATGACCTCGACGATGAGGTCGAACGAGCCGGCGATCGCGGCGACGTAGGACGTCTCGGGGAGCGCGGTGCACGCGGCGCAGACCTCCTCGACGGTGCCCGGGCGGACCTTGATGCCGATGAGCGCCATGCGGTCGAAGCCGATGCGCAGCGGGTCCGCGATGCCGACGACCTGCAGCATCCCGGACTCCTCCAGACGCTGCACGCGGTAGCGGACGACGCTCTCGCTCACCCCGATGTCCGACGCGATCCGCGAGTACGGGCGGCGCCCGTCGGCCTGGAGCGCGCCGATGATGCGGCGGTCGATGGCGTCGAGGTCCTTGCTCGGCATCGCCCCGCATCATGACGATCGACGGATTTGTCCCGCATACCGAGACATATCCGTCGATCGTCCTACGGCATGACGCCCGCGTCGATGCGGCGACGCCAGAGGGTGGCGGCGAGCAGCTCGACGACGCTGACCTCGACGAGCGACGCGACGACCCGGTCCTCCGCGCCGGGGATCGGGACGTGGCCCGTCGCGCCCGCGACCGGCGCGCCGACCGCGATGATGTCGGAGCCGCGCGGGGTCGCCCACTCGAACAGCGCGGGCTCGAAGCGCGAGCCGCCGAACAGCAGCGCCGTGTAGCCCGGGTACTTCGAGAGGTAGACGTCGACGTGGGACCAGTCGCCGGTCTCGGCGGAGTCGGCCGGGATGCGCGGGCCCTCGCGGAGCATGAGCGCCGACTGCAGCGCGGAGGAGATCCGGTGCGCGGGGGCGATCGTGTAGAGCGTGTGGACGTCGGCGACGCGGTCGGCGAGCGCGGGCAGCCACTCGTCGCGCGCGTCGAGCAGCGCGCGCTGCGCGTCGATCGCGGGACGGAGCGCGTCGGCCGGGACGCCCGCGAGACGCCACAGCACGGCCATCGTCGCCTGGAACGTCTTGCACGCGACGCCGCCGGCCTCCTCCCCCGCGTGAAGCGGCAGCACGACGTCGGCGAGCTGCGCGAGCGCGCGGTCGGGGCGGTTGGTGATCGCGACCGTCCGCGACACGCCCTGATGGCGGGCGAGCGCCTCGACCGTCTCGGCCGACCCGCCGGACGCGCTGATGCCGACCGCGACCACGTCGGGACCGGGCCTGGTGAACGCATCGGTCGTGGCGTACTCGGCGACGGCGAAGATCCCCTGGGCCCGCAGCGCCGCGGCGATCGTGAGCGCCGCGAACCGCGACGAGCCCATCCCGATGAACACGACCTGCTTGCCGCGCAGCGCGTCCGGCCCGCCGAGCGGCGCATCGGCCGCGTAGGCGTCGAGGACGCCGGCGAGGGTCTCGGGCTCGGACAGGACGTCGGCGAGGAAGCCGTCGGGGTTCACGTGGGGGCCTTTCGAGAGAGGAGGCGTTGCAGTCCGGCGCGGGGCGCGTAGGTCCACTCGGGCACGACCGCCGCGGCGTACACCAGCTCCTGGCAGGCCTTGGCGAGCTCGAGCGCGTGCAGGAGCGCGGCGGGCGGCGGCGGCGCGGAGGACCCGCCCGCGTACCCCTCGAGCACCGCGGCGGTGGCGCGCGCGATCCACGGCTCGGGGTCGAGCCCGCAGCGGCGCGCCGCGGCCTGGCCGACGTGGTCGACCGAGCGCAGCAGGCACGCGAGGTCGCGCACCGGCGTGTCGGGGCGGCGGCGATCCGCGAGCGGGCGGGTCGGGTCGCCCTCGAAGTCGATGACGAGGAGGCGGTCGGGCGTGCGGAGGAGCTGCGCGACGTGCAGGTCGCCGTGGATGCGCGTGAGCGGCAGGCCGGCGGCGTCGTCGAGCACCGCGAGCCGCGCCGCGATCGTGCCCCGCGCGGCGGCGACGACGGGCTCGACCGTGGCGGCGCGGGCGAGCAGCGCGAACGCCTCCGCGCGCCAGAGGCCGCCGGTGTCGGCGTCGGCCGGTGCGGGTGGGAAGACCTCGGCGAGCGCGGCGTGGAGGGACGCCGTGGCGGCGCCGGCGGCGCGGTACTCCCCCTCGACGTCCTCCGGCTGACCGCGCAGCGCGGCGACGGCGCGGAGGATCGGTGCCTCCCACCCGCTCTCCGCGTCGGGCACGAGCTCCTGCAGCAGCGCGATCGCGGTCTCGCCGTGCCACAGCGACCCCGCGTACGCCGGGACGGGCGCGGGCGTCGAGGCGAGGGCAGCGCACAGCTCGATCTCCGGGTGCGGGCCGCTCCACAGCCGCCGGTACGCCTTGACGAGCAGCCGCCCGTCGAGCGCGACGAGCGTGTTCGACTGGTCCGTGGACGGCGTGGACTCGGCGCCGCGCGAGGGCGCGAGGCGCGCGAAGGCCGGCCCGCGGTCGAGCTGGAGCGAGGGAGGTGGTGCGTCGAGGAGGTCGGCCCACCGGACGTGGTCGTCGAGCAGGAGGTAGCGCTCGCTCCCCCCGTCGGCGTACGCGACGTCCGCAAGCCGCAGCCCGTCGGCGAGCGCGACCGCGCGGGCGGATGCGAAGGCGCGCCCCTTGCCGGCGAACCACCGCTGGTCCTGAAATGCGGATTCGTGGATTTCCTTGACAGTCATCTGCGGATTCCGTCACTCTCTCCGCCCATCACCCTAGATCACGCAAAGCACCCGCCGCAAGCGCTGCCGCCGCAGCTCGACGACGTCGATCGCAAGATCATCGGCGCGCTGCAGGCCGACGGGCGCCGGCCGTACAGCCGCATCGCCCGCGAGGTCGGCATCTCCGAGAGCGTGGTCCGCTACCGGGTGCAGCGGCTCGAGCAGGCCGGGATGCTGCAGATCGTCGGCATCGCCGACCCGCTGCGCATCGGCTTCGACCGCATGGCGATGATCGGCATCAACGTCCGCCCCGGGACGGTCGAGCAGGTCTGCGAGGCGGTCACGACGTTCCCCGAGACGTCGTACGTCGCCGCGACCGCGGGCTCGTTCGACCTCCTCGTCGAGGTGATCTGCCGCGACACCGCGCACTTCACCGAGGTGCTCAACAAGCGTCTGCACCACGTGGACGGCGTCGTCTCGACGCAGTCGTTCCTGGTGCTGGAGATCCACAAGATGGCCTACGGCTGGGGCGTCGGCGAGGTCGCCGTGGCGGCCGGGGGCAACGGCAGCAACGGAGGAGGAGAGGCGTGAGCACGATCGTGTTCTTCCCGGAGGGCGCGTACGGCCCGACGAACAACTGCGTGGGCATCGGCAAGGTGCTGCTCGACCGCGGGCACCGCGTCGTGTTCGTCATCGAGGAGTCGTTCGCCGGCACGCTCGCGGAGAAGGGCTTCGAGGAGCGGCTGATGCGGCTCGGGCCCAAGCCCGAGGTCGAGGAGGCCCCCGGCCAGTTCTGGAAGGACTTCATCCGGGACACCGCGCCGGTCTTCCGCACGCCCACGATCGAGCAGCTCGAGCACTTCATCGCCCCGACGTTCCAGGCGCTGCTCGACGGCGCGCGCTACGTCGACGACCGCCTGAGGGAGATCTTCGAGGAGGTCCGGCCGGACGTCATCGTCGAGGACAACGTCCTCACGTTCCCGGCCATCCCCGCCTCCGGCATCCCGTGGGTGCGCAGCGTCTCCTGCAACCCGGCCGAGATCAAGGACCCGAAGGTCCCGCCCACCTTCTCCGGCTATCCGGCGGACGACACCTCCGGCTGGGACGCCTACTGGGCCGAGTACGACCGCGTCCACGCGGAGATGCACGAGTCGTTCAGCGCGTTCTGCGTCGAGCGCGGCGCGCCGCCCCTCCCGCCGCGCGAGTTCGTCCACGACTCGCCCTGGCTCAACCTCTACCTCTTCCCGGAGGAGGCGGACTACGCGCGCGCCGAGCCGCTGGGCGAGACGTGGCACCGGCTCGACAGCAGCGTCCGCAGCACCGACGAGGCGTGGGAGCTGCCCGAGCCGCTGGCGAGCGCGGACGGCCCGCTCCTCTACCTCAGCCTCGGCTCGCTCGGCTCCGCCGACGTCGCGCTGATGCAGAAGCTGATCGACAGCCTCGCGGGCACCGAGTACCGCGTCATCGTCTCCAAGGGCCCGCAGCACGACCAGCTCACCCTCGCGGACAACATGGTCGGCGCCGAGTTCCTGCCCCAGACGTCGATCCTCCCGATGGTCGATCTCGTCATCACGCACGGGGGCAACAACACCGTCACCGAGTCCTTCCACTTCGGCAAGCCGATGATCGTGCTGCCGCTGTTCTGGGACCAGTACGACAACGCGCAGCGCGTGCACGAGGGCGGCTGGGGTCTCCGCCTCGACACGTACGGCCACACGGCCGAGGAGCTGCGCGCAGCCGTCGGGACGCTCCTCGCCGACGACGCCCTCAAGGCGCGTCTGGCCGAGGTGTCGGCCCGGCTGCAGGCGACCCCGGGCACCGTCCGGGCCGCCGATCTCATCGAGCAGGTCGTCCGCGCGCCGCAGCCGGCGCCGGCCGCCTGACAGGCACGCAGTAGTAGGAGGAGGAGCTCCATGAGCAAGTTGCGGAGGATCGCCGCGCTGGCGACGGCGGGCGCGGTGAGCGTCGGCCTGGCCGCGTGCGGCGCCGACGTCGAGAAGTCGGACAACGCGAGCGCCGGCGAGGAGGCCGCGGCGTCGGCCGAGCAGCCCGCCGGCGGCAACAAGACGCTGACGATCTCCAACTGGGACAAGTACATGCCCGAGGACCTGATCCCGGGCTTCGAGAAGGCCACCGGCATCAAGGTCAAGCTCGCCAAGCACGCCACCAACGAGGAGATCATGGGCAAGCTCGAGGCCGCCGACGGCGGTGGCTTCGACCTCGTGTTCGTCTCCGGCCAGTTCGCGGAGGCGCTGAAGAACCGCGGCTGGGCGGCGGAGATCGACCACAGCGCGATCCCCAACGAGAAGAACCTGTACCCGGAGGCCAAGGAGCTTCCGTACGACCCGGGCAACACGCACTCGATGCCCTACACGTGGGGCACGACCGGGCTCTGCTACCGCTCCGACAAGGTCTCCGGCACGCCGGACTCGTGGAACGACCTGCTCAAGCCGAGCGACCAGCTCAAGGGCAAGACGACGATGCTGGCGACCGACCGCTGGCTCCTCCTCCCCGCCCTGAAGTCGCTGGGCTTCAGCGCGAACACGAAGGACGAGGGCGAGCTGGAGAAGGCGCGCGACCTGCTCATCGACACCAAGGAGACGCTGCTCGCCTACGACGACACGACCTTCTACTCGAAGCTCGTGTCCGGTGAGGCGCTGCTCGTCGAGGCGTGGGACGGCTGGTGCAACTACGGCATCGCCAAGAACGACAAGATCAAGTTCGTCGTGCCCAAGGAGGGCTCGGACCTCTGGGTCGACTCGATGGTCGTCCTGGAGAAGTCGGAGAACAAGGAGGCGGCGATGAAGTTCATCGACTACGTCCTCCGCCCCGAGTCCGGCCAGGGCGTCGTCGACCTGCTCACGTACAACACGCCCAACAAGGCGGCGATGGACGGCCTGGACCCGAAGCTCAAGAAGCAGTACCCGTCGCTCGGGATCGATCCGGCGGAGCTCTTGCAGCAGGAGGGCCTGCGCGACCTCGGCGAGGCGCAGCCCACCTGGTCGCGCATCGTCACCGAAGTCACGTCGTAGAGGCCTGACGCTGTGAAGGGGAGCGCCAAGCTGCGCCTCCGGCGCGGTGCGCTGCTCGGTCCCGCCCTCGTGTGGTGGACCGCGCTGCTCGCCGCGCCGGTGCTCCTCGTCCTCGCCTACTCCGTGTTCCAGCGCGGGGTGTACGGGGGCGTGGTCTACGAGGTCAGCTTCGACAACTTCGAGCGGGTCGTCGACACGCTGTACCTCGACGTCCTGTGGTTCTCGGTGCGCGTCGCGGGCGAGGCGACGATCGTGGCGCTCCTCATCGGCTACCCGGCCGCGTGGTTCATCGCCACGCGGCCGGAGCGCTGGCGCACGATCCTGCTCGTGCTGGTCGTGCTGCCGTTCTGGACGAGCCTGCTGATCCGCACGTACGCGTGGCTCGTGCTCCTCAACGACGAGGGGCTCATCAACAACACGCTGCAGTCGCTGGGCGTCATCGACGAGCCGCTGTCGCTGCTCTACAACGAGTTCGCGATCGTCCTCGGCCTGACGTACGGCTACCTGCCGCTGATGATCCTGCCGCTGTACGCGGCGATCGAGCGGCTGTCGCCCGAGCTGCGCGAAGCCGCCTCCGACCTCGGCGCGTCCGGCTGGCGCGCGTTCCTGACCGTGACGCTGCCGCTGACGCGCGCGGGCGTGACCGCCGGGTGCATCTTCGTCTTCGTCCCCTCGCTGGGGAACTTCCTCGTGCCCGACCTGCTCGGCGGCGGGCGCGAGCAGATGGTGGGGAACCTGATCCAGACGCAGTTCCTCAAGGCGCGCGACTGGCCGTTCGGGGCGACGCTCGCCCTGGCGATCATCGCGCTGATGACCGTCGTGCTGCTGATCCAGGCGTGGATCAACGCGCGCGACCGGACCCGCGAGGTGGCGTGATGGCGAACAAGCTGCTCGGCGCCGGCTTCGCCGCGACGCTCGCGTTCCTCTACCTGCCGATCCTCGTCCTCGTCGTCCTGTCGTTCAACGCGAGCGGCCTGCCGACGTCGTGGGGCGGCTTCACGACCGGCTGGTACAGCGAGCTCATCAACAACGACGGCCTGACGAAGGCCTTCCTCAACACGCTGATCGTCGCGTTCTGGGCGACGGTGATCTCCGTCGTGCTGGGGACGCTGCTGGCGTTCGGGCTGGAGAAGACGGTCAAGTCGACCGGCCTGGACGCCGTCTCCTACATCCCGATGATCATCCCGGACATCGTCCTGGCGATCGCGCTGCTGAGCTTCTACAACCTGGTCTTCACCCAGTGGCTCGGCGTCTCGCTCGGGCTGTGGTCGGTGGTCCTCGGTCACGCGACGTTCGGCATCGCGTTCGTGGCGATCATCGTGCGCACGCGCCTGCGCCACTTCGACGACTCCATGGTGGAGGCGTCGCTCGACCTCGGGGCGAACGAGTGGCGGACGTTCCGCCACGTCACGCTCCCCGCCATCGCGCCCGGCATCGTGGCCGGCGCGCTCGTCGCGTTCACGCTCTCGCTCGACGAGTTCGTGATCGCGTTCTTCACCGCCGGGACGTCGGTGACCTTCCCGATCCAGGTCTACTCGATGGTCCGCTTCGGCGTCACCCCGGAGATCAACGCCGCCGCGACGGTCGTCGTCGGCGTCAGCCTCGTGCTGACGCTCGTCGCCCTCCGCCTGCGCGGCCGATCGGAGACGACCCTGTGATCGAGATCCAGCACGTCACCAAGCGCTTCGGCGCAGTGACCGCCGTGGACGACGTGTCCCTGACGATCGCGGAGAACGAGTTCTTCGCGCTGCTCGGCCCGTCGGGCTGCGGCAAGACCACGCTGCTGCGGATGCTCGCCGGCTTCGAGGAGCCGGACGGCGGGGCGATCGCGCTCGACGGGTCCAACCTCGTCGGCGTCAAGCCCTACAAGCGGCCGCTGAACATGATGTTCCAGTCGTACGCGCTGTTCCCCCACATGACCGTGCTCGACAACGTCGCGTACGGGCTGAAGATGGAGGGCGTTCGCAAGAACGAGGCGCGGGCGCGTGCGGGCGAGGCGCTGGAGCAGGTGCAGCTCGGCCACACGGCTTCGCGGCGTCCGGCGCAGCTGAGCGGTGGGCAGCGCCAGCGGGTCGCTTTGGCCCGGGCGCTCGTGAAGCGGCCGCGCGTGCTCCTCCTCGACGAGCCGTTGAGCGCGCTGGACCGCCAGATCCGCGGCGAGATGCAGATCGAGCTCAAGCGCCTGCAGCACCAGGTCGGCATCACGTTCGTCGTCGTCACGCACGACCAGGAGGAGGCGCTGACGATGGCGGACCGGATCGCGGTGCTCCGCGACGGGCACGTCGAGCAGGTCGGCGCCCCTGACGAGCTGTACGAGCGTCCCGCGACCCGCTTCGTCGCGGGCTTCCTGGGCGACGCGAACCTCTTCCCCGCGGGCGTCGACGGCAAGGAGATCGTGGTGCGGCCCGAGCGGCTGCGCCTCTCCCCCGCGCCGCTCGGCCTGCCCGGCGAGCGGCGCGGGACCGTCGCGGAGGTCGCGTACCTCGGCACCGCGCGCAAGTACGTGATCGACCTGGAGGACGGCGGGACCGCGCAGGTGCGCATCGCGTCCGTCGACGACGCGCGGCCGCTGACCGCCGGCGACGCCGTGCACGTCGGGTGGGTGAAGTCCGACGCCGTGATGGTCGACGCGGAGCCCGCGGCGACCGGGTCGGCTGTGCCGGAGACCGTGCATGCCTGAGCCGCGCGCGCTGATCGACCCGGCGACGGGTGAGGTGTTCGCGCGCGTCGCGGACTCGACCGTGGACGACGTGGACCGCGCGGTCGCGGCGGCCAAGGCCGCCCTGCCCGAGTGGGCCGGCGCAACGCCGGCCGAGCGCGCGCGGGTGCTGCTGAAGTGGGCCGACCTCGCCGAGGCCGCGCTCGACGAGCTGGCCGCGCTGGAGGTGCAGGAGACCGGCAAGCCGTACGTCGTCTCGCACGAAGGTGAGCTGCCGTTCGCGCTCGACAACATCCGCTTCTTCGCGGGCGCCGCGCGCTCGACGGCCGGGTCCGGCGCCGGACGGTTCTCCGCGGGCTACACGTCGGTGCTGCACCGCAAGCCGATCGGCGTCGTCGGCGCGATCGCGCCGTGGAACTTCCCGCTCATCATGGGCATCTGGAAGCTGGCGCCGGCGCTGGCGGCGGGCTGCACGGTCGTCATCAAGCCCGCGCCGGCGACGCCGCGCGGGACCATCCGCCTGGTGGAGCTGCTCCACGAGGCCGGGCTTCCCGCGGGCGCGGTGTCGGTCGTGACCGGCGACGCCGCGGTCGGCGAGCGGCTGGTCGAGCACCCGGACGTGGCGATGATCTCGCTGACCGGCTCGACCGAGACCGGCCGCCGCATCATGGCCGGCGCGGCGCCGACGCTGAAGCGCCTGCACCTCGAGCTCGGCGGCAAGGCGCCGGTGCTCGTGTTCGAGGACGCCGACGTCGCGGCCGCGGCGGGCGGTGCCGCGATGGGCGCGACGTACAACACCGGCCAGGACTGCACGGCGGCCACGCGCGTGTACGCCCACCGGTCGGTGTACGACGACGTCGTCGAGGCGCTGCGCGAGCAGCTGCGGGCGATCCGCGTCGGGGCGCCGGGCGATCCGGACACCGACATCGGGCCGCTGGTCTCCGTCGGGCACCGGGACCGCGTGCACGGGTTCGTGATGCGGGCGGTCGCCGACGGCGCGTCGCTCGTGTGCGGCGGCGAGGTGCCGGACGGGCCGGGCGCGTTCTACTCCCCCACGCTGCTCGCAGGCGCGGCGCAGCGGTCGGAGATCGTCCAGGGCGAGGTGTTCGGGCCGGTGCTCGTCGTGCTGCCGTTCGAGGACGAGGACGACGCGGTGCGGCTGGCCAACGACATCCCGTTCGGGCTCGCCTCGTCGGTGTGGACGCGCGACGTCGGCCGCGCGATGCGGCTCGGGCCGGCGCTCGACTTCGGCGTCGTGTGGGTCAACGACCACCTCCCGATCGCGTCCGAGGCCCCGCACGGCGGCGTCAAGCAGTCCGGGTTCGGCAAGGACATGTCGGAGGAGGCCGTGCTCGAGTACTCCGTCACCCAGCACCTGATGGTCAAGCACGCGCAGCCCGCCGAGCGCGACGGGTTCCGCCCCGCATGACGGCGACGCTGCCCGACGCACGGCCCGCCGCCGCGGCCGGTCCCGAGCGCATCGGCCCGGTCTTCTGGCTCCAGCAGGCGCTGGCCGCCGAGCGCGAGGCCGGCGGCGTGCCGGAGTTCTGCGCGCCGCTGTCGGGCACGGTGCGCGCGGACGTCTGCGTCGTGGGCGGCGGGTTCGTCGGGCTGTGGGCGGCGCTGGAGGCGGTCGCGCAGGCGCCGGACGCGACGGTCGTCCTCCTCGAGGCCGAGGGCTGCGGCCTGGGCGCGTCCGGGCGCAACGGCGGGTGGATGACGTCGTGGCACGACGAGCTCGACGGGCTCGTCGTGAAGTTCGGCGACGCGCAGGCAGCGTGGCTCGCGGAGCAGTCCTCGCGCGCCATCGACCGGGTGTTCGAGGTCGCGGGCGAGGAGGGCATCGACTGCGATCTGCGGCGCGGCGGCGCGCTGTGGGGCGCGTCGTCGGCCGCGCAGCTCGGCGCGTGGGACGGGCCGCTGGCCGCCGCGCGCCGGGTCGGGCTGCGGGCGAAGATGGAGCCGGTCACGCGCGCGGAGATCCTCGAGCGCACCGGTACCGAGGCGCTCCTCGCGGGTGCGCGGCTGACCGACGCCGGCGCGGTGCAGCCGGCGCTGCTCGCCCGCGGCCTGCGGCGGCTGGCGCTGCGCCGCGGCGTGCGGATCTTCGAGGGCACGCCGATGACGTCGCTCGCGCGCTCGGGCTCGCCGGTCGTGGTCGGGACGCCGGGCGGCCGGGTCGAGGCGGAGAGCGTGATCGTGGCGCTCGGCGCGTGGGCCGCGCGGCTGCGCGAGCTGCGGCGCGCGATCGTCCCCATCGGCTCCCACATCGTGCTCACCGAGCCGATCCCCGAGCGGCTGGAGGAGCTGGGCTGGACGGGCGGCGAGCTGCTGGGCGACGCGCGGATGCTCGTCCACTACGCGCAGGCGACCTCCGACGGACGGATCGCGTTCGGCCGTGGCGGCGGGGCGATCGGGCCGCTGGGGCGGGTGCTCGCGCGCCACGCGCACGACCCGCGGACGGTCGCGATCGTCGCCGCCGACTTCCGCCGCTGGTTCCCGTCGCTCGCCGACGTGCGCCTGACGCACGCGTGGGGCGGCGCGGTCGACCACGCGCCCGGTCACCTCCCCTTCGTCGGCACGATCGGCGACCGCGAGGCGATCCACTACGCGTCCGGCTTCAGCGGCAACGGCGTCGCGCCGAGCGCGTTCGTCGGCCCGATCCTCGCGCGCCGCGCGCTCGGCATCGTCGACGAGACGACGACCTGCGCCCTGGTCGGCGACCCGCCCGGCTACCTCCCACCCGAGCCCTTCCGCACGCTCGGCGGCATGGTCGTCCGCGACGCCGTCCGGCGCGCCGAGCAGGCCGAGGAGCTCGGCGGGCGCGCGGGACGCATCACCTCCGCGCTCCGCCCGCTCGTCTGGTTCACCACCCCGCGCGCGCTCGAGCCCCGCCGCCGGCGCTGACGCCGCCACGCGGCATGACTTCGACTCGGCATGCGAGTCGAAACTGTGCCGGGTTGGGGTCGGGGGGGACCTTTGGGGGCGCCGGAGGGCTTTCACCCATGCCGTGCGGGCGGGGCGGCGGCGAGCATCGCGGCCATGCTCCGCCTCCTCCCCCTCGCGCTCCTCGCCGCGCTCCTCCTCCCCGCCGCCGCGTCCGCCGACCGCGTGGGGATCGAGGGCGGGACGCTCGTCGTCGCGACCGAGCCCGGCTCGGCGCTCGCGGTCGCGTCGATGACGACCGTCCCGTGCCAGTTCAACCTGCGCGACTTCACGACCGGCAGGCAGACGCCGTCGCCGGACTTCGGGCCGTGCCTGCTCTTCAACGCCGGCGACGTGCCGGTGCACGCCGGCGCCGGGTGCACGGCCGTGCCGCGCGACGACGCGGTGTGCCCGCTCGGCGGGGTGCAGCGGGTGGCGATCCGCGGCAGCGAGGGGCCCGACTTCGTCCGGCTCGTCGGGCAGCTGCAGGAGTTCGCGTTCGGGCACTACTACTCGCTCGGCACCGACATCCCGGTGCGCGTCCCGGTCCCGCTCGACGTGCAGCTCGGCGGCGGCGACGACGTCATCTGGGTGCCGGAGAGCTCGGGCATCCTGCCGGAGGCGCTCGCCTGCGGCGCGGGCGTCGACCGCGTGCTGGCGCCGGAGAAGGCGGTGTGGGGCTTCGACTGCGAGACGGGCTACAAGCCGTCCGACCTCTGGAAGCCGGGCCAGCCGGTGGCGCCGCCGAAGCCCGAGGAGGGTCCGTACAACGGCACCGTCACGCGCGCGGGCGACACGCTGAGCTACCGCGCGACCGGCGAGGAGCGGGTACGGATGGCATGGGTAGCGAACTACCGCGGGCGCCCCACCGTGATGCTCGACGGCGTCGCCACGGCCGGCCCGGAGTGCTACCTCGACGGACGCGCTGCGTGCTCGCTCGTCGGCCTGCGCACGATCGACGTCATCGGCCAGCGGACCGTCGGCGCCGGGCTGAGCACCTCCGTGCTGCGCGGGAGCGACCCGGTGCCGGTCACGGGGATCGCGATCAACGGCGACTTCGGGAGCGGCCGAGACGAGATCGACCTCGTCGACGGCCTCGGCGGACGCATCTCCTGCGGCGGCGGCATCGACGTCGTGCAGGCCGACGCGGGCGACCGGATCGAGGGCGACTGCGAACGGGTCAAGGGTGGCAAGGCGCTCCCCGGAGATGACCTGAAGGTCCCGCGCACCGGCGCATGGATGCGGACGCCGCGGCACTACCCGGTCCACCGGATGAACCTGCGCGTCGCCTGCCCCGCGACGGCGAAGGACGACTCGTGCGGCGGCAAGCTCGAGGCGTACTACGGCCGGTCCTACCTCGGCACGAGCACGTACGCGATCGGCCGCGGCAAGGCGGCGACGATCCTGTTCGGGTTCGGCGTCGGCGAGGGCCAGCGCGGCCAGTCGAACCTGGGCATCGAGTTCGCGCGCATGCGCCGCGACATCCAGCGCGGGCGCGGCGCGAAGCTCACCGTCGTGCTGAAGGCGGGCGGCTCGCGCTACCGCCACCGGCTCACGCTGACGCGCATCGTCCACCGCGGATAAGGTCGCGCGCCATGAGCGCAGTCCTCGACCGATTCAAGCTCGATGGCAAGGTCGCCATCGTGACCGGGGCCTCGTCGGGCCTCGGCGTCGCCTTCGCCACCGGCCTCGCGGAGGCGGGCGCCGACATCGCGATCTGCGCGCGGCGCGTGGAGAAGCTGGAGGCGACCAAGGCGCAGGTCGAGGCGCTCGGGCGGCGGTGCGTCGCGATCCCGGCCGACGTCTCCAGCGCCGACGACTGCACGCGCGTGGTCGAGGAGACCGTCGCGCAGCTCGGCAAGGCCGACGTGCTGATCAACAACGCGGGGATCGGGACCGCGGTGCCGGCCACGCGCGAGACGCCCGAGCAGTTCTCGCAGGTGATCGACATCAACCTCAACGGCTCGTACTACATGGCGCAGGCGTTCGCGCGGAACATCGGCGAGGACGGCGGCGCGATCGTCAACATCGGCAGCGTGCTCGGCTCCACCACCGCCGGGCTGCCCCAGGCCGCGTACGCGGCGTCCAAGGCGGCGATCATCGGCCTGACGCGCGACCTGGCGCAGCAGTGGACGGGCCGCAAGAAGATCCGCGTCAACGCGCTCGCGCCCGGGTTCTTCGCGTCCGAGATGACCGACCAGTACCCGGACGGCTACCTCGACCAGATGAACTTCCGCATCCCCGCCGGCCGCAAGGGCGAGGCGGTCGAGCTCGTCACCGCGGCGATCTTCCTCGCCTCCGACGCGGGCTCGTACGTCACGGGCGCGCTGCTGCCGGTCGACGGCGGGATGCTCACCACCTGACGGCCTGAACCGCCGGGCGCAGCGCTGCGTACGCCCGGTATGGACCTGAACGGGAAGACGTGCCTGGTCACCGGCGGCAACCGCGGCATCGGGCGCGGGATCGTGGAGGCGCTCGCGCGGCAGGAGGGCGCGCGGGTGCTCGTCGGCGTGCGGTCGCTCGACCGCTACGAGCCGGTGGCGCCCGCGGGCGCGGCGTCGGTCGCCCCGGTGCGGATGGACCTCTCGTCGCGCGCGCTGATCGAGGAGTGCTGGGCCGCCCTCGACGCGGAGGTCGACGTGCTCGTCAACAACGCCGGCCAGTTCACGGCGGGGCAGCTGGAGACGCAGGACGTCGGAACCGTCTACGAGCTGCTGCAGTCCACGCTGCTCGGCCCGGTCCACCTCACGCGGCTCGCGCTGCCCGGGATGCTCGCGCGCGGGCGCGGGAAGATCGTCGACAACTCGAGCGTCGTCGCCTACGCGAACTTCCCGGCGGTGTCGACCTACGCGGCCGCGAAGTCGGGCGTCGCGGCGTTCACCGAGTCGCTGCGCCGCGAGCTGGCGTCCACGCCGGTGACGGTGCTGCACGTCGTCACCGGCGGGATCGACACGGACATGATGGACGACGTGAAGGCCCAGCTCCGCGAGCACTTCCCGTCCTCGGAGAGCTGGGACCAGCACACGCCCGCCGAGTGGGGCGCGGAGATCGTCGACGCGATCGTGGGCGACAAGCACACGCTCGGGCCAGGTGGGAAGGCGGCTCTCGGCAAGCTCGCCTCCCACCTGCCCCCGTTCGTGCTCGACGCCGTGACCGGGCGCGCCTTCCGCCGGACCTAGCGGACCAGCGTCACGACCACGCGGCGGTTGAGCGCGCGGCCGGCCTTCGTCGTGTTCGTGGCGGCGGGCACGGTGTCGGCCTTCGACACGAGCGTCCGCTTCGACGCCTTGACGCCGACCTTGGCGAGGAAGCCGCAGACGGCCTGGGCGCGCCGCTCGCCGAGCCCCTTGAGGTAGGACTCGTCGCTGGTGGAGCCGTCGGTGTGGCCGACGCAGCGGACCGAGGCGGCCTTGCCGAACTTCGCGAACGCGCGCAGCTCGGCCTTGGCCTTCCGCGTGAGGACCGCGGAGTTCACCGCGAACCCGCCGACGGTCGTCGATGCGCGGTCGGTGACGAGCTTCGCCACGCCGGTCGCCTTCAGCGGGGCGCCGGAGACCGGCTGGCCGCTGATCTTGACCGTGACCTTCAGGCCGCCGGGGTTGGCCCGGAGCATCGCCTTGCCGGTCGCGTTGAGCTCGATCCGCACGTCCATCTTCGACGAGCCGTTCTTGGACTCGTACGTGCCGGTGCCGACCAGGACCTGCTCGGCCGCGGCCGCGCGGGCCTTGGCGCCCGACGCCTTCGGGGCGTACAGATCGACCTTGCACGACTTCAGCACGGTGCCGGTGATCGAGCAGCCGACGCCGACGGCCTCCTTGGCCACCTCGATCGTGGCGGCGGACGACGTGCCGCCGTTGGCGCCGACCTGCGCGCCCGACTTCGTCCCGCCGATGGTGGCGGTCAGGGCCGGCGCCTTCGGGGTCACCTTCGGCGTCGCGGGCTTGGGCGTCTCCGCCGGCGCCGCGGCCGGGGCCGCCGCCGGGATCTCGACGGCCGGCACGTGCGCGGCCGGGGTCTCGGGCTTCGGCGCCTCCGGCTTCGGCGTCTCCGGCACGACGACCTCGACGGGCTTGACGACCCAGTTCCACACGGCCGGGACGCTGGCGTTGCCGGCCTCGTCGACCTCACGCACCTCGAACTTGTGCTTGCCCGGGGTGAGGTTGGTCAGCACGACCGGCGAGCCGCACTCGTGCCACTGGGAGGCTGCGACCTCGTCGGCGGGGGCGTCGACGCGGCACTCCATCCGGCCGGACTTGGCGTTCTGGAACCTGAAGGTGGCCGTCGTCTCGGGCGTCGTCAGCATCGGCCCCTCGAGCAGGACGACCGCGGGGGGCGCCGTGGCGTCGAGCCGCCACGAGACGTCGGCGACGTCGCCGAGGTTGCCCGCGGCGTCGATCTGGCGGACGAGGAACGTGTAGAAGCCGTCGGTGAGCGTGTCCGGGACCGTGTGCGGCGAGGTGCAGTCGGTCCACGGGGACACGTACTCCAGCGCGCCCTCGACGACGCGGCACTGGAACTTGCCGCCGTCCTCGGCACCGGTCCACTCGAACGTCGGCGTCGGGTCGTTGTCGAGCTGCTTCGGCGACAGCGTGATCTTCGGCGCGAGCGGCCTGGTCGTGTCGACCGGGTTCGGGGTCGTGTTCGGGGCCGTGATCGTCCAGTCGTACTGGCGGTAGTCGCCGACGTTGCCGGCGTCGTCGACCTGGCGGACGCGGAAGCTGTGCGCGCCGGCGGCGAGCTCCGGGGTGGTGAACGGGGAGGTGCAGTCCGCCCACGGCGTGGCGGTCTCCTCGCCGACGACGAGGTCGCCGACGATCTGGCACTGGAACTTGCCGCCCTGCTCGGCGCCGTCCCACTCGAACGTCGGGGTGGTGTCGGTGTCCAGCGAGTCCGGGCCGTTGGAGAACACGGGCTGCTCGGGCTTGATCGAGTCGACCGGCAGCGGATCGGGGTCGTTGCCGCCCGCGTCGGTGACGACGGCCGTCTCCGAGGACGTCGCGACCTGCGAGCCGCCCGCGTTCGTGGCGGTGCGCTTCACGCGGAGCTTGTAGCCCTTGTCGTCGGCCGTGACGGTGTAGCTGGACGCGGTCGCGCCCGGGATGTCGACGCAGCCGTCGCTCTCCGGCGGCAGGTCCGTGCAACGCTGCCACTGGTAGCCGGTGGTGAGCGGAGCGGTGCCCGTGGCGGCGACGCCGCCGGTGGTCAGGACCTCGCCGACCTGCGGCGTGCCGGAGACCGTGACGGTGCCGGCGGCGGCCTTCGTGACCGGCTGCCAGGCCATGTTCTGGACCGTGTTCGTGTCGGCGACCTTGCGGGCGAGGCCCCCGCTGACGTCGGCGATCATGATGTCCTGCTCGCCGTAGTTGCCGGACGCGAACGCGACCTGCGTGCCGTCCGGCGACACCGTCGGCATGTCGTCCGCGCCGAGCGTCGAGCCGGCGAGCTTCGTCGGGACCGGGTTCTGCTGGCTCAGGTCGATCCAGTAGATGTCGTTGTTCGAGCTGTACGCGACGATCCTGCCGTCCTTGGAGATGGACGGGTTGCTCGCGTTCGTGTCGGTCACGATCTCGGTGGGCGCACCGAGCTGCTTGACCATCATGATCCCCGTGCCGTTGCCCTCGTTCTCGACGGGCGCGAAGGGGAGCTCGCCGCCGGGGATGCCGCCGCTGCCCGGATCGCTCTCGCCGGACTCGTAGCCGTCCCAGATGATCGTGCCGTCGGTGCCCTCGGCGGACCAGGAGACGCGGCCGCCGGTGGACGGGAAGATCTGCGTGTTGAGGCCGTTGTTGTTGATCGTGACCGACGCGTCGGAGGTCATCACCGTGCGCTGGCCGTCCGGGCCGATGGCGATGTCGATGATCGTCTCGCCGCTCGGAGCGCTGACGGTCCGGGCGACCGTCGTGCCGCCGTCGTTGAAGATGTACGGCGTCCGGTTGTTGACCTCGATCGCGGCAGCCTGCGTGCCGGTGGCGTTCCAGTTGCCGACGATCGACCAGCCGGCGGCGTGGAACGACTCGACCTCGTCGTGCGAGCCGTCGGACCACACGGAACGGGTCTCGGTCTCGTTCGTCCAGCTGATGCGGCCGTTGTCAGCGGGGTTGGCGGCCGAGGCGGCGGTGGGGACGGCGAGGGCGAACGCGACCATGCCGCCGAACGCGAGAGGGGAGATGCGCGCGAGTCGGCGCGAGATGGTCTTGGGAGCCATAACGCACCGGTGGTCGGCGTCTCCGGCGGGCCGTGCATCGGCCGATCAGCCGATCGTGTCAGCCCCGTGGACACATGACCGGTCGCCGGTGGGGATGGTCCGCGACGCACGACGGGCCGCCCTCGCGGGCGGCCCGTCGATCCTGCTCGGGGTGTCGCCGCGGGGCGGCTAGCGGACGAGCGTCACCTGCACGCGGCGGTTCTTCGCGCGACCCGCCGTCGTGGTGTTCGTCGCGGCCGGGACGGCCTTGCCCTTGGAGACGAGCACGCGGGTCCCCTTGGCGCCGTGCGCGGTCAGGTACGCGCAGACCGCCTTGGCGCGGCGCAGGCCGAGGTCCTTCAGGTACGACTCGTCGTCGCTGGAGCCGTCGGTGTGGCCGACGCAGCGGATCGTGTGGGCCTTGCCGAACTTCGCGAGCGTGCGGAGCTGCCGCTTGGCGGCGGCGGTCAGCACCGGCGAGTCGACCGCGAACCCGCCGACCGTCGCACGCGCCCGGTCGGTGACGAGCTTCGCCACGCCGGTCGCCTTCAGCGGGGCGCCGGAGACCGGCTGGCCGACGATCTTCACCGACACCTCCAGGCCGCCCGGGTTCTTCCGCAGCATGGCCTTGCCGGTGGCGTTCAGCTCCACCTTGACGTCCATCTTCGACGAGCCGGACGCCTTGGTGTAGGTGCCGGTGCCGACGAGGACCTCACCGGCCGCCGCGGCCCGCGCGGTCGCCCCGCCGGCCTTCGGCGCGTACAGGTCGACCTTGCACGACTTCAGCACGGTGCCGGTGATCGAGCACCCCACGCCGACCGACTCCTTGGCGACCTCGATGGTCGCCGCGGAGGACGTGCCGCCCTGCGTCTGCGCGCCCGTCTTCGTGCCGCCGATGGTCACGGCGAGCGCCGGGGCCTTCGGAGTCACCGGGGTCACCACCGGCTTGGGCGTCTCCGCCGCAGGAGCGGCGGCCGGCGCGGCCGGAGCCGGGGTCTCGACCGCGGGCGCCTGCGGGACGAAGGGCGTCTCGGGCTCGGGCTCGGGCTTGGGCTCCTCCGGCTTGACGACGGGCTTCGTGTTCGTCCACGTCGCCGTCACGATCTCGCTGCGGTTGCCCGCCTTGTCGATCGCGCGGATGTCGAGCTTGTGCTTGCCCTCGGCGAGGTCCTTGCCGCTCCACGCGCCAGGGCACGGCGTCCACGGCGAGATGCTCTCCGTCGGGATGCCGTCGAGGCGGCACTCGAACGTGACGATCTCGTTGGAGCCGGAGGTGAAGGAGACCGACGCGCTGAGGCCGTCGACCTTCTGCATGATCAGCTGGGGCTTGGCCGGCGGGTTCTGGTCGACGGTGAACTCGTGGACGGCGATCTCGTTGTCGGCGCCCTTGTGACGGACGAGGAACGTGTAGTCGCCGGTGGTGAGCGGCGGCGTCGTCGCGCCGGAGACGCAGGGAGCCCAGCCGGTGTCAGGCATCCAGTCGTCGAAGCCCACGACCACGCGGCACTCGTACTCGCTGCCGCCGTTCTCGCCGGCGATCCACTCGAACGCGGGCATCTCCGCGTTGGTCAGCGCGCCCGGCGTCTTGGTGAAGACCGGCCTGCCGGCGGGAAGCGCGGCGACGACCGCGGTCATGGACGAGTGGATCGTGCTCGAGCCCGCCGGGTTCTTGACCTCGCGGCGGATGCGCAGGCGGTGACCGACGTCCGCGGCGGCCACCTGGTACGCGTCGGCCGCGATGATGTCCTCGCAGCCGTCGGCGTCGGTGGCGACCGCCGGGCAGCGCTGCCAGGTGATCGTGTCCGTCATCGGCTGGTAGCCGCCGTTGGGGTTGCCGACCCAGTCGACGTACGTGCCGACCTTCGGGCTCGCGACCGTGTCGAGCTCGAGCGTGCCCGCCGTCGGCGCGACCGACGGCTGCCAGGCGAGGCCGGTCGCGGGCGCGACCGGGAAGGTGTGGACGAGGCGGGACGCCGCGACCTGCACGATCGGGATCTCGCGCACCTCGGTGCCGCTGCCGTTCTCGCGGGCGAACACGAGCCGCATGCTGTTCGGCGAGAACGTCGGCAGGTACTCGTCGGCGCTGGTCTGGTCGGCGACCTTGAACGGCATGCCGTCGCTGGTCGTGTCGAAGGCGTAGACGTCGCGCTGGCCGTCGGTGGACAGCTCGAACGCGACATAGCGCCCATCGGGCGAGACGGTCGCGTTCTGCGCCCCGTCGGAGCCGGACACGCCCCATGTCCCCCCGTCCTGCTCGACGATCTCGATGGTGCCCGCGATGTCCTGGCCGCCACCGTTCGTCGCGTCCGGCCCGGCGACGTACACCTTGCGCTGGTTGCCGCTCTGGGTCGCCCACCCGAACCGCCCCACGGCGTACTCGATCGGGGCGTTCCACGCGTACGCGCCCGCGTAGGTCATCAGCGACGCGCCGTTGACCGCGGCGAAGCTCGTGCCGTCGGGGCTCATCGCCGTCGCGCCGACCGTCCCGAAGTCGTACGGGACGTTCACGTCGATCGCGCGGGTGGCCATGTCGTACCGCGAGACGACGTTGGCGGCGGTCTTCAGCGAGAGCTTGGTGCCGGAGCCGTCGTACGTGCCGACGGTGCCGTGGAGCGTCCAGTCGTGGGCGTTCGTGCCGTCGGGCCACACGCTGACGATGCCGTCGTCGAACGAGGCCGTCACCAGGCCGTCGCCGTCCGGGTAGTCCGCGGCGGCCGTTGCCGGCGCCATGAGCGCCGCGGCGGCGACCGCGGCGAGGGGTGTGAGGCGCGCGATCCTTCGCGCGAGGGGCGTCCTTGCCATAACACGCGTGTACTCGGCACATGCCTGCCCCGGTACGAGCGGCAGCGCGCCATCCCACCGGCTTCCGGTAGTTCGCGGGGCAGCACCGAGCCTGGAGCCTCGCGTATGTTCCGGTGTCGGACGGCGCGGCGGTGCGGGACCGCTGCGGGTCCAGCACGCGGAGGTGCCGAGATGCTGGGTGCGGTAGGTCGGAGCCGGCGAGCGGGAGCGATCGTGCTCGCGGCGGTTGCAGCAGGACTGGCGGGCGCAGCGCCCGCGGACGCGGCGGTGGACTGGGGCCCGTGCCCCGAAGGCACGCCGCCGACCGAAGGGCTGGAGTGCGGCACGCTCGCCGTGCCGCTCGACCACCGCGACCCGGACGGCCGGACGATCACGGTCGCGGTGTCGCGCCTGCGCGCCGAGAACCCCGAGCTGCGCCGCGGGGTCCTGTTCACCAACCCCGGCGGCCCGGGCGGGCCGGGCATCGACATCCCGGCGCTCATCCGCCCGCTCCTCCCCCAGGAGGTCCGCGACCGCTACGACGTCATCGGCATCGACCCGCGCGGCGTCGGCCACAGCGCACCCGTCTCGTGCGGGCTGAGCGAGGAGGAGGCCGGCGAGGCCCTCGTCCCGCTCACCCAGCCCGGCGGGTTCGGCGCGACCGCGGCCTTCATGCGCAGCGTCGCGGACCGCTGCACGCAGGTGTCCGGCGACCGGCTGCCGTACATGACGACCGCGAACACCGCGCGCGACTTCGACCTGCTGCGCGCCGCGCTCGGCGAGGAGCGGATCTCGTACCTCGGCTGGTCGTACGGCACGTACCTCGGCGCGGTGTACGCGTCGCTGTTCCCCACCCGGACCGACCGCGTGGTGCTCGACAGCGCCGTCCACCCGGGCTGGGTGTGGCGCGAGCAGTTCCGCAACTGGCGGCTCGCCGGCGACCCGGACGCCGGGCAGGACCGGCGCATCCAGCCGCGCCTGCGCGACTTCGCCGAGTGGGCGGCCGCGCGCGACGCCGAGCTGGGCTTCGGCGCGACCCCGGAGGCCGTCCGCGCGACGTACTTCGCGCTGCTCGAGCAGGCGACTGCGCGGCCCGTGCGGACCTCGCTCGGGATCGTGGCCGACCGCGAGTGGTTCCGCGAGCTGACGTTCGCGCTCCTGTACTTCGACGCCGACTTCCCGACGCTCGCGACCGTGTGGAGCGAGGTGCGCGCGGGCGTCGACCAGCCCGCCCCGTCGCCCGCACCGCCGTCGCCGGTGCCGGTCGACAACGGCGCCGCGTCCGCGCTGGCGGTGCTGTGCGACGACGTCGCCTGGCCGCGGTCGCTCGACCGCTACCGCGCGGAGCTGACGTTCGACACGCGCCTCTTCCCCGTCTTCGGCGAGCTGGGCTCGAACGTCTGGCCGTGCGCGTTCTGGAACCACCCGCCGATCGAACCGCCGGTGGGGATCTCCTCCGCCGGCCCGCGCAACGTCCTCGTCGTGCAGGGCCTGCGCGACCCGGCGACGCCGTACGTCGGCGGCGTGGCGATGCGCGCGAAGCTCGGCCGCCGCGCGGGCCTCGTCACCGTCGACCAGGGCGGCCACGCGCTCTTCGTCTTCACCGCGAACGCCTGCATGACCGCGGCCGTCACGGCCCACTTGGTCTCCGACAGCCCACCGGCCGACCGCTACTGCCCGGCCGGCGACGCCCCCTCCACCCGCGCCCGCGACACCGCGGCCGACGCGGCCCGCGAGGAGCTCCGCCGCCGCCAGCAGCGCCTGCCTCGCTGACGCGACGCGCCCGGTCCGGGGGATCCGTGGGAGATCCCCCGGCAGGGCGCGCGCGGGAGGAGTAGCGTCGCGGCATGTCGGCTCGGGCACGGAGCGCCCGGAGAGGATGGGCCGCCGCAGCGGTCGCGGCGTTGGCGGTGGCCGGCGGCACGCCGGCCGTGGCGCGGGCGCAGGTGCCGACGCCCGCGACGGAGATGGCGACGCCCGCCGGGCCGCTCGTGCGGATCGTGCTGGGGAACGAGCTGAGCTGCCAGGTCGCGCACGCCGCCGACCGGCTGATGGAGGTCTACCCGCCGTCCGCCGCACCCGGGAGCTGCGGGACGCTGCTCACCGCGGGCACGACGCTGTTCGCGCCCGACTTCGCCAACCACGCGGGCTCGGCGACCGGCTCGCTCGGCGCGACGACGCCGTTCACGCCGGTCAGCCAGACGCCTGCGAGCGGCGCGGGCACCGCGGCCGACCCGCGCACGGTCCGCACCGTCGCCGACGCGGGCGCGAGCGGGCTGCGCGTCACGCAGGTCGACACGTACATCGCCGGGCAGGAGGCGTACCGCACCGACGTCACCGTCGAGAACCGCGGCGGCGGGCCGGCGAGCGGCGTGCTGTACCGCGCCGCCGACTGCTACCTGCAGGAGTCCGACACCGGCTTCGGCTTCGTCGACCCGGCCGCCGGCGCCGCGGGCTGCTCGCTCAACGCGAACAACACGCCGGCCGCGCGGATCGAGCAGTGGTACCCGCTGACGCGCGGCGCGCGGTACATGGAGGCCGGCTACAGCGAGGTGTGGGCGCACATCGCGACGCGGACGCCGTTCCCCAACACGTGCCGGTGCGGCGAGTCGGTCGACAACGGCGCGGGCATCTCGTGGACGTACGCGCTGGCGCCGGGCGAGCGCGCGACGTTCTCGCACGTCACGGTCTTCTCCCCCACCGGCGCCGCCGGGCTGCCGCAGGGCACCTCGACGACCGCGCCGTCCCGCAGCCAGCCGGTGTTCGGGCGCGGCGGCCTGGTCACCGCCCCGTCGAACCGGCGCTGCCTGAGCCGCCGCAGCTTCCGCATCCGCCTGCGCCATCCCACCGGCACGCGCATCGCCGCGGCGATCGTGCGGGTGAACGGCCAGACCGTCCGCACGCTGCGCGGCACCCGCGTCACCGCGCCGGTGAACCTCACGGGCCTCCCGCGCGGGCGGTACACGGTGACGATCCGCATGCTGCTCGACGACGGCCGCGTGCTCACGGGCACCCGCCGCTACCGCACCTGCGCGCCGCGGCGGGGCTCGGGCAACCGGCGTCCGCCGCCGGTCTGAGCGACACTGCGTCGCATGGCGCGGATCACCCTGCATCGCGGCGACATCACCACCGACACCGAGGCCGACGCGATCGTCAACGCGGCCAACTCGTCGCTGCTGGGCGGCGGCGGGGTCGACGGCGCGATCCACCGGGCCGCGGGGCCGGCGCTGCTGGAGGAGTGCCGGACGCTCGGCGGCTGTGCGACCGGCGACGCGAAGCTGACCGGCGCCGGGCGGCTGCCGGTGCGGCACGTCATCCACGCCGTCGGGCCGGTGTGGAACGGCGGGACGGACGGCGAGCCCGAGCTGCTCGCCTCGTGCTACCGGCGCGCGATCGCGCTGGCCGCGGAGGCGGGCGACACGCGCGTCGCGTTCCCCGCGATCTCGACCGGCGTCTACGGCTACCCGCTCGAGCCCGCCGCGGAGGTCGCGATCTCCGCCACCGCGAGCGCGATGCAGAACGACCCGCGCGTGAGCGAAGCGCGCTTCTGGCTCTTCGACGCGCGCGCGTACGACGCGTTCGAGCAGGCGCTCGGCCGCGTGCCGTAGCGCCGCGCGGGTCCGTCCGCCCCGCGCACCACCATGCCGCACCGTGAACCAGTGGATCGACGGGATCTGGAAGCTGCACGGCGACGACGGGCGCGGCGTGCGCGACGGCGAGGTGGTCCTGCCGGAGGAGCGGCTCGCCTGGCACGCGATGATCGGGCTGGGCGGCCAGCACGTGCTGGCGATGTTCGGCTCGACCGCGCTCGTGCCGGTGCTGACCGGGTTCCCGGTCACGACCACGCTCCTGTTCAGCGGAATCGCGACGCTGCTGTTCGTCCTGATCACGCGCAACCGCGTCCCGTCGTACACCGGCTCGTCGTTCGCGTTCATCGCGCCGGTGATCGCGGCCAAGGCCGACGGCGGCATCCCCGCGGCGCTCGGCGGCATCGTGGCCGCGGGCGTCGCGCTCTTCCTCGTCGGCCTGCTGGTCGACCGCGTCGGCTACCGCGTGATCGAGGTGCTGCTGCCGCCGGTCGTGACGGGCGCGATCGTCGCGCTGATCGGCCTCAACCTCGCGCCGGTCGCGAAGGACCAGTTCGAGCAGCAGGCCGGCGTGGCGCTCTTCACGCTCGTCGCGATCCTCGCGTTCACCGTCGGCCTGCGCGGGATCGCGGCGCAGCTGTCGGTCTTCCTCGGCGTCGCCGCCGGCTACGTCTTCGCCGCGATCCTCGGCAAGGTCGACTGGACCGCCGTGGAGGAGGCCGACTGGGTCGGCTGGCCGGAGTTCACGACGCCGAGCTTCCAGCTCGACGCGATCCTCCTCATCGTCCCCGCGGTGCTGCTCGTGCTGATCGCGGAGAACGCCGGCCACGTCAAGGCCGTCGGGACGATGACCCAGCGCAACCTCGATCCGGAGATCGGCCGCTCGCTGATGGGCGACGGCGCGGGCACGGCGCTGGCGGGCCTGTTCGGCGGCTCGGGCACCACGACCTACGCGGAGAACATCGGCGTGATGGGCCTGACGCGGGTGTACTCGACGCTCGCCTACATCGTCGCGGGGCTGTGCGCGATCGCGCTGGCGCTGCTGCCGAAGTTCGGCGCGATCATCAGCGCGATGCCGATCGGCGTCCTCGGCGGCGCGGTGACCGCGCTGTTCGGCCTGATCGCCGTCCTCGGCGCGCGCGTGTGGATCGAGGCCGGCGTGGACTTCCGCGACCCGGTGAACCTGACCACCGCGGCGGTGGCGCTGATCGTCGGCGCGGGCGACTACAGCCTCGTCTGGGGCGACTACACGTTCGCGGGCATCGCGCTCGGCACGGTCGCCGCGATCGTCGCCTACCAGGTCCTGCGCCTGCTGCAGCGCCGGGGCGGCGGGCCGGTCGGACCCGCCGCCGCTGACGTGAGCGGGTAGCGCCTGCGGCGCGGGCCCGGTCCGACATCCGGGTGAAACGCCGCGCGCGATGTTCGGACCGTGTGGACGACGTGCATCGCGCGGTCGGCGGGCAGAGTGCGGATCGTGTCAGCAACCCGTCCGCTCATCGGCATCTCGACCTCGGAGCTGCGGCGCTCGCCGCAGCGAGATCACGAGGAGCACGGCGACCCGCAGCGCCGCGAGCTCGCGCTCGGGCTGAAGTACCTGGACGCCGTCGACCGGGCCGGCGGGGTGCCGGTCATCCTGGCGCCGATCGCGCCGCAGGCGCTGGACGCGCTGCTCGACCGCCTGTCCGGCATCGTCCTCAGCGGCGGCCCGGACCTCCACCCGTCGGCGTACGGCCACGAGCCCCACCCGGAGCTGGGGCCGACCGAGCCGGACCTCGACCGCTTCGAGCTGTCGCTCGTGCGGCGCGCGGACGCACGGCGGATGCCGGTGCTCGGGATCTGCCGCGGGGCGCAGGTGCTCAACGTGGCGCGCGGGGGAACGCTCCACCAGCACCTTCCCGGGCACCGGCAGGAGGAGGCGGGCGACGTCACCACGCACCGCGTCCGCCTCCAGCAGCGCTCGACCACGTCGTCGCTGCTCGGCGGGCCGACCGAGCTGGACGTGAACTCGTTCCACCACCAGGCGGTGGCCCGGCTGGGGACCGGGCTGCGCGTCGCGGGGCGGTCGGAGGACGGGCTCGTCGAGGCGATCGAGGACCCCGAGCGCGACATGGTCGTCGGCGTCCAGTGGCACGCGGAGTGCCTGGTCGACGACCCGACCCACATGCGGCTCTTCGGCGCGCTCGTGAACGCCGCGCGCCTGCGGGACCACATGATCCCGGTGTCGCGCGTCGCGGTCGCGGTGGCCTAGCGTCAGCCGAGCGCGGGCTCGGTCTCGCGCCCGTCGCGCCACAGGTGGAGCGCGACCCCGGCCAGCACGCCGACCGCGGTCACCGCCGCCCACCCCACGCCCTGGCCGAGCTGCGCCGCGACCGGCCCGGGGCAGACGTTCGCGACGCCCCAGCCGGTTCCGAACAGCAGCGCGCCGACCACGTGGCGGCGCTCGGGGCGGTCGGTGGCGTAGGTGAGCGGCTCCGGCGCGAGCACCGCGCGCGTGCGCACCCGGCGCAGCACCCACAGGCCGGCCGTCGCGGTCAGCACGGCGGAGCCGAACATGAGGAACAGGTACGCCTCGTGGAACAGCAGCGCGTCGCGGATCACGTCCGGGTCGGCCATCCCGCTCCACGAGAGCGTCACCCCGAAGACGATCCCGACGAGGAGCCCGGCGACGCGGCTCACAGCAGCGCCTCGATCAGGGTCGTGACGATGATCGCGGTGGCGAAGAACGTCCCCGTCGCGACCAGCGCCGCGGGCGAGCGGAGCGACGTGCCGGCCAGCCCGTTGCCCGACGTGCAGCCGCCGGCGGTCTTCGCGCCGAACCCGATCGCGACCCCGGCGACGAGCAGGATCGCGGCGGTCGCCAGCGCGCCGCCGGCGCCGTCGAACGTCCGCGTCAGCCAGCCGTAGCCGTCGATGTCGGTGCCGCCGCGGACCACGGCGAAGAGCAGCCCGCCGGCGACGATGCCCAGCGCGAACCAGCCCCGCCAGTCGAACCGCACGCTGCCGCGCGCCAGCTGGGTGACGAGCTCCGAGAACCCGCCGGTGACGCCGAGGCGCCCGTTGAAGAGCGCCCGGCACGCGACCACGCACAACCCGAGCACGGGCCCGGCGACGTACCAGGCGAGCTGTCCGTCCATGGCTTGCAGGCTAGAGAGCACGAGCGTCCGTCCGGGTCACGCGGCGTCGCGGACCGCCGCGGTCCACCGGCCGCGCCGCTCGCCGACGTCGACGGCGATCCCGAAGCAGGCCGAGACGTTGGCGCTCGTGAGCGTCGCGGCGATCGGCCCCTGCGCCAGCACCCGCCCGTGCGACAGCAGCAGCGCATGGGTCGTCGACGGCGGGATCTCCTCGAGGTGGTGCGTGACCGTGACGGTCGGCAGCTCGGGCCGGGTGCGCGCGGTGGCGACCATCGCCTCGATCAGCCGCTCGCGCGACGGGAGGTCGAGGCCGCTCGCGGGCTCGTCGAGCAGCAGAAGCTCGGGCCGCCCCATGAGCGCGCGGGCGAGCAGGATGCGCTGGCGCTCGCCCTGCGAGCACAGCTCGTAGCGGCGCTCGGCGAGGTGGGCGGCGCCCACGAGCGCGAGCAGCGCGCGGGCCTCCTCCTCGTGGGCGGCGGTGAGCCGCTGGCGCTGGAGCGCGATCGAGCCGTGCGCGCCCGTGAGCACGACGAGGTGCGCCGGCATCGCGCCGCGCAGGCTGCGGGCCAGCCGCGCGTCGACGAGGCCGAGCCGCTCGCGCAGCGCGCGCATGTCCGTCCCGCCGAGCCGCTCGCCGAGGACGTGGACCGTGCCCTCCGACGGCCGGTCGACCGCCGCGGCGACGTTCATCATCGTCGACTTGCCGGCGCCGTTGGGCCCGAGCACGACCCAGTGCTCGCCCGCCCGGACCGTCCAGTCGACCGCGTCGAGGAGCACCGTGCGCTCCGTCCCGGCCGCGCGCCAGACGGTGACGCCGGCGAAGCGCAGCGCCTCCGCGGCCGGCGCGGTCGCGGTCGTGGTGGTCGGGGGCGTCGGGGACACCCATCGACGGTACCGCGTGATCGTTGGGTTTCCCTACACCTCGTGCTGCACGATCGCGCCGCGCTCGTGGACGGAGAACTGGAGGAGCGGCTCGTCGCCGACGTTCTCGAACCGGTGCGGCGTGTTCGGCGGGATCACGACGACCGTGCCGGCCTCCACCGTGACCGTCTCGTCGCCGGCCGTGTAGGCGGCGGTGCCCGCGAGGAGGCAGAAGACCTCCGCGTACGGGTGGACGTGGAGCGTCGCGCCCTTGCCCGGCAGCGTCCGCGTGACGAACCAGCCGATGTCGGCCCCGTCCGCCGCCTGGCTCCCTTCGAACCGGAAGGCGGTCTCGTTGATGGCGAAGTCGTCGAGCGCGTAGGTCGTGATCATGGGCCGCAGCCTCGCGACATTGCCCATTCGGCGCCAACGATTTAGCGTGCCGCGAATCGTCACGTACCTCTTCACCGTCGACGACCTGGCCGCGCTGCGCTTCGCGGTCTCACCGTCGTGGGAGCTGGCGAGCGCGCTGCGACTCGTCCGCGACCCACCCCGCGCGGGTCTGCACCTGGGCTGGCTCGCGCGGGCACGCGAGGCGCTGCGCGGTGTCGCCGGCCTCGACGCGGTGCTCGCGATCCTGCCGCCGAACGGGTACATCCCGGACTTCCTGACGCCCCCACCGAGCGGGCCGCTGGCGACGATCGACGAGGACCTCGCGCGCGTCGAGGCGACGACGCCGCGGCAGGTGCGGGCCGAGCTCGCGCGGATGGACGACCCGCCTCCCGCCGGCGCGCGCCTCCCCGACCCGGCTGCGCTGGCCGCGGCGATGGCGACCGCGTTCACCCGCGCGCTGGCGCCGGACTGGCCGCAGGTCGCCGCGCTGCTGCAGGCCGACGTCGACCACCGCGCGCGGCGCCTCGCGGAGGACGGCCCGGCCGCGATGCTCGCCGACCTGCACCCCGCGGTCCGCTGGGCCGGCGACCGGCTCCACGTCGACCAGCGCTACGAGGCGACCGTGCGGCTCAACGGTCGCGGCCTCCTGCTCGTCCCCTCCGCCTTCGCGTGGCACCGCGCCCACACGATCACCCGCCGCCCGTGGCAGCCGGCGCTGATCTACCCCGCGCGCGGGATCGGGACGTTGTGGGACGCGCCCGCGGCCGCCGGCCCGGACGCGCTCGCCCGCCTGGTCGGCGCCACGCGCGCGCGGATCCTGGTCGCCTGCGAGGCGCCGGCCACGACGACCGACCTGGCCGCGCGGCTGGGCGTCACCGCCGGGGGCGTCTCCCAGCACCTGCGCGTGCTCCACGAAGCGGGCCTGCTGCGCGCGCGGCGGGAGCGGCGGACGGTCCTCTACGCGCGCACCGCGCTGGGCGACTCGCTCGTGGCGGGCTAGGGCTGGTAGGGCGGCGCGACGCCCCAGCCCCAGCGCGGGACCGGTGCGTGCTCGACCGGCGTCGCGCCGGGCGCGGAGTTCTCGACCGCCAGGCGCGTCCCCCACTCCGCGTAGCCCATGATCGCCGCGCGGAACTCGGGGTCGGCGGGCAGCCCCGCGGCGTCCGCCGCGCGTGAGAGCAGCGTCACGAACCGCAGCCGCCGCTCGCCGTCGATGCCCAGCCCGCGATGCTTGGCGAGCATGTGCTCGTAGCCGCCGTGCTGCTCGGTGTAGACGGGCGGCCCGCCCATCACCTCGCACCACCAGTCGGTGACGTGCTCGCGATGCTCCTCGCTCACCACGCCGCCGAACACCGGGCCGAGCAGCTCGTCGGCCTCGACGAGGTCGTAGAACGCGTTGAGCCAGCGCGCGAACGCCTCCCGCCCGCCGGCCCAGGCGTAGATCGTGGGCGGCGCGTCGCTCACGAGCGTGGCCGCATGCCGTCGAACGCGAGGCCGAGCAGGCGGTCGGCGATGTCCGGCACCTCGCTCTGCTCGGTCGCGACCGAGATGCCGTGCGCGAGCATCCCGACGTCGTCCGGCGTCAGGTCCGCGCGGATCGTGCCCGCGGCCTGCGCGGCGGCGAGCAGCTTCCCCATCGCCGCGAACAGCTGCACGCACGGCGGGTTGAGCTCCGACTCGGGGTCGCGGTAGCAGCCGAGCAGCGTCTTCGGCAGGCCGGCGACGGCGGTCGAGTAGTCGACCAGCGAGCGCAGCCAGTACCGCAGGGCGTCGGCCGGCTCGTACTCGCCGAGCAGCGCGTCGGCGCGCTCGGCGACCTCGCGCGCGGCCTCCCCTACGACCGCCGCGAGCAGCGCGTCACGGGTCGGGAAGTGGCGGTAGAGCGTGCCGCTGCCGACGCCCGCCGCCTTGGCGATGTCGTCGAGCGACGCGTCCGCGCCGTGGCACAGGAACGCCTCGCGCGCGGTGGCGACGAGGCGCTCGTAGTTGCGCCGTGCGTCGGCGCGCATCGGGCGGTCAGGTGAGGGGCGGGTTGCGGGCGCCATCGAAAACGGGGATGATCTCCACTTAGAACCGGGGACTGCCTCCGCCTATGGTACTGTCTCGCGAAACGGGGAGCGTCCCCGGTTTCGCCACCACCTCTCGAAGGAGCAGTCCATGACCACCTCCCACGGCGGAGGACACCGCGCGTCCATCGCCCTCGCGATCATCGCGACCGTCCAGCTGATGATCATCCTCGACGCGACCGTCGTGAACGTCGCGCTCCCGGAGATCCAGCGCGACCTCGACTACTCCTCCGCGGAGCTCTCGTGGGTGCTCAACGCGTACACGCTCACGTTCGGCGGCCTGCTCCTGCTCGGCGGCCGGATGGGCGACATCCTCGGTCGCCGCCGCGTGTTCATCGGCGGCGTCAGCCTCTTCACGCTCGCCTCGCTGGCCGGTGGTCTTGCGACCTCCGGCGAGTGGCTGCTGATCGCCCGCGCGATCCAGGGCATCGGCGCCGCGATCGCCGCGCCGTCGGTCTTCGCGCTCGTCATGACGAACTTCCCCGAGGGCACCTCGCGCAACCGCGCGCTCGGCGTCGTCACCGCCGTGTCCGCCGCGGGCGCGTCGGTCGGCCTGATCGTCGGCGGCATGCTCACGACCTGGGCCTCGTGGCGCTGGACGCTCTTCATCAACGTGCCGATCGGCCTCGCGATCGCGCCGCTCGCCCACCGCTTCCTCGAGGAGAGCGAGCGCACCACCGGCCGCTTCGACGTCGCCGGCGCGATCAGCTCGACGCTCGGCGCGGGCGCGCTGGTCTACGGCTTCATCCGCGTCGCCGAGGACGGCTGGGGCGACACCGTCGCGCTCGTCTCGTTCGCGGTCGCGGTCGTCGTGCTCGCCGGGTTCGTCGCCCACGAGGCGCGCCAGCGCCAGCCGCTCCTCCCGCTCCGCCTGCTGGCGAGCCGGCCGGCCGCCTCGGGCTACGCCGCGATGCTCGCGCTGCCCGCCGCGATGATGGGCATGTTCTTCTTCCTGACGCAGTTCCTGCAGCAGGTCGACGACTTCAGCGCGCTCACCACCGGCCTCGCGTTCCTGCCGCTGACGGCGCTGCTGTTCGGCATCTCGCAGGTCGTGCCGGCGCTGCTGCCCAAGCACGGGCCGCGGCCGTTCCTGCTCGGCGGCATGGCGCTGATCGTCGCCGGCATGGCGTGGCTGACGCAGGTCTCGGCGGACACCGGCTACGTGAGCGGCCTGCTCGGCCCGATGCTCCTGTTCGGCGCGGGCGCCGGCATGGCGTTCATGCCGCTCAGCGCGATCATCCTCGGCGCCGCGCGGACCGAGGACTCCGGCGCCGCGTCCGGGCTGCTCAACGCGATGCAGCAGGTCGGCGGCACGCTCGGCCTCGCGATCCTGGTGACGGTGTTCGGCACCGCGACCGACGGCGCCGCGACGCCGTCGAACGACCAGCTCGCGAGCGGGATGGCCGACGCGTTCGTCGCGGCCACCGCGTTCGCGGTCGTCGCGCTCGTGCTCTCCGCCCTGGCGGTGAGCGGGACGCGCCGCGACCAGCCGCTCCCCGAGGTGGCGATCGAGCCCATCTAGGGACGGGGTACGCCCGCGTGTATTGACGAAAGGAAAAGGTACGGCTAGGGTCCATTTCTCCGCGAGAGACGTGTGTGGTGCGTAGGTCGCGGCGAACACGGAGGAGTCACCTTTCCCATGAGATCGAGGGTCTGGGGCGGCGCGCCGAGCGCCGCCTTGGCCGCTGCGTGCGCGCTGGCGGCCGGAGCGCCGCCGGCGCACGCCGCCGACAGCTGTCCCAACGCCGCCATCCGCGCGGCGCAGCACGCCGACCTGCCCGACTGCCGCGCCTACGAGATGGTGTCGCCGGTCGACAAGGCCGGCTTCAGCATCACGACGGCGAACGGGGCCAACTACGGCAACGGCAGCTACCCCTACGCCTCGGCCGTGCTGCGCGACGGCGACGGGTACTCCTACATCGCGGGCGGCGCCGTCGGCGATCCGGCAGGCCAGGACGGGCTCGGCATCGCCTACCGCGCGCTGCGCGGCAGCTCCGGCTGGTCCTCCGTTCCGGTCAACGGCCCGTTCGGCCCGCCCGCCCCCGCGCTGCTGGCGGCGACGTGGAACCAGGGCATCTCGGAGGACGGCTCGCGCTCGATCGTCATGTCGCCGGCCGCGCTCGTCGAGGGCGCCTGGCCCTGCGTGGAGCTGCAGACGATGTGCCTGGAGGGCAACCTCTACCTCCAGGACAACGAGACGCGCGAGCGGCGCCTGATCACGGGTCTGACCTACGGCGGGGGCGAGCCACTCACCGGCCCGCGGGTGATGGGGGCCACGGCCGATCTGCGCAAGGTCCTCGTGACCTCCCTCGAGACGTACACCGCGGACGCGCAGCCGGGCGTCCCGAACCTCTACGAGTGGACCGACACCGGGACGCCGCACGGGCAGCTGCGCCTGGTCGGCATCGGTCCGGACGACCAGCCGCTGCCGGCCGGCGCGGCAGCGGGTCAGGGCTCCGATCCCTCGAACTCGCTCTCGCAGCGCACGCTCTCCGCTGACGGCCGCCGGGTCTTCTTCGCCTCAGGCGGCCAGCTCTACCTGCGCGAGGACGGCGAGCACACGACGCACGTCTCGGCCTCGCAGCGAACGACGCCTGACCCGGACGGCCCGCTTCCCGCGACCTACTGGACGGCGGAGAGCGCGCACGGCGACGCCGTCTTCTTCACCAGCGAGGAGAAGCTGACCGACGACTCCGAGGCAACCACCGCGGCGCCCGACCTCTACCGGTACGACGTCGAGACCGGCGAGCTGCTCGACGTGACCGCGACCGGCCAGGCCGCGGGCGTGCTCGGCGTCATCGGCGCCTCCGACGACGCGTCCACGGTCTACTTCGCGGCGACCGCGAAGCTCGACCCCGACGCCGGCACGGCCGGCCAGGTGAACGTCTACGGCTGGTACGACGACGGCACGCCGGAGGGCCAGCTCTGGTACGTGGCGACGCTCGGCACCGTCGCCGAGGCGACCGCGTGGGACACCGCGAACTGGGCCACCGGCTCGCACGCGGTCCCACCCGTGGCCGTCTCAGGTGACGGGCGGTTCCTCGCGCTCCTCTCGGCGCAGCCGCTGACCGAGCACGACACGGCTGGCACGGTGCAGGTCTACCTCCACGACGCGGACGCGGGCACGCTCGCCTGCGCGTCCTGCGCCCCCGACGGCAGCCCGTCCTCGGGCGACGCGGGCTTCCGCCAGATCGAACGCACAGAGGCCTTCCGGGTGGTGTCCGACCACGGTGACGTCGGCTTCCAGACCGAGCAGGCGCTGCTGCCCACCGATCGCAACGGCGTGCGCGACGTCTACGTCTTCGGGGAGTCGGGACCGCGGCTGGTCTCCACCGGCGCCGACGGCGACCTGTCGACCTTCGCGGGGCTCAGCCGGAGCGGTCGTGACGTGTTCTTCAGCACGCGCGAGCGGCTCGTCGACAGCGACGTCGACGACCTGGTCGACCTGTACGACGCGCGCATTGACGGCGGCTTCGAGGCTGCCCCGTCGCCCGCGCCGTGCGAGGGCGACGCCTGCCAGGGCCGCCCGGCCGGCGGCGGGCCGACGCTCGCCGACCCGGCCACGCGCAGCTTCAGCGGCCCGGGCAACGTCCCGGCGCCGGCGAAGAAGCGCGCGACGACCAAGAAGGTGCGCGCCGGCGCGACGGCCCGCGGCATGCGGGTGCGCGTGCGGATCCAGGCGCCAGGCGCCGGCCGCGTGACGGTCAGCGGGGCGTCGCTGCGGACGACGCGGAAGACGGTCCGCCAGGCGCAGAGCGTGACCGTGTCGGTGCGCCTCACCGCGAAGGCCGCGCGCCGGCTCACGCGCAACGGCCGCCTGCGCGTCAGCGCGAGGGTGGCGTTCACCCCCACGACCGGCAGGGCGTCGTCGACGACCGTCGCCGTCACCATGAAGGAGCAGCGATGAGGGCTGTGAGGACCGCGGCATTGACGGCCGCCGCGCTGGTCGCGCTGCTCGCCGGGGCGAGCGTCGCGCACGCCGACTTCGGCTTCGAGACGGCGACCGCCGAGATCCGCGCCGACGGGTCGAGCGCGCCCGCCACGCAGGCGGGGTCTCACCCGTTCGACCACACGACGACGCTGCGGTTCAAGACCGTGATGTCGGACGTGTTCGGCGTGCCGGTCCCCGACCAGCAGGTCAAGGACATCGTCGTCGACCTCCCGCCCGGCCTGGTCGGCGACCCCACCGCCGTCCCGCGCTGTCCGGACATCGCCTTCGAGGAGGGCGTCGAGGTCGGCGTCTGCCCCGACGACACGCAGGTCGGGATGGCCGTGGTCGAGCGCAGCGGCATCAACACAGCGCCGCTGTACGTCCGGCTCTACAACCTCAGCCCGATGCCGGGTGAGCCGGCCCGCTTCGGCGGCCGCATCTGGGGCGGCGGCCCGGCGGCGACCGTGATGATGCGCGCCACGGTGCGCTCCGGCGGCGACTACGGCCTGCGGATGACCGCCCAGAACATCCCGAGCAGCCTCACGGTCAGCGGCGTGCGCGTCACGTTCTGGGGCGTGCCGGCCGCCTCCGAGCACGACACCGAGCGCGGTGCGTGCCTCGACGGGTTCACCGGCCCGTCGACGAGCGACGTGTGCCCGGTCGCCACCGAGCGCCGCCCGTTCCTCACGCTCCCGGCCAACTGCACCGAGGAGCCGCTGACGACCCGCGTCGCCGCGCGCCCGTGGGGCAGCGACCAGTACGTCCGGACGTCGTTCGACCACGACGCGAACGACCTGCCGATGCGGGTCACCGGCTGCGAGGACCTGCGCTTCACGCCGAGCGTCTCGGTGCGGCCCGACACCACAGCGCCCGCCACCCCCGCCGGCTTCGCGGTCGACGTCAAGGTGCCCCAGACGACCGGGCCGAACGACCTCGCAACCCCGCCGGTGAAGCGCACGGTCGTGACGATGCCCGAGGGCGTCGCGATCTCGCCGGGCGCGGCCGACGGCCTGCAGGGCTGCTCGGACGCGCAGGTCGGCGTCGACAGCGACGCGGCGCCGGCGTGTCCGGAGACCTCGAAGATCGGCACCGTCGCGATCGACACGCCGCTGCTGCACGAGCCGATGACCGGCTCGATCTACCTCGGCACGCAGGCGTCGCCCGACCCCGCGTCGGGGCGGCTGTTCCGCCTCTTCCTCGTCGCCGAGGGCTCGGGTGTCCGCGTCAAGCTCCCGGGCGCGATCGTCCCGGACCCGGTCACGGGCCAGCTGACGACGACGTTCGACGCGCTCCCCCAGCTGCCGTTCTCCGAGCTGCGGCTGCGCTTCAAGGGCGGCCCGCGCGCGCCGCTCACCACCCCGGCGACGTGCGGCACGAAGACGGCGACCGCCGCGTTCACGGCGTGGTCGGGGCAGCGCGCCGACCAGGCGTCGTCGTTCCGCATCGACTGCGCCCCGAACCTCGGGGCGTTCGCGCCGACGTTCGCCGCCGGCACGAGCGCGCCGGTCGCGGGGGCGTTCTCGCCGTTCGTCCTGAAGGTCGCCAAGCCCGACGGCAACAGCGACCTGACCGGCCTGCGGCTGGAGCTGCCCGAGGGCCTCCTCGCCCGGCTGAAGGGCAACGTCGGCACGCAGGTCGGCACGGCGCGGATCGCGTCGGGCGCGGGCGCGAGCCCGTTCTGGCTCACCGGGCCGGTCTTCCTGGAGGGCGCGTACGGCGACGCGCCGTTCTCCCTCCGGGTCGCGGTGCCGGTCGTCGCCGGCCCGTTCGACCTCGGCACGGTCGTGGTGCGGCAGAAGATCTACGTCGACCCGCACGACGCGCACGTGACGATCGTCAGCGACCCGCTGCCGACGATCGTCTCCGGCGTCCCGGTGCAGCTCCAGCGGCTGGAGGTCGCGATCGACAAGCCCGGGTTCATGCTGAACCCGACGTCGTGCGCGCCGAAGGTCATCTCGGGCGGCCTGGGCTCCGCGGCCGGACAGACGATCGCGGTGCAGGACCGCTTCCAGGTCGGCGAGTGCGCGTCGCTCCCGCTCAAGCCGAAGCTCGCGCTGAAGCTGACCGGCCGCAAGGAGCTGCGGACCGGCGGGCACCCGGGGCTCGACGCGACGGTGACGATGCCGGGCGGCCCGCGCCAGGCGAACCTCGACAAGGTCGCGGTGACGCTGCCGCTGTCGATCGCGCTGGAGGCCGACAACGCGCAGGGGCTGTGCACGCCCGCGCAGGCCGAGGCGCGCCAGTGCCCGGCGACGTCGATCGTCGGCACGGCGACCGCGGTCACCCCGATCCTCGACCAGCCGCTGTCCGGGCCGGTCTACTTCGTGGAGGGCCTGCGCAAGACGGCGACGGGCGCGACGCGCCGGACGCTGCCCAAGCTCCTCGTGACGCTGCGCGGGCAGGTGAGCCTCGACCTGCTGGCCGACTCGAGCGTCGTGGACGACAAGCTCGTCACGACGTTCGGCTCCGTCCCGGACGCGCCGATCAGCTCGTTCCGCCTCAAGATCAACGGCGGCAAGCGCGGCATCCTGGGCGCGACCGGAACGGGCGGCCGGATCTGCGACGCCCAGCAGGGCGCCGAGGCCGTGTTCACCGGTCAGAACGGCGGCGTCGTCGAGCGCGCGATCCGCATCGGCACCGACTGCGCGCTGCGGATCGTGTCGTCGGCGGTCGCGGACGGCCGGATGGCGATCAAGGTCGGCGGCCTCGGGGCCGGGCGGCTGACGGTCTCGGGCCCGGGCGTGCGGCGCACGAGCCGGACGATCGCGGGCGCGTCGGTGGCGACCATCCGGCCGGCGCTCACGCAGGCCGGGCGGCGCGCCGCGCGGGCCGGCCGCACCGTGCGCGTGACGGTCACGTTCGACCCCAAGGGGAAGGCGAAGGCGCGGCGGCTGAGCGCCGCCGCGCGGCCGAGGCGGTAGCGCCCGCTACGGCTTGAAGACGACCTTGAACGTCCCGTCCTCCTTCTTCTGGAAGCGCTCGTACGCCGCGGGCGCTTCCTCGAGGGGGACGTGGTGCGTCGCGAAGTCGTCGACGCCCAGCGGGTCGCCGTCGCCGGTGAGCAGCGGCATGATGTCCGGGATCCACCGCTTGACGTTCGCCTGGCCCATCCGCAGGTTGATCTGCTTGTCGAACATCTGCAGGAGCGGCATCGGGCTCGCCGCGCCGCCGTAGACGCCGGAAAGGGAGACCGTGCCGCCGCGCTGGACGAGCTCGATCGCGGTGTGGAGCGCGGCGAGCCGGTCGATCCCCGCCGTCTGCATCACCTTCTTCGCGACCACGTCGGGCAGCAGGCCGGTGAGCTTGTGCGCGATCTGCCCGATCGGCGAGCCGTGCGCCTCCATCCCCACCGCGTCGATCACGCTGTCGGGCCCGCGGCCACCGGTCAGCTCCTGCACCTGGCCGACGAGCGCGTCGCCGGAGTGCTCCTCGAGGTCGATCGTCGTCACGCCGTGTGCGCGCGAGCGCTCCAGCCGGTCGGGCACGAGGTCGACGCCGATCACCTCGTAGCCGCGGTGCTGCGCGATGCGCGTGCACATCTCGCCGATCGGCCCGAGACCCAGGACGAGCACCGTGCCGCCGTCGGGCACGTCGGCGTACTCGACCGCCTGCCACGCGGTCGGCAGGACGTCGGAGAGGAAGAGGAACCGGTCGTCCGGCGGGCCCTCGGGCACCTTGATCGGCCCGTAGTGCGCCTGCGGGACGCGCAGGTACTCGGCCTGGCCGCCCGCGACCTGGCCGTAGAGCTTCGTGTAGCCCAGGAGCGACGCGCCGGTCCCCCACTCGTGGTTCTGCGTCGTCTCGCACTGCGTCTGCAGGCCCTTGTCGCACATGAAGCACGAGCCGCAGGAGATGTTGAACGGGATCACGACCCGGTCGCCGGGCGCGATGTGCGTCACCTCGGAGCCGACCTCCTGGACGATCCCCATCGGCTCGTGGCCGAGGATGTCGCCGGCGTCGATGAAGGCGCCGAGGACCTCGTACAGGTGGAGGTCGGAGCCGCACAGCCCGCTCGACGTCACCTTGATGATCGCGTCGGTCGGGTGCTCGATGGTGGGGTCGGGGACGGTGTCGACCCGGACGTCGTGGTTGCCGTGCCAGGCGAGTGCCTTCATGGTCCTTGGCGCTACCCAGGCGTGCGTACGATCGACGCATGCCCCTCAGCGTCTACCTGTCCGGCGAGATCCACACCGACTGGCGCGAGCGCATCGCGCAGGGTGTCCGCGACGCGGACCTCGACGTCGTCTTCGGCGCGCCGGTGACCGACCACTCCGCGTCCGACGACTGCGGCGCCGCGATCCTCGGCGAGCCCGCCGAGCCGTTCTGGCGCGACCACCTGGGGGCCGGCGTCAACGCGATCCGCACGCGGACGCTGATCGAGCAGGCCGACGTCGTGGTCGTGCGGTTCGGCGACCAGTACAAGCAGTGGAACGCGGCGTTCGACGCCGGCTACGCGGCCGCGCTGGGCAAGCCGCTGATCACGCTCCACCCCGAGCAGCACGACCACGCGCTGAAGGAGGTCGACCGCGCCGCGCTCGCGACGGCGCGCGAGCCCGAGCAGGTGGTCGACCTCCTCCGGTACGTGCTCACGGGCGCGCTGCCCGGGCGGTAGCGGCTCAGCGGACGAGCGCCCCGACCCGGCCCGTCTGCTCCGCGCCGCTCTTGCTGGCGAGGAACACGCGCACGGTGACCTTGCGCTTGCCGACGTAGTCGCGGTCGGCGGCGGCGAACCCGACCTTCGAGCCCTCCGGGACGGCGAGGCCGCGGATCGTCTTGCCCTTCGGGGCGGTCAACGTCAGGCGCGTCTGCTGCTCGCCCTCGAGCGTCACGTCGCGGTAGACGAAGCGCGCCTTCGCGCCCATCCACTCGCCCTTCTGCACGCCCGTCCCGGGGATGGTGACGGGCGCGTGGCCGGCGATGAACTGCTGCTCGGAGACGATCGGGGCGTCCGCGGCGGCGGCGACGCCGCTCAGGCCGACGGTCGCGATGGCGGTGGTGGTGAGGAGCTTCCGGGAGATGTTCATGCCCTGGGAACGGGACCCCGCCGGGCGGGGTCCCGACACCTAGGGTCAGATCGCGCTCACCCGCGCGAGCTCGTCGGCGGTGAGCGTGAGGTCGGCCGCCGCCGCGGAGTCGCGGATCGTCTCCGGGCGGGAGGAGCCGGGGATCGGGATGACGACGTCGGCGAGCGAGAGCAGCCACGCGAGCACGACCTGCTGCGGGGACACGCCGCGCGCGGCCGCGACCTCCCCGAAGGCCGGGAAGTCCGCGAGGCCGCCGAACGGCGACCACGGCAGGAACGCGAGCCCCAGCTCCGCGCACACGTCGACCTCCGGCAGCGACGTGCGGAACTGCGGCGACAGCTCGTTCTGCACGCTGACGAGCGCGTCGCCGAGGATCGCGTGGGCGCTGCGGATCTGCTCGGGGTTCGCGTTCGAGATGCCCGCGCGCACGACGAGACCGTCGTCCACCAGCGCGCGCAGCGCGCCGATCGACTCCTCCCACGGCGTCCGCGGATCCGGGCGGTGGTACTGGTACAGGCCGATCGCGTCGACGCCGAGCCGCCGCGCGCTCGCCTCGGCGGCGGCCTTCAGGTAGGCCGGCGAGCCGTCGAGGCCCCACCCGTCGCCGGGCGACGTGCGCGTGTGGCCGCCCTTCGTCGCGACGAGCACGTCGCGCGCGACCGCCTGGTCGGGGTACGCGCGCAGCGCACGCGCGATCAGCTCCTCCCCGTGCCCCATGTCCGCGGCGCGCACGGCGTAGGCGTCGGCGGTGTCGATCAGCGTCACGCCCGCGTCGAGCGCGGCGTGGATGGTGGCGATGGCCCGCTCCTCGGGCGGCACGGGCGCGTGGGACAGCGGCATCGCGCCGAGCCCGATCGCGCCGACCGTCCGGTCTCCGATCCTCCGGGTACGCATGTCCCGATGAGTTTGCCGCGTGAGGCCCGTCTTGGCTGGGACGTGCCTGCTCCAGACGCCCCCCACGCCACCGTGGTCCTCGTCGCCGAGGACGGGAGCGAGACCGTGATCGACCGCGTCGGCCCGTTCTGCGACATGCGGTGCGTCGACACGCTCCTGCGCTTCCACCTGCAGGCGCGGCGGCGCGGCGGGCGGCTGCGGCTGCGCGACGTGTCCGACGAGCTCCGCGGCCTGCTGGAGGTCGCCGGACTCGCCGAGACGCTGGGAGTCTGGGAGGAACCGGATCGTCGTCCGTGAGGCCCGCATCGTGGTCGTGGGCGCCGCGGGGTTTCGAAGCCGATCCTGGTTGGATCGGTGAGGAACCGCGTGGTGCCCACGTCCGCGAGGCGTCCCTCACGGACGGCGAGACGTCCTGCCAGGCTCCCCTCAGGCCTCGAGGCGCGCCGGGAGCCCGAACTCCGCGAAGAGCTCGGGGTAGATGAAGTGGTGGAGCCCCGCGATGCGGCCGGCTGACATCTCCAGCACCACGATCGCCCACGGCGCGTAGCCACCGTCGGGGGTCGGGTTGTAGATGCCGACCGCCGGGCCGCCGTTGGCGCTGGTGGCGAGGACCCGCGAGCCCTCGCACTTCGCGCCCGTCCCGAGCATGAAGTCGTGGATCGCGTCCGGGCCCTCCACCCACAGCGAGAACGGCGGCATCGAGAACGCCGCGTCGTCGTGGAGGAGCTGGACGAGCGACGCGATGTCGTACGCCTCGAACGCGGCGACGTACTTGGTGAGCAACTCCTGCTGCTCGGCGTCGTCGACCGCCGGCCGTGCGTCGGCGCTGTCGAGGTCGAGCTGCTCGATCGTCGCCCGGGCGCGCTGGAGGGCGCTGTTGACGGACGCGACGGAGGTCTCGAGCAGCTCCGCGACCTCGCTCGCCTGCCACTTGAGGACCTCGCGGAGGATCAGCACCGCGCGCTGCTTGGGCGGCAGGTGCTGGAGCGCGGCGACGAACGCGAGCTTGAGCGATTCCCGCGCATCCGCCAGCGCGGCCGGGTCGGCCGTGTCCGCGTCGCCCAGCACGCGCGCGTCGGCGATCGGCTGGATGAACGTCGTCTCGGGCAGGCCGGCGCCCAGCGCCGCGTCGGCCGCGGACGCCGGGCCCATGTCCATCGGGGTCGCGCGCCGCTGCGACGACTGCAGCTGGTCGAAGCACACGTTGCTCGCGATCCGGTACAGCCACGACTTGAGCGCCCCGCGCGCCTCGAGCTTGTCGAGGTTGCGCCAGGCGCGGATCATCGTCTCCTGCACCGCATCCTCGGCCTCGGAGCCCGAGCCGAGCATGCGGTAGCAGTAGCCCGTGAGGGCGCGACGGTGGGACTCGAGCTCCTGCTCGATCGTCTTGTCAGGAGTCGTCAGCACGTGGCGCATCGTACGCCCATCAGGCGGCGCCCTCCACCATGTCGGCCGGGCCGTTCTCGACCGCCTCCTGGCTCATCCACATGACCTCCCACAGGTGGCCGTCGAGGTCGTGGAACGAGCGGCCGTACATGAAGCCGTGGTCCATCGGCTCGTTCGCGGGCGAGCCGCCGGCGGCGAGGCCGGCCTCCGCGAACGCGTCGACGCCCTCGCGCGACTCGGCGCTCACGCAGAGGATCGCCTCGGTCGCGCTCGTCGCGTCGGCGACCGGCTTCGTCGTGAAGTCCGCGAACCGCTCCTTGTCGATCAGCATCACGTACGCCTGGTCGCTGACGACCATGCACGCGCACGACTCGTCCGTGAACTGCTCGTTGAACGTGAAGCCGAGCTCCCCGAAGTACGCCTGCGACGCCTTGACGTCGGCGACGGGGAGGTTGACGAAGATGAGGCGGGACTGGCCGGGCATGTGGGGCTCCTTCAGGGCTCCGGGGGTTGGTGTCGGAGCTGTAGACCGGGACGCTTCGCCGAACTCATCGGTGCACGGAGGGAAAGTTCTCGGGCGGGCCTGCCGATAGGAGCTTCGTGCAAGAGGCCGTCCCCGAACCGACGCCGGACGAGCTGGCGCGCGCGAAACGGATCGCGTGGCGGCTGCGGCTGGTGATCTACGGCGCGCTGCTCGTGCTGGCGGCCGTGGCCGTGGCGGTCCGCGCGGCGTACGAGACCGACGACGCCCCGGCCGCGCCGGCCGCGTTCTGGGTGAGCGGGAAGACGGCGCAGGGCGAAGAGATCTCGTGGCGGGTCGTGCCGGGCGGCCGCCCGGACGGGCTCTCCTACAGCTTCCGGTCGTCGTGCACGTTCGGGGGCGGGCTGCTGCCGCGGTCGGAGCTCCCGGACGCGAGCCAGCGGTTCTCGTGGCGCGGCGCGCAGCTCGAGGTCACCGCGCAGGCCACGGGCCGCGTCGGCGCGTTCGCGGTCGACCGCACGACGCGCGTCTCGGCGGAGCTGACCGGCGACGACCTCGCCGGCACGCTGTCCGTGCACGAGCGCTGGTCGCTGGACGGCCTGCCGGCCGGCACCTGCGCCGCCGGGCCGACCGCCTTCAGGCTGACCCTCAAGCGTCGGGGCCCGTAGCGTCCGACCGCGCGGCGGCGGCCCGCTCCGGGCGGGAACCGGGACGCTACCGCGTCGCGGGCCGGCGGCCGACCGTGAGCGCGTCGCGGAGCCCGGGCGGGAACGCGGCAGCCAGGGACGCGTCGGCGGGGGTCTGCGTCGCGTCGAGGACCGTGGAGAAGAAGCAGCGGATGGCGGCGGTGAGGATGACGTCGAGGATCTCGTCGTCGCCCAGGCCGAGGGCGCGGAGGCGGTCGAGGTCCTCGTCGCGGACGGCGGTCGCGTCGCGCGCCACGAGCGCCGCGAGGTCCATCACCGCCACGTCGACCTCTGACAGCCCGTCGGCGCCGTCGCCGGCGGCCACCGCGAGGAGCGTCTCGTCGTCGACCAGGCCGCGGTCGCGCAGCACGCGCCCGTGCGCGAGGCAGCAGTAGGTCGAGCGCAGCTCCCTCGCCGCCGCGACCGTCGCCAGCTCGTACCGGCGCACGTCCATCGGCGCCTGCACCGCCTCGCACAGCGCGCGCCACGCCGCGTACACGTCCGGGCGCGCCGCGAACGCGCGCTCGTGGTTGGGGATCCCGCCGCCGTCGTCGCTCACGCGCCGACGCTACCTCGCCACACGCATCCGGCGCCACCCCTCCGTCGCGATAGTTAGGTACTCACCTAAGTGACGTGCTAGCGTCTCCCTCGTGCCGACCGCCACCGCCGAAGCCGACCAGCTCGACCGCGCGTTCCACGCCCTCGCCGACGGCAGCCGCCGGGCGATGGTCATCCGGCTCGCGCAGGGCCCGGCATCGGTGAGCGAGCTCGCCGCCCCGCTCGACATGTCGCTCCCCTCGGTGATGCAGCACCTCGACGTGCTGCAGCGCAGCGGCCTCGTCCGCTCCGAGAAGGTCGGCCGCGTCCGCACCTGCCGCCTCGAGCCCGCCCCGATGCGCACGCTCGAGCAGTGGATCGCCGAGCACCGCGCGATCTGGGAGCGGCGACTCGACCGCCTCGGCGACGTCCTCGACGAGGCCTTCCCCCCGACCCCCGAGACCGAAGGACCCACCGGATGAGCATCCGCCAGCACGACTTCACGATCGAGCGCCGCTTCCGCCAGACGCCCGCGCAGACGTTCAGCGCGTTCGCCGACCCGCAGCTCAAGGGCCGCTGGTTCGGCGTGCCCGCCAGCTGGACCGACGCGCGGTGGGAGCTCGACTTCCGCGTCGGCGGCAGTGAGCACAGCGTCGGCCGCGACACCGGCGGCACGCTGCACGAGTTCCACAGCCGCTTCCACGACATCGTCCCCGACGCGCGGATCGTGTTCGCCTACGACCTCCTGCTCGACGGGCGGCTGATCTCGGTCTCGCTGACGACGATCGAGACGAAGCCCGACGGCGACGGCACGCACCTGGTCTTCACCGAGCACGGCGCGTTCTTCGACGAGCTGGAGGACCCGGCCGAGCGCGAGCACGGCACCGGGCTGCTGCTCGACAACCTGGAGTCGTTCCTGGCGAGCGAGGTGGCCGCATGAGCCTGACGCTCCACCAGCACCCGTTCGCCGCGTACTGCTGGAAGGCGCTGATCGCGCTGTACGAGCGCGACGTGCCGTTCGAGGCCGTCCTCGTCGAGGATCGCACGCCGCTCGCGAGGCTGTGGGCGCCCGCGAGCATCCCGGTGCTCGTCGACGGGGACACGGTCGTCCCCGAGTCGTCGACCGTGGTCGAGTACCTGGATCGCCACGGCGACGCTCCGCCGCTGATCCCCGCCGATCCCGACGAGGCCCTGCAGGTCCGCATCTGGGACCGCGTGGTCGACGGCCACGTCGCCGCGCCGATGCAGACGATCACCTACGACGCGCTCCGCCCCGCGGACGCGAAGGACCCGTACGGCGTCGCGCGGGCGCGCGAGGCGTTCGCCGCCGCCTACGCGCTGCTCGACGGGCACCTCGCCGCGCGCGGCGAGGACGCCTGGCTCGCTACCGACGCGTTCAGCCTGGCCGACTGCGCCGCGGCGCCGATGCTCCACTACGCGGACGTCATGCACGAGCTCGACCGGCTCGAGCACCCGGCGCTGGCCGCGTACCTCGACCGCCTCTTCGCCCGCCCGTCGGTGGCGCGGGTGGTCGAGGAGGCGCGGCCGTACCGGGAGCTGTTCCCGCTCCCCTGGCCCGAGCGCGTCGCCTAACCCGTCGGCGCTGCGGCGCCCTCGATCTCGACCGGGTCGCCGATCGGGAGCCAGCGGATCAGCGCGCGCACGTCGGCGGGCGCGGACGCCAGCTCCCGCTCGACGCCGTCGCGCTGCTGGCGGAAGTGCTTCCACCCCTCGTAGTGGAGCGGGATCGCCACGCGCGGGCGGACGAGCCCGAGCAGCTCGACCATGTCCTTCGCGGTCATCGTGTACCGCAGCGGCCCGCTGACCGGGAACTGCACGCCGCCGAGGTGGACGATCGCGACGTCGACGTCCACCCGCGCGGCGACCTCCCGCACGCCGTCGTAGAGCACGGTGTCGCCGGAGATCCACAGCGCGCCGCCGGGGTCGCCGTCGACCTCGAGCGCGAACCCGACCACGTCGCCGACGATGAAGTGCGAGCCGGGCGGGCCGTGGCGGCACGGCGTGGCGGTCACCTTCAGCGCCGGCTTGCCGGGCGCCTCCAGGACGGTCGTGGCCCACGGCTCCAGGCCGCGCACGGCGTCGAGGCCGTCCTTGGAGCGCAGCCGCTGCTCCCCCGACGCCGTCGTCACCACGACCCCGGCGGCCGGCAGGAGCGCGCGGCCGGCGGGGTCGAGGTTGTCCTCGTGGTGGTCGTGCGACAGCAGCACCACGTCGACCGGGCCGACCTCGGACGCGGGGATCGCCGGCCCGGCCTGCTTCTTCGAGCCCGCACCCCAGCCGAAGTGGTAGCGCTGGCCGGGCGGATCGAACGTCGGGTCGGTCAGGATGCGCCAGCCGGCGAGCTCGATGATCGCGGTCGGCCCACCGACGTGGGTGATGCGCAGGCCCGGCATCAGGCGGGCTCGGGCTCCCGGCGCGCGGTCGCGTGCTCCAGCGCCCAGTCGAGCACGGTGTCGGCGATCGTCTCCCAGCCCTCGCCGGCGATCATCAGGTGCGGGCCCTCGAACTCGATGATCTCGGTGACCGTGTCGGACTTGTAGTGCTTGAGGTTCGACTGCTGCACCGACGGCGGCATGATGTGGTCCTCGGTCCCGCTGACGAAGAGCAGCGGCGCGCGGTCGTCGTTCTTGTAGTCGACCCAGATGTCCTGGTGGCCGGGCTTGATGTTGGCCAGCACGCCGTCGAACACGACGCGCCCGGACGCCGGCACGTGGTAGCGCTCGTACAGGCGCTGCGACTCCTCGTCGGTGAAGCCGTTGGTGAACGCGTACTTCCACTGCTCGAGCGTGAAGCCGACCGCGCGGTGGTGGTTGGCCGGGTTCTTGAGCACCGGCCACACCGAGCGCAGCTGCGAGACCGGCGCGATGGCGACGCCCTCGGTCGGCGCCGAGTTGAGCGCGACGCCCGCGAGGCCGTGGCCGCGGTCCAGCAGCAGCTGCGTGAACGCCCCGCCCGCGGAGTGGCCGATGATGATCGGCTCGCTCGGCAGCTCGGCGATCGCGGCCTCGAACGTCGCGACGACCTCCTTCGGGTCGAGGTCGACGACCGGCTGCGGATCGGCGTTCAGCGCCTCCACCTCGACCTCGAAGCCGGGGTAGGCGGGCGCGATCACCTGGTGGCCGCGGGCCTCGTAGTGGGCCTTCCAGTGCTCCCAGCTGCGGGGCGTGACCCAGAAGCCGTGGACGAGGACGATGGGGGGAAGCGCTGCGGTGGAGATCATGGCGGCGACGCTACGCCGATGGCGCACCCACCGCATACGTCATCTGACCGCATCGGTGCGGACATGCGGGCGCACGCGCTGCGTCATCCGACGGCCGTGCGGCCTAGCGGCCTTCCGCCCGAGGCTCCTCCAGCACTGCCTTCACCATCGCGACAGCGACGCCGCTCACGCGCGGTTCGGCGTCCGTTCCCGGCCGGGCCCCGGCCTGCTTGACGAGCTCCTGCTGCCACGCCGGCCAGGCGCTCACCCGCTCCGCGGCGCGGTCTGCCTGCTGCGAGAGCGAGTCCTGCTCCGACTGCGTCACTTCTCCTGCTCCTTCGGTGGTGGGTCAAGCTCGGGGATCCTGGCTCGGAACGCCGCGAGATCCGCGTCTTCGCGAGCCCGGTACGCGATCACGTCGAGTTCCGCGGCGCGCGTCGTCGCTGCGCCAAGTCGCGGCTCGGCCTCTCCTGGCTTGAAGTCGTCGACGACCATCTTGCCGCTCTCGTCCTTCCGTTTCACGCCCGAGAACAGCTGATCGAACCGACGTGGCGCGACGCCGATGAACGGCTCGAACACGATCTTGCCGGACGCGCGCGCCGCAGCCGGGTCAAGCGGTGCGACAGCGATCGCGTCCTCGTGCAGGATGTGCGCGCGGCTCTTCGCGTAGGGCGCGATGTACACCACGCGCTCGATGCCGGTGCCGATGATGTGCCGAGCGCAGTTGTGGCAGGGGAACGTGTCGGTGAGCACGGTCGTGCCCTCGAGCGGCACCCCGAGCCGGGCCGCCGTGGTGATGGCGGCCATCTCTGCGTGGACCGCCCGACCGAACTCGGTGATGTCGCCCAGCTTCGAGCCCAGAATCGCCGCGGCGAGCCCTTCGGCATCGTCCAGCGCATCCGGTTTCAGCGCCCCGCGGAGCCGTGCGATCACGTCAGACGCGATCTCACCCTGGTGCACGACGTTCGTGTCCTTCGGACGGCGCATCTCGCGTCCGTCGGGCGCCGGCTGACCATCAAGTGCGACGTCGTCAGACCAGTACTGACCACCGTGGGCACGCGGGACCTCGTTGCATCCGACCGCCAGGATGTCTCCCCGGTCGTTCGCGATCGCCGCGCCGACCTGACGCCCCGGCTCAGCCGACCGGCGCGCAGCCCGATCTGCCTGCGCCATCGCCGTCTCGTCCTTCGTCGGCGTCAGAGCCGGGTCACCGAACAGGATCCGCAGGCACCGATCGAGCTGCGCGTCCAACCGGTCGGTATGGGTCTCCACGAAGAAGTCGGCTTGGTGGAAGGTGCCCCGGACGTTCTGACCACCCTCGCCGCTTTCCCTCTCGTCCCGCTCGATCAGATCGCGGTCGACGTTCAGCGCGTACTTGCTCTCGTCCTGCGTCCCGTACGACTTCTCCAGGAGACCGAGCAGGTGATCTCGGCGCCGTGGACGCGGCGAGTAGGCACCGAGGAGGACGAATCGGCTGCCGAACACCGCGCGGAGACGATCGACCTCGGCCGGCCGTTTCAATGAGCGAAGGATGAACGCGTGCCGCTGCAGCGGCCGCCCTGAGTCGTCACCGTTGACCTGCTCTCGGATCTGGCTGATCCGCAGCAAGGCGAGCTGGGCCAAGGCATCGTGTGCCTGCCATCGCTGGCACAGGTCTCGGCCCGCATCCATGCGGGCTTTCAGCCGTAGGTCCTCCTTGTCGGGCGAGAGGTCGCGACCGTCGGGCCAGGCCACCGTCGTAAGCAGATCGCTCACCGTCACCGTCTCGACCGTGTAGCCGAAGGTGTCCGTGAGGGTGGAGCCGCACCGGGTTGCCACGTGGGGAAGATCGGTCCCGATCGCACCGACCAAGCCGATCACGAGCTCCGTCCGCGGGATGTCGTGCACGACTCCAACCATCACGATCGACGATCCCAACGAAGCATGGCGGGACCGTATGCGTCGCTTCGGACGGAACATGAACGAATGCGTTCATGAGCGTTGCCGGAAGAGCGCGATAGCGTCGGTCGCCATGGCATCGAAGGCGGACTTCACGCAGGCGGAGTGGGAGCGGCTGGGCCGCGCGCCCGTCGTCGCGGGGCTGGCGATCTCGTTCTCGGACCCGAGCGGGCCGCTCGACACGGTCAAGGAGTCGGCGGCCGCGCTGCGGACGCTGGCTGAGGCGGCGGCGCCCGACGGCGAGTACGGGCCGTTCGTGCACGCGCTCGCGCAGGACGTCGTCGAGCGGCGGCAGAACCCGCTCGGCGAGTTCCGCCCGAGCCGCAGCAACGGCAAGCAGGAGTGCCTGGACGAGCTGCGTCACGTCGCGCGGCTCCTCGACCGCGAGGTCGTCAGCCTCGACGAGCGCAACGCGTTCGTCACGTGGGTCCGGACCGCCTCCCAGCGCGTCGCGCTGGCCGCGCGGGAAGGCGGGTTCCTCGGGATCGGCGGGGCGCTCGTCAGCGAGAAGGAGCAGGAGATGCTGGAGACGCTGGGGGAGCTGTTCGGGGTCCGGCGTCAGCCGGCGCCGCCGACGGACGCCGCCTAGCGGCCGAGCCCGCCAGCGCCGCGAGCAGCGACAGCCCGGTCGCGACGCCCATCGCGGGCACGAAGCCGTCGCTGAACGCGTCCGGCGACGCGTAGCTCCCCGCGCCCGCGAACACCGCGACGGCGATCGCGATGCCGAACACACCGCCCAGCTCACGCATCGTGGTGTTCGTGCCGCTCGCCTTGCCGACCGCGTCCTCGGGCACCGCGCCGACCACCGACGACTGCGCGGCGGGGAACGACATCGAGATGCCGACGCCCGCGATCACCAGCGGCGGGATGAGCGACGCGTAGGCGACGTCCGGCGACGCGGCGAGCGCGATCCACCCCATCCCGGCAGCCTGCAGCAGCGGGCCGAGGACGAGGAACGGCCGTTCCCCCAGCCGGTCGACGAGCGCACCCGCCACCGGGGCGACGAAGAAGAGCGTCGCGGTCCACGGCAGCAGGCCGAGGCCCGCCTCCAGCGGCGAGAAGCCGAGGCTCGTCTGGAAGAACTGGGGCAGGAAGAAGACGCCGGTGAAGAGCGCGGCGACCGCGAAGAAGCTCGCCGCGTTGCCCGCCGAGAAGCCGCGGTCGCGGAAGTAGGCCATCGGGAGCATCGGCGTGCGCGTGCCGCGCAGCTCCCACGCGACGAAGGCCGCGACGAGCACCGCGCCGGCGACGAGCACGCCGACGACCTCCGCGCTCCCCCACCCCGCCGGGTTGCCGCGCACCAGGCCCCAGACGACGCCGAGCACGCCGGTCGTGACGAGCACGAGGCCGGGCAGGTCGAGCGCGGTCGCGGGGCCGAAGCTCTCCGGGATGCGGCGCCGGACGAGCGGCACGAGCGCGAGCCCGATCGGCACGTTGAGCCAGAAGATCCACTGCCACGCCAGGCCCTCGGCGATCGCGCCGCCGATCAGCGGGCCGCTGGCGACGGCCAGGCCGGTGATGGCGAAGAACGCGCCAAGCGCCGCGCCGCGCCTCTCGGGCGGGAACGCGTGGCCGACGATCGCGAGGGCGAGCGTCGTGATGACCGCCGCGCCGACGCCCTGCACCGCGCGCGCGGCGACGAGCGTGCCGACCGACGGCGCGATCGCGCACGCCGCCGACGCCAGCGCGAACAGCACGAGGCCGGCCGCGAACATCCGCCGCCGGCCGAAGCGGTCGCCGAGCGCGGCGGCGGTCATGAGCGAGACGGCGAACGTGAGGTTGTAGGCGTTGACCGTCCACTCGAGCTGCTCGACGGTGGCGTCCAGGTCGAGCCGGATGGTGGTGAGCGCGGTGGTCACGACCAGCGTGTCGAGCGCCGCCATGAACGACGCCGCCGACGCGAGGACGAGGACCCATCGGCTCTGGGCTGCTGTGGGGTGCATGGTGGTTCAGATCCGGGCGGCGGGGCGGATCCATCGCTCCATCCGCTCCACCGTGCCCGCGCCGAGGAACGCGGTGATGTCGGCGATGCGGGCGCTGGGGTCGAGCGTGAGGACCGCGATCGCGTGCGGCTCGCCGCCCGCGTCCCGCACCGCGAACGCGACCTGCCCGCTGGCGCGCAGCGGGGCCAGGCGCCACCGCTCGCCCGCGCCGAACGGCCCGCGGCGGAAGAACCGGCCGATGTCCTCCCGGCCGCGGTACCACTCGGGGCGCGGCGGCATCGCGACCGTCGCGTCCTCGGTCAGCAGGGCGAGGAGCGCGTCGACGTCGCCGGCCTCCCACGCATGGACGTAGCGCGTGACGAGCTCGGTGAGCCGCGCGTCGCCGATCGTCCGCAGCGTCTGCTGCTGGCTCTGCGCCGGCAGGCGCGCGTCGACCGCCGCGTGCGCGCGCTGGAGCGTGCTCGACACGGCCGGCGCGCTCGTCTCCAGGGCGGTCGCGATCTCGGCCGGACTGAAGCCGAGCACGTCGCGCAGCAGCAGGACCGCCCGCTGGCGCGGCGGGAGGTGCTGGAGCGCGGCGGCGAACGCCAGCTCGATGCTCTCCCGCACCTCGTAGCGGGCCTCGGGCGACGCGTCGTGGGCGTGCGCGAGCGCGTCGTCCGGGTACGGGTCGAGCCAGATCTGCTCGACGGTCCGCGGGCCGAGCGGCACGTCGGGGTCGCTCGGCGTGGGCTGCAGGTCGACCGGCAGGGCGCGCGGCGGCCGGCGTTCGATCGCCCGCAGGCAGACGTTGGTGGCGATGCGGTAGAGCCACGTGCGCAGCGAGCTGCGGCCCTCGAACGCGGAGAGGCTGCGCCACGCGCGCAGGAGCGTCTCCTGGAGGGCGTCCTCGGCGTCGGGCAGCGAGCCCAGCATGCGGTAGCAGTGCGCGTGCAGCCCGGCGCGGTGCGCGGCGACGGCGGTCTCGAAGTCCAGGTCCACACCGGTGTAGACCCGGCGCGGCCTCGCGATCCATCGGTCGGGTCAGCCGAGCGCGCGCACCGCGTCTGTCACGAGCGCCCAGAAGCGCGGGACGTCGAGCGCCGTCGCGACCTTCGCGTTGGCACGGTGGCCGAAACGGCCGTGGAGGTCCGCGACGGTCGCACCGCGCGTCCAGCGGCCCTCGGTCTCGACGGCGAGGAACGCGTCCTGCGTCGTCACGACGCCGGGCTCGGCCAGCAGCGCGACCGCGCACGGGTCGTGGACCGGCGGCGCCGGCATCCCGAACACCGTCCGGTACGTGTCGCCGAAGTACGTCAGCCAGTCCGCGACGGTGCGCGCCAGCTCCGTGTCCTGCGCGCGGATCGCGTCGACGACGTCGGGCGTCGCGAGCGCCTGGTGGGTCAGGTTGAGGCCGAGCATCGTGAACGGGATGCCGCTCGCGAGGACGGTCGCGATCGCCTCGGGATCGGTGTACGCGTTGAACTCGGCGTACGGCGTCCGGTTGCCGCGCTCGGTCGAGCCGCCCATCCACACGACCTGCGCGATGCGCGCGTGGTCCACGGTGTCGAGCGCGATGGCGACGTTGGTCAGCGGGCCGGTGGCGACGAGCGTGACGGGCTCGTCGGCGGCGGCGACCGTGTGCTCGATGAGGCGGGGCGCGCCGCGCGGGTCGAGCGGCACGGCCGGGTCGGGGAGCGGCGGCCCGTCGAGCCCGCTCTCCCCGTGGATGTCCGCCGCCGCCTCGTGCGGGGTGCCGGCGAGCGGGCGGTCGGCGCCCGCGGCGATCGGCACGTCCCGGATGCCCGCCAGCGTCGCGACCGCCCGCGCGTTGTGGGTCACGCTGTCGAGCCCGCCGTTGCCCGCCACGGTCGTGATCGCGCGCAGGTCCACCGCGGGGTGCGCGGCGGCCAGGATCATGGCGATCGCGTCGTCGTGGCCGGGGTCGCAGTCGAGGATGATCGGTGTCGGCACCGGGGCAGCTTCGCATCCGGCCCGGCGACCACGCGCCAGACTCGCCGCGCGGCCGGTCCGGCACACTCCCGTCCCATGGTGACCGCGGACGTGGTGGTGGTCGGGGCCGGCGCGATCGGCCTCGCGGTCGCGCGCGAGGTCGCGGGCCGCGGCGTGTCGGTCGTCGTGCTGGAGCGCGGCGTGCCCGGCGGCGGCGCGACGCGCGCCTCGGCGGGCATCCTCTCCCCGACCGACCCGCACGAGTGGGCGGGGCCGCTCGGGCGGTTCAACGCGGCGGCCGTCGCGTCGTGGCCGGCGTGGGCCGCCGAGCTGGCGGCGGAGGCGGACATGCCGAGCGGGTTCGAGCGGCGCGGGGAGCTGCGCGTCGGCACGCCCGGCGAGCCGTTCCTCACCGCGACCGTCCAGGGCGCCGCCGCGGCGGGCTGGCGGTGCGAGCGGCTCGACGCGCGCGCCGCCCGCGCGGTCGAGCCCGGGTTGGCGCCCACGAGCGAGGTCCTCCACCTCCCCGGCACCGCGGCGGTCCACACCGACCTGCTCACGCGCGCGCTGCGCGAGGCCGGCCGGCGGCGCGGCGTGGTCGTCACCGCGGGCTGCGGCGCGGCGGAGATCGACGTCGCGCGGCGACGGGTGCGGCTCGAGGACGGCGAGCGGGTCGGCTACGGGACGCTCGTCGTGGCGACCGGCGCGTGGGCGCTGCCGCCGCTCGCGCTCCCCGTCCGGCCGGTGCTCGGCGAAGGGCTGATCGTGCGCGCCGCGCCCGGGGCCGCGCCGCCGCTGCGGACGACGCTCCGCTCTTCGGCGGGCTCGCTCGTCCCCCGCGCCGACGGGACGGTGTGGTGCGGCACGACCGTGCTCGACCGCGGTTTCCAGGCGGCGCCGTCGCTGGCGAGCGTCGGCACCCTCGCGGCGATCGCGACCCGGCTCGTCCCGGCGCTGGCGGACGCAGCGTTCGTCGAGGCCCGCGCGGGCCTGCGCCCCGCGTCCGCCGACGGGCTCCCGCTGCTCGGCCCGGTCGCCGACGACGTCGTCGTCGCCACCGGCCACGGCCGCGAGGGCATCATCCACGCGCCGCCGACCGCCGCCCTGATCGCGAGCGGCGTGATCGACGGCGCGTGGGAGCGCATCCCGCCCGAGCTGCGCGCGGTCAGCCCTCGCGCTCGCCCGGGATCTCCTTCAGCGTGACCGTCCGGGTGATGGTCGCCTGGCCGGGGATCGCGATCTTCAGCGTGTACTTCTTGCCGACCTTGAAGCCCTTGACGGGGACGCGCGCCTCGTAGACGAAGTTCGAGCCGTGGGGGCGCTTGTACCGGACCTGCGTGGCGCGCGTGCTGCCGACGGTGACGGTGATGCGGTACTTGCCGTCCGTGCGCGTGAGCTTCTTGTCGAACGGGAGCCCGACCGCGTGGTACTGGTCGGTCCACACCTCGAAGGTCGGCGCGCCCTTCAGCGTGTTCTGCTGGGCGGCGAGGGCCGGTGCGGCGCCGGCGGTCAGCGCGAGGAGCGAGGCGGCGATGGTGAGGCGCTTCCTGGTCATGCCTCCACCCTCTCCGCCACGGGCCGTCGCCGCAAGCGCACCAAGGTGGCGTCCGAGGTCACCCCGGCTACAGGCCGAGCGACCGCGCGACGTCGCGCACGGTCTGCGCCGAGCGGCGCAGCGCGCCGACCTCGTCGGCCGACAACGGCGGGGTGAGCACGTTCTCGACGCCGTCGCGTCCGACGATCGACGGCAGCGACAGGCAGACGTCCTCGATGCCGTACTGGCCGTCGAGCAGCGTGGAGACGGGCAGCACGGCGCGCTCGTCGCGCAGCAACGCCTCCAGGATGCGCGTCGCCGCGAGCCCGATCGCGTACGTCGTCGCGCCCTTGCCCCGGATGATCTGCTCGGCCGCGGTCACGACCCGGTGCGCGATCTCCGACAGCGCCCGCTCGTCGACCCGCGGCCAGTCGCGCAGCGGCACGCCGCCGATCGTCGCCTGCGACCACACCGGCAGCTCCGAGTCGCCGTGCTCGCCCGCGATGAACGCGTGCACGCTCTGCACCGCGACGCCGCAGTGCTCGGCCACGAGCGTCCGCAGCCGCGAGGAGTCGAGCACGGTGCCGCTGCCGATCACCCGCCCGCGCGGGAGGCCCGCCACGCGCTCGGCCGCGTAGGTCACGACGTCGACCGGGTTGGTGACGAGCAGCAGCACCGCATCGGGCGACAGGTCGACGAGCTCCGGGACGAGCGTCCGGCACATCTTCACGTTCACGCCCGCGAGCTCGAGCCGCGTCTGGCCCGGGTCCTGCTTCGCCCCCGCGGTCACGACGATGACCTCGGCGTCGGCGGTGACCTCGATGTCGTCGCTGCCGGTCACCCGCACGGGCTTGACGAACTGGGAGCCGTGGACGAGGTCGAGCGCCTCGGCCTTGGCCTTCGCGCCGTCGCGGTCGTACAGCGCGACGTGCTGCACGACCCCGCGGACCAGCGACGCGTAGGCGATGGTCGCGCCCACCCCTCCCGCTCCGACGATCGCGACCTTCCCGCGCTCGGCCACGTCAGTCCTCCAGCCGCAGGGAGCCGGCGATGTTGCGCGCGTTGTCCGCGCCGTCGGTCACGGGGCCGCGGACGGTGAACGCGGTGACCGTGTCGCCCTTGCTCGCGGTGACCGCGGTGATGCTGTGCACCTTGCCGTTGCGGGCCTTGACCTCGACCGAGCGGGCGGACGCGCCGTCGGCGCCGGGCACGTCGATCTCGTACGGGCTCATGTGCAGCCGCTCGCCCTCGACGAGGTCGGTGATGCGCGCCTCCGCGCGCTGCATCGCCTGCGTGTCGCCGTCGCGGTAGCGCTGGACGAGCACGAGCGGCGCCAGCCGCTCCCCCTCCCGCCCACGGGCGCGGACGGTCAGCGTCGCCGCCGGGTCGCCGATCGCCTCCCACCCCTGCGGATGGCGGAACTCCAGGCCCCCACCGCGGTAGGTCGCGTAGTCCGACGGCACGTCCTCCCACACGGTGTCGCCGTACGACCAGAACGCGAGCGCGAGGAGCCCGAGGAACCCCACCGCGCACAGCAGCGCGATCTTCTGGTTGTCGATGGCGCGGGCGCGCACGGGCGCCGCAAGGGTACTCCGCCCGCGGAACGGCGAAGGGCCCGCACGAGGCGGGCCCTTCGGGTCCTCAGGAGAGGTTTCGTGCCTAGGCGGTGAGCTCGGCCGCGAGCTCGTCGAAGACCTTCACGTAGTGGTCGACGTGCTCGAAGGTGTGGGTGACCGACAGCGTCCACTCCTCCTCGCGGCCCGGCGTCATGAAGATGCCGCGGTTCATGTTGAAGAGCCAGGCGAGCTCGGACAGCTCGGCGTCCTGGGCGGCCTTGAAGGACGCGTAGTCGACGACCTTCTCCGTCGCGAACGTGACGCAGCCCTTGGCCGCGATGCCGAGCGCGTAGCCGGGCAGGCGGTACTTGTCGACGACGCCCTGGCAGCCCGAGACGATGCGCTCGTTGAGCGCGTCGAGGTGCTTGTAGGCCTCGGGCGTCATGACCTCGAGGAGGTTCGCGCGCGCGGCGGCCATGCCGAGCGGGTTCCCGTTGTAGGTGCCGACCTGGTAGACGGAGCCGTCCTCGACGACCGACATGACCTCCTCGGTCCCGCCGATCGCGCCGGTCGGCATGCCCGCGCCGAGCGCCTTGGCCAGCGTGACCATGTCGGGCTTGACGCCCCACCGCTCGGTCGCGCCGCCGGCGGCGATGCAGATGCCGGTCTTGACCTCGTCGAAGATCAGGACGATGCCGTGCTTGCGGGTGATCTCGCGGACGGCCTCGAGGTAGCCCTCCTCCGGGAGGACGACGCCGAGGTTCATCATCGCCGCCTCCATGATCACGCAGGCGGGCTTGCGGCCCTCGGCGTCCAGCTTCTCGATGCGGCGCTCCATCGCGCCGGCGTCGTTGAAGGGCACCGCGACGGTCATGTCGACGACGGCCTGCGGGATGCCCGCGCCGTACGGCAGCGAGGCGAGGTTCTCCGGGTCGCCGATCTTGTCGTACTCGACGCCGATCGAGACCATCACCGTGTCGTGGTGGCCGTGGTAGGAGCCGAAGATCTTCATCACGGTGTCGCGGCCCGTGTAGGCGCGCGCGATGCGGATCGCGTCCATCGTCGACTCGGAGCCCGAGTTCGTGTAGCGCCAGCGCTCCAGGCCCCAACGGCGCTGGAGCTCCTCGCCCACGACGACCGCGTCCTCGGTCGGCGCGGCGAAGTGGGTGCCGAGCGCGTAGCGGTCGTTGATCGCCTTGCCGACCGCCGGGTGCGCGTGGCCCTGGACCATCGAGCCGAAGCCGTTGTGGAAGTCGAGCATCTCGTTGCCGTCGACGTCCCACACGACCGGGCCCTCGCCGCGCTCGAGGTAGATGGGCCACGGGTCGCGCAGCTGGTACGACGACGCGACGCCGCCGGCCAGGGACTTCTGGGCGCGGGCGTACAGCTCGCCCGACTTGGGCGTCGCGGCGTCGAGCTTCTGCTGCTCGCGCTCCGTCATCTCGGCGATGCGGGCGCGGTCGAGCTGGACGGGGGCGGAAGTGCTCATAGGAAGAAGCTCAGGCCTCGAGGTTGATCATCACGTGCTTGATCCGCGTGTACTCCTCCAGGGAGTACGCAGACAGGTCCTTTCCGTAGCCGGACTGGCCGAAGCCCCCGTGGGGCATCTCGGAGAGGAAGGGAAGGTGGTCGTTGACCCACACGCAGCCGAAGTTCAGCTGCTGCGTGGCGCGCATCGCCTTCGCGACGTCGCGGGTCCAGACGGAGGAGGCGAGCCCGTAGACGGAGTCGTTGGCCCAGGCGATCGCCTGCTCTTCCGAGGCGGCGCGCTGGATCGACACGACCGGGCCGAACACCTCGCGCTGGACGATCTCGGAGTCCTGCGCGGGGCCGGCGACGACGGTCGGCTCCACGAAGAAGCCCCGCTCGCCCCAGGCGCTGCCGCCCGTGACGACCTCGGCCCCGGCGTCGGCCGCGCGCGAGACGAAGCCGAGCACCCGCTCGCGCTGGCGCTCGGCGATGACCGGCCCCAGCTCGACGTCGTCGGCGCCGAACGGGTCGCCGAGGACCAGCGTCTTGGCCTGCTCCGCCGTCGCCGCGACGAGCGCGTCGTACACGCCCGGCGTCGCGATGACGCGGCAGGCCGCGGTGCAGTCCTGGCCGGCGTTGAAGAACGCGCCGACGCGCAGGTTCGCCGCGACGGCCTCCACGTCCGCGTCGTCGTACACGACGACCGGCGCCTTGCCGCCCAGCTCGAGGTGCACCCGGGCCAGAGTGTCGGAGGCCGCGCGCGCGATCGCCTTGCCGGTGCCGACGCTGCCGGTCAGCGAGATCAGCCGCACGTCGGGGTGCTTGACGAGCCCGGAGCCGACCGGATCCCCCTCGCCGGTGATGACGTTGAGCACGCCCTTCGGGAGGATGTCGGCGGCCAGCTCGGCGAGGCGGATCGTGGTCAGCGGCGTCAGCTCGGACGGCTTGAGGACGATCGTGTTGCCCGCGGCGAGCGCCGGGCCGATCTTCCAGATGGCCATCGCGAGCGGGTAGTTCCACGGCGTGATCTGGCCGACCACGCCGATCGGCTCGCGGCGGACGAACGACGTGTAGCCGCTCACGTACTCCCCGGCCGCCTTGCCCTCCAGGACGCGCGCGGCGCCCGCGAAGAAGCGCAGGTGGTCGGAGCAGAGCGGGATCTCGTCCGCCGCCGCGGCCCGCGGCTTGCCCGCGTTGAGCGCCTCGAGGTCGCCAAGCTCGGCGGCGTTCGCATCCAGCGCGTCGGCGAGCGCGAGCAGCTTCTCCGCCCGCTCCGCCGGCGTGGTGCGACCCCAGGCGGCGGCCGCCCGCGACGCGGCGTCCACCGCGCGCGAGACGTCCTCCGCCGTGCCGTCGGGCACGCGCGCGATGACCTCCTCGGTCGCCGGCGCGATCACCTCCGCCAGGCCGCCGGCGACGGCGCCGACGCGCTCGCCGTCGACGACGTTGCCGTAGGTCTTGACGTCCTCGATGGTGCTCATGCGGTCACGGCGCTCCTGATCTCGCGGTAGGCGGTCGCGACCTCGGCGTTGACGATCTCGCCGCCCTTGACGTTCAGACCCTTCGCCAGCCCGGGATCGGCGGCGAGCGCCGTGTCGACGCCGGAGGCGAGACGCAGCACGTACGGCAGTGTGGCGTTCGTGAGCGCCCGCGTCGAGGTGCGCGGCACCGCGCCCGGCATGTTCGCCACGCAGTAGTGGACGATGCCGTCGACGACGTAGGTCGGCTCGGCGTGCGTCGTCGGCTTGGAGGTCTCCGCGCAGCCGCCCTGGTCGATCGCCACGTCGGTGATGACCGAGCCCGGCTGCATCAGCGCGAGGTCCTCGCGGCGGATCAGGTGCGGGGCCTTGGCGCCGGGGATCAGCACCGCGCCCACGACGAGGTCGGCGGTGGCGAGCTCGCGGCGGAGCGTGAGGGTGTCGCTCATCAGGACGCGCACCGCGCGGCCGTCGAACAGCTCCTCCAGGTGCTTGATGCGCGGGATCGAGCGCTCGAGGATCGTCACGTCGGCGCCCATGCCGACCGCCACGCGCGCCGCGTGGGTGCCGACCGCGCCGCCGCCGATGACGAGCACGCGCGCGGGGGCGACGCCGGGCGCGCCGCCGATCAGCGTGCCGTTGCCGCCGTACGGGGCCTGGAGCCAGTACGCGCCGGCCTGCGTGGCCAGGCGGCCCGCGATCTCCGACATCGGGGCGAGCAGCGGCAGGCCGCCCTGCGCGTCCTCGACGGTCTCGTATGCGATCGCCGTCGTGCCCGACTTCATGAGCGCGTCGGTCAGGTCGGGATCGGGCGCGAGGTGCAGGTAGGTGAAGAGCGTCGCGTCCGGGTTGAGCCGGCCGTACTCGGGCGCGATCGGCTCCTTGACCTTCAGCAGGAGCTCGGACGTCTGCCACACCTCGTCGACCGACGCGACGATCTTCGCGCCCGCCTGCTCGTAGGCGACGTCCTCGAAGCCCGAGCCGACGCCCGCCTCGCGCTCGACGAGCACCTCGTGGCCGGCCTTGACCAGCTCGAGGGCGCCCGCCGGGGTCAGCGCGACGCGGCGCTCCTGGGGCTTGATCTCCTTGACGACACCGACGCGCATCTACGCGACTCCTGCAGTTGACTTGACGTTCATGTGCTCGCCCGCGGCGGTGAGGACCTCCGCGAGCTTCTCGACCAGCTCGTCGATGACGGGCTTGTCGCTGATCAGCGGCGGCGCGACCTGGAGGACGCTGTCGCCGCGGTCGTCGCCGCGCGCGATGAGGCCGGCCTCGAGCAGCTTCCCGGGGAGGAAGCCGCGGAGGAGGTCCTCGCGCTGGTCGGCGTCGAACTTGCCCTCGACCCCGTCGCTGACGAGCTCGGTGGCCCAGAAGTAGCCCGCGCCACGCACGTCGCCGACGATCGGCAGCGCGCGCAGGGTCTCCATGCGCTCTTGGAGGTAGCCCTCGTGGGCGCGGACGTTCTCGAGCACGCCGTCGCGCTCGAAGATCTCGAGGTTCTTGAGGGCGATCGCCGCCGCGACCGGGTGCCCGCCGAACGTGATGCCGTGCAGCAGCGTCACGCCGGGCTTGTGGATCGCGGTCGCGACCTTCTCGCCCACCATCACGCAGCCCATCGAGGCGTACGCGGACGTCAGGCCCTTGGCGGTCGTGATCAGGTCCGGCTGCCCGCCGAAGCGGGTGACGCCGAAGATCTCGCCCAGCCGGCCCATGCCGGTGATGACCTCGTCGGCGACGAGGAGGATGCCGTGGCGGTCGGCGATCTCGCGCAGCCCCGGCCAGTAGCCCTCCGGCGGCACCAGGCAGCCGCCGGCGTTCTGGAGCGGCTCGGCGATGATCATCGCCACCGTCTCCGGGCCCTCGGCCTGGATCGCCTCCTCCATCTCGTCGAGGAGGAACTGCGTGAACTCGGCCTCGGTCTCGAACTCGCGGCCCGGGCCGACGCGGCGGAAGGCGTTGGTGTTGGAGACGTGCCGGGTGTGGACGGCGGGCGTGCCGAACGGCTCCTTGAAGCCGGGGACGCCGGTGAAGGAGAGCGCGCCGAGCGTGACGCCGTGGTAGGCGATGTGGCGGGCGATCGCCTTCGTGCGCTGCGGCTCGCCGTTGGCCAGGTGGTACTGGCGGACGAGCTTCCACGCCGCCTCGACCGACTCGGAGCCGCCGCTCGTGAAGAACGCGTGCTCGATGCCCTCCGGCGCGAGCGACGCGAGCTTCGTGGCGAGCTTGATCGCGGCCGGGTGCGCGGTCCCCCAGTTCGTGTTGAACGCGAGCGTCGTCAGCTGCGACGCGGCGGCCGCGGCCATCTCCTCGCCGTACGAGTAGCCGATCTGCGAGCAGAAGAGGCTGCTCAGCCCGTCGAGGTACTGACGGCCCTTCGTGTCGAAGACGTACGGGCCCTCGCCGCGGTCGAGGACCAGCAGCTCCTTCTTGTCCGGGCCGAACGCCCCGTTCCGGGCGAAGTGCAGCAGCAGGTGGTCGCTGGCGTCCTGCTGCAGCTGCGCGTGATCGCTCATGCCCACCTCTCCGTGACGACCTTCTTGCGGGTGTAGAACTCGATGGCGTCGGTGCCGTTCGCGTGCAGGTCGCCGTCGATGGAGTCCTTCCAGCCGGCGAACGGGAACCACGCGACGGGCGCGGCGACGCCCACGTTGACGCCGATCATCCCGGCGCCGATGCCGAAGCGGAACTCGCGCGCGGCGCCGCCCGACTCGGTGAAGATGATCGCGCTGTTGCCGTAGCGGCTCTCGTTCGTCCACGTGATCGCGTCGTCGAGCGTGTCGACGCGCACGACGCTGAGGACCGGGCCGAACAGCTCCTCGCGCGCGGCGTGGGAGTCGGAGGCGACGTTGTCGAGGATCGTCGGGCCGAGCTGCGCGCCGCCGTCGCCGGCGCCGGTCTCGCGGCCGTCGAGGACGACCGTCGCGCCCTCGCTCACCGCGGTCTCGATGTTGCCGACGAGGCGCGTGCGGGCCTCGGGGCTGACGACCGGGCAGACGTCGGTGTGCGGGTCGTCGCCGGGGCCGACCTTGAGCTCCTTCGCGGCTTCCACGAGGAGGCGCAGCGAGCGGTCCTGCTCCTCCTTGGTGCCGACGAGCAGCGCGATCGAGCCGGCGAGGCAGCGCTGGCCGGCCGCGCCGAACGCGGAGCCCATGACGCCGCCGGTGAGCAGCTTCTCGTCGGCGTCGGGCATGACGACCATCGAGTTCTTCGCGCCGCCGAGCGCCTGGACGCGCTTGCCCTGCTCCGCCGCGCGGGTGGCGATGTAGCGGGCGGTCTTGGCCGAGCCGACGAACGAGATCGCGTCGATGCCCGGGTGGTCGAGCAGCGCGTTGACCGCGTCGTGCGCGCCGTGGACGAGGTTGACGACGCCCTTGGGGATCTCCTCGATGCCGTCGATCAGCTCGAGGATCCGGCGGCTCGGGGTCGGGTCCTGCTCGGACGGCTTGAGGATGAACGTGTTCCCGCACGCGATGGCGTAGGGCAGGAACCACAGCGGGATCATCGCCGGGAAGTTGAAGGGCGTGATGGCCGCGACGACGCCGACCGGCTGACGGACCATGTGGACGTCGACGCCGCGCGCGACCTGCTCGAGGTTCTCGCCCTTGAGCAGGTGCGGGATGCCGATGGCGGCCTCGACGGACTCGATGCCGCGGCCGACCTCCATGAACGCGTCGTCGACGGTCTTGCCCATGTCCTGGGTGACCAGCCGCGCGAGCTCGTCCTGGTGCTGGGCGAGCGCGTCGCGCAGCTTCATCACCGCGCGGGCGCGGACGGCCGGCGGCGTGGCGCGCCACTGCGGGAGCGCGGCCTGCGCGGCCTGGACGGCGGCGTCGATGTCCTGCGCGTTGGAGAGCGGGACCTTCGCGAGCAGCGCGCCGGTCGCCGGGTCGCGGCTCTCCAGCGTGTCGGCCGCGGTCGCGGCACGCCAGGCGCCGTCGACGTAGTTCTCGAGGAGCGGCGCCTCGGTCGGCGCCTTGGTGGTGTCTGCGGTGGCGGTGGTCACAGGAGGAGTCCAGTGGTCGTGGGCGGCCGACACCGATGCTCCTCCCTCCCCGCGCGCGAACCAAGAGACGGAACGTCGCGCGAATGGCGCGCAGCGCGCGACAGGGTGGCGCGCGTCGCGGCGCCTCCCCGACCGCGAGTCGAATGTCCCACCGTCTGCGTGGGAAGTCGACTCGCGGCGTCAGCGGCGGTGTGGGCGCGCGCCGGTGAGCCCGACCGCGCGGGCGCCGGTCGCCGCCGCCGCGCGGAGGGCGGTGCGCGGGTCCGCACCGGCGTGGCGGGCGGCGAGCAGGCCGGCGGCGAACGCGTCGCCCGCGCCGGTGGTGTCCGCGACGGTGGTCGCCGGCGCCGCCACGCGCACGACCTCCGCGCCGTCGGTCCACAGCGCGCCGCCGGCGCCGAGCTTCACCACGACCTCCGCGGCCACCCCCACCAACCTCCTCGCCGCGACCTCCGGGTCCGCCTCACCCGTCAGCGCCTGCGCCTCGTCGAGGTTGGGGACGAGTAGGTCGACGCCGCTCACCCACTCCAGGAACCGCTCCGGCGGACACGCGCGCAGCGGCGCGGCCGAGGCCGGGTCGACCGAGATCGTCATGCCCGCCGCCCGCGCCCGCTCGAGCGCCGCGAGGCCGGCCGCGCGCGAGTCGTCCGCGAGCAGCGTGTAGCCGGAGAGGTGCAGGTGCCCGGCGCCGACTCCGCCGCTACGCGCCGCGAACGCCTCCCCCGGCAGATCCTCCGGCGCGAGCGCGGCGTTGGCGCCCCGGTCGGGCAGCATCGTCCGCTCCCCGCCCGGCTCCACCAGCACGATGCAGGTGCCGGTCGGCCGCTCGGGGTCGAGCGTGACGCGCGCGTCGACGCCGAGCTCGCGCAGCTCCTCCACCGCGCCGTGCCCGACGAGGTCGTCCCCCACCCGCGCGACGAGCACGACCGGCGCGCCCAGCTCCCCCAGCCACGCCGCGACGTTCGCCGCCGCGCCGCCGCCCGCGTACGTCACGCGCGCGGCCGCATCCGACGCGTGCGCGATCGGCTCGAGCGCCGCCGCGACGACGTCCACCATCAGGTCCCCGACGACGACGATCGACACCGGGCGAGGGTAGGGGCCACCCTCGGGGAAGCGGACTAGGGGCGCCCCCGATGCCGGGTCGCCTGGCGCGAAGCAGGATGCGCGGCATGCTCTCCCAGACCCGCCTGCTCGCCGGCCTCCTCGCCGCCGGCGCGCTCCTGACCCCCGCCACCGCCGACGCCGCTGCGAAGAAGCCGTGGCAGGCCAAGTGGCAGTTCACCGACGTGACGCTCAAGGGCGAGTCGAAGGCGAGCTACGACGACGGCGTCCGCAGCCTCGTCAGCGAAGGCGCGATGTCGTACGACAGCTACAAGCCGGGCGGGTTCATGGACCTGCGCAAGCCGGTCTACGCCAGCACGTTCATGGCGAAGGCGACGCCGATCGAGCACTACGAGGCCTCGAAGGCGACCTACCGCGAGAAGGAGCGCACGGTCGACTGCTCCACCAAGCCGCGCAAGGTCGCGCACGACGGGCTCGCCGCCGTCGTGCAGGTGAAGGGCTCCACCGTCGAGATCCAGTGGTCGATCGCGCCGACCACCAACGAGTGCGACGAGCCGATCGAGGGCATCGCGTCGACCACGCTCTCGCAGGAGGCGACGACCTCCAAGCACCCGCTCTCGGCCTTCAAGGGCAAGACCGCGAAGCTGAAGGTGAAGATCGACGCGACCGTCCCCGACCCGTCCGGCTCCCTGCGGGTGACGTGGGACGGGTCGGTGACGCTGAAGCGCGTCGGACGCTAGGCGGGCGTCGCGGCGAGGGCGGCCGCGACCTCGGCCGCCAGCCGCGCGTTGTTGAGCACGAGGCGGACGTTCGCGCGCAGCGACTCGCCCTCGGTGTCCTGGTGGAAGCGAGCCAGGAGGAACGGGGTGACGTCGCGGCCGCGGATCCCCTGCGCCTCGGCGTCGGCCAGCGCGGCGCTCAGGACGCGCTCGTGCAGCGCGGGATCGAGCTGCTCGTCCGCGGGAAGCGGGTTGGCGAGCACGAACCCGCTGCTCTCCAGCCCGAGCGGGCCCCGCGCGCGCAGGACCGCCGCGACCTGGCCCGGGTCGTCGAGCCGCCACGGCAGCGCGTGGCCGCTGTCGGACAGGTAGAAGCCGGGGAAGCGGTCGGTGCGGTAGCCGGCGACGCCGATGCCCAGCGTCTCCAGGCGCTCGAGCGTCGCGGGCACGTCGAGGATCGACTTCACGCCCGCGCTCACCACGCAGATGTTGGTGCGCGCGAGCGCGACGAGGTCGGCCGATTCGTCCCACGTCTCACGCGCCTCGCGGTGCACGCCGCCCAGCCCGCCGGTGGCGAACAGGCGGATGCCCGCGAGCGCGGCGAGGTGCGCGGTGGCCGCCACCGTCGTCGCGCCCGTCGCGCCGCGCGCCGCCGCGATCGGCAGGTCGCGCGACGAGCACTTCACGACCCCGTCGCGCGACGCGATCGCGTCCAGCCCCTCGTCGTCGAGCCCGATCCGGACGGTGCCGTCGACGAGCGCGATCGTCGCCGGCACCGCGCCGCCGTCGCGGACGGCCTGCTCGATCTCCCGCGCGATGCGCGCGTTGTCCGGCCGCGGCAGGCCGTGGGACACGATCGTGGACTCCAGCGCGACGACCGCCCGGCCCTCGGCCAGGGCATCGGCGACCTCGGGCGCGACGTTCAGCATGGCCAGTGACGCTAGCGGGGCACCAGCACGAGCTTGCCGCGGACGTGGCCCTCCTCACTCAGCGCGTGCGCCCGGGCGGCCTCGGCGAACGGGATCACCGCGGCGACGGTCGGCTTGACGCGCGCGGCCACGGTGGCGAGCTCCCCGCCGTGCGGCGCGACGAACGCCCACGTCGCGCCGTCCAGGTCCGGCGCGGTGATCGAGACCGCCCGCGCGCCGAGGCCGACGAGCTCTCGCGCGCCCGGCCCGCCTGCGAGGTCCGCGACGAGGTCGACCGGCCCGCGCAGCCGCTCGCCGACCGGGCCCGCGGTGTAGTCGACGAACTCGCTCGCGCCGAGCCCGCGCACGTACTCCTCGTTGCGCCCCGACGCGACCGCGACGACCTCCGCCCCGGCCTTCGCCGCCAGCTGCACCGCGACGTGCCCGACGCCGCCCGCCGCCGCGGTGATCAGCACGCGCTCGCCGGCCCGCAGCCCGCCCGCGTCGAACAGCGCCTGCGACGCGGTGAGCGCGGCCAGCGGGAGCGCGCCCGCCTCGACGTCGGTCAGCGCGTCGGGCGTCCGCGCGAGCTGCGACACGTGCGCGACGACGTACTCGGCGTACGCGCCGGCCGGGTGAGGGAACGCGACGAGCCCGAAGACGCGGTCCCCGGGCGCGAACGTCACGACGCCCATGCCGGCGGACTCGACGACACCGGCGACGTCCCACCCGGGGATCCACGGGAACGTCACGAACCGGTGGGCGCCGGAGCCCCGGCGCGTCTTCCAGTCGACCGGGTTCACGCCCGCGGCGGCGACCCGGATCAGCACCTCCCCCGGGCCGGGCTCGGGCTTGGCGACGGTGGCGGTGTGCAGCACGTCCGGCTCGCCGGTGGTGGAGGCGACGACGGCGGTCATGGTCTGGTTCATGGAGCCAACGTCCCACGCGATCCATCGATGGTTCGAAGCACAGCCATAATGAACGTCGATGCTCGATCTGCGCCGCCTCCAGGTCCTCGCCGCCGTCGCCGAGCACGGCTCGATCTCCGCCGGCGCCAACGCGCTCGGCCTCACGCAGCCCGCGGTCTCGCATCACGTCGCCCGGCTGGAGGAGGACACTGGCGTCACGCTGCTCGAGCGGCGCCCTCGCGGCGTCACGCCGACGGCCGCGGGCGAGCTGCTCCTGCGCCACGCCGCCGCGCTCCTCGACCGAGCCGCGCGGGCCGAGCAGGACCTCGACGACCTGGCCGCGCTGCGCACCGGCCGCGTGCGCGTGGCCGCGTTCCCCACCGCGTTCGTCGACCTCCTCCCCCGCGCCATCGCGACGGTGCGCTCCGAGCACCCCGCCGTGGAGGTCGAGCTGACCACCGCCGGGCACGACGACGCGCTCGGCGCGGTGGCCGACGGCGCCGCGGACGTCGCGGTCGTCTTCGCCGCCGCCGACCTCCCAACGGCCACCGCGCCGCTCCCGCCGGGGACGGAGCGCACGACGCTGCTGCACGACCCGATGCTCGCGGTCCTCCCGCGGACGCACCCGCTGGCAGAGCGCCGCGACGTCCTGCTCGCCGACCTGAGCGCCGACCGCTGGGTCCTCGGCACCGCCACCGGCCGCGACGCGGTCATCCGCCGCGCGTGCGCCGCCGCCGGCTTCGAGCCCGACGTCGCATTCGTCTCCGACGACCTGCTCGCCGTCCAGGGGGTCGTCGCCGCCGGCCTGGCCGTCTCGCTCGCGCCCGCGCTCGCCGTCGCGCACCGCCGTCCCGACGTCGTGCTGCGCCCCGTCGCTGACCGGCGCCTGACCCGCCGCATCAGCGCCGTGGCCCGGGGCACCGGCGCCCCACCTGCCGCCGATGCGCTGGTCCGCGCGCTGCGACACACCGGATCCGAGCTGTCTGCGGCAGGATGAGAGGCGTGACCGCGCCCTTCGCCCTCCCCGCCGACGACGCGTCGGCCATCGCCGACGAGGTGACGCTCTACCAGCGGACCTACAACACCCTGCTGCGCTCGCGCGGGGAGACCGACCTGCGGATCCTCGAGTCGAGCCACCGCGCGATCCGCTCCTCGCTGCATCCGCTCGCCGACTCCGAGGAGCTCGACCTCGGTGCGTTCCTCTACTCGATCCAGCGCCTGCCGACCTGCGTCCCCGACGCGCGCGTCGTCGTGATGGGCCAGGAGGCGGTGCAGTTCGACCGCGCCGGCATCGGGCCGCTCGACGACTGGCCCACGCGCGAGTCGCCCGCGCGCCGCCGCCGCTGGTACGAGGGGCCGGACGGGACGCTGGCCGTGCTGCTCGCCTCCTCGTCAGACCTCGACGACCTCATCCCGACGCTCGTCGCCTACCAGATCGAGTGGAACAAGCTGCGCGTGCGGCTGCGCGCGACCGGCTGGCCGCTGGCGGGTGCCGACGCCGTGCCGACCGCCGCGACGCTGGCGGAGACGCTCGGCGGCGGCGAGGAGGACTGGGAGCGGCTCATCTCCGTGTGGGGCCCCGCGTTCGAGGACCGGATGAACCAGGTCGCCGAGCGGCGCCTGCGGCTGCGCATCCGGATGCTCGGCGGCAGCGCGGTCGGCTACGCGCGCATGACGCGCCGCTGGTTCACCCCCGTCCGCGAGGCGATCGACGCGACCGGCTTCGGCGACGGGCCGCTCTACGTCGTCTCCTCCAACACCCACTCGCTCGCCAACCTGGTGACCGCCGAGGCGCTGCGCCACGAGGACGAGCTCGTGCGCTGGGTCGAGACGGACGGCCCCGAGGACCTGCGCGAGGAGCTGCGGATGTTCCGCGAGGGCCGCACGCGCGGCTCGTGGGAGAACTTCCTCTACTTCGTCGCCCGCGACTACTTCGACGCGTACCCGGACAAGGGCGAGGAGCGCCACGCCGCCGAGCGCGAGGCGGGCGTGCTGCACCTGCACTCCAAGACCGCGCTGCGCGTCGCCGCGCAGGTGATCCCGCTCGGCCAGCTCCAGCCCGAGCGCCTCGATCCGCGGCTCGGCCCGGTCGACGCGGACGCCCTGCGCGCCTCGCGTGCGGTGATCCTCAACATCGACTACCCCCTCGGTCTCGCGGCGTACAACATCCTGCGCGAGATCACCGAGGACCGCGACACGCTCGCCGGCGTCTACGTGCTGGGCAAGGCGGCGACGCTGAACGCCGACGTGGGCGACGTGATGCTGTCGTCGACCGTCCACGACGAGCACTCCGACACGCGCTACTGGCTCGACAACGCGTTCGGGGTCGAGGACATCGCGCCGTTCCTGCGCTTCGGCAGCGGCCTCGACAACCAGCGCGCGGTGACGGTGAAGTCGACGTTCCTCCAGAACCGCGCGTACCTGGATCGCTGGTACCGCGAGGCGTACACGGTCGTCGAGATGGAGGCCGGCCCGTACTGCGCGGCGGTGTACGAGCTGGCGGAGACCGCGCGCTACCCGGTCGGGGAGCAGGTCTCGTTCTCCAAGCTCCCGATCGACTTCGGGATCATCCACTACGCCTCAGACACGCCGTACACGCAGGCCCGCACGCTCGGCGCCCGCGGCCTGTCGTACCGCGGGATGGACTCGACCTACGCGTCATCGATCGCGATCCTGCGCCGCATCTTCGCGCGGGAAGGCGGACTGAAAGCGTCCGCTTAGGGCTTGCCTGCCGGGCCCGCTGCGGTGATGCTCCCGCCATGGCGTACGACGAGGAGCTGGCCCAGCGGGTCCGCACGCTGATCGGCGACGAGCCGGGCCTGGTGGAGAAGCGGATGTTCGGCGGCCTGGCCTTCCTCGTCGGCGGCAACATGTCCGTGACGGTGAGCGGCCAGGGCGGCCTGCTCGTGCGCGGCGAGCCCGACGAGATCGACGCCCTCCGCTCCGCCCCCGGCGTCGACCCGTTCGTCATGCGCGATCGCGAGATGGACGGCTGGCTCCGCGTCGCGCCCTCCGCGGTCGCCTCGGAGCCCGCGCTGGCGGAGTGGGTGCAGCGCAGCGTCAGCTACGCCCGCTCGCTTCCGGCGAAGTGACCATCGCGGAGGACGTGCTGGAGGCCGCGCCGACGTGGGCGGCCGCGCCCGAGGCGGAGCGGCCGGGCGCGCACGTGCTGACGCCGCGGGCATTCCATCGCACGTTCCCCGAGTACGCGCCGACGCCGCTGCGGGAGGCGCCCGCGAGCACCGCCGCGCTGGGCGTCGGCAGCGTGCTGATCAAGGACGAGACGGAGCGGCTGGGGCTGCCGGCGTTCAAGATCCTCGGGGCGTCGTGGGCGGTGCGGCGGGCGACCCTGGAGCGGGCCGGGCTGGACGAGCAGGCGGCGCCGTCGCTGGACGAGCTGCGCGCGGTGTGCGCCGCGCTGGGCGACGACGCGCCGCGGCTGTGCACGGCGACCGACGGCAACCACGGGCGGGCCGTCGCGCGGATGGCGCGGCTGCTCGGGCTCCCCGCCACCATCTTCATGCCCGCCGGCGCCGCGCCCGCGCGGGTGGAGGGGATCGCGTCGGAGGGCGCGGACGTCCACGTGCTCGACGGCGGCTACGACGACGCCGTGCACCGCGCCGCGCAGGAGGCGAGCGCCACGACGCTCATCATCTCCGACACCTCGTGGCCCGGCTACGCGGACGTGCCGCGGTGGGTGATCGAGGGCTACACGACGATCTTCGCCGAGATCGAGGAGGCGACGATCGTGCCGCCGACGCTCGTCGCGCTCCCCGTCGGCGTCGGCGCGCTCGCGGCCGCGGGCGTCCGCCACTACGCGGGCGCCGGCCCGCGCCTTGCGAGCATCGAGCCGACCCGCGCCGCGTGCGTGCTCGAGTCGGTCAAGGCGGGCGAGCTGCTGACCGTCGACGCGCCCGAGCACTCCGTCATGGCCGGGCTGCAGTGCGAGACGCCGTCGCTCGTCGCGTGGCCCGAGCTCCAGCACGGCTTCCACCTGTACGCCGCGATCGACGACGCGCGCGTGCCCGAGGCGCTGCGACTCCTCGCGGCCGACGGCGTCGAGGCGGGCGAGACCGGCGCCGCCGCGCTCGCGGGCCTCCTGCTCCTGCGCGACCGCGGGCACCTGCGGCCCGACGACCGCGCGCTCGTCCTCTGCACCGAGGGCGTCACCGACCCGGCCGGCCGCGCGCGCCTGCTCGCCGGCTAGCCCTCCGCGGCCCGGCGGTCGCGGCCGCGCAGGCCCTCGACCGCGTACGAGATCGGCCACAGCGACCAGATCGCGAGCACGACGCTCAGCCGCGCGATCCAGCCGAGGAGCGCCTCCGTCCGGTCCGCGTCGCCGACCGCGAGGATGGCCAGCCCGAGCAGCCCGCAGGAGATCGCCCACGCCAGGGCGGCCTTGCGGAACTCGCGCCACTCGTACGCGCGCCGCTCCGCTCCCCCGCGCGGCTTGCCGGCCGGCGGCGGCCCGCCCGCGAACCGGTGCGCGAACCGCACGTCCGCCCACCGCACGAGCGACGGCCCGAACGCGACGGAGAACCCCAGGTACGCCGCCGCGAGGCCGTGCTGCCAGCCCGCGGTCGCGCCGTCGCGCAGGTCGAGCACGGTCGCGACGAGGAGGACCAGGTCGACGAACGGGACCGCCGCGAGCAGCACCGTGCTCAGCCGCTCGCGCCGCAGCAGGTAGCGCGTGGCGAGCCCTGCTCCCAGCAGCACCCAGAACCCGATCTCGCAGGCGACGATGACGGCGATGAGCATGCGTTCTGTTCTAGCACAGGTGTGCTAGAACGTCGACCCATGCCGAAGGCCGTCGACCACGACGCCCGCCGCGCCGAGCTGGCCGCGGCGGTCTGGCGGCTCATCGTCCGCCACGGCGTCGAGGCCGCGTCGATCCGCCGCGTCGCCGCCGAGGCCGGCTGGTCGAGCGGCTCGCTGCGCCACTACTTCGCGACGCAGGAGGAGCTGCTCACGTTCGCGATGGAGCTCGTGGTGCGGCGCGCCACCGAGCGCATCGAGGCGGGCGGCCCGTGGGAGTCGCCGCGCGCCGCCGCGCTCGCGCTGCTCTCCGAGCTCGTCCCGCTCGACGACGAGCGCCGCGCGGAGATGCAGGTCTGGCTCGCGTTCAGCCTGCGCGCGCAGGTCGACCCCGCGCTCCGCCCGCTGCGCGACGAGGCCCACGGCGCGATCGCCCGCCTGTGCCGCCAGCTCGCCGAGGCGCTCGGCGCTCAGGACCCCGCGGCCGCCGGCGCCGAGCTGCACGCGCTCGCCGACGGCCTCGCCCTCCAGGGCACGCTGACGCCGGAGACGATGCCGCCCGAGCGCATCACGACGATCCTGCGCCGGCGCATCGACGCGCTCACCTAGCGCGCCGTCCGCCGCCGGAAGAGCGCCGCCGACGCGCCCGCGCCGACCACGATCGCGCCCGTCCACCACGCCAGCGCGGCCACGACGTCGGATCCCGCCGCGCCGCCTTCGAGCAGCAGCCCGCGCACGGTCTCGATCACCGGAGTGACCGGCTGGTGGACCGCGAACCACTCGAGCCCCGCCGGCATCGTCGCCGGGTCGACGAACGCGCTGCTCACGTACGGGAGGAACATCACGACGAACGTGAACGCGTTGGCCGACTCCGGGCTCGCGGCGAGCAGCCCGACCGCGGCCGCCAGCCACGCGATCCCGGCCATGAAGACCACGAGCACGCCCGCCACCGCGAGCCAGTCGAGCACCCCCGCGTCGGGCGAGAAGCCGATCAGGAGCGCGATCAGGACCACGAGCGCGGTCGAGACGACGTTGCGCACGACGCTCGCGACGACGTGTCCGCCCACCACCGTCGCACCGACGATGTCGAGCGTGCGGAACCGGTCGATGACGCCGGTCGTCATGTCGGCGTTGACGCTCACCGCGGTGCCCGCGGCACCGAAGCCCGCGCACAGCAGCACGATGCCCGGCACGACGTAGTCGACGTAGTCCACGCCCCCGCCCGCGCCGAGCTGACCGCCGAACACGTAGACGAAGAGCAGCAGGAGCATCACCGGCAGCGCGAGCGCGGTGATGAGCGCGTCGGGGCTGCGGAGCGAGTGGCGCAGCGAGCGGCCGACGAGCGTCGCCGCGTCGGAGACCACGTACGGCATCACGCCACCTCCGCCAGCGCGGCCGGCTCCGTCAGGGCGAGGAAGACGTCGTCGAGCGAGGCGTGGCCGGTGCGCGCCTTCAGCTCCGCCGCCGTGCCCTCGGCCACGATCCGCCCGCCGTCGAGCACCGCGATCCGGTCCGCCAGCCGGTCGGCCTCCTCCAGGTACTGCGTGGTGAGGAGGATCGTCGTCCCGCCCGCGCGCAGCTCCTCGACTGCGGCCCACACCGCGCGGCGCGACCGCGGGTCGAGCCCCGTCGTCGGCTCGTCGAGCACGATCACCGACGGCGAGCCGAGCAGCGAGATCGCCAGGTCCAGGCGCCGCCGCATGCCGCCGCTGAACGTCGCGACCCGCCGCCCGCGCGCCGCGACGAGGTCGAACCGCTCCAGCAGCTCCTCGGTCCGCGCCCGCGCCTGGCGCCGCGGCAGGTGCCGCAGGCGCGCCATCAGCAGCAGGTTCTCCTCCGCCGTCAGCGGCTCGTCGACCGCCGCGTACTGGCCCGTGAGCGACAGCGCCCGCCGCACCGCGCGGGCCTCGCGCACCACGTCATGGCCCGCCACGCGCGCCGTCCCGCCATCCGGCCGCAGCAGCGTGGAGAGCACGCGGACCGTCGTCGTCTTCCCCGCGCCGTTCGGGCCGAGCAGGGCGAGGATCGACCCGCCTTCCACGCGCAGGTCCAGGCCGTCCAGGACGGGGCGGCCACCGAACGCCTTCACCAGCCCGTCCACCTCGATTGTATACGTCATATACCGAGTGTACAGCATATACCTCGATACGATCAAGCGCCGTGACGCTCGACCGCCTGTGGAACCTCGAAGCCGACCCGGGCCCCGCCCGCCGCGAGCGCCCGGGCCTCTCCCCGCGCCGCGTGGTCGAGGCCGCGATCGCGATCGCCGACGCGGACGGCCTCGACGCCGTCTCGATGGCGCGCGTGGCCAAGGCGCTCGACGTCACCCCGATGGCGCTCTACCGCCACGTCGCCGGCAAGGACGAGCTGCTCGTGCTGATGGTCGACGTCGCGGTCGGCCTGCCGCCCGCGCTTCGCGCCACGCCCGACGGCTGGCGCGCGCAGCTCACCGAGTGGGCGGAGGCGCTGCTCAGCACGCTCCGCGCGCACCCGTGGTTCCTGCACATCCCGCTCGGCTGGGCCGCGCTCGGCCCCAACCGCGTCGCGTGGATGGACTCCGCGCTGGAGGCGCTCGCCGGCACGCCGCTCAGCGAGCCCGAGAAGGCCGCGTCGACGCTGCTCCTCAACAACGTCGTCTTCTCCGTCGCGCGCAACGCGGCCGAGCTGCACCAGAGCCTGGCCGGCGCGCACGACCCCGAGGAGTTCACACGCACGCTCCGGCAGATGACGTCGAGCGAGCGCTTCCCCGCCGTCGCCCGCGCCGCCGCGTCCGGGGTCTTCGGCGACGACGACGGACCGGAGGAGAACCTGCTCTTCGACCTCGAGGTCGTCTTCGGCGGGATCGACCGGCTGATCGACCGGCGGGAACGGCCCCCCGGCCGTTCCCGCAAGGGCAAAGGCCGCTAGGCCTTTGCCCCCGCCTCGTCCCGGATCTCGCCGACCAGCTCCTCCAGCACGTCCTCCAGCGCCACGACGCCCAGCGTCCGCGGCGAGTCCACGTCGCGCACCCGCGCGAGGTGCGCCCCGGAGCGCTGCATGGTCGCGAGCACGGCGCGCAGCCGGTCGGTGCAGCGGACCGTCGGCAGCGGCCGGATCCACGACTCGGCGATGGGCCGGTTGCGGTGGCGGTCCTCGAACTCCAGGACGTCCTTGAGGTGCAGGTAGCCGATGAGCTTGCCGTCGCGCTCGACCGGGAAGCGGCTGTAGCCGGTGCGCGCCGCGACCTGCTCGAGCTCGGCCGGCGTGACCTGCGGCGACACGGTCTCCAGCGTCTCGACCGGCAGCAGCACCGAGCGCGCGTCGCGCTCGGTGAACGTCAGCGCACCCACGACCAGCCGCTCCTCGTCGGGGTCGAGCAGTCCCTCGCGGCGCGACTCCTCCACGAGCCCCGCGACCTCGTCGCGCGTGAAGGTCGAGGTCACCTCGTCCTTCGGCGTCACGCCGACGGCGCGCAGGACGTGGTTGGCGATCCAGTTGAGCGCGGCGATGAACGGGTGCAGCACGCGCACGATCAGGACGAGGGGCGGGGTCAGGATCAGCGCCGCGCGGTCCGGCCCGGCGAGCGCCAGGTTCTTCGGGACCATCTCCCCGAGCACGACGTGCAGGTAGCCGATCAGCGACAGCGCGATGATGAACGCGACCGGGTGCACGAGCGAGTCGGGGATGCCGAGGTCGTGGAACGGGCCCTCGAGCTGGTGCGCGATCGCCGGCTCGCCCAGGTAGCCGAGGCCGAGCGAGCAGAGCGTGATGCCCAGCTGCGCGCCGGCCATCATCAGCGACACGTTCTCCATCGCGCTCAGCGTGATCTTCGCGAGGCGGTTGCCCTCCTCCGCGCGCGGCTCGATCATCGAGCGCCGCGCCGAGATCAGCGCGAACTCCGCCCCGACGAAGAACGCGTTGAGCACGAGCAGGATCACCGACAGGCCGATGGCGCCGAAGTCGCCCATCAGCCCTCGTCCTCCTCGTCGTCCTCGGGCAGCGGCTCGTGGACGAGCTGCACCCGGTCGACGCGCAGGCCGTCCATCGCGAGCACGGTCAGCGTCGCGAGGTGGCGCCCGCGATCGAGGTCGCGCGCCTCGACCTCGACGGTGTCGCCCACCTCGGGCACGCGGCCGAGCTCGAACGGGACCAGGCCGCCGATCGTCTCGTACTCCTCGTCCTCGGGCAGCAGGATGCCGGTGGCGCGCGCGACCTCGTCGGGGCGCAGCAGCGCGGAGATCGACCACCCGTCGCCGGTGCGGCGGATCGAGTCGTCCGCCTCGTCGTGCTCGTCGCGCACCTCGCCGACGATCTCCTCGACGAGGTCCTCCAGCGTGACGATGCCGTCGAAGCCGCCGAACTCGTTGACCACGACCGCCATCTGCAGGCCGCCCGCGCGCAGCTGGGCGAGCAGCGGGTCGAGCTCGACCGTGTCAGGCACGACGACGGGCTCGGTCATGACCTGCGTCGCCGGCGTCGTCGCGCGCTGCGCGTAGGGGATCGACATCGCGTCCTTGATGTGGACGATGCCGAGGATCCGCTCACCGTCGTCGGACACGATCGGCAGGCGGGAGCGACCGGTCTCGCGCGCGGTCTCCATCACGGTGAGCGCGGTGTCGTCCTCGCGCAGCGAGTGCATGCGCTCGCGCGGGGTCATCACGTCGCCCGAGCGGCGCTCGCCGAACGTCAGCGAGCGCTGCAGGAGCGTCGCGGTCTCAGGCTCGAGCGTGCCCTGCTCGCCGCTGCGCCGGACGAGCGACGCGAGCTCCTCCGCGCTGCGCGCGGACGCGAGCTCCTCCTGGGGCTCGACGCCGAGGCGGCGCAGGATCTTGTTCGCCGTCCCGTTGAAGAAGCGCACGATCACCGCGGTGGAGCGCGTGAAGACGCGCATGAAGCCCTGGACCGCGCGGGCGGTCGCGAGCGGCTTGGCGATCGCGAGGTTCTTCGGGACGAGCTCGCCGAACAGCATCGTCAGCGTCGTCGCGAGGACGAGCGCGATCGTCACCGAGACGCCGCGCACCGCACCCTCGGGGACGCCGAGCGTCTCGAGCGGCGCGTCGATGAGGTCCGCGATCGCGGGCTCGGCGATGAAGCCGATCAGCAGGTTGGTGACCGTGATGCCGAGCTGCGCGGCGCTGAGCTGGGTCGAGAGCGTGTGCAGCGCGTGCTGGAGGCCCTTCGCCCCCGCGTCGCCCCTCTCGACCTGGCGGTCGACGGTGGCGCGGTCGACGGTGACGAACGCGAACTCGGCCGCGACGAACGCGCCACAGGCCGCGACCAGCAGGACGCCGATCAGGATCAGGAGCACCTCGATCATCGGGTGCTCCGCGAGCCGCCTCGTGGCGGCCCGGTACTAGAGCTGGGGTCGTCGCAGTCGACGACGGCAGCGGGATGCATTCCGCCGAAGGGTAGACGACGATGCGGCGCATGAAGCGCGTCGATCTCACCCAGCCCGAGTTCCAGTACGACGAGACCGATCCGGAGGGCTTCCGCGCGGGGATGGTGCGGCCGGGGCCGGGGCTCGGGGCCGTCGAGACGGGCGCGTCGCTGTACGAGCTGCCGCCCGGGCAGGCGCTCTGCCCCTACCACTACGAGCTGGCCGAGGAGGAGTGGCTGCTCGTGATCTCGGGCCGCGCGAGCGTCCGCACGCCAGACGGCGTCGAGGAGCTCGGCCCGCTGCAGCTCGTCTTCTTCCCGCCGGCGCCCGAGGGCGCGCACAAGATCTTCAACGCCAGCGACACCGAGCCGTGCCGCGTGCTGATGTGGTCGACGATCAGGTACCCCGCCGCGACCGTGTACCCGGACAGCGACAAGATCGGCGTCTACACGCGCGACCGGCGCGACAACGTGATCGTCAAGCGGTCCAGCGACGTCCCGTACTACACCGACGAGGCGCATCCGTGATCCGCCGCGCTGGGTAGCCTGAGGTCCCATGGCAGCAGGGGCGACGCCGCCGCGCGTCGAGACGCCCGCGTTCGACGTCGAGCGCTTCGGATGGACGGGGGACGGCCGGCTCGAGGTCGTCGGGACGTGGACCGGGGTCCGGGGCCGGCGGTTCGTGCGGCCCACGCTCGACGTGCGCTTCGACGGGGCGTCGCGGCGGCTGCTGGCCGTGCTCGACCACAAGCCGTGGGCGCCGGACGTCGTCGGCGAGCCGTGGGTCGCGGCCTTCGCGTGGGACGGCGGCGAGGTCGCGCTCGAGGGCGCGGAGCTGGCCGTCGCGCCGGGGGTCGCGGTGGAGCTCGAGCCGCCGAGCCGCGGCATGTCAGGCGCGCGCCGCCGCAAGCCGGCCGCCGACGCGCCCGCGAAGGAGCCCGCCCCGAAACCGCGCCGCACCGCGCCGCCGGAGCCGCGCCGCTCCCCCGCCGAGCGCGAGCGCGACGCCGCTGTGGCCGCGCGCGACGCGGTGGCGCGCGAGCGGGACCTGGCCGTGGAGGCGCGTGACGCGGCCGCGCAGCAGCTCAACCTCGTGACCCGCGAGCGCGACGACGCCGTCGCCGCACGCGACGCGCTGGCCGCCGACCTGGAGGGCGCGGTCGAGGCGCGCGAGATCGCGGTGCGCGAGGCCGACGCGCTGCGCGAGAACGTCGAGGGGCGCATGGAGGCGGCGCGTGCGGAGGCCCGCGCCGGCGCCGAGCGGGCCCGCGATGAGGCGGTGCGCGAGCGCGACGCCGCCGTCGCCGCGCAGGCCGCCGGCCAGGAGGAGATCGCCGAGCTGCGTCGCCGCCTGGCCGCCGCGCCGACGGAGGACGAGCTGGAAGAGGCGCGCGCGGAGGCCGCCGCGCTGCGCGCCCGGGTCGCGCCGGTGGAGGCCGAGCGCGATGCGGCCATCGCCGCCCGCGACGCCGCGCGGAAGGACCGCAACACGCTGATCGCGCAGCGCGACGCCGCGTTCGCGCAGGCCGCTCCGGCTCCCGCGTCCGCCCCGCCACCGCCGGCGCCCGCGCCCGCGGAGCCCGCCTACCCCGACCTCTCCGGCGAGCTCGCCGCCGCCCGCGCCGAGATCGAGGAGCTGCGCGCCCAGGTCGCCGCCGCGCAGGCCGCGCGGCAGGAGGCCGCCGACGCGACCGTCGCGTTCTCCGCCGCCGACGTCGCCGAGGCGCAGGACCGGTCCGAGGAGGTCGAGACGCTCCAGCATCAGCTCGACGTCGCCCGGGCCGCCCGCGACGAGGCCGCGCGCGAACGCGACGCCGCGGTCCGCCGCCTGGAGCGCGCGACCGGCTCCACCCCGCCCGCCGCCGACGTCGAGGCGCTCCAGCGCGAGCGCGACGAGGCGCTCGCGGAGGCCGAGCGCGCCCGCCGTCAGGTCGAGCGCGACGCGTCCCGCCACGACCGCGCCGCCCGCGTCGCCGACGCCACCCAGCGCAGCCGCATCTCCCCCGCCGCCGCGACCCGCCGCGAGGTCCGCGCGATGCTCGCCCACGGCCTCAACCCCGGAGAGCCCAAGGCCACCCTCTGGCTCTCGCGCTTCCTCGCCCTGACGATCCTCATCGCGGCCCTCGCGCTCGCGATCGTCGTCCTGCGCGTCGTGATCTAGAGCGAGCGCGCGAAGCAGCGCGAGAGCGGCGAGCCGGCGTAATCGCCGAAGAGCGGGATCTCCTCGTACCCCTCGCGGACGTAGAAGCGGATCGACTCGGGCTGCTCCGGCCCGGTCTCGAGCAGCAGCCGCGTCACGCCGCGCGCCCGCGCCTCGTCCTCCAGCGCCCGCAGCAGCGCACGCGCCACCCCGGTCCCGCGCGCCGGCGGCCGCACGTACATGCGCTTGAGCTCCGCGGTCCCGGGCTCGTCGAGCAGCCGCAGGCCGACGCAACCGACCGCCTCGCCGTCGTCCCCGCGCGCGACGAGGAAGACGGCGATGTCGGCCGTGCTCGGCTTGACGCCCGGCTCGGTGTCAGGCCGTCCGTAGCGGCGCTCGATGTCGAGCCGCAGCTCCTCGCGGAGCGCGGCGCTGTCCGGCGCGTCGAAGGGCTCGGGGGCGATCCGCACGGCTCAGGCCGGTACGAGCGCGAGCGCGCGGGTGGGCGAGCCGGTGCCGCCGACCAGCCGCAGCGGCGCGACGACGACGATCGCGCCGGTGGGCGGGAGCTGGTCGAGGTTCGCGAGCTGCGTGAGGCCGTAGCGGCCGTTGCCGAGCAGGTGGTGGTGGACCGGGAAGGCCGGCTCCATCCCACCCGCGGCGCCCGCGTCGATGCCGACGGTCTCGACGCCGAAGCCGACGATGCCGCGCTCGCGTCCGAGCCACTCCGCCGCGGCGACGTCCGGGCCTGGCGTGACCGGCCCCTCCGGCCCCGCGTTGAGGAACGCCTCGGCGTCATGGGCCCGCGCCGCCCAGCCGGTCCGCAGCAGGACCCACGATCCCTCCGCGATCCGCCCGTGCTCGGCCTCGTACGCCTCGAAGTCCGCGACCGTGACGAGGTAGCCCGGGTCGGCCGCCACCTTCGCCGTCACGTCGACGACCGCCGCCGGCCCGACGAGCCGGCCCGCCGGGATCGCGCCCACGTCCTCCCCGTCCTTGCCGGTCACCCAGTGGATCGGCGCGTCGACGTGCGTGCCGGTGTGCTCGCCCAGCTCCAGCACGTCCCACGCCCACGCCGGGCCCGCGTCGTCGTACTTCGAGAGCGTGCGGCGCGACAGCGGCGGCGTGTTGGCGAACTGGTCGGGGAGCTGGATCACCGGCGTCGACTCCGACAGCGGCTGCGTGAGGTCGACGACGCGGACGGCGCCGGACGCGAGCGCGTCGGCGAGGGCGGCGATGGCGGACATGGGCGGGCGGGGCTCCTCAGGGTCGGGGGGGTCAGTGCGCGCGGAAGGCGTCCTCGAGCCAGGCCGCGCAGACGGTGGGGTCGACCTTCGCGTCGACGACGAGCGGGCCGCGCGGGTCGGCGGCCCACGCGGCGAGCGGCGAGCGCAGGTCGTCGAGTGCGCGAACGGTGAGCGCCTCGCATCCGGCGCCGCGGGCGATCGCGGCCAGGTCGGCGTCGGGGAACCGGGCGCGCGCGGTGTCGCGGCCCTGCGGCGCGAAGTGGTGGACCTCGGCGCCGTAGGCGGCGTCGTCGTACACGAGGACGAGCAGGGGGAGCCGCAGCCGCGCCGCGGTCTCGAGCTCCTGCAGCGCGAGGAAGAGCCCGCCGTCGCCGACCGCCGCGACCGTGATCCGGCCCGGCCGCGCGACGCTCGCCCCGATCGCGGCGCCGAGTCCCAGCCCGACCGCCTGGAAGGCGTTCACGAAGAGCCACGAGCGCGCGTCGGGCACGGCCAGGTACATCGCGGGCCAGCCGGTGAGGTGGCCGGAGTCGACGACCACCGTGCGGTCGGCGGGGAGCGCGTCGTCCACGGCGACGGTGAGCGCCCGCGGGTCGACGGTGTTCGCGGTTCCTCCGCCGGTCGCCGCGCGCTCGTCCGGCACGTCGCGCCAGCGGCCCTCGCGCTCGAGCCGCGCCGCGACCTCCGGCGTGCGGAAGCCTGGGCGCGGCTCCGGCGGCAGCGCGGCCACGAGGTCCTGCGCCGCCAGCGCCGCGTCGCCGACCAGCGCCAGCGCCCCCGGCACGTGCGCCCCGATGGCGCCCGGGTCCACGTCGACCTGCACGACCTGCGCGCCGTCGCCGAGGAGCCGCCCGCCCCGCGTCGTCCAGTGGTTGAGCGTCGCGCCGAACGCGAGCACGAGGTCGGCCTGCGGGAGCAGCTCGGCGAGCGCCGGCGTCACGAACCCGCCGGCGATCCCCGCGTCGTACTCGGCTCCGGCGAAGAAGCCGTGCGCGACCGCCGACGTGGCGAGCAGCGCGCCGCACCGCTCCCCCAGCACCTCCAGCGCGTCGCGCGCGCCCGCCAGCACCGCGCCGCGGCCCGCGACGATCACGACCCGCGCGGCCTGCTCGATCAGCGCGGCGGCGCGGGCGACGTCGCCGGGCGCCGGCCGCGGCGCGCGGGGGACGGAGGCCGGCGCCCGGTGCGAGGCCGACGGCGGCGCGGGCACGGCCTGCAGGTCGATCGGCAGGTTGAGCACGACCGGCCGGCGCTCCAGCAGCGCGCGGTGCAGCGCCCGCGCGGCGTCGGCCCCGGCGCTCGCGGCGGAGTGGATGCGCTCCGCCACCGCGCCGACCGACGTCACGAGGTCGTGCTGGTCGATGCGGAAGTTCGAGTGCAGGTCCGCGGCGGGCGTGTCGCCCGCGAGGACGAGCAGCGGCGTGCGGCTCTTCGCGGCCTCGCCCAGCGCGGTGAGCGTGTTGGTGAGCCCGGGCCCCTGGTGCACCGACGCGACGCCCACGCGCCCGGTCGACCGCGCCCAGCCGTCCGCCATCGCGACCGCGCCGCCCTCGTGCCGCGCGGCCACGAACCGCGCGCCGCCGGCGACGAGCGCCTCGGTCGCGACGAAGTTCCCGCTCCCCAGCAGCCCGAAGACCGTGTCGACCCCCAGCTCCGCGAGCGTCCCACCGACGGCGTCGGCGACGGTGTGCGGTGCGCGGGCGGAGGTCACGGGCGCGCATCCTAGGGAAGCTCTTCGCCAGCGCTCAGCCGATTCTCGGGTTCGGGCGGTTCCTTGTCGGTCATGACCTCCCTCCTCACCGCCCCACCGGTCACCCGCTACGTCGGTGTCGCCGACCTCTGGGGCCGCCACGTCTGGATCGACGCCGGCGCCCGCCGCCGCGGCCTCCCGCAGGCCTCCGACGACCAGCTCATCGGGTTCGCGTGGGGCCGCCGCGGCGCGGGCGCGCGCGAGCTGGCCCGCGCGATGCTCGTCGACGCGACCGGCAACGCGATGCTCGCCGAGCGCCTGTGCCGCGAGCTCGCCACCCAGGTCGTCGCACACCTCCCCGAGGCCGGCTTCGTGATCGCCCGCGAGACGGTCCTCGAGTGGGTCGAGCTGCAGGAGACCGGGGCCGCGGCGTGACGGCGGCGGCGCCGCTCAGGCCCGCGGCGGCCGGCAGCGCGCCCGCGCACCGCCCGCGGCCCACGCCCCGACTGGGCACGACGCGCGCGCGACGAGCGCCCCGCTCTTGCCGCGCTGCACGACGACCACGCGGCCCGTGCCGTCGAGCGTCAGCTCCGGCAGGGTGCCGGCGCACGGCAGGACGCGCGTGCGGCGCACCGCGCCGGACGGCTCGACCACGAGCGCGTCGGTCCGCAGCCCGCCCGAGCAGCGGACGGCGGTGAGCACCACCGCGCGATCGCCGTCCCAGCCGGCCGCGAGCGGCGTGACGCCCGGCAGCCGGCCCGACGCCTGGACGGCGCCGTCGGCGGCCGCGAGCTGGTAGGTCGACGGGCCCACGAGGAGCCGCCGCCCGCCCGGGCCGACCGCCGTCCACGCCTGCTCCTCGGCGCCCAGCGGCACGAGCGTGACCGGCGCGCCGGGCGTCCCGTCCGCAGCGATCCGCACCCGCCGCGCCGCCGAGGCGCACCGCGGGTCGCCGTCGCGCAGCAGCAGGTCGGTCGCGCCGACGGGCGCGCGCAGGACCTGGACGACCTCGTCCGCGCTCTCGAGCACGTCCGGGTCGCGCTCCTCGTCGTAGCCGCACTGGTCGTACGGCTCCGTGACCCCGAGATCCGCCGGCGCGGGCGCGATGCGCGCCGCGGTGTCGGGCACGGTCGCGGCGCGGCCGAGGCCGCGGTAGCCGCCCACGGCGACGCGCAGCCCGTCGAAGCCCTCGATGGTGTTCGCATGGTGCCAGGCCACGACGACGCGGTCGCCGTCCGCGACGACCTGCGGCCGCCCGAGCGCGATCCGGGAGCTCAGAGGGTGGCTCGGCATGTCCGGCGCGCGGACGTCGAGCGTCTGCGGCGGCCCGAACAGCGCGCGCTCCCCCGGCCGGACGGCGGCCATGATGGCGTCGCAGTCCAGGCTCGGCCAGCCCGGACACGGCGCGACGTCGCGCCACGCGACCACCGCCTGGCCCGCGGGGCCGGCGACGATCGCGGGATCCTCGGCCCAGCGGGTCGCGATCCGCTGCGTCGTGATCGCGCCGCCGGGCGCCACGGAGACGACCGCGACCCCGTCGGTCCGGGCCGCCCACACGACGTCCGAGCGCCCGTTGGCGGACTGCGCCCACGCCCCCGGTCGGCCGTCGGCCGGCGCGGGGAGCGCGTGCTTCGTGACGCGCCCGCCGGGGCCCGTGCGGGCGATCCGGACCGCGCCCCGCTTGCCCCGGTGCTCCCAGACGAGCAGCGCACGCCCGTTGCGGGTGACCGTCGGCCACCCGACGACGCCGTCGCCGCCGGTCTCGACGCCGTTGACGAGCCACGCCGGGCGGAACCGGCCACCGTCCGGGCGAACGGCGACCGCGACGTCGCGCCCCTGGCCCGCGGTCACCAGCAGCGCGCCGTCCTGTGGCGTGACGAACAGGCCGAACGGGCTGTCGGGCTGCCAGTGGTCGCCGTCGAGCAGCGTCGTGGGCGGACCGAACGGGACGGCGCGCGGGGCGGCGAGGGCGGGCGCGGCGAGCGTCGCGGTGACGGCGGCGAGAAGGACGAGCAGGAGGCTGGAGCGCAGGAACGGCACGAAGGCTCCTTTCGGCATCACGGCGCTCCGCTTTATGGAGCGCCCCCGTTCCCCCTACCGCCGTCCAGGTGGGAGCCCCGAGTTGAGCGCGATCACGCGCGAGCGGCCTTCCGCGCGGAGCTCCTCGATCTTCAGCTCGAACTCGGGGTCGTCGAACGGGACCGCACCCACCACCAGCGGCTCGCCGCCGCCCGGGCGCACCGCGCGCACCACCACGCGCCCGCGCTCCGAGCGTTCGTCCAGCTCCCACCGCGCGCGCTCGGCCAGCTGCCGCCGGATGCCCCAGGCGATGAGGGCGACCAGCGCGACGAACAGCGCCAGCACGAGCACGACGGCGAGCAGCTTCACGGCGTGCGCGCCGCCCGGCCCGCGATCTGCGAGATGACGTCGCTGACGTTGCCGCCGAGCACCTGCGGGTCGCAGCCGTCCGGGCCGCAGAACGCGCGGATGCGGTCGATCTGCGCCTGGTTGGGGTTGAGCCGGTACGCGCGCGCCTGCTGGAACGCGGCGCGCCGCTCGCCCTCGGCGACCTCGACCTTCCGGTCCGCCTCGCCCTTGGCCTTCGCGCGCTCGCGCTCGGCCTCGAGCTTCGCGTTCGCCGCCTGCGTGCGCAGCGACTGCGCCTCGGTGATGCGCTTCTGCACCTCGGGCTCGAAGCGGATGCGCAGGTTCTGGTAGCGGACGTTCTCGAAGTACTCGTCGCCGAACGCCGCCTGCAGCTTCTCGCGGATCTTCTCGGCGAGCTTGCGCTGCGCCTCGGTGAGGTTCTGGGTCGTGTCGCCCGTCGAACCCTCGCCCGTCCGCCGCACCGCGGCGTCGGGGTTCTGCACGTACTGGCACAGGTTGTTGAGCGCGTTGCAGGCGTAGCCGCCGATCACCTCCCGCTGGGCGTCGAGGATCACCGGCGCGAGCCGCTGGCGCTGGAACGCGAGCCAGCCCGCGTCGGAGGAGATGTCCTCGCCGCCCCACTTGCGCCGGCCGTAGCCGCGGTAGAACTTCTCGGCCTTCGCGGGGTCGGAGGTGAGCTGGTAGAGCGCCTGCCCGTCGACGATCACCTGGACGGAGTCGCGGGTCGGGAACGTCTGGTCGCCCTCGATGACGTCGGTCGAGTCGCGCTCGGTGATCGGGAGGCAGTCCTGCTTGTTGAACGCGCCGATCGGCTTCGGGCCCTCGCCGGGCTGCCGGACCTCCTTGATGTCGCGCCCGTCGAACGGCCCGCCCTCGCGCACGATGCACACCGTGCCCACGTCGGTTCCCTTGATCGACACGAGCCACGCGCCGCCGCCGACCACGAGCGTCAGCACGACGATCGCGCCCACGATGCCGAGCCCGATCGCCCGCGGCCCCAGGTTCCCACTCACGCTTCCTCCGCTCCTCGCCATCGCCGCGCATCCTGCACGATCAAGGACCCTCGTGCGCTGTCGCCCGTCAGTAGGACACGCTGCTGCGCACGACCTGCGCGCCCCGGCGGCACGTGATCGTCCAGTCCGCCTCGCCCACCTGCGCGACCGTGCAGCGGAAGCCGGCGAACCGCTCCCGCGTCGCGCACGTCCACTCGCACTCGCGCTCGAACCACGGGACCGCGGCGTCGAGCACCCGCTGGGCCGTCGCGCACGCCGCGCCGCCACCGGCGGAGGCGCTGGTGAACACGCCGGTGTCGACGTCGCACTGCCGCTCGGGCGGGCGGCGCGGGCAGCCGAGCCGGCGCAGGATCCTCCGCTCCTGCCGCTCGCCGGTCACGACGCCCGCGACGCGCGTGCGGGCGCGGAGGATCCGCCGCGGGCGGTCGACGCGCGCGAACACCTGCACCCGGTCATCCCCGCACCCGGCGCACCCCGCGACCAGCCCCGCCCCTGCCAGCAGTCGTCGCATGCACGGGGAACGACGCGCACGCGCGAAGGTCGCGCGCCGCTACGCGGCGGTGGAGGCCGGTTGCGGGTACAGGACGCTCGGGTCGTGCGACAGGCCGGACTTGACGCGGCGCGAGACCTCGTCCGCGAGGACCTCCATCGCGCCCGCCTCCACCCCGTCCAGCGCCTGGACGGCGACCGCGCGCGGGTCGGACTTCGGGGCGTCGACCGCGGCCGCCATGTCGGTGTCCATGTAGCCGACGTGCAGCGCGGTGACCGACGTGCCCTGCCCTGCGAGCTCGACGCGCAGTGAGTTGCTGAGCGACCACGCCGCCGCCTTCGCCGCCGAGTAGCCGCCGCTCGTCGGCAACGCGATCCACGACAGCACCGACAGGACGTTGACGATCCCGCCGCCGCCGTTGCGCGCCAGCACCGGCGCGAACGCGCGGCTGACGTTCAGCGTCCCGAAGTAGTTCGTCTCCATCTCGAGCCGCAGATCGTCGAGCGACCCGGTCACGGCGCCGGCGTTCGTCAACGTGCCCGCGTTGTTGACGACGAGGTCCACGTCCGACGCGAGCTCGGCCGCCTCCCGCACCTGCTCCGGGTCCGTCACGTCGAGCCGCACCGGGACCGCGCCGGGCGTCGTCACCGACTCCGGGTCGCGCGCCCCCGCATAGACCTTCGCCACCCCGCGGGCCTGCAGCTCCTCCACGAACGCCCTGCCCAGCCCCCGGTTCGCCCCGGTCACCAGCACGGTCGCGCCTTCGATCCTCATCACGGCCTCCATCTGAGTTGGAGATCGCAACCTAGCACCTCTGAGTTTGCTTTCCCTACCAAGCTAGGCTGTGACGCATGCCCACCACCGCGAAGGAGACGAACGCGCGCTGCTCGGTCGCTCGCAGCCTCGACGTGCTGGGCGAGCGGTGGACGCTGCTGGTCATCCGCGAGGCGTTCTTCGGCCGCACGCGGTTCGCCGAGCTGCGCGACGCGCTGGGCGTCGCACCGGACATCCTCAGCGCGCGGCTCAAGCGCCTCGTCGAGGCGGGCGTGCTGGAGCAGCGCGCGTACCGCGAGCCGGGCGCACGCGAGCGCCAGAGCTACCACCTCACCCCCGCCGGGCGCGACCTGCTGGTCGTCCTCAGCGCGCTGCAGCAGTGGGGCGACGAGCACCGCCCGTCCGAGCACGGCCCCGCGCGTCTGCTCCGCACCGAGGACGGCACGCCGGTCCACGTCGCGTTCGTCGGGCCGGACGGGCGGGAGCTCGACCCCGCCGACGTCCGCTCCGTCCCCGGGCCTGGCGCGCTGGCCGACTAGCGGCGAACGAGCGCGAGGAACTCCTCGCGCGTGCGCGCGTCCTCGCGGAGGGTGCCGGTCAGCGACGACGTGACCGTGCGGGAGCCCGGCTTCTTGACGCCGCGCAGCGACATGCAGAGGTGCTCGGCCTCGAGCACGACGCCGACCGCGCGCGGCTGCAGGTGCTCGTTGAGCCAGTTCGCGATCTGCTGCGTCAGGCGCTCCTGCACCTGCAGGTCGCGTGCGAAGTACTCGACGACGCGGGCGAGCTTCGACAGCCCCACGATCCGATCGCCCGGCAGGTACGCCACGTGCGCGACGCCGGTGAACGGCAGCAGGTGGTGCATGCAGAGCGAGTGGAACGGGATGTCCTTGGCCACGACCAGCTCGTCGTAGCCCTCCTCGTTCGGGAACGTCGTCGGGTTGAACGGCACGGGCGTGAGCAGCTCCGCGTACGCGTCCGCGACACGCCGAGGCGTGTCGGCGATGTTCTCGTCCTCCAGGTCGTAGCCGAGCGAGCAGAGCAGCTCGCGCGCGGCAGCCTGCGCGCGCGGCAGGTCGATCTCGCGGCCGCCCGGATGCGGGCTGAGCAGCTCGCCGCGACCGTTGTCGTCGGCGTCGAACACGTCGGACATGCCCCGCACGGTACTTGGCCGCGCGGGGCATGTCCGCACCACCTACGGCGCTGACGACGGCGCGATCACCGGGCAGACGAGCGTGTCGCGCGGGCCGGGCTCGACCACCCGCGCCGCGAACCGCTCGCTCCCGGCCGCCACCGGCGGCGCGCTCACCTCGGGCCACGCGGGCGCGGCGTCGTGCCCGCGGCCCTTGAGCCGCAGCACGTCGATCCCGCGGTTGATGTCGAACACGTACACCAGCCCGTGCGCGTACCGGACGGAGAACGCGCTGCTCGACGGCTGCTCGGCGGACTGGCCGTCGACCCGGAAGTACGCGACCTGCCGCACGTCGCGCGCGTCGTGCACGTCGAGGAACCGGACGCCCTGCCCGTACCACGTGGTCGCGAGCAGCGGCCCCGCGAGGTCGAAGTAGTGCGCCGAGCAGCTCGTGCTCGTGCCGACCGTCCCGGGCTCGTCGAGCGTCGGGTGGAACCAGTCGAGCGCCCTCATCCGGTACGGCCGCTCGGGCGTGGACGACGCCGCGCGCCCACCGAGCGAGTCGGTGATGTCGGAGAACACCACGCGGCCGTCGGTCGTGCAGTCGTCGCTGAACTGCTCCTCGGTGGAGATCAGCACGCCGCCGCGCGGCACGCCGCGGGCACGAACGGCGTTCGTCCTGCCGGTCGGCCGGAGCGCGTTGTGCATGAACATCGCGCCGGGGACCGCGACGCCCTCGACGCCGCCGCCCGCGACGAGGATCGGAGCGGCCGGGGTCGCGCGGCGCCAGCGCCGGGTGGCCGGGTCGCGGTGGAAGCCGCTCGTGGCGTAGCCGAGCACGCCGCCGCGGCCGCTCGTCCACGCGATGCCCTCGCCGTCGACCTGCACGTCGTGCGAGTAGTCCGTCGCGCCGTCGTTGCGGTAGAGGTCGATCGGCTGCGGCTGCACCTTCGGGTTGGCCGGGTCGCGCAGGTCCGTGACCCAGATCGGCCGGCCGTCGCCGCGCCCGCCGGGCGTGAAGACCGGCCACGTCGCCGGGTCGACCATGTCGTCGCGCTTGGCCGGGCCGCCGGTCCAGATCCAGCGGCAGCCGTCGATGCACGACGAGGTGTGGCCCGCGGGCGTCTCGACGAACTCGCCGACCTGCTGCAGGTCCTGCGGGTTCGCGTACGACACGACGAAGAAGCCGCTGTCGCAGTTCGGGTTGCGGTTCTTCGCGCTCAGCGTGCCGATGCCCGGGCACTTGTCCTGCTCGACGTCGTCGTGGCGCGGGTCGAGCGAGACGATCACGAGCTTGCGCTCCGTGTCGAGGTCGACGTCCTCGCTCTCCCACGCGCCGTTCGGCAGCACGTCGTCGGGCAGCCAGGTGTCGAGCTGGCGCGGCTGCGCCGGATCGCTGAGGTCGTACGACCTGAGCCCGTAGCGGCCCACGACGAGCATGACGTCGCGCCCGCCCGCGCGGTCGAAGTTCCCGTGCACGGTGCCGGGATCACGGATCCCGGTGACGTACTCGAGGTTGTCGCTGATCGCCGCCCCTGCCGGCGGCGAGGCTGCGGCGGCCTGGGCCGCAGCGGTGGTGGTGAGCGTCGCGGTCGCCGCGCACAGCAGCGCGGCCGCGAGGCCCCTGGCGTCTCCCATCCGGGAGTTCTACGCGACACTGGGCGCGATGACCAGCCCCGTTCCTCCCGATGCCTGGCTGCCGTACTACCTGCCGCAGTGGTCCTCGCACGAGACCGCCGCGGCGCGCCACTCGTTCCTCCCCGACGGCGGTGTTGAGCTGCGCGTGGAGGAGGATCAGCCGCCGTGGTGCCCGGAGTGGGACGGCGCGGTGCGGGTGTCGTCGCTGCAGACCGGCGTGTTCTCCGGGCCGCTCGGGTCGGACGTCGGCCAGCACCGGTTCCACCCGGACGCGCGCGTGCGGGAGGAGCAGCCCGCGGCGCGGCTCCTGACGCCGCTGTACGGGGAGATCGCGGTGCGGCTGCGCGCGCTCGCGGACCCGTACGCGATGGTCGCGCTGTGGATGATCGGGTTCGAGGACGAGCCGTCGCGGTCGGGCGAGATCTGCGTGTGCGAGATCTTCGGCCGCGACGTCGACGCCGCGACCGGCCGCGGACGCGTCGGGATGGGCCTCCACCCGTTCGGCGACCCGCGCCTGCGCGACGACTTCGCGCAGGTCCCCCTCGACGTCGACCTCCGCGAGCCGCACGACTACGCCGCCGCGTGGACGCCGTCGGGCGTGGTCTTCTCGGTCGACGGCGTGGAGGTGCGGCGCGTCGAGCAGGCGCCCGACTACCCGATGCAGCTCATGCTCGGGCTCTACGCGTTCCCCGGCGAGGACGGGTCGTTGGGGGAGCTGCCCAAGCGCGCCCTGGTCGACTGGGTCCGCGTCGGCGCCGCCTGACCGCCCCGCCCGCCGCCCGCCGCTCGCGCCCGCCGCCACCGCCGCGCCCCACCCCGCCACCCACCGCGGCGCGGGTTGACAGGTCTTACGTGGCTCTTGCGTGTGGATGGTTGCCTGCGCGGCGTGCCTACCTCACGTGCCCTCGCTCTTGCCCCGGTCCTCCTCGCGCTCGCCCTCACCGGGTGCGGCGGCGGGGACGCGAACGAGACGTCGGCCGGCGGCGGCGCGGGCCAGCAGCAGGGCGGGCCGCGCGGCGGCGGCATGTTCACGCAGCTGACCGACGAACAGCGTTCGTGCATCGAGAAGCAGGGCGTCGAGCTGCCCGAAATGCCGCAGGGCGGCGGCGGGCAGGGCGGCGGGAACGGCCAGCCGCCGGAGGGCTACGGGCCGCCTCCGGGCGCCGACGGCCAGGGTGCGCCGCCCGAGGGCGCGCCGCAGGGCGACGGGCAGCGGCCGCAGCGCGACGGCGGGCAGTTCCAGGAGCTGCGCGAGGCGATGGAGAAGTGCGGCGTCGAGCTGCCCGAGCGCCCGCAGGGCGCGCCGGGCCAGGGCGGCGGGACGCAGACCACGCCGCAGGCACAGGACGCCACGCAGTCGTGACGGTGCGCCGCCCCTCGATCCTCACCGCCGCGGCCGGCGTCGTCGCCGTCGCCGCGGTCGCGCTCGCCGCGCTGTCGGTCGGCGAGGAGACCGCGTCGAGCGCGCAGGAGCGCACCGTGACCGTCAAGCGCGGTGTCGTGCAGACGACGGTCTCCGGCTCCGGCAACCTCGCGCCGCTCCGCGAGGCCGACGTCAGCTTCGCCACGTCCGGCGAGATCACGTCCGTCGCGGTCGAGCCCGGCGACGTCGTCAAGAAGGGGCAGGAGCTCGCGCGCATCGACAGCAGCGCCGCGAAGGTCGCGCTCGCGCAGGCCGAGGCGGAGCTCCAGAGCGCCCAGGACACGCTCGACCAGGTCCAGTCGGGCGCTTCGACGACCGGCGCCTCGACCGCCGCGGCGGAGGGCTACGCGATCGTCCCGATCGCGACGGCCCAGACCACCCCGGCGACGACCACGACGCCGCAGCCGGCCACGACACCCGCGCCGCAGGCCACGACGACGCCACAGGCCACGACCACGCCGCGGGCTACGACCACGCCTCAGGCGACGACGACGACGCCGCGCACCACGACGACGCCGGCGGAGGCGAGCGCGGGCGGCAGCGGCAGCGGCGCCAGCGGCGGCGGCAGCGGCGCGACGAGCGGCGGCGGCGCCTCCTCATCCATGAGCGAGGAGGCGGCCGCCGCGGCCGTCGAGTCCGCCCGGCTGGCGGTCGAGCAGGCGCAGGAGGACCTCGAGAACACGGTGCTGCGGGCGCCCTTCGGCGGGACGGTCGCGGAGGTCAACGGGGCGGTCGGCGACACGACCGGCAGCGGCTCCTCCGCGTCGTCCTCCGCAAGCGGCGGCAGCCCCTCCACTTCCGGGGCCAATGGCGGAGATGCAGCCACTTCGTCCTCGTCGGGCTTCGTGAAGCTCGCGCGGCTGAACCGGTACACGATGGAGGTCTCGCTGACCGAGTCCGACATCGAGTCGGTGAAGGTCGGCCAGGCCGCGACCGTGACCGTCAACGCCGCGTCGGGCGCCCAGTTCGCCGCGAAGGTGACCGACGTCGGCATCCTCGCCGGCTCCTCCTCCAGCGGCGGCAGCTCGACGAGCGCGGTCAGCTACCCGGTGACGCTCACGCTCACCCAGACGGGCACGAAGCTGAAGTCCGGGATGAGCGCGTCGGCGGAGATCGTCACCGCCGAGGCGTCCGGGCTCGTCGTGCCCGCGCAGGCGGTGCAGAGCTCGTCGGTCACCGTCGAGCGGAACGGGACCCGCACCACGACCCGCGTGCAGACCGGCGTCTCCGACGACACGTCCACGATCGTCACCAGCGGCCTGTCCGCCGGCGACACCGTCGTCGTCACGTCCCGCGCCGCCGCGGCCGGCGCGGCCGCGGGGGCGAATGGCGGAAACGCAACCAGCGGTGGTCAGACCGGCCTCGGCGCCGCGCGCGGTGCGGGCGGCGGCTTCGGCGGCGCGGGCGGCGGCGGGTTCCCTGCGGGCGGCCCACCCGCAGGGGGCGGGTTCGGCGGCGGCCGGCCGGGAGGCTGATCGCCGTGGCCGATCAGGGCCTCCCCGCCCCAGACCCACGCGCGGGCGGGCGTGAGGGCGGCGCGCCGCAGGCGAGCCGGCGGCGCGAGCGCGCGGTCATCGACGTCCGCGACGTCGAGCGCGTCTACCAGGTGACCGACGAGGTCCAGGTGCGCGCGCTCGACGGCGTCACGCTGCGCATCGAGCGCGGCGAGCACGTCGCGATCATGGGGTCGTCCGGCTCCGGCAAGTCGACGCTGATGAACATCATCGGCTGCCTCGACGTCGCCACGCGCGGGCGCTACCTGCTCGACGGCGTCGACGTGCGCGACCTCGACGAGGACGCCCAGTCCGACCTGCGGAACCGCAAGATCGGGTTCGTCTTCCAGGCGTTCAACCTCGTCCCGCGCACCAGCGCGCTCGCCAACGTCGAGCTGCCGCTCGCCTACGCGGGCGCGACCCGCCGGGACCGCCGGCGCCGGGCGACCGCCGCGCTGGAGGCGGTCGGCATGGGCAAGCGGCTCGACCACCTCCCGTCCGAGCTCTCCGGCGGCCAGCAGCAGCGCGTCGCGGTGGCGCGCGCGATCGTCACGAACCCCTCGCTGATCCTCGCCGACGAGCCGACCGGCAACCTCGACTCGAAGTCCACCGGCGACGTTCTTCAGATCTTCGAAGATCTGAACGACCAGGGCCGCACCGTCGTCCTCATCACGCACGAGGACGAGGTGGCGGCGCAGGCCCGGCGGCTCGTGCGGCTGGCGGACGGCCGCATCGTCAGCGACGCGCCGGTGGGTGGCGGCGGCGAAGGCGCGTCGGCGGGCGGCGGCGCAGACGCGCGGGAGCACGTCGCGTGACCGGCGCGGAGACCCTCCGGATCGCCCTCGCGGGCATCGCCGCGAACAAGCTCCGCTCCGCCCTGACGATCCTCGGCATGACGATCGGCGTGGCCAGCGTGATCGTGCTCGTCGCGGTCGGCGAGGGCTCCAAGGACGAGGTGCAGGCGCAGATCAACGCGCTCGGCTCCAACGTCCTGCTCGTCCAGGTGCAGTCCGGCCCCGGCGGCCCGGGCGGCTTCCGCTTCGGCGGCGGCGGGAGCGGCTTCACGCTCACCACCGACGACGTCGAGCGCCTCGAGAACGACTTCGACGCGCCCGACGTCAAGAGCGCGTCGCCGGTCGTCACCGCCTCCTCGCCCACGCTCGTCGCCGGCTCCACGTCCTACACGCCGTCGACCTTCGTCGGCACCACACCGTCCTACGCCGAGGCGCGCGACTACGACGTCGCCGACGGCGCGATGTTCACCACGAAGGACGTCACCGACCACGAGCGCGTCGCGGTCGTCGGCCCGACCGTCGTGGAGAACCTGTTCGCGGGGGCGTCGCCGGTCGGCCAGACCATGCGCGTGAACGGCGCGGCCTTCACGATCGTCGGCGTCACCGCGGCCAAGGGCTCGAACGGCCAGCAGGACCAGGACGACCTCGTGATGGCGCCGCTGACCGCGGTCCAGGACGCGCTCACCGGCCACGGCGCGCTCTCCTCGATCACCGTCCAGGCCGAGAGCGCCGACGCGCTGAACGCCGCGCAGGCCGAGGTCGAGGCGATCCTGACCGAGGCCCACCACGTCACCGACCCGACGAACCCCGGCTTCACCGTCCTCAACCAGGGCTCGGTGCTCGAGGCGTCGAGCGCCTCCACCGACGTCTTCACGACGCTGCTCGGCGCGGTCGCGGCGATCTCGCTGCTCGTCGGCGGGATCGGCGTGATGAACATCATGCTCGTCTCCGTCACCGAGCGGACGCGCGAGATCGGCATCCGCAAGGCGATCGGCGCGCGCCGCAGCGACGTGCTCCAGCAGTTCCTCACCGAGGCGGTGCTCGTCTCGACGTCCGGCGGCGCGCTCGGCGTCGTCGTCGGGCTCCTCGTCGCGCGGCTCGAGATCGCGGGCGTCGTCCCCTCGGTCGCGCCGTACTCCGTCGCGCTGGCGTTCGGCGCGTCCCTGCTGTGCGGCCTGTTCTTCGGCACGTACCCGGCCAGCCGCGCCGCGCGGCTGCGCCCGATCGAGGCGCTGCGCTTCGAATGACCAACCACCCCGAGGGAGCCATGCCCACGACCGAGATGCCCACCGACCCGTACGCGGACCGCTACGAGGACGAGCCCGAGGAGGAGCTGCCGCCGCGCCCGCGACGCAAGCTCGTCACGCCGGCCGCGCTCGTGCTGTGCGGCGTGGTGATCGGCGCGGCCGGGTTCTACGGCGGCGTCGAGGTGCAGAAGGGCCAGGAGGACGGCGGCGCGGCGGGCGGCGGCGGGTTCCCGGGCGGCGCGGCGATGGCGCAACGCGGCGCAGGCGGCGGCTTCCCCGGCGGCGGTCAGGCTCCCGCCGGCGGCGCGCAAGCCCCGAGCGGCGCGCAAACCCCCGGCGGCGGTCAGGCCCCCGGCGGCGGCTTCCCCGGGTTCGACGGCGCGGCCGGCGGCGGCCAGGCGACGATCGGCGAGGTCACCGCCAAGAAGGGCAGGACGCTCTACGTCCAGACCTCCGACGGCACCACCGTGAAGGTCACGACCAACGCCGGCTCCAGCGTCGTCCGCACCGCCGCGACGAGCGCCAAGGACATCTACCCCGGCGACACGGTCGTCGTCTCCGGCGAGGCGAACGCCAAGGGCACCGTCGCCGCGACGTCGATCCGCGCGACCGCCGCGAGCGCCTCGGCCGGGCGATGAGGCGGCAGGGCGCGTCACCGGCCGCAGCGCGCGTGCGCGCGCGACGTGCGAGGCTCTGCACATGTCTCCGGGTCGCACGCCGCTCGTCCTCCTGCACGGGTACACCGACACGCCGCGGACGTGGGATCCGCTGATCCCGCTCCTCTCCGAGCACCACGACGTGCACGCGCCCGCGACGCTCGGGCACGCGGGCGGCGAGCTGCCGCAGCACATGCCGGACCCGCTGAAGGCGATGATCGACCAGGCCGAGCGCGACATGGACGCCGCCGGCCTGGAGACCGCGCACCTCGTGGGCAACTCGCACGGCGGCTGCCTGGCGCTCGAGCTGGCGGCGCGCGGCCGCGCCCGCAGCGTGGTCGCGCTCTCGCCCGGCGGCGGGTGGATCGACGACAAGGCCAAGAAGCGCGTCATCGCGCTCTTCAAGCGCACGCGGCGCGCGACCGAGCTCGGCGCCCCGTGCTTCCCGTTCATCGCCAAGCGGCCGAAGCTGCGCAAGCTCGCGCTCCGCGACGTCGTCGCGCACGGCGACCGCATCCCGCCGTCCACCGCGCTCGCCCTCATGCAGGGCGGCCTGGAGTGCGCGATGTTCGAGCCGTGGGCCGAGGTCGTCCAGCACGGCAGCGGCTACCCGACCGAGCTGGCGAAGATCGACGTCCCCGTCCGCATCGGGTGGGGCACCGAGGACCGGATCCTCCCCAAGGAGGCCTACTCGCCCGCGTTCCACACGCTCGTCCCGGGCGCCGAGTGGCTCGACCTCCCCGGCTGCGGCCACCTCCCCCACCACGACGAGCCGCGGATGGTGGCCCGGATCGTCCTCGAGGTCACGACCGCGCCGGAGGAGCATGCGCCCGCGGGGGCGGAGGCGCTCGCGGCAACCGCCTGATCCCTCGCCCGAGCGGGGCGCTACTGTGCCGGGCGCAGGGATGGGTGACCGGCGGGCAGAGGACGCGCGGACGACGGACGCGCGCACGGACGACATCGCGGTGGTGCGGGCGATCTACGACGCGTTCTCCCGCATGGACGTGGAGGAGGCGCTGCGCCACGTCTCACCGACCATCCGCTTCATGCCCCACGGCACCGCCCACATGGTCGGTCGCGAGCACCCGTATCACGGCCACTCCGGCGTCCGGCAGTACTTCGCGGACGCCGCGCGCGTGTGGGACGACATCTCGATCCACGCCGAGGACATCCGCCCCGTCGGCGACGAGATCATCGTGTTCGGGAAGGTGACCGGCAGCGTCGAGGGCACCCCGTTCAACCGGCCCGTGGTGTGGATCTGGCAGGTCCGTGGCGGCCTGGCGACGTACATGCGCGTGAGTGGGCTGGAGGGCGGTTCCGGGTAATCGGATCGCATCCCGCGGCTCGCGTGCCCCAGTTCCCGGTCACGCGGTGCAGGGAACGGCCATGGAAGGGAACCGGAGGACGATGCAGGACATGTAGCGGTCGCTGGTGCAGCGCACCAGCGTGACCCGGCGGGTGCAGCCGCTCGGGGCGTCGTGGACCGACGACCTCCGCGCCGTCGGGGTGTGCTGTTCGTCCGCCGCGGGGTGGTGCGCGAGCCGCGGTACTGGGCGCGGCACCGGCTGATCCCGGTCGGGCTGCGGCCCCGGGCGGTCGAGACGACGGCGGCCTGATCAGGCCGGCGGCACGCGGAGCGTCGCGACGATCGCGCGGTGGTCGCTCCCGCGGATCTCGTGCACCGAGTAGTCGCGGACCGCGATGCGGCGGTCGGCGAGGATGTGGTCGATCGTGATGCCCGGCGGCCGCTTGCCCACCGGCCAGGTCGGCTTCAGGCCCTCGCCGGTCGCGTCCGCCGCGTCGACGTAGCCGCGGGCGATCAGCCCACGCAGCGCGTGGTGGTCGAGCGTCGCGTTGAAGTCGCCGGCCAGCACGCGCAGCGGCCCGTCGCGGCGGCCGGCGCTCGGCATCCGCTCGAGCCTGAGCTCCCACGACCGCGCGCGGGTGCGCGTGAGCGGCGGGAACGGGTGGACGGCCTTGACCGCGACCGCCCGCGCGAGCGGCATCTGGATGAGCGCGGTCGGCTGCGGCGTGCTCGTGTCGTCGGCCGTGGTCGAGGCCACGAGCCCGCCCCGCGCGAGCACTGCGGCGCCCGCGCCGCCCGGCCGTGCCTCCACGACCCGGCCGGGGAGCAGGTCCGCCGCGCCCGCCGCGTCGAGCCGCGCCATCGCCTCCGGCGTGAGCTCCTGCAGCGACAGCACGTCGACGTCGTGCTCGCGGACGACCCGCAGGACGTCCTCCGCCGAGCCGCGCCCGCCGAGCAGGTTCGACGACATCACGGTGAGCGTCGCGCCCGTCATGTCGGTGTCGGCCGGCTGGCCCGCGACGGCACGCGGGAGCACCGCCGCGGCCAGCGCCCCCATCGCGACCACCGCGACGAACGCCGCCGCCCACCGCCGCAGGACGACCGCGAGCGCCACCGGCAGCACCGACGTCGCCGCCGCGTACGGCGTAAAGGCGATCACCGACACGAACGGGTGCCCGAGGTCGTCGACCCCGAACGTCCGCACCAGCGCCCAGCACGCCCACGGCGCGACCGCGGCGAGCGCGAGCACCCGCCGCCAGGTCCACGGTCCGAACCGGTCTCGGAGCACGCGCCGCAGCGTACGGCCGCCGCGGCGCGCCGAGGTTCAGGTTCGGTAGATGTTCTGCTCGTAGTCGACGAGCATCCGCGTCGCCGAGAAGCGCGCGATGTTCGTCTTCATCGAGCGCTTGACGCGCGCGATCCACGCCTGCGGGATGTCGCTCCCGTCGCGGTCGTGGAACTCCGGCACGACCTCCTGCTCCAGCAGCCGGTACAGCTCGGCCGCGTCGCGGTGGTCCTGCGCGCCGTGGTCCGGGTCGACGTCCCCGGAGATCGCCCAGCCGTTGTCGCCCGTGTAGCCCTCGCACCACCAGCCGTCGAGCACGCTCAGCTGCAGCCCGCCGTTGACGGCGTTCTTCATGCCGGACGTGCCGGACGCCTCCAGCGGCGGCCGCGGGACGTTCACCCACACGTCGCAGCCGCGGACGAGCCGCGCGGCGACGCCGAGGTCGTAGTCCTCGAGGAACACGACGCGCTGGGCGACCGCCTGCTCGCCGCGCAGGCCGAACAGCCCCTGCACGACGTGCTTGCCGTCGTTGTCGCGCGGGTGCGCCTTGCCGGCCAGCAGCAGCTGGATCGGCCGGTCGCCGCCGAGCACGCCGAGCGCGCGCTGGGCGTCGTGGATGAGCAGGTGCAGGCGCTTGTACGTCGCCAGCCGGCGGGCGAACCCGATCGTCAGCGCGTCCGGGTCGAACGCCTGCGCGGCCGCGTCGGCGTACGAGCGCTGCTCGCCGCGCGCGACGCGCTCGAGCGTCGAGCGCTCCCGCACGAAGTCGACGAGCTGCGCGCGCTGCTCGTTGCGCACCGCCCACAGCTCCTCGGCCGGGATGGCGTCGATGCCGTCGAACGTCTCGGGCCTGCCGGCGCGCTCGAGCCAGTCGTCGCCGAGGTGCTTGCAGAGCAGCTCGCGCATCGACCGGCCGACCCACGACGGGACGTGGACGCCGTTGGTCACGTGGGTGATCGGGACCTGGTCGACCGGCCGGTCGGGCCACAGCCCCTGCCACATCTCGCGCGCGACCTCGCCGTGCCGGCGCGCGACGCCGTTGGCGCTGCGCGCGGTGCGGAGCGCGAGCTGCGTGACGCCGAACGGCTCGCCCTCGTCGTCGGGGTGCGTGCGGCCGAGCCGGACGATCGCCCCCGCGTCGGTGCCGGACGCCACGGCGAGCTTGTCGACCGTCGCGGCCAGCTGGTCGGCCGGGTACGTGTCGTTGCCGGCCGGCACGGGCGTGTGGGTCGTGAAGACCGTGCGGCGGCGGGCGCGGTCGAGCGCCTGCTCGAACGACGCGCCGTTCTCGACCTCGGCCCGCGCGGTCTCCAGCGCGGCGAAGACCGCGTGGCCCTCGTTCATGTGCACGACGCCGGGGTCGATCCCGAGCGCGCGCAGTGCCGTGATCCCGCCCGCGCCGAGCAGCATGTACTGCGCCAGGCGCGTGCCGGGGTCGCCGTCGTACAGCCGCGAGGTGATCCAGCGCGTGACGCGGTTGTTCTCCTCGATCTCGGTGTCGAGGAGGAGCAGCGGGACGCGGCCGACGTTCACCCGCCAGATCTGCGCGTAGACCGTGTCGTCGCCGACCTCGACGCTGATCTTCACCGGCGTCCGGCCGTCGCCGTTGTGCGTGACGAGGACGGCAGGCGTGCGCTCGGGGTCGGTCGGGACCCAGAACTCCTGCTGCCAGCCGGTGACGTCGATGCGCTGGCGGAAGTACCCGCGCCGGTACATGAGGCCGATCGCGACGAACGGCAGCGCCAGGTCGGACGCCTCCTTGACCGTGTCGCCGGCGAGCGCGCCGAGGCCGCCGCTGTAGATCGGTAGCGAGCGGTGCACCGCGTACTCGGCGCTGAAGTAGGCGATCGGCTTGTCGGCCTCGGTCGCGTTCGTGCGGTACGGCCGCGCGAGGTCCGCCTGGATCTCCTGCTCGACGGCTTCCGCGCGGGCGACGAGGTCGTCGTTCGCCGCGGCACGGAGGAGCGATTCGGGGGAGGCCTCCTGCAGCAGCCGCACCGGGTTCGCGTCGCACAGCCGCCAGCGGCGCGGATCGACGTCGCGGAAGACCGACGTCCCGTCCGCGGACCACGCCCAGCGGTAGTTGTACGCGAGCCGCCCGAGCACGCCGAGGGGCCACGGCAGGCGCGAGGCGAGTGCGCTCGCTGCCCTGTCGATGTCCTGCTGTCCGGGAGCAATCATGAGCACCGCATGGTCGCATGCCCCCGATGTGGGTCGGTCTAACGGCGGCTCCGGACCGATGAGCTTGGACCGCCGGCGCGGTCTGTAGCGGCATGACCACCACGACGCACGCCACGCTCGCCACCGACGGCGCGCAGATCGCCTACGACGTCGTCGGGCCGCTCCCGACCGCCGACGGCCGGCCGCCGCTCCTGATGGTCGGCCACCCGATGGACGCGGCCGGGTTCCGCACGCTCGTGTCGCACCTGCCCGACCGCACGTGCGTCACGTACGACCCGCGCGGGCTGGGCCGCAGCACGCGCAGCGACGGGCGCGTCGACCACGTGCCGGAGGTGCAGGCCGCGGACCTCCACGCGCTGATCGCGGCGCTGGGTGCCGGGCCGGTGGAGCTGTTCGCCAGCAGCGGCGGGGCGATCACCGCCCTCGCGCTCGTCACGGCGCACCCGGAGGACGTCGTGACGCTGGTCGCCCACGAGCCGCCGCTCATCTCGGTGCTGCCCGACGCGGCGGCGGTCGTGCGCGCCCGTGCCGGCTTCCGCGATGCCTACGAGGCGCGCGGCTGGGGCGCCGGCATGGCGGCGTTCATCGCGATGACGTCGTGGCAGGGCGAGCTGACCGACGCGTACTTCGCGCAGCCGGCGCCGGACCCCGCGGCGTTCGGGCTCCCGACCGAGGACGACGGGTCCCGCGACGACCCGCTCCTCTCGGACCGCTCGTGGGCCGTCAGCGACCACCGGCCGGACGTGGCCGCGCTGCAGGCGGCGCCGACCCGGATCGTCGTCGCGGTCGGCGAGGAGTCCGCGGGGACGTTCACCGACCGCGCGGCGCGAGCGCTCGCCGCGCTGCTCGGGCAGGAGCCCGCGGTGTTCCCCAGCCATCACGGCGGGTTCGCCGGTGGCGAGTACGGCTACCCGGGTCAGCCCGAGGCGTTCGCACGCCGGCTCCGGGAGGTGCTCGGCGGCTGAGCCTCCCCCGTCAGCGCAGGCCGGCCTTCGCGGGGTCGAACGTCGTCAGCTGCGCGAGGACGCGGTAGTACTCGCGGGCGAACGCCTCCCCGGCCGCCGGTTTCGCATGGTTGAAGTGCGCGACGAGGTGGTGGAGCAGCTCGACCTGCGTGGGCCGCAGGCGCTTGGGTGGCCTGCAGTCGCGGGCGCCGGCGCGGGTGGCCAGCGACGTGAGGAGCTCCTTCGCGGCGCCGCCGCCGAGCTCGCACGCGCGCCGCGCCCATCCGGCGACAAGCGTCCGGAGCTTCGTCGGCCCGAGCCCGTCGCGCAGCTGCAGGTCCTGCGTGAACCGGGCCTTGACCTTCGCCTGCGCCGGCCCGCCGTTCGTCACGTCGTCGCCGCGCGTGCCGGTCGCGGTGGTGATCGGCGTGTCGGTGCCGGCCCCGAGCCGGGTCCAGCTGCCGGGGCAGATCCGCACGCCGGGCTTCAGCGCCCACGCGACGTCGTACCGCGTCTTGCCCGCGGCGGTGGCGCCGGGCGTGATCGTCAGGTCGATCCAGTGGTCGTCGAACGGGCTCCGCGGCCCGGGCCTCGATCCTCCATCGAGCCCGTCCCCGACCGCGACCTGCAGCGCCTTCGTGCACGCCGCGCCGGTGATCTTGATGTGCGTTGGGAGCGGTGCGGCGTGGGCGTTCGTCGCCCCGCTCGCGACGGCGATCGCCGCCGCCACTGCCACCCACCGCGCTCGCGTCGTCCGTGACACGAGCCGACTCGATCACATCCGCGCGAGCGAGCGCAACCCCGCGCGTTTCGCGACAGCCTCGAAGGCGCCGGCGTCGGGGGCGCGGCCCGTGGTGCGGCGCGTGGCTCCTCGCAGGTCGTAGCGGTACTGACGGCGCGGGAGGCCGCCTGGAGGCTTGCGGGTGGCCTTGTCGCGGCACGGCGAGGTCGGGCGGAGGCGGAAGTCGAACGCTGCCGGGGCGACGAAGCGGGCGTCCTTCGGGAGGCAGTTCCGCGTGAGCCGCGGGGTCGCGCCGCCGGGCTCCACGAACCGCGTGTGGCCGACCGCGAGGTTGCTGGCGATGTCGACGCGGGCGTTGCTCGCGGCCGCGCCGATCACGATCGCCGTCCCGCCCTGCGGCCGGTCGCTGACGAACGTGTTGTGGACGACGCGGAGGCTGGAGCGCGGGTTGCGCACGCTCTCGGCGGCGTACGACAGGAGCGCGTGGTTCTCGGTCGTCGGGCCCTGCTGGATGACGTTGCCGACCACGCGCGCGGCGCCGCCGTCCGGCAGTTCGAGCTCGTACGACGACGTGCCGCCCTCCCCCGTGAGCCGGTTGAAGGAGATGTCGTTGACCTGCGCCCGCGACTTGACGAGGTGGCCGACCTTCGCGCGGTGCGAGTGGCTGAAGCGCATCGCGAAGCTCCGCGCGCGGGCGACGTAGACGTTGTGCGACTGGCCGTCGCCCGCGCCGTTCTGGTCGAGCTCGGTGCGCTCGACGACGACACGGGTCCGCGTGCTGCTCGCGGTGACGAGGAGGCCGTTCTCGTTGTGGTGCAGGTAGGCGTTGGAGAGGTGCAGGTCGCCGTCGCCCTCGAGCCGGATCGCGGCGCCGTTGCGGTCCGGCACCCGCGCGCCGGAGAGCTCGACGTTGCGGACGACGGTGTCCGGACCCGCGAGCACCCACGTGCCCTTGCCGTTCGCGTTGCGCCCCCGCGCGTCGACCCGCGCCCGCCCGTTGAAGCCCTCGATCGTGAGCCGCGCGACGCTGCTCGCGCAGACGTCCCCGTCGTACGTCCCGTTCCCCCGCGCGTCGATCCGCACGACGTCCCCGGGCTTCGCCACGGCGATCGCCTGGCACGGCTTCGCGTACGCGTGCCCGGGCCCCACCGCCAACGTCCGCGCCTCGCTCGCCGCGGGCACCGCCAGCACCAGCGCGCACAGCGCGCTCACCCCTGTCCGCATCACGCGGCCACGGTACCCACGCCGCGCCCGGCACAACATCCCAACCGGGCCGCCGCACCGCGACGCGCTGGAAGCCGTGCCGTGCTGCGCGGCAGAACGCCCCAACCCTCCGCCGGCGGCGGACCGTTGGGATGTTGGGCCGCGCCGGACGACCCCGCGTGCGACGGCGCTCTCGCGGGGCGCGGCCGCGCACCCGTGGTCAGTCGTTGGCGAAGGCGGCGTCGAAGGCGACGGTGGAGGCGGGGAAGTCGGTGCGGCGGACGAAGGCGAGCGCGTCCTGGGCGCCGTAGTCGCGGTCCATCCCCGCGTCCTCCCACTCGATCGAGAGGGGACCGGTGTAGCCGGCGCGGTTGAGGGCGCGGAAGATCGACTCGAAGTCGACGTCGCCGTGACCCGGGGAGACGAAGTCCCAGCCGCGGCCGGGCTGGCCGAAGTCGAGGTGGCCGCCGAGGATCGAGGAGCGGCCGTCGAGGCGCCGCTTCGTGTCCTTGACGTGCACGTGGTAGATGCGGTCGGCGAAGTCGTCGACGAACGCCGCGCAGTCCAGGAACTGGTGGACGAGGTGCGACGGGTCGAAGTTGAGGCCGAACCCGGGACGCCGCCCCAGCGCGTCGAGCGCCCGGCGGGTGGTGACGAAGTCGTACGCGATCTCCGTCGGGTGGACCTCCAGCGCGAACTTCACGCCCTCGGCGTCGAAGACGTCGATGATCGGCGCCCACGCCTCCGCGAACTGCTCGTAGCCGCGTTCGATCACGGCCGGGTCGTTGGGCGGGAACGAGTAGAGGAGGTGCCAGATCGGCGAGCCGGTGAAGCCCGTCACGACCTCCACCCCGAGCGCCGCAGCGGCGCGCGCGGTGTCCTTGACCCGCTCGGCCGCCCGCGCGCGGACCCCGTCGGGCTCCCCGTCGCCCCACACCTCGGGCGGCAGGATCGCCTGGTGGCGCGCGTCGATCGGGTCGGACACCGCCTGCCCGACGAGGTGCGCGGAGATCGCCCACACGCCGAGGCCGTGCCGCTCCAGCAGCGCGCGGCGCTCGCGGACGTAGGAGGGGTCGGACAGCGCGGCGGGGACGTCGAAGTGGTCGCCCCACGTGGCGAGCTCGAGGCCGTCGAACCCCCACTCGCCGCACTTCGCGGCGAGGTCCGCCAGCGGGAGGTCCGCCCACTGGCCGGTGATCATCGTGACTGGTCGTGCCATGGCGCGCGAGCCTCCTCCGACGGACGGCGGCCCGCCCCCGCGAAAGGGCGGGCCGCCACCATCATCCCGAGGAGGGCGGGAGTGGGCTAGAAGCCGAGCTCCTTGACGTCGGCCACGTTCTCCTTGGTGACCGTCGTCGCCGGCACGGTGATCTGCGACGGGACCTCGGGCTCCGCGAGCTCCTCGAAGCCCTGCTTCTGCACGATCAGGCGGGCCATGTTGATGGCCGACGCGCTCATCGACGGGTTGTAGAGGAACGTCGCGCGGTACAGGCCGCCGGCCTCGATGCGGTCCATCGCGGCCTTCGAGCCGCCGGCGCCGGTGAGGAACATCTCGTCCTCGCGGCCCGCGTTCTCGATCGCCGAGACGACGCCCTCGGCCATGTCGTCGTCGTGCGTGTACACGGCGTCGATGTCCTTCTGCGCCTGGAGGATGTTCTCCATGACCGAGAGGCCCTTGTCCGGGACGAAGTCGGCCGGCTGGGACGCGACGATCTTCACCTTGTCCTGGCACTTGCGCTTGAGCGCGTCACGGAAGCCCTTCGAGCGGTCCTCCGTCACCGCGATGCCCGCGATGCCCTGGATCTCGACGACGTTGCCCGAGCACTTGAGCTGGTCGGCGAAGTAGTTGCCGGCCTGCCAGCCGATGCCGTAGTTGTCGCCGGTGATGAACGAGCGCGACGCGCCCGGGGCGGACAGCGCGCGATCGACGACCACGACGGGGATGCCGGCGGCGGTCGCCTTCTGCGCGACCGGCGTCAGCGCGTCGCCCTCGTTGGGCAGCATCACGAGCGCGTCGGGCTTCTGCGCGATCAGCGTCTCGATCTGGTCGGCCTGCGCGGCGCTGTCGGTGACGCCCTCGGCGGCGATCAGCTCGACGTCGCCGAGCTTCTCGGCCTGCTCGCGGGCGTTCTCGGTGATCGCGGCCATCCAGCCGTGATCGGCGCCGGGCGCGCTGAAGGCGATCTTGACCTTCCCGCCCTCACCGGTGCCCTGGGCGGGCGTGCCGGTCTCCTCGGTCGAGGCGGCGGCGTTCTCCGACGCGTTGCCCTCGTCCTCGTCGTCGCCACACGCGGCGACGCCGAGTGCGAGCGCGACGCACAACGGCAGCACGTATCGCTTCATGGACATGGACTGGCTCCTCCTCCTAGAGGGTTGGGACAACACCGACTCAGCGCTCCCTGCGCTGGATCAGGACGGCGGCGAGGATGATCAGGCCCTTCGTGACCTGCTGGATCTCGGTCGCGAGATCCATGAGCGTCAGCAGGTTGAAGATCAGGGCGAACGTGATGACGCCCAGGAACGTGCCGACGATGGTGGCCCGACCGCCCGCCAGGGCGGTGCCGCCGATGACCACGGCGGCGATCGCGTCCAGCTCGTATAGGTTGCCGACGATCGGCGACGCGGACGCGAGCCGGCCCGAGAGCAGGATCGCCGCGATGCCGACGCACAGCCCGCTGAGCACGTAGACGCTGAAGATGATCCGGCGGACGGGGACGCCCGCGATGCGCGCGGCCTCGCGGTTGCCGCCGACCGCCACGACGTACCTGCCGTACGGCGTCCGGTTGAGCAGGATCCACGCGATCACCGTCACCGCGAGGAAGACCACCGCCGCGGACGGGATGCCGAGCACCTCGCCGTTGCCGAACCAGCGCACGAACTCGAGGTCGAAGATCGAGACCGGCTGCTTGTCGCTCAGCCACAGCCCGAGCCCGCGGGCCATGGTGAACATCGCGAGCGTCGCGATGAACGGGACGACCTTCCCGTACGCGATCGCCCCCGCGTTGATGCCGCCGAGCAGCACGCCCATGCCGAGCGCGCCGAGGACGAACATCAGCGACCCGGAGTCCGCGAGCTGGCCGCCCGCGACCGACGCGCACGCGACCATGGACCCGACCGACAGGTCGATGCCCGACGTCGCGATGACGAACGTCATGCCGATCGCGATGACGCCGACGACGCTCGCCTGGCGCAGGACGTTGAGCATGTTGTCCGACGTCAGGAAGGCGTCGGGCTCGAGGATCGCTCCCACCACGAGCAGCAGCAGGACGACGGCGACCAGCGTGTACTCCTGCAGCCCGCTCCCGCTGGGCAGGTTGAACGGGAGCGAGCGCCGCCGGGGCGCTGCGCCTTGGACGGTGCTCATGCGGTCTCCTCCAGGACAGGATCGGAATCGGTGGGCGCCACGGCGTGGCGCAGCAGCTCGAGCTCGGTCGCGGCGGCGCCGTCGACCTCGGCGACGACCTCCCCCTCGCGCATCACGAGGATCCGCGAGCAGAGGCCGATCAGCTCGGGCAGCTCGGACGACACGACGACGACCGCCAGGCCGGCCTTGGCCAGGCCCGCGATCACGTTGTAGATCTCCGCCTTCGCGCCGACGTCGACGCCGCGCGTCGGCTCGTCGAGCAGCAGGACCTTGCACTCGCGCAGCAGCCACCGTGCGAGCACCACCTTCTGCTGGTTGCCGCCCGACAGCTCGCGGACGATGCGGTCGGCGTCGTCGGGAACGGTCTTCAGCGCCCGCAGCTGCTCGGTCGCGGCGGCCCGCTCGGACGCCAGCGACAGCACGCCCGCCCGCGGCGTGAACCGCGGCAGGTCGGCGAGCGAGACGTTGCGCGCGAGCGACCAGTCGAGCAGCAGGCCCTGCGACTTGCGGTCCTCCGGCGCCATGCCGAGCCCGGCGCGGATGGCGGCCCGCGGCGACCCGGCCTTCAGCCGCTCGCCGTGCACCAGCACCTCGCCCGCGTCCGGCTTGTCGAGCCCGTAGATGAGCCGCAGCAGCTCGGTGCGCCCGGCGCCGACCAGCCCGCCGATGCCGAGCACCTCGCCCGACGCCACCTCGAAGCTCGTCGGCTTGACGTCCGGCGCGCGCGAGAGGCCGCGCACCTGGAGGGCAGGGGCGGCCGCCTCACGCGCGACCGGGCGGTCGGGGAACAGCTGCTCGACCTTGCGGCCGACCATCTTCTCGACGAGGACGTCGGGCGGGGTGTCGGCGGGCAGGCCGGTCGCGACCGTGCGCCCGTCGGACAGCACCGTCACGCGGTCGCCGATGCGGCGCACCTCGTCGAGCCGGTGCGAGATGTAGACGACGCCGACGCCGTCCGCGGTGAGCCGCCGCACGACGCCGAACAGCGTCTCGACCTCGCTGTCGTCGAGGATCGCGCTCGGCTCGTCCATGATCAGCAGCCGCACCTTGTGCGACAGCGCGCGGGCGATCGAGACGACCTGCTGCGCGGCGGGCCGCAGCGCGCCGACCCGCGCGTCGATCGGGATGTTCGCGTGGTCGAGCCGCTCCAGCAGCGCGCGCGTCTCGCGCTTCATCCGGTCGCGGTCGAGCAGCCCGCCCGCGCGGCGCAGCTCGTGCCCGAGGAAGATCGAGTCGTAGACGCGCAGGTCCTCGACGAGGTCGAGCTCCTGGTAGATCGTCGCGACGCCGCGCGCGAGCGACTCCTTCGGCGCGCCGGTCGGGAGCGGCTCGCCGTCCACGAGCACCTCGCCGGAGGTCGGCTCGATCGCGCCGCTCACGCACTTGATGAGCGTCGACTTGCCCGCGCCGTTCGGGCCGAGGAGGCAGTGCACCTCGCCGGGTAGGACGTCGAAGTCGACGCCGTCCAGCGCCTTCGCGCCCGGGTAGTGCTTGACGAGCCCGCGCACCTGGAGGATCGGCGTGCTCATGCGGCCACCTCCGTCGTCGCCGGCGCGCCCGCGACGTCGACCCAGCGCTGCTCGGCCGCGCTGCGCAGCACCGCGTCGGTGATCTGCGCGGCGCGCAGCCCGTCGGTGAAGACCGGCATCCCGTCGGCGACGGTGCCGTCGCCGCGGCGCACCGCGTCGTAGACGTCGCGGATGAAGCTGTCGAAGCAGAGCGCGTAGCCCTCGGGGTGGCCGGCGGGCAGCACGTTCACGCGCGCGGCGGCGGCGCTCAGGTGCTCGGGGTCGCGCCGCAGCAGCGTGGTCGCCTCGCGCCGCCCGACCCACAGCGTCTCGGGGTTCTCCTGGTCGAAGACGACGGCCTCCTCGGCGCCGTCCAGCTCGAACCACAGCCGGTTCTTGCGCCCGGCGCTGACCTGCGAGATGACCGTCGACCCCAGCGCCCCGCGGTCCGTCTCGAACTGCACGACCGCCGCGTCCTCGGTGGCGACCGGCCGCAGCTCGTGCCCGGCCGCGCCGTTGCCGTCGCCCGCCCCGGCGAACGCGGGGCGGGCGCCGGCCTCCACGCGTTCGGAGAGCACCGTCGTGATCCGCGCCGAGAGCCGCGCGATGCGGTGCCCGGAGACGAACTCGACGAGGTCGCACCAGTGCGACCCGATGTCCGCGAACGCCCGCGACGCTCCCCCCAACTGCTCGTCGACCCGCCAGTTGTCGTCCTCGGCGCGGAGCAGCCAGTCCTGCAGGTACGAGCCGTGCAGGAGCCGCAACGGGCCGGTCGCGCCCGAGCGCACGCGGTCGCGCGCCTCCAGCACCGTGGGGTGGTAGCGGTAGACGAACGGCACCCCGACGCAGCGGCCGGCCGATGCGGCGGCATCGACCAACCGCTGCGCCCCGGTGAGGTCGAGCGCCAGCGGCTTCTCGCACACGACGTGCTTGCCGGCCGCCAGCGCCCGCTCCGCGAGGGGGAGGTGGAGGTGGTTGGGGGTGCAGATGTGGACGACGTCGATGTCCGGCGCCGTGACGAGCTCCTCGGCTGTGGCGTACGCGCGCTCCGCGCCGAGCCGCGCCGCCGCCTCCTCCCCACGCTGCGGCGTCGACGCCGCGACGCCTGCGAGGTGGCCGCCGGCGAGGCGTGCCGAACGAGCGTGGACCGCTCCGATGAAGCCCGCGCCGGCGACGCCGACGCGCAGTGCTGCAAGACCCATTGCCGGCACCCTACGTCGGACTTTGATCGTCTGTCAAGCAAAAGTGCGACAACTTCGCGTAGACGCAACGCAGAAAGTGCGTCGCTTGTCAGGCAGAACTGCGACGGGTTACTCTGCTGGCCGACGATGGCGCGCAACGGAACCACCCCGCCGGCCGCGACCAGCAGCGAACGCTCGTCGGCCCTGATCGGCGCGGGATCGGTCCTGCGCCTCATTCGCGACGGCGAGGCCGTGACGCGCACCGACCTGGCGCGCCGCACCGGCCTCGCGCGCTCGACCGTGGCGCAGCGCGTCGAGACGCTGCTCGCCCACGAGCTCGTCTACGAGGCGGGCGGATCGGCCTCCACGGGCGGCCGTCCGCCGACCGTCCTGGCCTTCAACCACGAGGCGGGCGTCGTGCTCGCCGCCGACCTCGGCGCGACGCACTCGCGCCTCGCGGTCAGCGACCTGGCGGGCTCACCGCTCGCCGAGCACGCGTTCGAGATGGAGATCGCCGAGGGGCCCGAGGCCGTCCTCACCCGCGTCGACGCCGAGCTGCGCGCGTTGCTGACGCAGACCGGCCGCACCGCCGCCGACGTGCGCGGCATCGGCATGGGCGTCCCCGGACCGGTCGCGTTCGCCGAGGGCCGCCCCGTCAACCCGCCGATCATGCCCGGCTGGGACGGGTTCGCGATCCCCGCGTGGTTCGCGGAGCGCTACGACGCGCCGGTGCTCGTCGACAACGACGTGAACATCATGGCGCTCGGCGAGCACTGGATGACCTGGCGCGACGTCGAGCACCTCCTGTTCGTGAAGGTCGGCACCGGCATCGGCTGCGGCATCGTGGCGAGCGGCGCCATCCACCGCGGCTCGCAGGGCGCGGCGGGCGACATCGGCCACATCCACGTCGACGGCCACGAGGACGTCCTGTGCCGGTGCGGGAACGTCGCGTGCCTGGAGGCCGTGGCGGGCGGCGCGGCGCTGGCCCGCGCGCTGACGGAGGCGGGCATCGAGGCGCGCGGCTCGCGCGACGTCGTCCGGCTCGTGCGGGCCGGCAACGCGCAGGCGGGCCGGCTCGTGCGCGAGGCGGGCCGCACGCTCGGCGAGGTGCTCGCCGCCGCGGTCAATTTCTTCAACCCGGGCGTGATCGTCATCGGCGGCGACCTCAGCGAGGCGCACGAGCCGCTGCTCGCGGGCGTCCGCGAGGTCACGTTCCAGCGCTCTCTCCCCCTCGCCACGCAGTCGCTGCAGACGGTGCCGAGCCGGCTGGGCGACCGCGCGGGCGTGATCGGCGCGGCGATCATGGTCATCGAGCACGTCCTCGCGCCCGAGGCGATCGACCGCGCCCTGCAGGGCGCGGCCTGAGCTACGGCTTCAGCGTCACGCGGGCGGTGATCGTGCGGCCGCCGGTGGCGCGGACGCGGACGCCGACCACGACCGGCCGGTCCGCGCGGCCGAGCGCACGCTTGGCGCGCGCGGTGACGCGGAGCGGGACGAGCACCCGGCCTGAGCCGGTGACCTGCGCGCTGCCGAGCGTGCGCCACGGGCGCCGCAGGCGGCGGGCCGTCGCGGGCGAGACCGACAGCCGCGCCGTGAGCGTGCACGTGCCCGCGCACGAGACCGGGAGGCGCGCGCGGCCCGCGACGAGCGCGCCGACCGTCCGCTGCTGCTCGAGCCGCGCGTGGAGCGGCGCGAGGAGCGTGGCCGGCGGGGCGGGCGCGGCGGCGGCAGTGGCCGTGGCCGCCCCAGCCGGCGCTGGCACGAGGCCGGCCGATGGCTCCGGCGTCGTCGGCGTCGTGGCCGAGCCGCCCGGCGCGGGCTCCGCCTCGGGGTCGGTCGCGGGCTGGTCGCCCACGGGCGGGTCGGGATCGGGATCCGGCGCTGGCGGCACGTACGACGCGTCCGCGGGCAGCGTGATCGTCAGCGCCGGCGGCGGCGTGACGTACGCCGTCGTCGGGTTGGCGAAGCGCACCTCGAGCGTCTTCGGCCCGTCGCCGTGGTCGCCGTCGTCCAGCAGCGGCACCGTGAAGCTCTGCGCGAGCTTGTCGAAGGCCAGCTCCCCGCTCGCGGCGGTGTAGTCGACGCCCGCCTTGGCCGTCCCGTCCTGCGTGGTCCAGCTCAGCCACACCGGGCTCGGCGCGTGGTCGCGGGCGACGGTCGCGGTCGCCGTCCCGCCGTCGCGGTCGACGACGACGCTGCGCACCGTCGGCTTCCACCAGCCGTAGACGCTCCACTGCGGATCGCCCCAGTCGGCCGGGTCGCTCGCCTCGAGATCCATCTCGCACCGCGCGACGGGCCACCTGCGGACGATGATGATGTCGTAGAGCCCGGCGTTGCAGGCGAGATCCGCGTCGATGCGGGGCGCGGCGGCCGAGGCGGACGGCGGGGCGGCCGCGAGCGCCGCGGCCACGACGGCGGCGCCGGCGCCGGCGCCGGCGAGCAGGGAAGAGCGAAACGGTGCACGCATGCACCTGCTCTCTCGACACCGGAGGCGCCCACCTTCAGCCGGTGGTCAGATGACGGACGTTCAGCGCGCGAGCTTGGCGGCGATCTCCGCCAGCTCCTTCTCCCCCACCTCGACGGTCACCAGATGGTGCACCGTCCCGGCGAAGATCGTCGCCGACCCGTCCTCGTGCAGGAACCCGCCGAAGACGTTCGGACCCTGCTGGCGCGTCGCCCGCTTCTCGTCCTTGAGCACCTTCAGCGTCTCGGACAGCCAGAGGTACGAGCCGTGGGGGAACATCACGACGCCGCGCCCGTCGTAGACGATCAGCGCGCGGTTGTCGATGTGCAGGTACGGCGCGGAGGGCGCCGACGCCTTGACGGTCAGCGGGGTGTCGGTCGCGTCCATCGCACGCATGATGGCGCGCGCGTCGGCGGCGTGATGCCCGGCGCGGACGGACGTCTCAGCAGGACATCTCGTCGGCGCCGTCCGCGAGGACGCGCTCGAGCACCGACCGGTGCGCCGGCCGCGCGGCCTCGTAGCGCGCGCGCCCCTCGTCGGTGAGCTCCACGAAGATGCCGCGCCGGTCCTCCGCGCACATCGCGCGGAACACCAGGCCGTCCTTCTCCAGCCGCCCGATCACGCGCGACAGCGCGCTCTGCGACAGGTGGACGGCGTCCGCGAGCTCCTGCACGCGGCGCTTCTGGCAGCAACCCTCGGCGTAGAGCCGCTCCAGCACCTCGAACTCGCTCATGCCGAGGCCGTGCTGCCCCAGCTCGCGATCCATGGCGCAGGTGATGCGCGCGTGCTGCGAGAGCAAGGCGCGGTACGCGTCGACGAGATCCGTCTCCGAGCTGACCCGACTCATTGGGCGGTGCATCATACCAGAACCGCGCAGATTTTGCGTTCACATCTTCTGCACTTGCATTCAATGCATGTGCATGTAGTCTGCCACGCCATGACTTCCCCTCTCCCCACCACCGCCGGTCGCTGGGACCGGCGCCTGTGGCTGACGCTGCTGATCGCGTGCGGCGTCATGTTCCTCGACGGTCTCGACGTGTCGATGATCGGCGTGGCCCTGCCGCAGATCAGCGCGGACTTGGGGCTCACGACGTCGCAGATGCAGTGGATCGTCAGCGGCTACGTCCTCGGCTACGGCGGCCTTCTGCTGCTGGGCGGGCGCGTGGCCGACCTCGTCGGCCGCAGACGCGTCCTGATCGCTGGGCTCTCCGTGTTCACCCTCGCGTCGCTCGTCGGCGGCGTGGTGAGCGATCCGACCATCATCGTCGTCACGCGCTTCATCAAGGGCATGGCCGCCGCGTTCACCGCCCCGGCCGCGCTCTCGCTCGTCACGACGACGTTCCCCGAGGGCGCCGCCCGCAACAAGGCGCTGTCGATCTACACCGCCGTGGCCGCGAGCGGCTTCTCGCTCGGCCTCGTGTTCGGCGGCCTGCTGACCGAGGTCGGCTGGCGGCTGACGTTCCTCCTCCCCGTGCCGTTCGCCGCCGGCGTGCTGCTCGCGGTGGTCTACGTCCTGCGCAAGGACGGCCCGAGCGCCGTCACGCGCGGCGCGTTCGACCTGCCGGGCGCGGTCACGGTGACCGCCGGCATGCTCCTGCTCGTCCGCGGGGTCGTCGAGGCGCCCGAGGTCGGCTGGGGCGCGCTGCAGACCGTGCTCAGCCTCGCTGGCGCCGCCGCGCTGCTGGCGCTGTTCGTGACGATCGAGAGCCGGACCAAGCAGCCGCTGGTGCGCCTCAGCATCCTCAAGAACGGGCCCATCGTGCGGGCGAACCTCGGCGCGATGGCGACGTTCGGCTGCTACCTGGGCTTCCAGTTCGTGGCCACGATGTACCTGCAGTCCGTGCTCGGCTGGTCGGCGCTCGAGACCGCGCTGGCCTTCCTCCCCGCCGGCCTCATCGTCGCCTTCGGCTCGCCGCGCGTCGGCCTGCTGATCGAGCGCTTCGGCACCGCGCGGGTGATCGCCACGGGCTTCGTCGCCTTCGCCGGCGCGTACGCGCTGTTCCTGGGCATCGACGGCTCGCCCACCTACGCGGTGGAGATCCTGCCGACGATGATCCTGATCGGCATCGGCTTCGCGCTCGCGTTCCCGTCGCTGAACATCCAGGGCACGACGGGCGTCGCGAACGAGGAGCAGGGGCTGGCCTCCGGCCTCGTCCAGACCTCCTTCCAGGTCGGCGGCGCCGTGTCGCTCGCGGTCGTGACCGCGGTGCTCAACGCCGAGTCGACGCTGGGCGTGGAGGCCTTCATCGACGCGATGCGGCCCGCCCTCGGCGTGGTCGCGGGCCTGGCGCTCGTCGGCCTCTTCGTCGCGCTGAGCGGCAGCCTTCGCCGCCACGAGGTCCCCGCGGGCCAGCTGGCGACGCAGCAGGCGGAGTAGGCGCCGGGAGGCCCCTACGCCTCACCCCGGGCCGGGCGCGCTACGCGCCTGGCTCGGGCGTGACCGCAGCCCGGCGCGCCGCACGGCGCGCCATCCGGTCCCCGGCCTCCATGGTGTTGAACTCCTCCAGCGCCATGCCCGAGCCGATCGCCACGCAGGTGAGCGGCGACTCGGCGAGGTAGGTGGGCATGCCGGTCTCGTCCGACAGCCGCTCCGCGAAGCCGCGCAGCAGGCAGCCGCCGCCGGCCAGCAGGATGCCGGTGATCGGGATGTCGGCGGCCAGCTCGGGCGGCGTGCGCTCGAGCGTCTCCTTCACCGCGTCGACGATCATCTGGACCGGTTCGGCCAGCGCGCTGCGGATCTCGTCGGTCGACAGGAGCACGCTGCGCGGGAGCCCCGACTCCAGGTGGCGCCCGCGGACCTCCATCTCGAGGTCCTCGACCTCCGCCCACGCGGTGCCGAGCGTGATCTTGATCTCCTCCGCCGTCGTCGAGCCGACCGCGAGGCCGTGCTCGTTGCGCAGGTGCGCGGTCACCGCGTCGTCCAGCTCGTAGCCGCCGATCCGCAGCGACTCGGAGACGACGATCCCGCCCAGCGAGATCACCGCGACCTCCGTGGTGCCGCCGCCGATGTCGACGACCATGTGGCCGCGCGGCTCGGAGATGTCGAGCCCCGCTCCGATGGCCGCGGCGAGCGGCTCCTCGATCAGCTGGACCTGCCGCGCGCCCGCCGACGACGACGCGTCGATGACCGCCCGCTTCTCGACCTCGGTGACGCCCGACGGCACGCACATCACCAGGCGCGGCCGGCCGAACCGGGGCTGGTCGACCAGGCGCATGAAATAGCGGAGCATCGCCTCGGTGACCTCGAAGTCCGCGATCACGCCATGGCGCAGCGGGCGGACCGCGGAGATTCGCGCCGGCGTCCGGCCGATCATGCGCTTGGCCTCGCTGCCGACCGCGTGGACCTCGCCGGTGTCCTGGTCAATCGCGACGACGGACGGCTCGGAGGCGACGATCCCGCGCCCGCGCAGGTAGACGAGCGTGTTGGCGGTCCCGAGGTCGATCGCGACGTCGCGCGCCCCGAAGCCGAAGTTCAATGCCACGCCGTACAGGCTGGCACACGGCCGGAGGGAGGGCCGCAACGCGCCGTGTCACCGCCAACCTGGCGCGTTGCCATCCAACTGGCGGTCAACCGATCGGGCGAGCTGCCGACTCTCCCATACGCCGCCGTCCCACCACCCCGCCCCAAGGACCCCGACTTGCGCTTCACCATCACCGCCAAGCTGGCGCTCGCCTTCGCGTGCGTCGTGGCGATCCTGGCCGGCCTCGGCCTCTACTCCGTCTCCCGCACCGCGAGCATGAGCGACGCGACGGGCGAGCTCAGCGACAAGGTCGTCCCCGCGACGCGCCTCATCGGCGACGTCAAGGACAAGACCGGCGCCTACCGCCGCAACCAGATCCTCTTCGCCGCACGCGAGAGCGACCTGAAGGAGCTCGACGAGAACATCGCCGACATCGACGGCTGGCTCGACGAGTACAACACCAAGTACTCCGACGGCGGCGACGGTGCTGCCGCCGCGGCCGCGTTCGCCGCGGCCTGGTCCGACTACCGCGAGAAGACCAAGGGCTTCGCGGACGTCGCCGAGAACGACATCGCCGCCACGATGCAGATCCTCTCCAACGGCGAGGGCGACGCGGCGTGGGAGGCCACGAAGGAGAGCATCGCCACCTGGACCGACGCCACCGACAAGGTCGCCCAGGCCGCGCAGGCGAACGCCGAGGACACCGCGTCCACCACGCGCACGCTCTCGCTCGTGCTGCTCGCCGCGGGCATCCTGATCTCGCTTGCCGCCGCGCTGCTCCTCACCCGCCACATCGCGGGCGGCCTGGGGCGCATCGTCACCGCCGCGCGCGGCATCGCCCAGGGCGACGTCGAGCAGGACGTCAAGCTCACCTCCAACGACGAGCTCGGCGACGTCGGCAAGGCGTTCGGCGAGATGGTCGAGTACCTCGAGGACTCCGTCGTGGTCGCGGACCGCATCGCCGCCGGCGACGTCTCGTTCGACGTCACGCCGCGCTCGGAGCGCGACGCGCTCGGCAACGCGTTCGCGGGCATGACCGGTTCGCTCCGCCTCGCGCTCGGCGACGTCCGCGGCTCGGTCACCACCGTGTCGTCGGCCTCCCACGAGATGTCCGGCGCCGCGCAGGAGGCGGGCCGCGCGGTGGGCGAGATCGCCGACGCCATCCAGCGCATCGCCGAGAGCGCCGAGCAGCAGGCCCACCAGCTGGGCGAGACGCGCGAGCTCGTCACCGAGGTCGTCGAGGGCATCGAGGAGTCGGCGCGCGCCGCCGACGAGACCGCCCGCGCGGCCGACGACGCCACCGACCTCGTCCGCGCCGGCGTGTCGGCGGCCGACGAGGCCACCGAGGCGATGCGCGCACTGCGCGACTCGTCCGGCGAGGTCGCCACGGCGATCCGCGACCTCGGCACCAAGTCGGACGAGATCGGCGGCATCGTCGAGACGATCACCGGCATCGCCGAGCAGACCAACCTCCTCGCGCTCAACGCCGCCATCGAGGCCGCGCGTGCGGGTGAGCAGGGCCGCGGCTTCGCGGTCGTCGCCGAGGAGGTCCGCAAGCTCGCCGAGGACTCGCAGACCGCCGCCGCGTCGATCTCCGAGCTGATCGGCCACATGCAGACCGAGACGCAGAAGGTCGTCACGGTGGTCGAGCGGACCGCCGAGCGCACCGAGGCCGGGGCCGGCACCGTCGAGTCCGCCCGCGAGGCGTTCCAGCGCATCGGCGCGTCGGTGGACGACATGGGCGAGCGGGTCCGCCGCATCGCCCAGGTCACCGAGTCGATCGCCCACGGCGCGGCCGACGTGAACGACCGGATCGCCGCCGTGGCCGAGCTGGCCGAGCGCTCCTCCGCCGCGACCGAGGACGTCTCGGCGTCGACCGAGGAGACCTCCGCGTCCGCGCAGGAGATCGCCGCGTCGACCGACTCGCTGGCGAGCACCGCCGACCAGGTCGGCGAGATCGTCAACCGGTTCCAGATCGAGGCGCGCTAGCCGCCCACGACCGCCGGCTCCTCCTGCCGTTCGGGGGGAGCCGGCGTCGCCGTCTCCGGCGCCGCCTTGTCCGGCGCCGGCTTCTCCGCCGCCGGCGTCTCCTTCGGCGGCTCCGGCTCGACGTCGCCGCGCTTGCCGCGGAACAGCGGGAAGCGCCGCCACGCGATCGCCTCGCCCGCGAAGCCGGTCGCGAACGCCGACGCGTACTCGGCCAGGCTCCCGCCCCACGTGCCGCCCGCGAACGCCTTCGCGCCGAGCGTGTAGACGATCGCCGAGACCAGGCCCGCGAGCAGCGTCCAGCCCCAGTCGGCGAGGACGACCCCGCGCCAGCCGCCGCCGGCGCCGAGGTGCGCGGCGGGCGGGGCGCTCGCGACCGTGCGGCTGGGGTCGTGCACGACGCGCTCGAGCTGAGCGGCGCGCAGCCGTCCGCCGTCGCGGCGCGGGCGCGGATGGCGCTCCTCCGGCCACAGCTCCGCGAGCCGGTCCACGCGGTCGTGGAGGTCGAGCCGCAGCTGCTGGCGGGTCGCCTCGTCGCGCTGGTCCAGCGGCGGGTAGCGGTCCTCCAGCTCGGCCAGCTCGCAGGTGAGCACCTCGGCGTGGACCTGCGGCTCGAGCTCATCGGCGATGCGGTCGAACGCGCTGAGGTAGCACCAGGCCTCGAGCGCGAGGTCGAGCACCGCGGTCTGGTCGGCGAGCGCGGCGACGAGCGCGGCCGCCTCCGCGTCCTCGCGCTGCTCCTGCGCCCGGCAGGCCTCCTCGTCCTCCGGCGTGGGCCGCGACGCGTCGGGCGCGGTGTGCGCCTCGTCGAGCAGGCGGCGGACGTCCTTGAAGGCCGAGCACTGGAGCATCGACACCGTCCCGCGCCGCGGCGGCCGCTGCTCGAGCACGTCGGCGGCGGCGCGGGCGACCGGCTCCAGCGTCAGCCACCGCTCGACGTGGCGGACGACGACGCGGACGCGGTAGCGCTGGTCGTCCACGTCGCGCTTGGTCCGGGCGGTCGCCAGGTGCCACTGCATGCCCGCGACGCCCCGCGTGCCCGGGTAGCGGGCGGCGCCCTTGTCGGGCGGCCGCGGGTCGAGGAACGCGTCGAGCGCGTAGCTGGCGGGCCTCTCTCCGGGCCGCTCGTCGACCTTCGCGTCGTAGTCGTCGACCGCCGCGAGCAGCCGCAGCCGGAGGATGCGCGCGTCCCGGCCGACGTCGCTGTAGCGCTGGGCGAAGCCGCCGAGGATCGCGCCGGAGAGGACGACCGCGGCCATGACGAGGAACGAGAAGCCGACCGTGACCTCGACGTCGAGCGCCGCCTCGCCGCGGCCGCTCGTGACGGGCACGGCGCCCTTGAACCTGCCGGTGTCGAGCCACTTGACCTCCGACACCGTGACGGGCGCGATGTAGACGCCGTCGGTGAGGACGGGCGCGCCGATCGCGACGCGGATCGTGGCGTCGCCGTCGCGCAGGACCTGGCCGCCGATCGGCTGCCCGAGGCGCGCGAGCAGCGGCGCGTCCTCGCCCCGGACCGTGACCTCGCTCCGCTCCCCCACGTCGAACGGGCCGTACCGGTCGACGGTCAGCTCGAGCTTCTCGGGGGCGAACGTGATGCGCGGGCCGGCGCCGCGGATGCGCAGCCGGGCGAGCGGCCCGAAGGTCCCGCGGGACGCGAGCCGCGCGGTGAGCAGCCCGTCGAGGTCGGTGACCGGCCGGCCGCTGGGGAGCGTGAAGCGCAGCTGCACCTGGGTGGCGTCGCGCGGGCCGAGCCGCGCGGGCGCGACGATCTCCGCCTTCGCGCCGGTCGCGGCCGCCGGGTAGTAGTGCAGCACGAGCTTGCCGCCGAGCTTCGTGCGGTTGCGCAGCCGGAGCGTGATCGTGCCGCGGCTCTGCCGGTCGGTGACCTCCGCCAGCCGCACGCTGCGCTCGGCGGGTTCGGCGAACGCGAACGAGTCCTTGGTGTACGGCGGGGCCGGCGGGTCGGTCGGAGCGGCGTGCGCGCCACTGGGGCTCGCCATCGCCATCCCTGCTGCCACCGCTGCGGCGATGAGCGCTCCGTGCCCCCGCATGGGACGACGTTACGCCTGTGTAGCCGGCGCGTGCAAGCGGAGGTTCCCACGCAACCTGTCGCGGGTCGACAGCCCTGACCTCGCGACCCGGCCGCAAACGTTTGCGGTACGGCTGTCACGGGAGTAGCGTCCCGCCCATGCCGCGGATCAGCTACTTCCCCGTCGAGGACCTGGTCGACCCCGAGCTGCGCGCCGCGCTCCAGCACGCCGCGCGCCACGGCACGCCGCGCCCGGAGAGCCAGGCGATCCGCGCGCACGTGCCCGAGATCCTGCGGGCGTTCACGCGCGCGTGGGACCGGACGTTCCGCCACGGCGTGTGCGACGGCGAGATCAAGGAGCTGTGCCGGCTCTACGTGTCGAAGACCGCCGACTGCCGCTACTGCGGCGCTCAGCGGGCGGGCGAGGCGGCGGTGTCCGAGGACGCGGTGTCGGAGCTGGCGGACTTCGAGTCGTCGGACCGGTTCGACGCGCGGGAGCGGGCGGCCCTTCGTTACGCGCGCGCGATCGCGTGGAACCCGCGCGAGGCCGACGACGAGCTGTGGGCCGAGCTGCGGCGGTGGTTCGGCGAGGAGGAGCTCGTGGAGCTGGGCTGGTTCGTGGCGCTCACGCTCGGCCAGCAGCGGATGCTGAAGACGCTCGACCTGCGGCACGGCGAGGTCCTGAACGTGTCGGCGGCCGGCCTCGCGCCGGCGGTGGCGTCGTGAGCCGCGTCGCCCCCGTCGGCCCCGCCGACGCGATCCGCGCCCGCGTGCCCGACGTGCTCGTCTCCCATCGCGAGAACGTCGCGGCCTGCCTCGGCGACGGCCTCGTCGACGCGGGGCTGAAGGACCTGTGCGCGCGGTTCCTCGCGGAGGACCCGGCGCTCGACCTCGGCGCGCTCACCCCACGCGAGCGCGCCGCCGTCGACTGGACCGAGGCCATCGCGTGGGACGCCGCGCGCGCCGACGACGCGGTGTGGGAAGCGCTCCACGCGCACTTCACCGACCCGCAGCTCGTCGAGCTCGGCTACGCGATCGCGTTCCTCTTCGGCCAGCAGCGCTGGCTCGCGACGCTCGGGCTCACGCCGGAGTGACCGCCGAGGCGAAGTAGGAGCCGGACCGGAGGTCGTCGAGGAGCGTCGGCCCGGCGGGCTCCCACCCCAGCCGCTCACGCGTCAGCGCGCTGGAGGCGCGCATGTCCGCGGCGAAGAACCGGCCGAGCCAGCCGAAGTGCTCGTCGGCGTCGGCGGGCGCCACCGACGCGGTCGGGAGCCCGAGGCCGCGTCCGATCGCCTCCGCGATGTCCTTCGCCGGGATGCCCTCCTCCGCGGCTCCGTGCAGCACGCTGCCCGCGGGCGCGCGCTCCACCGCGAGCCGGAACAGCCGCGCCGCATCGGAGCGGTGCACCGCCGGCCACCGGTTCGCGCCGTCGCCGACGTACCCGGCGACGCCGCGCGACCGCGCGACCTGCACGAGCGTCGCGACGAAGCCGTGGTCGCCGGCGCCGTGGACGGTCGGCGCCAGGCGCACCGAGGCGGCGCGGACGCCGCGGTCGGCGAGCGCGAGCGCGGCCTGCTCGGACGCGCCGCGGGGCGCCTCGGACCCGGGCCGGTCGTCCTCGGTGGCGACCCGCCCGGACGCGAGCCCCGCCAGACCGGAAGCGATCACGAGCGGCCGGTCCGTGCCCGCCAGCGCGTCGCCGAGCGCCGCGATGGCGCCCTGGTCGGCGCGGATCGCGCCCGCGTAGTCGGAGAAGTCGTGGATGAAGGCGAGGTGGATGACGCCGTCGGCCGCGGCCGCGGCGTCCCGCAGGACGGCCGGGTCGTGGAGCGTGCCCCGGGCGACCTGCGCCCCGGCGGCGTCGAGGGCGGCGGCGGAGGCGTCGGAGCGGGCGAGGCCGGTGACGGTGTGCCCCGCGGCGAGGAGCTCGGGGACGACGGCGGAGCCGATCCACCCCGAGGCGCCGGTGACGAAGACGTGCATGACGGAGTCCTCCTTGGGTCGAGTGATGTCAGGAACTGACATGACGGACGCTAGCAGATCTATGTCAGTCACTGACATGGGTAGGCTCCGCAGTGATGGCCCGATGGGAACCCGACGCGCGCGGGCGGCTGGAGCAGGCCGCGCTCGAGCTCTACGCCGAGCGCGGCTACGAGCAGACGACCGTCGCCGAGATCGCCCAGCGCGCCGGCGTCACCGAGCGCACGTACTTCCGCCACTTCGCCGACAAGCGCGAGGTGCTGTTCGGCGGCGCGGGCCGCCTCGACGCGCTCCTCACGGAGGCCGTCGCCGAGCTGCCGCCGTCGGCGTCGCCGCTCGAGATCGTGGCGACCGGCCTGACCGCGGCGGGCGGCCCGTTCCGCGAGCGCCGCGACCGCGCACGCCGGCGCCAGGCCGTCATCGACCTGAACCCGTCACTGCAGGAGCGCGAGCTCATCAAGCTCGCCGCGCTGGCGCGGACGCTGGCCGGCGTGCTCCGCGACCGCGGCGTCCCCGAGCCGTCCGCCAGCATCGCCGCGGAGGCCGGTGTGGCGGTGTTCAAGGTCGCGTTCGCCCGCTGGCTCGCGGCCGACGAGCCGCCGGACTGGGCGGTGCTCGTGCGCCAGCTCCTCGACGACCTGCGCGCGCTGGCGCAGAATGAAGCCTCCATGCTGCCGGAAGGATCGACGTGAGGAAGCTTCAAAGCCAGGGCGTGCACCACATCACGCTCACCGGTGCCGACCGCCAGACGTCGATCGACTTCTGGGAGGGCGTCCTCGGGATGCCGTTCGTGTTCGAGCAGCCGAACCTCGACAACCCGGACGAGAGCCACCTGTACTTCGACCCGGGCGACGGGCGGCTCATCACGATCTTCACGAACGAGTCGCGCGGGCCGGTGCACGACCGGACCCCGACCGACCCGGGGTGCGTGCACCACCTCGCGTTCAACCTGTCGCAGGCGACGTTCGCGCAGGCGGTCGAGCGGCTCGACGAGCGCGGCATCCACCACAGCGGGGTGAAGGACCGCGGGTTCATGGACTCGATCTACTTCAAGGACCCGCTCGGGCTCCTCATCGAGCTCGCGTCGTACCGCTTCGAGCCGCCGCACGGGCACACGCACGCCGACGTGCTCTTCGAGGCGCACCTCATCCGCGTCGAGCGCGGCGACTACAACATCGACCGCGTCCACCTCGCGGACGCGATCGAGCGCCTGACGCGGCGCTCGACCCGCACGCTCAGCGACGCGGAGGCGCCCTCGGCCTAGCCGACCGACGGCGCCCCGGGCGTCGCGATCGCGAAGTACTTGGTCGAGAGGTACTCGTCGATGCCCTCGCGGCCTCCCTCGCGGCCGAAGCCGGAGTGCTTGACGCCGCCGAACGGCGCGGCGGGGTTGGAGACGATGCCCTGGTTGAGGCCGAGCATGCCGGTCTCGAGCCGCTCGCCCACCCGCAGCGCGCGGTCGAGGTCGCGGGTGAAGACGTACGCGACGAGGCCGTACTCGGTGGCGTTCGCGCGGGCGACGACGTCGTCCTCGGACGTGAACGTCTGGACCGGCGCGACCGGCCCGAAGATCTCCTCGTGCAGGACGCGCGCGCCCGCGGGCACGCGGCCGAGCACCGTCGGCGGGTAGAACGCGCCCGGCCCGTCCGGCACCTCGCCGCCGCAGAGCACCGACGCGCCGCCCGCGCGCGCGTCGTCGACCAGCCCGGCGACCTTGTCGCGCTCGCCGCGGTCGATCAGCGGGCCGACGTCCGTGCCGTCGTCCGCGCCGTGCCCCACGCGCAGCGCGCCCATGCGCTCCGCCAGCCGGCGCGTGAACTCGTCGGCGACGTCCTCGTGCACGAAGAAGCGGTTCGCGGCGGTGCACGCCTCGCCGCCGTTGCGCATCTTCGCCAGCAGCGCGCCCTCGACGGCGGCGTCGAGGTCGGCGTCCTCGAAGACGACGAACGGCGCGTTCCCGCCGAGCTCCATCGACATGCGCAGGATCTGCCGCGCGCCTTGCTCCATCAGCAGCCGGCCGATCTCGGTCGAGCCGGTGAACGAGACCTTCCGCATCCGCGGATCCTCGATCAGCGGCGTGACGACCGACGACGCGCTCGACGACGTGATCACGTTGCACACGCCGTCAGGCAACCCCGCGCGCTCGAGGATCTCGGCCAGCGCGAGCATCGAGAGCGGCGTCTGCTTGGCCGGCTTGACGACCATCGCGCACCCGGCCGCGATGGCCGGCCCGATCTTCCGCGTCCCCATCGCCATCGGGAAGTTCCACGGCGTGATCAGGAGGCACGGGCCGACCGGCTGCTTCATGACGAGCAGCTTGGAGCGGCCGTCGGGCGCGGTCGAGAACCGCCCGTCGATCCGCACCGCCTCCTCGGCGAACCACCGGAAGTACTCGGCGGCGTAGGCGATCTCCCCACGTGCCTCGGCCAGCGGCTTGCCCATCTCGAGCGTCATGAGGAGCGCGAGCTCGTCCTGGCGCGCCATCAGCTCCTCGAACGCCCGGCGGAGGATCTCGCCGCGCTCGCGCGGCGCGGTGCGCGCCCACTCGTCCTGCACCGCGCAGGCGGCGTCGAGTGCGGCGCGGGCGTCGTCGGGCGTCGCGTCGGCGATGTGGGCGAGCGTCTCGCCGGTGGCGGGATCGTCGACCCGGAGCGACGCTCCGGAGTGCCACTCGCCCCCGATGTAGAGCCCCTTCGGGACGCGCGCGACGACCTCCTCGCGGGAGAGCGCCGCGGCGGGCGCGGTCGCGGCCATCAGGCGGGCGCTCCGGTCGCGGCGGGCAGCCGGTCGCGGACCGCGGCGACGATCGTCGCGGCGTCGGGCAGGAACGCGTCCTCCAGGGACGGGCTGTAGGGCACCGGCGTCTCCTCCGTGGCGATGATCCAGGCGTCGTCGAGGTCGTGCAGGCCGGCCTCCGCCACCGCGCCGAGCAGGCCGGTGGCCCAGCCGCCGGTCCGCGGGCCCTCCTCGACGGCGAGTACGCGGTTCGTGCGGGCGACCGACGCCAGCACGGTCGGCAGGTCGAGCGGGCGGAGCGTGCGCAGGTCGACGACCTCCACCTCGAGGGAGGTCGAGGTCGCCAGCTCGTCGGCCGCCGCGAGCGCGTCGCTCACGCCCTTGCCGATCGTCACGAGCGTCAGGTCGCGGCCGGGCCGGGCGATGCGCGCCTGCCCGAGCGGGATCACCTCGTCCGCCGGTGGCGGGTCGCCCTTCACGGAGTAGAGCCGCTTGTGCTCCAGGAAGATCACCGGGTTCGGGTCCCTGATCGCCGCCTTCAGCAGCCCTTTCGCCTCCGCGGGTGTCGACGGCATCGCGATCTTGATGCCGGGCACGCCGTTGAACCAGGTCCCGTGGTTCTGCGAGTGGATCGCGCCGAACCGCCCGCCCGCGCCGACCGCGCTGCGCACGACGAGCGGGCAGGAGCCCTGCTCGTTCGAGATGTACCAGTACTTCGCGGCCTGGTTGACGAGCGAGTCCATGGGCAGCGCCATGAAGTCGCCGAACATGATCTCGAACACCGGCCGCAGCCCGGTGATCGCCGCGCCATATGCGGCACCGGCGAGGGCCAGCTCGGAGATCGGCGTGTCGAAGACGCGGGTGTCGCCGAACCGCGCCTGCAGCTCGGGCGTGGCCTTGAAGACGCCGCCGGCGGCGGCGACGTCCTCGCCGAAGAAGACGACGCTCTCGTCGCGCTCCATCTCCTCGGCGATGGCGTCGCGGATGGCGACGCGGAACTCCAGCTGGCTCATGCGGGGGCGAACTCCGTCGCGGGCGTGGCGGGGTCGGGGTACGGCGCGGCGAGCGCGGCCTCGACCGCCTCGTCCAGGTGCGCGCGGATGTCGGCCTCGATGCCGTCGAGCTCCTCCTCGCTGACGCCTTCGGCGCGCAGGCGGTCGCGGGCGACGAGGAGCGGGTCGCGCTCCTTCCACCGCTCCAGCTCGCCCTCGGGCCGGTACTTGGCCGGGTCGGACTTGGAGTGGCCGAAGTGGCGGTACGTCTGGCATTCGAGCAGCGTCGGGCCGTCGCCGGCGCGCGCCCGGTCGACCGCGCGCCCCGCTGCCTCGACGACCGCGAAGAGGTCGTTGCCGTCGACGACCTCGCTCGGGACCCCGAACGGCTCCGCGCGCCTGGCGATGTCCGCGCCCGCGGTGACCTGCTGCATCGGGGTGAACTCGCCGTACCAGTTGTTCTCGCAGACGAAGAGCATCGGGAGCTTCATCACGGCGGCGAAGTTGAGGCACTCGAAGAAGTACGCCTGGTTGGTGGCGCCGTCGCCGAAGAACGCGGCCGCCACGCGGCCCTGGTTCCGAGCGCTGAGCGCCGCGCCGGTGGCCGCCGCGATCGAGCCGCCGACGATGCCGTAGCACCCGACGAGCCCGTGCGCGCGGTCGATCACGTTCATCGAGCCCGAGCGCCCGCCGCACACGCCGTTCGCGCGGCCGAGCATCTCGCCGACCATGCCGACCGCGGTCGTGCCCTTCGCCAGCGCGTGGCCGTGGCCGCGGTACGTGCCCGCCACGTAGTCATCGGGCTCGAGCGCCTGGCAGACGCCCGTGGGGATCGCCTCCTGCCCCGCGGCGAGGTGCGTCGTGCCGTGCACCTCGCCCTTGAGGAAGAGCCGGTGCATCTCGTGCTCGAACATCCGGATGAGGTGCATCCTCCCGTAGGACTCCAGGTACGGACGGACCGCATCCGGGGCCGCGGCGGTTTCGACCTTCGCCACCTGTTGATCTCCTCCAGACGGGGTGGGCTGCAAACGCGTGCACCGTGTCTGGCAAGCCGTTTGTGCGGTGCCGTCGCGGTGTGGTAGAAACCGTACCGCAATCGTTTGCAGTACCGCAAGCCGAGGAGAACCGCTGATGGCCGTCGACGTCGTGATGCCGCGCCTGTCCGACTCGATGGAGGAGGGCACGATCGTGGAGTGGCTCGTCGCCGAGGGCGACGAGGTGCGGCGCGGCGAGCCGATCGTCGAGATCGAGACCGACAAGGCCACGATGCCCTGCGAGGCCGAGGCCGACGGCGTGCTGCTCCGGATCGTCGCTCCGGTCGGCGCCAGCGTGCCGCTCGGCGGGCTCCTCGCGGTGATCGGCGCGGCCGGCGAGGTGGTCGCCGACCCCACCGGCGCACCCAGCGCCCCCACCACACCCTCGTGGGCGGCCGCCGCCGACGCCGGCGTCCCCACCGGCATGTCCGCCGCGCCCACCAACGGCGTCGCCGTGGCCGAGCGCCCCACGCGCGTGCCCGCGTCGCCGCTCGCGCGCCGCGTGGCGGCGGCCCTCGGGGTCGACCTCGCGGCCCTCACCGGCACCGGCCCCGGCGGGCGCGTCGTGCGCGCCGACGTCGAGGCCGCCGCATCGTCGCCCGCGCCGCTCGCGGCGCCGGAGCCCCCTCCCATCCCCGCGGCCCCGGCCGCCGCGGGCGCGCGAGGCGACGTGGAGGCCATCCCGCTCACGCGGCTGCAGCAGACGGTCGCGCGGCGGATGGCGGAGTCGCGCGCGACCGTGCCCGAGTTCGAGCTGCGCGCGGACGTCGACATGAGTGAGTGCGTCGCCCTGCGGGAGAAGCTGCGCGACTTCGGCGCCGACCCGCTCCCGTCCTACAACGACATGATCGTGAAGGCGTGCGCGCTCGCGCTGCGCGAGCTCCCGCGCGTGAACGGGTCGTACCGCGACGGCACGTTCGAGCACTACGCGAGCGTCAACGTCGGGGTCGCGGTCGCGGCCGACGACGCGCTCGTCGTGCCGACGGTCACCGACGCCGACCGCCGCTCGCTCGGCGACGTCGCCCGCCGCACACGGGAGCTGGCGGCGAAGGTCCGCGACAGCTCGATCACCCCGCCCGAGCTCGCCGGCGGCACGTTCACGGTCTCGAACCTCGGCATGTTCGGCGTCGACAGCTTCTCCGCCGTCATCAACGTGCCGCAGGCGGCCATCCTCGCCGTCGGCGCGCTGCGCAAGCGCGCGGTCGTGGTCGGCGACGACGACCGGATCGAGGCGCGCCCGATGCTCACGCTCACGCTCGCCTGCGACCACCGCATCCTCTACGGCGCGGACGGGGCCGAGTTCCTCACCCGCGTGCGCGAGCTGCTCGAGCAGCCGCTCGCGTTCGCCCTGTAGCGTTCCCTGCGTGCTGGACTTCGCCCACCGCCTGACGCTGCGCGCGATCGCGAACGGCACGGGCGTCGACACCGAGACGCCGGCCGTGCAGCATCTGGTTGCCGCGGGGCTGATCGCGCGCGACGCCGGCGGCGAGGGCTACGTCGCCACGGAGCAGGGACGCGCGGCGCTCGCCGCGTCCGGCGGCTAGGGCAGGCGCCAGAAGTCGCCGGTGAAGCCGTGCTGCTCGAGCAGCGCCTGGTTGTGGTCGCGCGCGTGCGGCTCCCACTCGGGGTCGAGCCGGTCGCCGTACCAGGGCTGGGCGAGCGCCCACAGCGCGCGCAGCTCGACCACGTCGCCGGGCGCCGAGTGCGTGCGCGCAACCCATGCGTCGACGTGGTCGCGCGAGCAGAACGCGCGGATGTGGGTGCACGTCGCGACGACGTCGTCCCACCACTCGCGTGCGGGCCGCGGCACGCGCACGACGGCCCCTTCGGGCGCACCCGACGGCGGGTCGGTCGGCGACGCCGTGTAGCGCAGCTCGGCCCCGCACCCCGGACAGATCGTCCCGATCGTCAGCTCCTCGCCCACCGCCGCGACGATCCCGAACGAGTCCCACGCGCAGCCGCCCCACCACAGGCGGTCGCCGCTCCCGCGCAGGACGAACCCCATCGGCGCGGCCGAGAACGGGTGCGCCATGCGGATCGCATCGCCGGCGGAGCTCAGGACGAGCGCATGCGCGGCATGCAGCTCGTCGAGCGCACCGCGGATCTCGCCCAGGTCGGCGTGCACGAGCTCCGCCAGCTCGGCCGGCGACGGCGCGCGGCCCTCCTCCGCGAACACCTGGAAGACCGCGGCGCGCACCGCCCGCGCCGTCCACGTGGCCCACTCGGACATGCCGGGGACCCTACGCGAGCGACGGCGGGCGGTGAAGGCGCGGCGTCAGGCCGGGGTGGGAGCGGGCGCGGGCGCGCCGTTGGGTGAGAGGCCGTCCGCGACCGCCACGTCCTCCGGCTCGATCGCGTACCCCGCCGTGCGCGCCTGCAGCTCGAGCAGCGCGGCGAAGTCGACGTCGGTGTAGCCGTGGCCGATCATCCCCTGGACGATCTCCTGCGTCGCGGCCGCGACCGGCATCGGCACACCGTGCTCGCGCGCCGCCTCGAAGCCCAGGTGGAAGTCCTTGAGCAGCAGCGCGGGCGTGAACGTCGGGGTGAAGTCGAGGTTGACGTAGGCGGGCGTCTTGTAGCGCGTGAAGACGCTCCCCATCACGGAGTCGTTGAGGAACGCGAGGAAGTCCGCGCGCGACACGCCGCCCTTCTCGGCCAGCACAGTGATCTCCGCCAGGCACTGCGAGACGACGCCGAGCATCAGGTTGTGGCAGATCTTCACCAGCCGCGCGCGCTCGCCCTCGCCGACGTACGTGACGCCCTTGCCGAGCAGCTCGAGGAGCGGCCGCGCCTCCTCCCACGCGTCGGCGGGGCCCGATGCGCAGATCGTCAGGTTGCCTGACGCGACGACCTTCGGGTTGCCCGAGACCGGTGCCGCGAGGAGCGCGACCCCCTCCTCCGCCGCAGCAGCACGCACCTCCTCGCCCGCGGCCGGGGAGACCGTGGTGGAGTCCACGATGAGCCGCGGCTTGCGACCCCCGGACAGGATGCCGCCCGGGCCCAGCACGACCTCCGTGAAGTCCGCCGGCCCCGCGACCATCGTGAAGACGACGTCGCGGTCGCCGAGGTCGGCCGGGGCGTCGACGATCGTCGCCCCGAGCGCGGCCAGCGGCTCGGCCTTCGCCCGCGTGCGGTTGTAGACGGCCACGTCGTGCCCGGCCTCCAGGAGGCGGCTCACGAGCGCGTAGCCCATCCGCCCCGTCCCGGCCCAGCCGAGCCGCGCAGAAGTCCCGTTCACGGGTGCCATGTGGTTGCTCCTCGCTCCGATCTCGTCCGCTCGTTGCAAACGTTTGCACACCGTAGAGGAGCGAAAGCGAGGACGTCAAGGGGTGGAGCATGCCGACCCGCCGTGGTAGCGTTGCAATCGTTTGCAGCAGCCTTCGGAGGAGAGACCGCGGTGAGCATCCACAGCTACGGGACGATGGGCGTGGACTGGGAGGAGCGCGTGCGCTTCGACCGGCTGCGCGACGAGCGGCTGGCGCGCCTGAAGGGGCTGCTGGAGCAGTCCGAGCTCGGCGCCCTGCTGTGCTTCGACATGAGCAACATCCGCTACGTCACCGCGACGCACATCGGGACGTGGGCGGCGGACAAGCTCAACCGGTTCTGCCTCCTGCCCCAGGGCGGCGAGCCGATCATGTGGGACTTCGGCTCGGCCGCCCGGCACCACCAGCTCTACAACCCGTGGCTCGGCGAAGAGCGGTCACGGGCCGGCATCTCCACCCTCCGCGGCGCGATGTCGCCGCAGTCCGGCCGCGCCGAGTCGGTGGCGGAGAAGATCCGGGCCGAGCTGGCGGAGCGCGGCCTGCTCGACGAGCCGGTGGGCGTCGACGCGATCGAGCCCGAGGTGCTGTTCGCGCTGCAGCGCGCCGGCGTGAAGATCGTCGACGGCCAGCAGCTCATGCAGGAGTCGCGGATGATCAAGACGCGCGACGAGATCCTGCTGCTCAACCACGCATGCGGGATGGTCGACGAGGCGTACGACCACCTCTACGAGGCGATGCGCCCCGGCTTCCGCGAGAACGAGGCGGTCGCGCTCGTCAACAAGGTGCTCTACGAGCGCGGCAGCGAGTTCGTCGAGGGCGTCAACGCGATCTCCGGCGAGCGCTGCTCCCCCCATCCGCACGTCTTCACCGACCGCGCGATGCGCCCCGGCGACCCCGCGTACTTCGACATCCTCCACTCGTACATGGGCTACCGCACGTGCTACTACCGCACCTTCGCGGTGGGGAGCGCGTCGCGCGGGTTGGTCGATGCCTACAAGCGGTGCCGCTACTACCTCGACGCGGCGATCGCGCTCATCAAGCCGGGCGCCACGACCGGCGAGGTCGTGCAGGTCTGGCCGAAGGCGCAGGAGTTCGGGTTCCCCGACGAGGAGGCCGCGTTCGCGCTCCAGTTCGGCCACGGCGTCGGCCTGACGATCTGGGAGAAGCCGGTCTTCAGCCGCCTGGTCTCCATCGACCACCCGGAGGTCATCCAGGAGGGCATGGTCTTCGCGCTCGAGACCTTCTGGCCGTCGTCCGACGGCTGGAGCGCCGCGCGCATCGAGGAGCAGCTCGTCGTGACGAAGACCGGCTGCGAGGTCATCACGCGCTTCCCCGCCGAGGACCTCCTCGTCGCCGGCCGCCGGCTCTACACCACCGGCGGCGCGCTGCCGGTCGAGCGCGAGGTCACGAGCGACCGCAACACCGTGCTCGACCACGACGCGCAGACGGCCGTCCCGCGCGTCGCGGCCGACACCGGCGCGTCCGCCGCGCTCGTCTAACCCGCCGCGGCCGCCGGCGCGGGGACCGAGAACGTCCCCGCCCACGTCACGCTCACCGCGCCGTCGCGCTCGACGGCGCGGAGGGCGACGTCGGAGCAGGAGGGGCAGCGGACGACGACCCCGGCGCCGCGGTAGACGCGATGGGCGCCGAGCGGACCGGTGTAGCCGCACGTGCGGCAGCGGCGCTCGACGACCGTGAGGTCGACCGCGAAGACGCCGCCGAGCAGGCCGGCGATCGAGTTGCCGTCGGTGGGAAGGGCGTCGCTCACGAGGAACCTCCTGTGGGGCCGAAGCGCTCGGCGTGGATGTCGCGGGGCGGGAAGCCGAGCTCGACGAGCAGCCCCGTGACGAGCTCGACGAACGGGGTCGGGCCGCACACGAAGACGCGCGCGCCCGCGTCGGCGGCGGGCGCGACGTCGCGGAGCATGTCGAGGTCGACCCGCCGCGTGTAGCCGTCCCACCCGGCAGGCGCCCCGCGCGTGTACGTGTGGACGATCGAGAGCGCGTCCGACAGCTCGGCCAGCTCGTCGGCGTAGAGCAGGTCGCCGGCGGTGCGGGCCGAGACGAGCAGCGTCGCGGGCACCGTCGATCCCCGCGCGGCCCGGTGCCGCACCATCGCCATCAGCGGCACCAGCCCGCTCCCACCGCCCACCAGGAACAGCGGGGCATCGCCGTCGGAGGCGGACCAGGTGAAGTGCCCGCCGATCGGGCCGCGCAGCTCGAACACGTCGCCCGGCTCGATCACCTCGACGAAGTACGGCGACACCTCGCCGTCCTCCACGAGCTCGACCGTCAGCTCCACCCGATCCAGCTCGGGCGCAGACGCGATCGAGTACGAGCGCTCGGCCTGGTAGCCGTCCGGCGCGGTCAGGCGCACGTCGACGTGCTGGCCGGCGCGATGTCCCGGCCAGTCGGGCACGTCCAGCACGAGCGTGCGGGCGGACGGCGTCTCCACCACCACCTCGCGCACGACGGCCTCGCGCCAGACGACGCGGGCGCTCGCAAGCGGCGGCATCAGTCGTTCCAGTACCGCTGCTCCCGCCACGGGTCGCCGTAGTTGTGGTAGCCGACCGACTCCCAGAAGCCCGGGACGTCGTCGTGCGTGAGCGTCAGCCCGCGCACCCACTTGGCGCTCTTCCAGAAGTACAGGTGCGGCACGAGCAGGCGCGCGGGCCCGCCGTGCTCAGGGTCGAGCGGCTCGCCCCCGTACTCGTACGCGATCCACGCCTTGCCGTCGAGCAGGTCCTCGAGCGGCAGGTTGGTCGTGTAGTCGCCGTCGCACCAGGCGGTCACGTAGTCGCCGGACGTCTCGACGCCGTCGAGCAGCGTGTCCAGCGAGACGCCCTTCCACGACGTGTCGAACTTCGACCACTTCGTGACGCAGTGGATGTCGACGGTGATCTCCTCGGCGGGGAGCGCGAGCAGCTCCTCCCACGTCCACGAGGCCGACGCGGCGACCGCGCCGTCGATGGTGAGCGACCACTCGTCGAGCGGCGTGTGCGGCGTCGGCCCCGCGGAGAGGACCGGGAAGTCGGGCGTGAAGTACTGCCCGGGCGGAAGCCGGGCGGGGTCGACGTCGGGGCGACGCCGGCCGAAGAAGCCACGGGAGACGGGAGGCATGGTCAGGTGCGACGCTACGAGACCCGTCAAGCCCGTGCCAACCGTCAGATGACTGGTGTCATGCCGGCCACCACTCCGGCACGACGTCGCCGTCGCCCTGGTGGCGCGGCCCGACGGCCAGGACCTCGAGCCCCTCGTCGCCCGCCTCGAACGCCCGCGTCACCGGCGGGGCGACCCGCACCGCGTCGCCCGGGCGCACCTCGATCACCTCGTCGTCGAGCGCCAGCCGCCCGGCGCCGCGCAGCACGACGTAGACCTCCTCGGCGTTGACGTGCACGTGGCCGAACATGGCGCGCTTGCCGGGGCGGAACGACTGGACGCTGACGCCGGTGGCCTTCGTGGCGAGGGCCGTGTTGGCGAACCGCGCCTCCCCCATCTCGCCGTAGCCGAACTTGGCGGCCTGGTCCTCGACCTCGCCGAGCGCGACCTTCGTGTACGGGGGAACGCCCTCCGCCGCGTCGACGTACCCCTTGCCGCCGACCGGCTGCAGGTCGAACGACGTCGAGCTCTCACGGTCGAGCAGCGGGAGCACCTCGGCGATCTTCTCGGGGACGCCCTCCTGCTTCAGCGACGCCTGGAGGTCGTCCATCGAGCGCCACTGCTCGTCGACCCAGACCGTGTCCGGGTCCTGCGGGTCGCGGCACACCACGTACCGCTCGCAGCCGGGGAACCGCTCCAGGCCGGCGGCGGCCTCCAGCAGCTTCTCGACGAGCTCGTCTCCCTTGCCGGGCTGGGCCTTGGACTTCGCGAAACGTACGACCTTGCTCATGGCCGGGACGCTACGCGCCGTCCCCACATCCGTCTTGGAAGAACACGACATCCGGCGGGTGCCGCGCGGGAGGCGCGGGTATGCGACCCGACATGGCGTCCGACGATCAGCGCGAGGATCCGCACGCCGAGGCTGCGGAGGAGATGCGCCGGCTGGAGCAGTCCGACGAGGTCCCGAAGGACCCGTCCGACTGGCCCGGCGGCGAGGCGAAGTACGTCACCTACGGCGGGGAGAGCGACGAGCCGTATGGCGAGGGGCCGACGGCGAAGCTCGGCCCCGCCGAGGTCGAGCACCACGAGGACGGCTCGGTCTCGGTGGCCGGCGAGCAGGTCGACGACCCGTCGGCGTTCAAGGGCGAGCCGATCACCAGCGGGGTGATCGAGCAGATCGAGCAGTCCAAGGTACGGTCCGACCATGAGCACGACCGAGAAGCCTGAGATCGAGATCCCCGACGGGTCGCCCTCCTACCAGCTCGAGATCGAGGATCTCGTCGTGGGCGACGGCGACGAGGCGACCGCCGGGAACGTCGTCGAGGTGCACTACGTCGGCGTGTCGTGGCAGACCAAGCAGCAGTTCGACGCCTCGTGGGATCGCGGCTCGACCTTCAAGTTCGGCCTCGGCAAGGGCCAGGTCATCCCCGGCTGGGACCAGGGCGTCGCGGGCATGAAGGTCGGCGGCCGCCGCAAGATCACGATCCCGCCGAACCTCGCCTACGGCAAGCGCGGCGCGGGCGGCGTGATCGGCCCGGACGAGACGCTCGTCTTCGTCGTCGACCTCGTCGGCGTCAAGTAGCCGCAGGCGCGCCCAGCAGCTCCGCGTACACCTCGGCCGGGTCCGCGCTCAGCGCGGCCTTGGCCGCGGCCGTGTCGGCGTCCGCGATCACCTCGTGGGCGCCCGCCGCGACCCCGTCGAGCGTCGCGCGAACGACGTCCGCGGGGTCGTTCTTCGGGATGTCCCAGCCGGCCATCATGTCGGTGTCGGTCGCGCTGAGGTAGACGCCGGTCACGAGCGTGCCCTGCGCGGCGAGCTCGAGCCGGACGCCGTTCGTCAGGCTCCACGCCGCGGCCTTCGACACGGCGTAGGCGTTCGCGCCCTGAACCGACAGCCACGACAGGCGGCTGTTGACGTTGACGATCGCGCCGCCGCCGTTGGCGCCGAGGATCGGCGCGAACGCGCGGATCGTGGCCAGCGGGCCGTGGAGGTTCGTCTCGAGCTCGAGCCGGATGCGGTCGAGGTCGCCGGTGACGAGGTCGCTGTAGGTGCTGACGCCGGCGTTGTTGACGAGGAGCGTGACGTCGGCGGCCGCCGCGGCGACGCGGGCGACGGCCTCGGGGTCGGTCACGTCGAGCGCGAGCGGCACGACGCCCTGACGGGCCTCGATCGAGCGCGGGTCGCGGGCGGTCGCGTAGACCTTGCGCGCACCGCGCCCGAGCAGCTGCTCGGTGAAGTGGCGGCCGAGGCCGCGGTTGGCGCCCGTGACGAGGGCGACGCTGCCGGTGATGTCCATGTCGACCACCGTACGGTCGCCTGCGAGCGTCTCAATGGCTCCCGAGCGCGTTCTGTTGTCCGATACGCTCATCCACGTGGACGTCCTGAGTGACCTGCTCGCCGCCGCCTCGGTCCGGGGCGTCCTCGGCGCGCGCATCGAGGCCGGTTCGGACTGGGGCTGGTGGTCGGCCCAGAGCCACGGCGCGGCGTTCCACGCGGTGACCTCGGGGACGATGTGGCTCCACGTCGACGGGGACGAGCCGCGCGAGCTGCTCGCGGGCGACGTCGTGCTCCTCCCCCGCGGGACGCAGCACGTGCTCGGGAGCGACCTGGCCGCCTTGCGCCGCACGGGCCCGGGCCGGTTCGACGCGGCCGACACCGGCGACACGAGCGGGATCGTCCGCATCGGCGTGCCGCCCGAGCGGACCCACATCCTGTGCGCGCACTACCTGCACGACGCGGCCGTGGCCACGCCGGTGCTCCCCGCGCTCCCCGACGTCGTGCACGTGCGCGCGGAGGACGGCGACGACGGGCTGGCGGACACGGTCCGGCTCCTGGGGCGGGAGCTCGCGCGGCCGCGACTGGCGACCTCGGTCGTGCTCGACCACCTCGTCGACATCCTGCTCGTGCAGCTGCTGCGCGCGTGGCTCGAGACCGCGGCACCCGACGCGGTGCCCCGGGGCCTCGGGGCGCTGCGCGACCCGGTCGTCGGGGCGGCGCTCGCCCATCTGCACGCGCGGCCCGACGCGCCTTGGACGGCGGAGTCCCTCGCGCGCGAGACCGCGGTGTCGCGCGCGACGCTGGCGCGCCGGTTCACGACGGCGCTCGGCGAGCCGCCGATGGCCTACCTGACCCGGTGGCGGATGGACCTCGCGACCCGCCGCCTGCGCGACACCGACGACCCGCTGCCGGCCGTCGCGGAGGCGGTCGGCTACACGTCGCCGTACGCGTTCAACAGGGCCTTCGCGCGGGCGCGCGGCGTGCCGCCCGGGCGGTACCGGGCCGCCGCGCGTGCCGCCCGGGCCACTACTGCAGCTGCCGCCTAGCGCAGGCGGCGGAACGCGGCGCGGACCTCCTCCGCGAACAGGCGCGGCTCCTCCCAGGCGGCGAAGTGCCCGCCGCGGTCGACCGCGTTGTAGTACGCGAGGCCGGGGTAGACGGTCTCCGCCCAGCTGCGCGGCGCCGCCCAGATCTCGCCGGGGAACGCCGTGAAGCCGACCGGCACCGTGACCGGCGGCGGCAGCTGGCCGGAGGCCGTCGCGGCGGCGAGGAAGCGCCCGAACTCCCAGTACCAGCGGGCCGCGGACGCGCCGGTGCCGGTCAGCCAGTAGAGCGTGATGTTGTCGAGCACGCTGTCGCGCGTGAGGCCGCCGGTGGCCTGGCCGTCGACGAACGCCCGGGCGATCTTCGTGTAGCTGTCGGTGTCGTGGTCGAGGATCCAGGCCGCGAGCCCGATGGGCGAGTCGAGCAGCGAGTAGCCGATCGTCTGCGGTCGCGTGGACTGCTCGAGGAAGTAGCCGAAGCCGTCGGTGGTGAACGTCGTGAGCGCGGCGAGGGCGGTGCTCTCCTCGTCGGTGCGGGCGGGCAGCTGGTCCTTCAGGCCGAGCGCCGTGGCGAGCAGGTTGACGTGGATCCCGACGAGCCCGGCCGGGCCCTGGCGGCCCATCGCGTCCGTCACCGCCGCGCCGACGTCGCCGCCCTGGGCGACGTAGCGCGTGTAGCCGAGGCGGGTCATCAGCTCCGCCCACGCCTGCGCGATGCGGCCGTTCTCCCAGCCCAGCTCGGCCGGCTCGCCGCTGAACCCGTAGCCGGGCAGCGACGGCAGCACGACGTGGAACGCGTCCTGGGCGGTGCCGCCGTGCGCGGTCGGGTCGGTGAGCGGGGCGACCGTCTCGAGCAGCTCGACGACGGAGCCCGGCCAGCCGTGGGTCATGATCAGCGGCAGCGCGTCCCCGTGCCGCGACCGGATGTGCAGGAAGTGGACGTCGACGCCGTCGATCGTCGTGACGAACTGCGGGAGCGCGTTGAGCTTGGCCTCGCACGCGCGCCAGCTGTACTCGGTCGTCCAGTACCGGGCGAGCGCCTGCATCGCCGCGAGCTGCACGCCCTGCGAGCGGTCGGCGACGAGCTCGCGGGAGGGCCAGCGCGTCGCCTCGACGCGGCGGCGCAGGTCGGCGAGCCGCTCCTCGGGGACGTCGATCCGGAACGGGCGGACGGTAGTTGTTGCGGCCGTGGTGGACATGCGGCGCTCCCTCGGTTGGAACCTCCGCGAACCTACGCCCGCCGCCGCCGCTTCCCGGTCGCTTTCGGCAGGGCGGTCCGGGGTCGAACGGCATGGCCGTCAGTCGCCCACGCGGCGCAGGCCGTGTGGCGTGGTGTGGAGGCGCTCGTGGCCGTCGTCGGTGACGAGGAGCAGCTCGCCGACCTGCACGCCGGCGGTCTCGTCGCGCGTGCAGACGTTGGGCTGGACGACGATCGTCATCCCCGCCTCCAACCGCAAGTCGGGTGCAGGTCGCAGCTCACGTGAGCTCGAGCCGAGGACCGGCGGCAGGTAGCCGCCGACGAAGCCATGGACGAGGTCGTCGCGGGTGGTGAAACCGGCGTCCTCGATCACCCGCGAGGCGTCGACCAGCTCGTGCGCGTGAGCGCCGGCCCTGACGCGCGCGACGATCGCGTCGAAGGCGGCGGTGGCGACGGCGTGCAGCTCGGCGTAGCGCGGCGTCGGGTCGGCGGCGATCGCGAACGTCCGCAGGACTTGGCCGGGGTGGTCCCACCATGCGGCGCTGATCTCGCACACGAGCGCGTCGCCCACCTGCAGGCGGCGGGTCGTCGGCCACTGTGCGGGTGCGGCGAGGCCGGGCGCGCCGCTCGCCATCGGGTTGGCGGCGAAGTAGTGGATGTGGGTGGTGCCGCCCTGCGCGAGGTAGGCGGCCTCGCACGCGGCGCCCAGCTCGCGCTCGTCGACGCCGGGGCGCGCGGCGTGGGCGACTGCCTCGACCGCCGCGTCGGTGAGCGCGCAGCCGGTCCGCAGCCACGCCAGCTCCTCCTCGGACTTGCGCAGGCGCAGGCGCGTCATGCCGGCGTCGAGGGCGACCAGCTCGACCGCTTCCTGGAGCGCCGCCGCCGCGCGCCACGGCAGCGGACCGATCACGCCGACCCGCCTCCCGCCCCGCGCGCGCACCTCCGCGCGCGGCAGCTCCAGGCCGCGCCCCTCCAGCCCGCGCACGTCGCAGCCGGCGGCCATCGCCGTCGCGTTCGGGACGTGGTTGTAGAAGTCCACCCACAGCACGGGCCGCTCGCCGGGCGTGAGCAGCGCGACCGCCTCGCGGGTGACCGGCCAGCGCGTGAGCCACGGCACCGCCGAGCCGAACCGGTTCGCGCCGTAGACGAGGACGTGGTCGGCCGCATGCTCGGCGGCGAGCGCCTCGACCGCCGCGCGGCGGCGGGCCAGCTCCGCGTGAGAGAAGCGCGGGTAGTCGCTCACGCGTCGGCCCGCGCGCCGCGCAGGACGTCCATCACCGCGGCGACGATGCCCTCGTAGCCCGTGCAGCGGCACAGGTTCCCGGCGAGCGCGGCGCGGATCTCCTCCTCGTCTGCGTCCGGGCGGTCGCGCACGAACGGCTCGAGCGACATGAGGAACCCCGGCGTGCAGAAGCCGCACTGCAGCCCGTGGTGCTCGTGGAGCGCCTGCTGGAGCGGGTGGAGCGTGCCGTCCTCCGCGGCGAGCGCCTCGACGGTCCGCACGTGCTTGCCGGCGGCCTGCACCGCGAACATCAGGCACGCGCGGACGGGCTCGCCATCCACCTGCACCGTGCACGCGCCGCAGACGCCGTGCTCGCACCCGACGTGGGTGCCGGTGAGGCCGAGGTCGTGGCGGAGGACGTCGCTGAGCAGCGCACGCGGCTCGACGTCCACGACGCGGCGCTCCCCGTTGACGTCGAGCGCGACCTTCACGCGGCGCCTGCCTCGCGGAGCGCGGTACGGACGAGCTTGCCGGTGAGCGCGCGGCGCCACGGGTCGGCGACCGCGCGCGCGGCGATCTGCGCGACCTCCGCGGCGGGGACGCCTTCGGTGAGCGCGCCCTCGGCCTCGCGCGCACGGACGGGAGTCGGGCCGGCGCCAAGCAGCGCGATCGCGCACCGCTGGGGCGCGACGACGGCCGCGGCGCCCGCGATCGCCCAGTCGCCGTGGGTGCGGGCGTACTCGACGAACGCCGTTCGTGCGTGATCGGGCAGCGGCGGGATCTCGATCGCCACGAGCAGCTCGTCGGCGTGCAGCGCGGTGGTGAGGTGCGTGACGAAGAAGTCCGCGGCCGCGAGCGTGCGGGTGCCGCCGGCGGCGGAGCGGATGACGAACCGCGCATCGAGCGCGCTGAGGGCGACCGGCAGCTCCGCGGTCGGGTCGGCGTGCGCGCACGAGCCGCCGATCGTGCCGCGCGAGCGGATCTGCGGGTGGCCGACGTGCCTGACCGCCTGGGCCAGCAGCGGCCACTCGCGCGCGATCAGGCCGGAGCGCTCGACCGTCGCGTGCCGCGTGAGCGCGCCGATGCGCAGGGCGCCCTCCGCCTTGCGGACGTAGGCGAGGTCACCGATGCCGTTGAGGTCGACGAGCGTGCCGGGTCGCGCGAGGCGGAAGTTCATCACCGGCACGAGGCTCTGCCCGCCGGCGAGGGCCTTCGCGTCCTCGTTGGCGGCGAGCAGCGCGAGCGCGTCGTCGACCGTGCGCGGGGCCTCGTAGGTGAACGGCGCGGGCTTCACGCGGGCGGCACCGGCGGGAGGACGACGGCGCGCGGGCGGCGGCGCAGCACCAGCGCGGCGAGGAGCCCGACGGCGAGCCCGGCCGCGAACACCACGGCGCGCTCGGCCAGGGCGCCGCGGGTGGCGGCGGAGAGGTCGAGGACGTCGTCCGCGCCGGCCGCTCCCGCCGCCGCACCCGCACCGGCGCCGGCCGCCGCGCCCGCGCCGGCATCCTCGAGCTCCCGCTCCAGCCGCCCGGCGAACTCGCCGAGGATCGCGCCTGCGACGTCCTCCATCAGGTTGCGGCCGAGCTGCGCCTGGCGGCCGGTCACGTGCATGTCGGTCTCGACGACCACGCGCGTGCCACCGGACGCGGCGGGCGCGACGCGCGTGGTGATCGTCGCCGCGGCGCTGCCCTGCCCGCGCGCCTCGCGCCCCTCGACGCGGTACGACGCGACGCGGCCGTCCTCGTCGACGTCCTGCACGCGCGCAGTGCCGGCGTACTCGGTGGTGACCGGGCCGAGCTTGATCTTCATCGTCCCGCGCCAGGTGCCGCCGTCGCCCGCGGGGTCGATCGTCGCGCCGGGCAGCGCGCGGGCCACGCGCGGGACGTCGAGCAGCGTCGACCACGTGCGGTCGACCCCGGCGCCGACGTCGAACTCGTTCGTGAGCTTCATGCGTCCTCCTGGAGCGCGTGCCAGAGCGTCTCGGCGGTGTACGGCGGGTCGACGTGGCGGCCGCCGAGCGCGTCGGCGACCGCGTTCGCGACGGCGGGCAGCGTGCCGATCGCGCCGCCCTCCCCCAGCCCCTTCGCGCCGAGCGGGTTGTGCGGCGAGGGCGACTCGACCACCCCGAGCGCGATCGGCGGCATCTCGGCGGCGGTGGGGAGCGAGTAGTCGGCGAACGACGCGGTGCGCAGCTGCCCGGCGTCGTCGTGCACGGCCTCCTCGACCAGGCACTCGCCGAGCCCCTGCGCGATCCCGCCGAGCACCTGCCCGTGCGCGAGCAGCGGGTTGACGACCGTCCCGCCGTCGTCGACCCCGGCGAGGTGGAGCACGCGCAGCACGCCGGTCTCGCGATCGATCGCCACCCGCGCCGCGTACGCGCCCGACCCGAACACCTGCGGCGACCGGAACCGCCCCGCCGCCTGCAACCCGACCTCCGCGCCCTTCGGCAGCCGCGCCGGCTGGTACGCGAGCGCCGCGACCTCCCGCCACGACACCGCGCGCCCGTCCGCCGCGACGAACGCGCCGGCTTCGAACCGCACCGTCTCCTCCGGGACCGAGAGGGCGTGCGCGGCCAGCATGCGGCCGCGGGCGACGAGCTTGTCGAGCGCGACGACGATCGCGCTCCCGCCCATCGCGACCGAGCGCGACGCGAACGTGCCGACACCACGCGGCACGACGGCGGTGTCGCCGAAGCGGAGGCTGACGTCGTCCATGGCGACGCCGAGGCGGTCGGCGGCGATCTGCGCGAACGTCGTGTCGTGGCCCTGGCCGTGCGGCGAGGACCCCGAGCGGATCACGACGCGGCCGGTCGGCTCGATCGTCACGTCGGCGCTCTCCCACATCCCGCCGGCGCGCTCGACGTAGAGGCCGACGCCCTCGCCGACCACCTCGCCCTCGTGGACCGGAGCGTTCCGTTCCAGCAGCTCGAGCGCGAGGTCGAGGCACCGTTCGTAGTCGCCGCTGTCGTAAGTGAAGCCAAGCGGTGTCGCGTGAGGCCAGGCGCGGACGAGGTTGCGGCGGCGCAGGTCGACCGGGTCGAGGCCGAGCGCGCGCGCCGCGTCGTCCATCGCCCGCTCGACGAAGTAGGCCGCCTCGGGCCGGCCGGCGCCGCGGTACGGCCCGGTCGGGACCTTGTCGGTGCGCGCGCCGACGACCTCCACCTCGGCGGCCGGGAACGCGTACGCCCCGCACATCAGCATCGCCGCGGTGTGCGGCGGGATCGCGGAGGTCGTGAAGAGGTACGCGCCGAGGTCCGCGGTGATCCGGGCGCGGAGCGCGAGCACGGTGCCGTCTTCGTCGAGCGCGAGCTCCACGTCGGCTTCCATCCCGCGGCCCTGGTAGGCGGCCTGGAAGTTCTCGAGCCGATCCTCCGCCCACTTGACGGGCCGCCCGACGTCCGCGGCGGCGACGCAGAGCGCGGCGACCTCCGCGCCCACCACGCCCTTCGAGCCGAACGCGCCGCCGACGTCCGGGACGACGACGCGGATCGTGTCGTCGGGGCGCGTCAGCACGTGGGACAGCTGCGCGAGCGGCCGGTGCGGGTCCTGCGCGCTGCACCAGACCGTCAGCTCCCCACTGCCCGCGTCGTGCTGCGCGATCGCGCCGCGCGTCTCCATCGGCGCGGCGACGAGCCGCGGCAGCCCGTACGTCCCGCGGACGACGTGCGCCGCGGACGCGAACGCGGCGGAGACGTCGCCACCGTTCCGCACGAACCGCATGTGGGACTGCGGAGCGTCACGCGCGGCGACCACGGCGTCGAGCGGCTCGTACTCCACCTCGACCAGCTCCGCGGCGTCCTCCGCCAGCGCGCGGGTCTCGGCGACGACCAGCGCGACCGGCTGGCCGACGTACCGCACCTCGTCCTCGGCCAGCACCGGGTGGCCGGCATCGTCCGCGATCTCGCCGCTCTCCGGCACCTGGACCGGAAAGGGCCGCACGCGCCCGGCGAGGCCGGCCGCGGTGAAGACCGAGACGAGCCCCTCCGCCGCGTCGGGCACCGTGATGGAGACGACGCGCGCCCGCGCGTGGGGCGAGCGCACGAACGCGGCGTGCGCGAGGCCGGGGAGGTCGAGGTCGTCGAGGTACCGCGCGTGGCCGCGGAGGATGCGCGCGTCCTCGCGGCGCGGCACGGGCGTCCCGACGAGGCCGCGCGGGGGTGCGGCGGAGGTGCGCGCGGCGGAGGTCACGCGGGCGCTCCGGCAGGCGCGGCGGGCGCGGCGGCGGCGGACGCGGCGGCGGACGCGGCGGCGGGCGCGAGCGCGTCGGTGATCACCCGCAGCGCGGCGATGCCCTCGTCCGCGCCGGTCTCCGGCCGCGCGCCCGTGGTCATGCAGCGCGCGAACTCCGCGAGCTCGTCGGCGAGCATGTCGACGTCGTCGAACCAGACCGAGCGGCCGTTCACCGTCACCGTGGTCGCGCCGTCGAGCGCGCGCGAGTCGGGCCAGACGGAGAAGTCGGTGCGCACCTCGCAGACCCCCTCCGTCCCCTGCAGCCGCAGCCACAGCGTCTTCGGCGAGACGTACGAGCCGGTCACGACGCCCAGCGCGCCGGACGCGAACTCGAGCGTCACCACGCCGACGTCGTCGATGTCCGCCGCGGTGGCGACGTGGGAGAACCGGCCGCTCGACCGCGCGACCGGGCCGAGCCACGAGATCAGCGTGTCGACGTGGTGGATGCCGAGCTGCATCAGCGGGCCGCCCGGGTTGCGCGCCCGCGCGCCGCGCCACGCGCCGGTGCCGAACGACCCGGGCAGCGAGAACGTCGCCTCTGCCAGCACGACCTGCCCCAGCTCGCCGCCCGCCACCAGCGACGCCACCTTCCGCGCCGCGCCGAGGCGCCGGAACGCGTGGCCGACCATCAGCGTCACCCCCGCCGCCGCGCACGCGTCGCGCATCCGCTCCGCCGCGGCGACCGTGTCGGCAATCGGCTTCTCGACGAACACGTGCCGGCCCGCCGCAGCCGCCGCGACGACCTGCTCCTCGTGCACGTCGTTGGGTGTCAGCACGAGCACCCCGCGCACGTCGGGGTGGCCGACCGCCGCGGCGAGGTCGGGCGCGGCGTCGCACCCCAGCGACGCCGCGACCTCCCGCCGCCGCGCCTCGTCGCGCACGTGGACGCACGCCACCCGCAGCCCCGCCCGCGCGCACGCGGCCGCCATCCGGGTGCCCCACATGCCCGCCCCGAGAAGGGCCACTCCGGGAGGGCGCTCGGAGGGGCCGCGCGAGGGTGCCGGCGGGCGCGTCACGCCGCGGCGACCTCCGACGCGGGCGCGGGCGCGGTCGCCCCCAACCGCTCCGCGATCCAGTCGCCGACGAGGGGGCGCGACTTGAACGGGACGTTGTTGCAGACGTGGGTGCCGTGCTCGTACAGGACCCACTCCGCACCCGGGATCTCGTCCGCGATGCGCTTCGTGTCCTCCCACGGGATCAGGCGGTCGAGCTTGCCCGTGAGGATCAGCGCGGGGACCGCGATGCGTTCCGCGACGCCGGCCAGGCACAGCTCCGCCGCGCGCTCCCGCGCCTCCGCGTCCGACGACGCGCCGGTGTGGTGCCGCAGCGTCTCCCGCGTGAGCGACGGCAACCCGTCCCAGTTCGCGCTCATGTCGTACGGGCCCGAGATCCCCACGACCGCCCGCAGACGCGGCTCGAAGGCCGCCGCCCGTGGCGCGTAGTAGCCGCCCATCGACACGCCGACCGCGCCGATGCGATCGAGGTCGACGACGTCGGCGTACGGCGCGAGCGCGTCGAGGACCGCGCCGACGGGCTCCTCGTACCGCGGCGTGATCGACAGCGCGAACCCCGACTCCCCCTGCCCCGGCCCGTCCATCGACAGCGTCGCCATCCCGCGCCGCAGGAAGACCTCCTCGAGCCAGAAGAACTCCTCCTTCGTCGAGTCCAGGCCGGGGATCAGCAGGACGAGCGGCGGACGCTCCGCCCCGGGCGGCCGCCGCAGGTTCGCCGCGAGCGAGGCGCCGCCGAAGGGCACCTCGATCCGCACCGCGGACGGGTCGAGCAGCTCGTGCGCGGCGGCCATCGCGGCGATCGCGCGCGCGGTCGTCTCGCGGTTGCGCTCCGCGTCGAGCACCCAGACGAACTTCGCGAAGTGGTACGAGACGGCGGCGCGGAGGAACGCCTCGCCGGCGGACACCAGGTGCCCGTCGTCGCGGGCGCGCCGCGCGTCGGCGAGGTGGTCGTCGGCGACCGCGACCCACGCCTGCAGCCAGTCGTCCCACCGCTCCAGCGCGCCCGTGACGCGCTTGAAGTCGTCGTACGCGATGCCGTTGGCGATGAGGCGCGAGCCCCAGTGGTCAATGGCGGCCTGCACGCGGGCGTCCGGCATGGGACACCACCTCCTCCAGACTGGTTCCGAGATCCTGCAGCAGCACGACCGCGGCGTTGCGCCCCGGTCCACCGGTGATCGAGCCGCCCGGGTGCGTCGTGCCGCCGGTCTGGTAGAGCCCGGGGATCGGCATCCGGTGCGAGGCGTAGCCGGGCACGGGCCGAAGCGCGCCGCTCTGCGCGAGCGTCCGGTCGCCGCCGTGGAACGTGCCGCGGATCATGTGCTCGTTCGCGCGCTCGACGTCCTCGGGCATGCGCACGAGCCGGTCGAGCACGCTGGCGGAGAACCCCGGGCAGACGGCCTCGACGCGCGCGAGCAGCGCGTCGGCGAACGCCGCGGCGCGGTCCGCGAACCCGTACGACTGCGGCGCGAGGAACTTCACCGTGTGGTGGCCCTCCGGTGCGCGGCTCGGGTCGACGAGGGTCGGGGTCGCGACGAGCACCCACTGCGGCTCCTCCACCCACGCGCCGTCGCGCAGCAGGCGGTTGAACGCGACGACGTCCTCGGGCCAGCCGGCCAGCCCAGCCGACACCGCGCTGCGCGGCCCTGCGTCGGTCTCGAACTCGGGCGGCGCGCTCGTCGCGAGGAACGTCGCGCTGCACGGCACGCCGACGTCGAACGTCTCGACGCCGTACAGGAAGTCCTCCCCCCACGCCTCGGCGGGCGCCATGTCGACGAGGTGCTTGACGTGGATCGTCGAGACGACCGCGTCGCGCGCGAGGTACTCGTCCCCGCCCTCGGTCCGCACGCCCACGCACGCGCCGCCGTCGCCCAGCACGAGCGACGACACGCGCGCGGAGCAGACGACCGTCCCGCCGCGAGACTCGATGCACCGCACGAGCGCGTCGGTGAGCTGCCCGGAGCCGCCGCGCGGGATCGACCACGACCGCTTCTGCCGCCCGAACACGACCGACGACGCCAGCACGCCGGAGCCCGGGGCGTCGACCGGCACGAGCGTCTGGTACGCCTGCCAGAGCAGGAACGCCTGCACGTGGCGCGACTCGAACTCGCGCGTGATGACGTCGTAGGCCGAGAGCGCCGCGCGCCGCCGCCACACGCCCCCGCGCGGGTGCGCGCGCAGCCGCTCGTCGAGCGACGGCCCGAACCCGACCGGCGTGAACGACGCGGCGCCGAAGACGTGCTTGACCTCGTCGTACTCGGCGAGCAGCCGCCGGTAGGCCGCCGCGTCGGCCTTGCTGAACCGCGCGATCTCCTCGCACGTGCGGTCGAGGTCGAGCCACGCGGTCAGGTGCTCGCCGTCGGGGAGCGCGACGTGCGCGAACGGGTCGGGCGCGAGGTACTCCAGGCCGTGCTCGGACAGCAGCCCGAGCTCGTCGTTCATCAGCACCGGGTTGGTCTGGATGAGCGTGTGACCGGTCGAGCACGAGTCGAGCAGGTAGCCCGGCCCCATCAGCTCCTCGGTCGCCGCCCCGCCGCCCGGCACGGCGCGCGCGTCGAGCACGACCACGCGACGGCCGGAGAGCGCGACGTAGGCCGCGGTGATGAGCGCGTTGTGGCCGGCGCCGGCGACCACGACGTCGGCGTGGACGGTCGTCATGCGGGGATCTCCAGTCCGAGCAGGCGCGCGGCGTTCCCGCCGAGGATCGCGGCCTCGTCCGCCGGGTGCAGCCGCGCGTCGCGGACGGTGTCGGCCGGCCGCAGGTCGCCCATGTCGAACGGGTGGTCGGAGCCGAGCAGCACCCGGTCGGCGCCCACGGTGTCGACCAGCGCGCGCAGCAGGTCGAGGTCGTGCACGACCGTGTCGAACAGGAACCGCCGGAGCGACCGCTCGACCGGCTCCTTCGACCTCGAGCGCGCTTGAGGTTGGAACGAGTGCGCGTGCCGCAGCCGCCCGCGCAGCGCCATGATCGCCCCGCCGCCGTGGGCCAGCAGCACGCGCAGCTCGGGGTGGCGCTCCATCGTCCCGGTGAGGAGCAGATGCGCCGCGCAGACGGTCGTCTCCATCGGGTTGCCGACCGCGTTCCAGAGGTAGTGCTCCTGGAACACCGGCGCGGGGAAGCCGCGGGTCGTCGGGTGGATGAACACGAGCGCGCCGGTCTCCTCGGCCGCCACCCAGAACGGCTCGAAGGCGTCGTCGCCCAGGAACGTCCCGTTCACCGACGCCGCCACCTCGACGCCCCGCAGGACGCCCTCGGCCATCACCGAGCGCAGCAGCGCGGCGGCCCGCACCGGGTCCTGCAGCGGCACGGTCCCGAGCGCCGCGACCCGGTCCGGCCGCGCGCGCACCATCCGCGCCAGCGCGTCGTTCTGCAGCCGGCAGCGCCGCTCGGCCTCCCCGACCGACGGCGCGTCGTAGCCGAGCAGCACGACGAGCGGGCAGAGCACGACGACGTCGGTGCCCGCGCGGTCCTGGTCGGCGAGGACGAGGTCGAGGTCGGTCCACTCGCGCACCGCGCTGCGGATCTCGCGCCCGTCGAGCTCCACGGCCTGCGCGCCGGACGGCCCGCTCACCTGCGGCCGCCACGCCTCCGAAGGCGCGGCGCTGCGCAGCAGCTCCGGCGGGATCACGTGAGCGTGCGCATCGATCACCATCAAGCCACCACCAAGATCAGGGCGCCGCCCACCACGAGCGCGGCACCGGCCCACAACGTCCGTGTCACGTGCTCGCGGTCCCGCCCCGCGATCACCGGCGCGAGCAGCAGCACGACCGGCACCGACAGGAGCGAGAGCGCGAGCACCGGCCCGACGTCCTCGCCGTCCAGCGCCGCCCACCGCCACCACGTCGAGACGGCCACCAGCGCGCCCGCCAGCAGCTTGAGCGGCATCGCCGCGCCCGTCACCGCCCGCAGCGCGCCCGCGCCGCCGCGCGACAGCACGTACGCGGGCGCGAAGAGCACCACCGACACGAGCAGCCCGAACGTCAGCCCCACCAGCGGCGACCCCTCGGACGACTCGAGCCCGTGGAGCACGAACGTCGGCGACAGCGCCCACAGGAAGGCGCATCCCAGGCCCGGCAGCGCGTCGCCCCACGACGCCGCCGTCTGCCCGCCGCGCGCCGCCACGAGCCACGCCCCGAGGACCATCACGCCGATCGCCGCCAGCGCGACGAGCCCCGGCAGCTGCCCGAGCGTCACCGCCGCGATCGCCACGCCGAACACCGGCACGGTCGTCAGGAGCGGCGACGTGCGCGCCGCCCCGATCCGCTGCTGCGACAGGTTCAACAGCGACCACCCCGCGAGGAAGTGGAGGACGCCCGCAACCGCGAAGTCGAGCAGCGCGCCCGCGGGCACGTCGCCGAGCTCGCCGACCCGGCCGGCCGCCACCGTCGCCGCCGACAGCGCGACCGCCGCGCAGCACACCTGCACGAACGTCGACGCGTACGGGTCGTCGCTGCCGCGCAGCGCGCGCACGTTGACGCTCTGGAACAGGCCGAACCCGACCCCCGACGCGGCGGCCAGCAACGCTCCGCTCACCTTCGCCTCAGGTCGCCGGCACGATCCGCGACGCCGGCGGCGACGCGGATGCCGGCGCGGCCGACGGCGCGGACGCCGCCCGCCGCGACTCCTCGATCGAGCCGCCGAAGTACAGCGCCGCCATCTCGGGGTTGTTGAGCACGTCATCGGCCTTGCCGGTGAGCAGCACGCGGCCGCTCTCCATCACGATGCCGTGGGTCGCCAGCCGCAGCCCGAACCGGACGTTCTGCTCTACCAGCAGCACCGTCTTGCCGGCGGCCACGAGGTCCTTCACGGTGCTGAAGACGACCTTCAGCGCCTTCGGATCCAGGCCGAGCGACGGCTCGTCGAGCATCACGAGCTTCGGGTCGAGCATCAGCGACCGCGCGATCTCCACCTGCCGCCGCTGGCCGCCGGAGAGGTTGCCCGCCTTCTCCCCCGCCCGCTCGGCGACGATCGGGAACTGCTCCTCGATCGCCGCGTACCGCTGCTGCAGCAGCTTCTTGTCGCGGCGCAGGATGTAGCCGCCCATCAGGACGTTCTCGCGCACCGTGATGTTCGGGAACAGGCCGTTGGACTGCGGGACCTGCGCGACGCCCTTGCCGAGGATGTCCCCCGGCGCGATCGACGTGATGTCCTCGCCTTCGAGGAAGATGCGCCCCACGCGCGGCTTCAGGAGCCCGCTGATCGCCCGCATCACCGTCGACTTGCCCGCGCCGTTCGGCCCGACGATGCAGCCGATCTGCCCCGGCTCGAGCGCGATGTCCACGCCCTGCAGCACGTCGCCGCCGCCGTAGCCGGCGATGACGCCTTCCATCCGCAGCAAGCTGCTCACTGGCTCACCCCCACGGGCGCCTCGAGGTTGAAGTCGTCGCCCAGGTAGGCGTCGAGCACCTGCGGGTCCTTCTGCACGCTGTCCGGCGTGCCCTCGCAGATGCAGGTCCCGCGCGCGAGCACGAGGACCGGGTCGCACAGCCCGAGCACGAACGGCATGTTGTGCTCGACGATCAGGAACGTCGTGCCCTGCCGGTTGAGGATGCGGATCATCTCGCCCATCCGCTCGATCAGCGTGGGGTTGATGCCGCCGGCGGGCTCGTCGAGCATGATCAGCTTCGGATCGAGCATCAGCACCTGCGCGAGCTCGACCAGCTTCTGCTGGCCGTACGACAGCGCTCCGGCCTGCTGCTGCGCGAACCGCTCCATCCCGACGAAGGTCAGGAGCTCCATCGCGCGCTCGGCCTCGTCGCCGCGCATCGCGCCCGCGTTGAGCTGCCCGAGCGAGAACGTGTGCAGCGGCGCCACCACGTTCTCCAGCACCGTCATCTCCTTGAACAGGCGCGTGATCTGGAACGTGCGCCCGATGCCGAGGTGCGCGCGCCGGTAGGGCGGCAGCCTGTCGATCCGCTGGCCGTCGAACCAGACCTCGCCGGCGGTCGGGGTCATCGTCCCGCCGATGAGGTTGAACGCGGTCGTCTTGCCCGAGCCGTTCGGCCCGATCAGCGCCGTGATCGATCCCTGCGGCACCGAGAACGAGCACGCGTCGACCGCCTTGACGCCGCCGAAGTGCTTGGCCAGGCCGCGCACCTCCAGCAGCGGCTCGCCCGCCGCCACGTTCGTCGCCGGCGGCTTGGTGCGCTCGCTCACCACGAGCGGGCCGTCCAGGCGCGCGCCGACCAGGCCGGCCTGGCCCTTCGTGCGCCGCGCCTCCAGCCGCTCCTTGACCGTCGGGATGATCCCCTTCGGCAGGAACAGGACGACGAGCGCCATCAGGCCGCCGAAGATCAGCAGGCGCGAGTTGCCGCCGCCCATCTGCTGGTTGGCCAGCTCGTTGAGCGGCTCGACGAGGAACGCGCCCAGCACCGGGCCCCACAGCGTCCCGCGACCGCCGAGCAGCATGCACAGGATGATCTGGACGGAGATGACGATGTCGAACACGCCGCGCGGGTCGACGAACGCCGTGTAGTACGCGTAGATGCCGCCGGCCATGCCGATGTACACGGCGCTCGCGATGAAGCCCAGTGTCTTGTAGACCGGCGTGTTGACGCCGACGGTCGCGGCCTTGTCCTCGTCCTCGCGCATCGCGATGAGGCCCATGCCGAACTTCGTCCGGCGGATGCGCCACGACGTCAGCAGCGCCACCGCCAGCAGCGCGAGCAGCGCGTAGTAGAAGGGCCAGTACTGGTAGGCCACGTCCCACATCGGGATGGGGAGCGAGAGGCCCTGCGTGCCGTTGGTGAGGCTGTCCCAGTTCGTCGCGACGAGCTGCGACAGGAACAGCAGGCCGATCGTGAGGATCACGAACGAGTGCCCGCGGGTGCGCATCGCGATCCCGCCCATCAGCAGCGCGAACAGCGCGGCGACGAGGCCGGCGACGGGGACCCACACGAACGGGTTCCCGCCGACCTTCAGCGCGCCGAGCGCGACGGTGTACGCGCCGACGCCGATGAACGCGCTCTGCCCCAGCGAGATGTAGCCGCCGTAGCCGCTGATGATGTTCAGCGACACGGCGCCCACCGCGAAGATCATCGAGAGGATGATCATGTTCTGGTAGAAGAGGTCGTCGCTGAGGACCGGGTAGAGCGCGACGAAGATCGCGCCGGCGACGGGCAGCAGCCCCCACCCGCCCAGCGGCAGCCGCTTCGGCGGCTTGGCCTTCGGCGCGGCGCCGGCGGCCGTGGCCATCGGAGCCTGCGGTGCTGACGTGCTCACAGCGCGACGTCCTCCCGGAGCCGAGCGCCCATGAGGCCCTGCGGCCGCACGAGCAGGACGATGAAGATGACGACGAACGGCACCGCCGTGGCCCACTCGGGCCCGATGTAGGTGGCGGTCATCGTCTCGCCGACGCCGATCAGCAGCGCGCCGATCACCGCGCCGGGCAGCGAGCCCATGCCGCCGAGCACGATGATGCCGAGCAGGCGGCTGATCCACACGTAGTGGGAGCCGGGCAGGAACGGGTACAGGACGCTGACGATCGAGCCCCCGGCGCCGGTGACCGCGATGCCGACCGCGAACGTCATCGCGGCGACCGCGGCGACGTTGACGCCGACCAGCTCGGCGCCCTGCGGGTTGACGGCGCTCGCCCGGATCGCGCGGCCCGTCCAGGTCTTGCTCAGGAAGACGTAGAGCCCGAGCAGCACGCCGACCGCGACGAGGCAGCCGTACACCTGCGCCTTCGGCAGGAAGATCTCCCCGATGCCGAACGACTCGTCGAAGTACGGCGTGCGGACGGCGTGCGACGTGTTCCCCCAGATGATCCCCATCAGCCCTTCGAGGACCAGCGCGAGGGAGAACGTGAGCAGCACGCTCGACGACGGCGGGGCCTTGCGGATCGGCCGGATGGCGGCGTTGTAGAGCAGCCAGCCGAAGCCGAACATCAACGGCGTCGTGAAGAGGATCGAGACGAGCGGATCGATGCCCGTCGCGTCCCACAGCGTCCACGTGACGAAGGCGGCCAGGATGAGGAACGCGCCGTGCGCCACGTTGATGACGTTCATGACGCCGAAGATCAGCGTCAGACCTGCTGCCAGCAGCGCGTACACGCCGCCGATCAGCAGGCCCAGGATCAGTGTCTGGAGGAGCTCGGTCACGGCTAGCCGCCGTAGGTCTCCACGATGGTGTCGCTGGTGGCGGCCTCCTTCGGCAGGACGATCTCCGCCTTGCCGTTCTGCCACTGGCCGACCAGGAACTCGCCCTCGGGGCGGCCCGCTTCGTCCCAGCTCAGCGGGCCGAGGATCGTGTCCACGGTGTTCTCGCGCAGCCAGTCCGCGAGCTTCATCTGGTCCTTGCGCTCGACGGAGCCGACGGCCTTGGCGGCGGCCTCCATCACCTGCGCGGCGGCGAACGCGTCGGCCGCGTCCTCCGGGACGACCTCGGTGCCGAACATCTCGGCGTACTTGCCGACGAACTCCTCGTTGCCCGGGGTCGCGGCCTCGGGCGTGTGGCTCACCGCGTAGAAGATGCCCTCGGTCGACTCCTTGCCGACGCCCTCCAGGTACTGGTCGCCGAACGACGGCGCGGAGGTCTCGAACAGCATCTTGGGCTTGAAGCCGACCTTCTTGAGCGCGCGGACGAAGCCGACGCCGTCCGCGAACGTCGCGCCGTGGATGACCGCATCCGGGTTCTTGGACTTCACCGCGTTGGCGATCGAGTCGAAGTTGCTGGTGTCGGCCGGGTAGGTCGACTGCTGGACGGTCTTGATGCCTGCGGCCTCGAACTTCTCGCGGATGCCCTCGAGCACCGGGATCGCGAACGGGTCGTCGAGCGTCGGGTAGGCGGCGGTCTTGGGCCGCTTGTCGGCCGGGAGGCTGAGGACCCAGTCGGCCCACACGTCGCCCTGCTTGTTCGACGTCGCCTGCTGGGCGAAGAAGATCGTCTTGTAGCCGCGCTCGAAGATCTCCGGCGCGCCGCCCGCGGGCTCGACGTAGAGCATCTTGTTGCGCTCGGCGACCGTCGAGGCGGGGATGTTCAGCAGCGAGGAGAACGTGCCCATCAGCAGGTCGACCTTGTCGCGCGAGATCAGCGACGTGTAGTCGGAGACCACGGTGTTCTGGTCGCTGGCGTCGTCGCGGAAGATGAACTTGACCTGCCGGCCGAGCAGGCCGCCCTTCTCGTTCGTCATCGCCTGCCAGACCTCGTAGCCCTGCTTGGCCGCCTTGCCCGGCTCGGAGAACTCGCCCGTCAGCGGCAGCGAGGCGCCGATCTTGATCTCGCCTCCGCCGCCTCCGCCGCCCCCGGCGGAGGCGTTGTCGTCGTCCGAACCGCACCCCACGGCGAGCGCGGCGAGGCACGCCGCGAGCGCGATGAAGGGCGCCATTCCCTTACGCATGAACCCTCTCCTCCTCGTGAGTTGCAATCGTTTGCAGCTCGTGCGCTGCAAACGTTTGCGAGAACCCTGGGCCGGAGGCTAGACCGCAGTGTGACGGTCTGTCAAGAGGATTTCGACGGGCGCCTTCAGGAACGCCCGTGGAGCGCGGCGACCGGCGGCGCCGTCGATCCCCGGACGACGAGCTTCGTCGGCAGCGTCACGTGACGGGGCGGGGCCTGCGGGTCGGCCAGCCGCTCGAGCAGGAGCGCCGCCGACTCCTCCCCCAGCTCGTCGTGCGGGACGCGGACGGTGGTGAGCGGCGGGTCGAACCGGTCGCTCCAGTCCATGTCGTTGAAGCCGACGACTGAGACGTCGCCGGGGACGTCCTTGCCGGCCTCGCGGAGCGCGTCGATCGCGCCGAGCGCCATGAGGTCGTTGCCGGCGACGATCGCGGTGAGCTCGTGGCCGGAGGCGAGCAGCTCCTTGGTCAGGCGCGCGCCCTCGGCCTCGGCGTACATGCCGCCGATCGCGATGAGCTGCTCGTCGACCTCCAGGCCCGCGGCCTGCATCGCCTCGCGGTAGCCCTGCTGGCGCTCGTTGCCGGTCGAGAGCCCGAGCGAGCCGCCGACGTGGGCGATGCGCTCGTGGCCGAGCTGCCGGCAGTGGTCGACCGCCAGCCGCATCCCGCCGTGGTCGTCGGCGACCACCCACGGCAGCGACGCGTCGTCGGTGACGCGGTTGACGAGGACGAGCGGCGTGGTCGCGGCGACCTCGAAGAGGAGCGGGTGGTCGCGGTGCGCGGTGGCGGTGATGAAGCCGTCGACCTGGCGGGCGCGGAGCGCGTCGAAGCTGAGCCGCTCGCGCTCGGGGTCGTTGTCCGTGTTGGCGAGCAGGCTCGTGTAGCCGGCGGGCTCGAGCTTGGCCTCGATGCCGCGCGCGATGGGCGGGAACAGGGGGTTCCTGAGGTCCGGGACGACGACGCCGATCGTGTAGCTGCGGTTGGTCTTCAGGCCGCGCGCGATCGGGTTCGGGCGGTAGCCGAGCTTTGCGGCGGCCTCGAGGACGCGCTTGGCGGTGTCGCCGTTGACGAGCTCGCGCGTCTCCGTGTTGAGCGCCCGGGAGGCGGTCGCGGGGTGGACGCCTGCCTCGGCGGCCACGTCACGGAGGGTCACGGTCTTCTCGCTCGGCATCACGGATGATCATCGCGCACGCGGCGGCGCTTGCGCGCCGGAGTAGCCTGCGCCCATGGAGGTCCTACCGCGGTCACAGGCGGTCGCGCTGGAGTGGCTGGAGGCCGGCCGGCGGGTCGTGTCGGCCACGCTCGTCGAGACGATCGGGTCCGCCCCGCTCGATCCCGGCGCCGAGATGCTGGTCGACGACACCGGGCGGATCGAGGGGTCCGTCACCGGCGGGTGCGTCGAGGGCGCGCTCGTCCACGAGGCGCGCGAGGTGCTGGCCGGCGGCGCGCCACGCGTCGTCACGTACGGGATCAGCGACGCGCAGGCGGTCGACGTGGGGCTGATGTGCGGCGGGACGATGCAGCTGTTCGTCCACGAGCTGACGCCGGCGGCGCGCGACGCGCTCGGGGTCGCCCGTGACGCGATCGCCGCGGGGGAGCCCGTCGCGCTCGCGACCCTGCTCGACGGCCCGTCCGCCGGCGCGAAGCTCGCGATCACCCCGTCGTCGGCGACCGGCGCCCTGGGTGTCACGGAGCTGCTCGACGACTCGGTCACGCGCGACGCCCGCGGGTTCCTCGACGAGGGCCGCAGCGCGGTGCGCTCGTACAGCGCGCTGGGTGAGGTGATGGGGAGCGACCTGCGCGTCCACCTGCAGGCCTTCGCGACGCCGCCGTCGATGGTGATCTTCGGGGCGATCGACTTCTCCGCCGCGCTGGCGCGGATGGCGGGCGAGATCGGCTACCGCGTCACGATCTGCGACGCCCGCGCGGCGTTCGCGCGCTCGCCGCGCTTCTCGCGCTGGGCGGAGGTCGTGGTCGACTGGCCCGACCGCTACCTGCCCACGCGCACGCTCGGCCCGCGCGACGCGGTGCTCGTGTTCACGCACGACCCGAAGTTCGACGAGCCCGCGCTGGTCGCGGCGCTGGCGAGCGGCGCGGGCTACATCGGCGCGCTCGGGTCACGCCGCACCCACGCCGACCGCGAGGAGCGCCTGCGCGAGGCGGGGCTGAGCGACGACGACCTCGCCCGGGTGGCGTCGCCCTGCGGCCTCGACGTCGGCGCCCGCACCCCTGCGGAGACCGCGATCGCGATCCTCGCCGAGATCCTGGCGCTCCGCGCCCACCGCGCCGGCGGCCGCCTCGCCGAGGCCTCCGGGCCGATTCACCCGCGCACCGCCCACGTCGCGTGAGCCTCGTCGTCGTCGGGGCGCCGACGAACCTCGGGCTGCGCCCGCTGCGGTCGGGTCACGAGCCGGGCACGCGGGACGCGCCGCGCGCGCTGCGGGCGGCGGGGCTGGTCGAGGCGCTCGGCGCGTCGGACGCCGGCGACGTGGCGGCGCCGCCGTACGCGCCGGAGATCGAGCCGACGACCGGCGTCCGCAACGGCCCGGGCATCGCCGCGTACAGCGTCGCGCTCGCCGACGCGGTGGGCGGCGTGCTCGACGACGGCGGCTTCCCGGTCGTCGTCGGCGGCGACTGCTCGGTCATCCTCGGCGGGCTGCTCGCGCTGCGTCGCCGCGCCCCGCGGATCGGGCTCGTGTACGTGGACGGCCACCTCGACTTCCGCCACCCCGGCAACGGCGAGGTGGGAGCGGTCGCCGGGGAGACGCTCGCGCTGGCGGTCGGCCGCGGGACGCCCGTGCTGACCGACCTCGAGGGCCGCGGCGCGCCGTTCGTGGAGGAGCGCGACGTCGTGGCGCTCGGCGCGCGCGAGCTCGGTGAGGAGGAGGCGGCCGCCTACGCCAGCGCGGTCGACGTCGTCGACCTCGCGCGGGTGCGGGAGCTCGGGGGCGCGGAGGCTGCCGCCGCGCACGCGGCCACGGCGCTCTCCGACGCCGGCCCGCTCTGGCTCCACGTCGACGTCGACGTGGTCGACTCCGCGCTGATGCCCGCGGTCGACTCGCCCTACCCCGACGGCTACACCTTCGCCGACCTCACCACGACGCTCCGCACCCTCCGCCCCCACGTCGCCGGCCTCGAGCTCACGATCTTCGACCCCGACCTCGACCCGACGGGCGCCCACGCCCGCGCGCTGGTCGAGGCGGTCGCGGAGGGGCTCGCGGGCTGACGCGCGCGCATCAGGCGGGGGTGCGGTCGTGGCCCGGGGTGTCGGACCAGATCGTCACGTAGACCGGCGGGCGGAAGCGACCCGCGGGGACGCCGCCGGGGCGGGCGACGATCGCCTGGGTGGCCTCGGGGGTCGTGAGGAACTTGGCGAGCGCGTCGGCGGAGGCGGAGCGGCGGTCGGCGGGGAGCGTCGCCGCGTGCCAGAAGGCGTCGCGCGGCGTGCCGCGGACGTCGAGGCGCACCAGCGTGCCCGTGCGGAGCTGGTCGATCACCGTGTGGGCGATCGCGAGCATCACGCCCTGGCCCGCCGCGGCGGCCGCCTGCGCCGCGCCCTCGGTCATGAACGCGCCCGCCTCGGGCACCGGCATCCCGCGTTCGGCGAAGAACGAGCCCAGCGCCCCGTGCTGCTCGGCCCCGGCCGGGCCGACGAGCCAGCGGTCGGCCGACAGCGAGCGGAGCGGGATGGCGCGCGCCGACGCGAGCGGGTGACGCGGGCCCGCGACGACGACGAGCTTGTAGCGCAGGAACCGCGCGACCTCCATCCCCGCCGACGCCACCGCGGGCGCCGGGCCGAGCACCACGTCCGCGCGCCGGTCGGCCAGCAGCGCCGCGAAGTCGTCCGCGGCGTGGACCTCCTGCTCGACCTCCAGCGTCGGCCGCCGCCGCGTGAACGCGTCCAGCAGGGGCGCGGACACGTACTCCGCCACCGACGGCGACACCGCCAGCCGCAGCAGGCCACGCTCGCCGCGCGCCTCGCGCACCTCCCGCCGCAGCTTGTCCTCCAGCCCCAGGATCTCCGCCGCCACCGCCGCCAAGCGCTCGCCGCCGGGCGTCAGCCGCAGCCCGCCGCCGGCCCGCACGAACAGCTGATCCTCCAGCTCCCGCCGCAGCGCGGCCACCGCCGCGGACACCGCCGGCTCGCTCACGCCCAGCACCGTCGCCGCCGAGGACACCGACCCCAGGCGGGCCACCGTCGCGAACGAGCGCAGCTGGGCGAACGTCACGATCCGCACGCTATAAGCGTTCGCTTATGGCCTGCAAGCGCGGCGGGCGAACGGGAGTAGCGTCGCGCTCAACCCCAAGGAGGAGAGGGTCCATTGCAGGTACCTGCGCCGTTCGACTACGCCCGTGCGTCGAGCGTCGACGAGGCACTCGCCCTGCTCGAGCGCCTCGGTCCCGAGTCCCGGCTGGTCGCCGGGGGCCACTCGCTGCTGCCGATGATGAAGCTGCGGCTCGCGACGCCGGAGCACCTCATCGACATCAACCCGCTCGAGGAGGACCTCGCGTACGTCCGCGAGGAGGAGGGCGTCATCCGGATCGGCGCGATGACCCGCCACCGCGCGCTCCTGGAGAGCGACGTCCTGCGGCGCCACCTCCCGATCTTCCACGACGCCGAGCAGGTGATCGCCGACCCGCCGGTCCGCAACCGCGGCACGATCGGCGGCGCGCTCTGCCAGGCCGATCCGTCCGAGGACCTCTCCGCCGTCTGCGCCGCAACCGGCGCGATCGCCGTCATCCAGGGTCGCAGCGGCCAGCGCATGGTCGACATGACCGAGTTCCACCGCGGCCCGTACGAGACGGCGGTCGGCGACGCGGAGATGCTCACCGAGATCCGTCTCCCGATCCAGCCCGGCGCCCGCTCGGGCTCGGCCTACGAGAAGGTCGAGCGCCGCAACGGCGACTGGGCGATCGCCGCCTCCGCCGCCGCGCTGTGGCTGAGCGGCGACGGGGCGGTCAAGGACGTCGGCATCGCGCTCAGCGCGGTCCTCCCGCAGGAGGTGCTCTCGACCCAGGCGCAGGACGCCCTGCGCGGCCAACAGCCGACGGACGAGCGGCTCGCCGAGGCCGCGCAGCTCGCCGCCGACCACTGCGACCCGATCACCGACCAGCGGGGCGATGCCGACTACAAGCGCCACCTCGCCAAGGAGCTGACGCTCCGCGCCCTCCGCCGCGCCCGCGAGCGCGCCACCGCCTGAGAGGAACCACCGACGATGCAGGTCACGATCACCCTCAATGGCGAGCAGGTCACCGCGGAGTCCGAGCCGCGGACGCTGCTCGTCCACTTCCTCCGCGACACGCTCGGGAAGACCGGCACCCACTGGGGCTGCGACACCTCCAACTGCGGCACGTGCGTCGTGCTCGTCGACGGCGAGCCCGTGAAGTCGTGCACGATGCTCGCGGCGATGGCCGACGGCCACGAGGTCCGCACGGTCGAGGGGCTCGAGCAGGACGGCCAGCTCGACCCCGTGCAGCAGGGCTTCATCGAGGAGCACGGCCTGCAGTGCGGCTTCTGCACGCCGGGGATGATGCTCACCGCCCGCGCGCTGATCGACGCCAACGCGAACCCGACGGACCACGAGATCCGCGAGGCGATCAGCGGCCAGATGTGCCGCTGCACCGGCTACAAGAACATCGTCGCGGCGATCCAGTGGGCGGCCGCCCACGAGCGCGAGGCCGCGGCGGCGCCGACCTCGAGCTCGAGTGAGGTGACGGTCTGATGGCCGCCACGGAGGAGCGCCCGGTCGGCTTCGGGCGGCTCAAGCGCAAGGAGGACCCGCGGTTCGTGCGCGGCCGCGGCCAGTACGTCGACGACGTGCAGCTCCCCGGGATGCTCCACGGAGCGGTGCTCCGCTCCCCGCTCGCCCACGCGCGGATCACGAACATCGACACGTCCGCCGCGCTCCAGCACCCGAAGGTCCACGCCGTCGTCACCGGCAAGGACCTGGAGGGGCTGAACCTCGCGTGGATGCCGACGCTGAGCGCCGACGTCCAGGCCGTCCTCGCCACCGACAAGGTGCGCTTCCAGGGCCAGGAGGTCGCGTTCGTCGTCGCCGACGACCGGTACGCCGCCCGGGACGCGCTGGAGCTCATCGACGTCGACTACGAGCCGCTCGACCCGGTCGTCGACGCCCGCCGCGCGCTCGAGCCCGGCGCGCCCGTCGTCCGCGACGAGATCGAGGGCCGCACCGACAACCACATCTTCGACTGGGAGGCGGGCGACAAGGCCGCCACCGACGCGGTGTTCGCCAGCGCGGACGTCGTGGTCGAGCAGGAGATGCTGTACCCGCGCTCGCACCCTGCGCCGATGGAGACCTGCGGTGCCGTCGCGGACTACGACCGCATCGAGGGCGGGCTCACGCTGTGGACCACGACCCAGGCGCCGCACGCGCACCGCACGCTCTACGCGCTCGTCGCCGGCCTGCCCGAGCACAAGATCCGCGTCATCTCGCCGGACATCGGCGGCGGCTTCGGCAACAAGGTCCCCATCTACCCCGGCTACGTCTGCGCGGTCGTCGGCTCGATCCTCACCGGCAAGCCGGTCAAGTGGATGGAGGACCGGACGGAGAACCTGACCTCCACCGGCTTCGCCCGCGACTACTGGATGAAGGGCGAGATCGCGGCCGACAGGAACGGCCGCATCCGCGCGATCCGCACGAGCGTGCTCGCCGACCACGGGGCGTTCAACGCGACCGCCCAGCCGACGAAGTACCCGGCCGGCTTCTTCCACATCTTCACCGGCTCGTACGACATCGAGGCCGCGCACTGCTCGGTCACCGGCGTCTACACGAACAAGGCGCCGGGCGGCGTCGCGTACGCGTGCTCGTTCCGCGTCACCGAGGCGGTCTACCTGGTGGAGCGGATGATCGACGTGCTCGCGCACGAGCTCGGACGCGACCCCGCCGAGCTGCGGATGCAGAACCTGCTCCAGCCCGAGCAGTTCCCCTACGCCTGCAAGACCGGGTGGGAGTACGACTCCGGCGACTACCCGCGCGCGCTGCAGAAGGCGCTCGACATGGCCGGCTACGACGAGCTGCGCCGCGAGCAGGAGGTCAGGCGGGCGCGCGGCGAGCTGATGGGCATCGGGCTGGCGTTCTTCACCGAGACCGTCGGGGCGGGCCCGCGCAAGCACATGGACATCGCCGGCCTCGGGATGAACGACGGCGCCGTGCTCATGGTCGAGCCGACCGGGACGGCGATCCTGCGCATCTCGGTCCAGACCCAGGGCCAGGGCCACGAGACGACGTTCGCGCAGATCGTCGCCGAGGAGCTGGGCATCCCGCCCGAGGACGTCAAGGTCGTCCATGGCGACACCGACCAGACGCCGTTCGGGCTCGGGACGTACGGCTCGCGCTCGACCCCGGTCAGCGGCGCGGCGACCGCCATCACCGCGCGGAAGGTCCGCGACAAGGCGCGCCTGATCGCGGCCGCGATGCTCGAGGCGTCGCCCGACGACCTGGAGTGGACCAAGGGCCGGTTCAGCGTCAAGGGCGACCCGGAGAAGGGCGTCTCGATCCAGGACGTCGCGCTGGCGTCGCACGGCGCGCTGGAGCTGCCCGAGGGCGTCGAGGGCCAGCTCTCGGCGATGACGTCCTACGACCCGCCGAACCTGACGTTCCCGTTCGGCGCGTACGTCTGCGTCGTGGACGTCGACCCGGGCACCGGCAAGGTCCACGTGCGCCGCTTCGTCGCGGTCGACGACTGCGGCGTGCGGATCAACCCGATGATCGTGGAGGGCCAGATCCACGGCGGCCTGGCCGAAGGGGTCGGCATGGGGCTGATGCAGATCATCTCGTTCGACGAGAGCGGCAACTGCCTCGGCGGCTCCTTCATGGACTACCTGATCCCGACGGCGCTGGAAGTGCCGGACTGGGAGCTGGGTGAGACCGTCACGCCCTCCCCGCACCACCCACTCGGGGCGAAGGGGGTCGGGGAGAGCGCGACGGTCGGGTCGCCGCCGGCGGTGGTGAACGCGGTCGTCGACGCGCTCGCGCCGTTCGGCGTGCGGCACGCGGACATGCCGCTGACGCCGTCGCGGGTGTGGAAGGCGATGCGCGACGGCCGGGTCGAGGCGCAGTTCTGATGCGCGGCGCCGTGCCGGCCGACGCCCCGCACGTCTCGGTGACGGTGGTGCGCTGCTCGTCGCCGACCAGCGCGCGGCCGGGCGACCGCGCGGTCGTGCACGGGGACGGGTCGATCGACGGGTTCGTCGGGGGCGCGTGCGCGGACACGACGGTGCGGCTGCAGGCGCTGCGGGCGTTGGAGACCGGGGAGCCGGTGCTGCTGCGCATCCTGCCGGGCGACACCGACGAGCCCGCGCCGGAGGGCGCCGTGGTGGTGTCGAACCCGTGCCTGTCCGGCGGCGCGCTGGAGCTGTTCCTCGAGCCGCACCTCCCGGCGCCGCGTATCGCGGTCGCCGGTGAGACGCCGGTGGCACGGGCGCTGGTGGAGCTGGCCGGGCGCGTCGGGTTCGCGGCGCGGCTGGGCGCGGTCGCGGAGCCGGGGGACTTCGGAGCCGTCGTCGCCTCGCTGGGGCACGGCGACGAGGAGGCGGTGCGCGCGGCGCTGGAGGCGCAGGTCGAGTACGTCGGCCTCGTCGCGTCGGAGCGGCGCGGCGCGGGCGTGCTCGCCACGCTGCGGACCGCGGGCGGGCTGTCGGAGGAGGAGCTCGCCCGCGTCCGCACGCCCGCCGGCCTGCGGGAGCTGCGCGCGCGGACGCACGAGGAGATCGCGCTGAGCATCCTCGCCGAGCTCGTCGCGGTGCGGCGCGCGCCGCAGGTCGTCCCGGCGCTCGCCCCGCTGGCCGTCACGAACGTGGGCCCCGCCGCGCCCTCCACCGCGGCGGGGACCCCACCCCCGGCGCGCGCCGCGGACGCCACCGAGGGCGGCGGAGGGTCGTGTTGCCACGGCGGTTCGTGACCGGGCTCGTCCTGGCCGCGGGCGGGTCCACGCGGCTCGGGCAGCCCAAGCAGCTCCTCCCCTACCGCGGCGCGACGCTGCTCGACGCGGTGCTGGGGATCGCGCGCGCGTCGCGCCTGGACCAGGTCGTCGTCGCGCTCGGGGGCAGCGCGACGAGCGTCCGCGCGACCGTCGACCTGAGCGGCACCGACGTCGTGGTGAACGAGGGGTTCGGGAGCGGCTGCTCGTCGTCGATCGCGGCGGCGATGCAGGCGCTCGACTTCCGCACGGACGTGATCGTCCTGCTGCTCGGCGACCAGCCGGGCGTCAAGCCCGAGACCGTGGCCGAGCTGCTGGAGCGGCGCGGCGACGCCCCGATCGCGGTGTGCCGCTACGCCGACGGGCGCGGCCACCCCTTCGCGTTCGGGCGCGAGGCGTTCGGGGACCTCCGCGAGCTGCACGGCGACAAGGCCGTGTGGAAGCTGCTCGACCGGCGTGCCGCCGACGTCGTCGAGGTGCCGGTCGTCGGCCGCGTCCCGCGCGACGTCGACACGTGGGACGACTACGAGGCCGTGGTGGCGGCGGGCGGCGGCGCGGCGTGAGCGCGCTGGCGGACGCGATCCCCGGCGAGGCCGCGCTCGTCGCGCGGCTGGAGGCCCAGGACTACCTGGCGGGTCCCGGACTCGCGACGGCGCTCTTCCTCGCGCTCCGGCTCCCCCAGCCGCTGCTCCTGGAGGGCGAGGCCGGGGTCGGCAAGACGGAGGCGGCGCGGGCGCTGGCGAGCGCGCTCGGCACGCCGCTCATCCGGCTGCAGTGCTACGAGGGGCTCGACGCGTCAGAGGCGCTGTACGAGTGGAACTACCCGCGCCAGCTGCTGCGGATCAGGCTGGCGGAGGCGGCCGGTGACGCGCTGGCGGAGGAGGACCTGTTCGCGCGGGAGTACCTGCTGTCGCGCCCCGTGCTGGCCGCGCTGGAGCACCCCGGCCCGCTGCCCGCGGTGCTGCTGATCGACGAGCTCGACCGGGCCGACCACGACTTCGAGGCGTTCCTCCTGGAGGTGCTCGCGGACGCCGCGGTGACGATCCCGGAGCTGGGGACCGTGCGCGCCGCCGTCCCGCCCGCGGTGATCGTCACGTCGAACCGCACCCGCGACCTGCACGACGCGCTGAAGCGGCGCTGCCTGTACCACTGGATCGACTATCCGGACGCGGCGCTGGAGACGGAGATCGTGCGGCGCCGGGTCGCGGACGCCGATCCCGCGCTCGCCGCCGACGTCGTGCGCGTCCTCGGCCGCCTGCGCGTCGCCGACGTCCAGAAGCCGCCGGGCATCGCGGAGGGCATCGACTGGGTGCGCGCGCTGTCGCTGCTGGGCGCCGGCGCGCTGACGCCGGACGCCGCGGAGCGCACGCTCGGCGCCGTCCTGAAGTACCGCGAGGACCAGGACGTCGTGCGCGCCTCCGGCCTGGCGAGGCTCGTGTCATGACGGAGCTCGCGACGCTCGCGATCGCCCTCGGGCGGGCGCTGCGCGACGCGGGGCTCCCCGTCACGCCCTCGCGCGAGGTCACGTTCGCGCGCGCTGTCGCGCTCGCGCCGCCCGCGTCGCCTGACGACCTCTACTGGCCCGCGCGACTGGCGTTCGTCTCCGCGCGCGACCAGCTCGGAGCCTTCGAGCGGGTGTTCGCCGCGCTGCTCGGCGGGACGGCCGGGGTGGGTGGGCTCGACCTCCCGCGCGGCGACACGACCGCTCCACCACCCTCGCTCCCCCACGCTCAACCCCGTGGGGACGAGGCCGGCGCTTCCGCCGGAGCCACCTCCCCAGCCACTCCGGCGGGAGGCGCCGCGCCACCTCCGGCGGAGGGGGACTCCGATCGTGTGGCCGACCTGCCCGTCGGCAGCGCCGCCAGCGACGCCGAGCGCCTGTCCGAGCTGCGGTTCGACGCGCTCGACGCCGCCGAGCTGGCGACCGTCGCCGACCTCCTGCGCCGCCTGCGCGTCGCGACCCCGCCCCGGCGCGCCCGCCGCACGTCCGCCTCGCGGCGCGGCGAGCACCTGGACGTCCGCGCGACGCTCGCGCGCGCCCGGCGCACCGGCGGCGACCCGGTCCGCCAGCTCCACCGGCGCCGCCGCGTCCGGCCGCGGCCGCTGGTCGCGCTGCTCGACGTGTCCGGCTCGATGGCGCCCTACGCGCGGGCGTACCTGCTGCTGCTGGAGGGCGCGGCGCGGGGCGCGCGGGCGGAGACGTTCGTGTTCGCGACCCGGCTGACCCGCGTCACGCGCGCGCTGCGCGAGGGGCGGCCGGACGCGGCGCTCGCCCGGGCGGGCGCGGCGGCGCCGGACTGGGCGGGCGGCACGCGGCTGGGCGAGGCGCTGCGCACGTTCAACGACCGCTGGGGCCGGCGCGGGGTGGCACGCGGCGCGGTCGTCGTGATCCTGTCCGACGGGTGGGAGCGGGGCGACCCGGCGCTCGCGGGCCGCGAGGTCGAGCGGCTGGGCCGGCTCGCGCACCGCGTCGTGTGGGTCAACCCGCGCGTCGCCGCGCCCGGCTTCGCGCCGCTGGCCGGCGGGATGGCGGCGGCGCTCCCGTTCGTCGACGAGCTCGTCGCCGGCCACTCGCTCGCGGCGCTCGACGAGGTCGTCGCCGCCATCGGCCGCCACCGCTGACCCCTTTTCGACCCCGAGGAGATCCATGCAGTTCGAGAACCGGTTCGACGTCGACGCCCCGCTCGGGGACGTGTGGGACGCGATCCTCGACGTCGAGCGCGTCGCCCCGACCGTCCCCGGCGCCCGTGTCCTGGAGCGGACGAGCGACACCGCGTACAAGGTCGCGATCAAGGTCAAGGTCGGCCCGATGTCGATGACCTACCAGGGCGACGTGGAGATCGTCGAGCGCGACGACGACGCCCACCGCGCCGTGATGAAGGCGCGCGCGAAGGAGTCGCGCGGGCAGGGCACCGCCGACGCCGACGTGACGATGGTGCTCAGCGGCGCCAACGGCACGACCTCCGCCACCGTCACGACCGACGTCGACCTGAGCGGCAAGGTCGCGACGATGGGCCAGGGCGTCCTGCAGGACGTGTCAGGCCGCCTGATCGACACCTTCGCGCGGAACCTCGCGCTGATGCTCGAGGGCAAGGTCGAGCCCGCGCCGTCCGCGGAGGCTCCGCCCGCCGAGCCCGCGAGGGAACCCGCACGCGAGGCGCGGTTCACCCACGACGCGCCGCCGCCCCCACCCCCGGCGTTCGAGGGCGAGGACGCGCTGGACCTCGGGTCGGTCGGCGGCGCGGTGGCCGCGGAGCAGCTCCGCGACCCGCGCAAGCTCGGCGCGCTGATCGGGCTCGTCGTGCTCCTCGCCTACCTGCTCGGGCGCCGCGCGGGCGCCCGCTCGTAGGTCGGCTAGTTCGACGACGCGGAGGACGAGCCGCGGCCGCCGCGGCCCGAGCCGCCCCGGCCGCGGCCGCGGTTGCGGCGCCCGCCGGTGTGCGACGCGCCGCCGGCGGTGGGGCCGCCGACGCTGCCGCGCGGGCGCGAGGACGAGCGCGCGCCGCCGTTGTTGTTCGAGCCGCCGCGGGTGGCGTTCGTCGTCAGGCCCGTCGAGGCGAACTGGCGGTCGAGCCGCAGCGCCTTGGCGATCTTCGCGACGTCGTCGGCCTGCTGCTCGTCGACGAACGTGATGCCCACGCCGCTGCGCCCGGCGCGCGCGGTGCGGCCGATGCGGTGGACGTACGCCTCGCGGTCCTCCGGCGGGTCGTAGTTGATGACGTGCGAGATGCGGTCGACGTCGATGCCGCGGGCGGCGACGTCGGTCGCGATCAGCGTCGTGACCTTGCCGGACGAGAACCGGGCGAGCGCCTTCTCGCGCTGGTTCTGCGACTTGTCGCCGTGCATCGCGACGGCCTCCAGGCCCTCGCGGCTCAGCTTCTTGACGAGCCGGTCGGCACCGCGCTTGGTGCGCACGAACACGAGCGCCAGGTCGCGCTCGGCGTCCTTGAGGTGCTCGATCAGGGTCTCGACGCGCGCCGGATGGTCGACGGCGACGAAGCGGTGCTCGACGTCGACGGCCTTCTTCTCCTTCGGCGCGTGGTCGTGGCGAGCCGCGTCGCGCGTGTAGGTCTGCGCGACCTTGCCGGCCTCGCCGTCGAGCGTGGCGGAGAAGAAGAGCGTCTGGCGGTCGTCGGCGCACTGGGCGACGATGCGGTCGACGGCGGGCTTGAAGCCCATGTCGAGCATGCGATCGGCCTCGTCGAGCACGAGCCGGTTGACGTGCTGGAGCGTGAGGTCGCCGCGCTGGATGAGGTCCTCGAGGCGGCCCGGGGTCGCGACGAGGATGTGCGCCTTGGCGGCCTCGCGGGCCTGCTTGACGATGCCGACGCCGCCGTAGACGGCGGTGATCTTCAGCGCGCGGGCGTGCGCGATGTCGCGCAGCTCCTCGACGATCTGGGTGGCGAGCTCGCGCGTCGGGGCGAGGATGAGGGCGCTCGGGCGGCGGCCGGTGGACTCGACGCGGTCGATCAGCGGGATGCCGAACGCGAGCGTCTTGCCGGAGCCGGTCGGCGAGCTGGCGAGCACGTCGCGGCCCGCGAGCACGTCGGTCGCGACGAGCGCCTGGATGGGGAACGGGGCGCTGACGCCGCGCGCCTTCAGCGCGTTGACGACAGCGGAGGACACGCCGAGATCGGCGAAGGACTGCGTAGACAAGATCGGAACTCCTGGTTGTGTCGGGCGCTCTCGACGAGGGCCGCGGACGGTGTCGGGGAGGCTGTGCGTCACCCGAACCGCCGTCGGTGGCGGGACCCAAGGAAGCTGCCTCGCGGCCGGCGATCTTCGCCGAATCCGCTCTCCTAGCTTAGCGCGCGCCTACGCGGCGAGTCCGAGCGCCAGCCGCAGGCCGTCGTCGACCTTCGCGAGCAGCCACTCCGGGAGCGGGCCGATCCGATCCTCCAGCGCGCCGCGGTCGATCGTCGCCACCTGTGTGACGTTCACCACCGCGTCGCCCTCGATGACGCCGGCGGCGGCCGGGACGAGCACGTTGCCCGGGACCGCCGCGAGTCGCAGGTTGGTCGTGACCACCACCACCGTCACCGTCTGCAGCGATGATCGGTTGTACGCGTCGTCGCCGACGATGACGACCGGCCGGCGCAGCGCGGGCGCCGACCCGCGCGGCAGACCCAGGTCGGCCCACCACACCTCGCCGCGCCGCATCAGTCGCCGCGGGGGGTGAGGGCCGCAGCGGCGGCATCGGTGAAGGCCTGATCGTGCTCGACGCCCTCCAGCGCGGCGTCGATGGCCTCGGTGACGCTGTCGCGGTCGAGCTCGTGCAGCCATCGCTCCGCCGCGCGCGAGAAGAACTCGCTCCGCGACACGCCGAGCCGCTTCGCGGCGTCGTCGACCTTGCGGAAGGTCTCGTCGGGGACCGAGATCGCGGTCTTCACGCCCCCGAGTATGACCCGGTAGGACCGAAGACGACGAGCATCTGCGTGACGTCGTCGGCGGTCACGACCTCGCAGCGGAGCTCCAGCTCGCCCGCGTCAGGATGGCGCATCCGCTTGCGCCGCAGCGGCTTGAAGCCGACCTCGTGGCGCTCCCACAGCGCGGCGAACTCCGTGCTCTCCGCGAGCAGCGCGTCGATGAGCGCCTGCGCCTCGGGGTCCTCGCCACGGGCGCGGCCGTGGACGGTGCGGAGCGTCGCGACGTGGCTGCGCGAGAGCGCGTGGTGCTCGTCCGGGGCGAACGACGCACGCTCCTCCGGCTCGGTGAACCAGCGCCAGATGAAGCTGCGGCGCGGGCCCGTGAACGCGGTCTGGTCGCCCACGAGCGCGACGGCGGCCTCGTTCTGACGGAGCGTGACGCCGAGGTCCGTGACGACCTGGGCGGGCGCGCGCAGCTGGTCGAGCACGCGCACGAGCGTCGGGCTCGCCTCCCCCGCGCGCGCGGCGCGCGGGGGCGCCGTGTGGCCGGCGAGGTGGAGGAGGTGGTCGCGCTCGTCGGCGCTCAGCCGCAGGCCCCGGGCGAGCGCCAGCGTCGCCGGCGCGGACGGCCGCGAGCCGCGCCCCTGCTCCAGCCGCGTGTAGAAGTCGGTCGACATCGCGGCGAGCGTCGCCACCTCCTCGCGGCGCAGCCCCGCGGTCCGGCGGCGCGCGCCCTCCGGCAGGCCCACGTCGCCCGGCCGCAGCGCAGCGCGACGGCGGCGGAGGAAGTCGGCCAGACCGGCACGGTCCATACCGCCAAGGTAGGCCGTCTTCCAGGGACAGATCGACCCTGGGTGCGCGCCCGCGCGCGAGGCAGCCTCGGGGCCATGGCTTCCACGACGCTCCCCGGCGGGACCTTCACGATGGGCGCGGACCTCGAGGTCACGCGCATGGGCTACGGCGCGATGCAGCTCGCGGGCCCGGGCGTGCTCGGCCCGCCCGCCGACCGCGACGAGGCGCTCGCCGTCCTGCGCGAGGCCGTCGCGCTCGGCATCACCCACATCGACACCGCCGACGCCTACGGCCCCGGCGTCACGAACGAGCTCATCCGCGCGGCGCTCCACCCGTACCCGGACGGCCTCGCGATCGTGACGAAGGTCGGGTCGCTGCGCGACGCGGAGGGCGGCTGGCCGCCGGCCCGCGCGCCGCAGCAGCTGCGGGACGCCGTCCACGCGAACCTCCGCGGGCTCGACCTCGACGCGCTCGACGTCGTCAACCTCCGCGTCGGCGGGCTGCTGGGCCCGGAGCCGGGGTCGATCGCCGAGGCGTTCGGGACGCTCGCCGAGCTGCGCGAGCAGGGCCTCATCCGCCACCTCGGCGTCAGCAACGTCACCGCCGAGCAGGTCGCCGAGGCCCAGGCCATCGCGCCCGTGGCCTGCGTGCAGAACCTCTACAACGTCGCCGCCCGCGGGGACGACGCGCTGATCGACCGGCTCGCGGAGCAGGGCATCGCGTACGTGCCGTTCTTCCCGCTCGGGGGCTGGTCGCCGCTGCAGTCCGCCGCCCTGGACGCGGTCGCCGCGCGCCACGGCACGACGGCCCGCGCGGTCGGCCTGGCCTGGCTCCTGCAGCGCGCGCCGAACGTGCTCCTGATCCCGGGCACCTCGCGCGTCGCGCACCTGCGCGAGAACGTCGCCGCCGCCGGGCTCGCGCTCACCCCGCAGGACCTCGCGGAGCTCGACGCCGTCGGCGGCTGAGCGCGCCGGTCACCGCAGGAGGAGGCGGAGGATCGGCTCGGCGCGGCGCGCGTCGGGCTCTTCCCCCGTGATCAGGTCGACGTACGTGTAGGACTCGATCAGGCGGACGATGACGTAGGCGACCTCGGCGAGCGGCGCGTCGAGGTGGAGGCGGCCGGCGGCGGTCTCCTCGCGCAGGAGCGCCTCCATCGCCGCCTCGAGGCGGGGCTGGAAGTCGGTCGCGCGGCGGGTGAGGAGGCGCATCGCCGCCTCGCCCTCCTCCCCCAGCCAGCGCTGCATGCCCGGGTGGGCGATGACCGCCTCGAGGAAGAGCGTCACGGTCTGGACGATCCGCTCGCCGCCCCGCGCCGTCACGCGCGCGTCGATGCGGTCGAGCGTCGCACGCGCGAGCGACCAGATGACCTCCACGAGCAGCTGCTCGCGCGAGCCGACCCACCGGTACAGCGTCACGCGGTTGACCCCGAGCTCGTCCGCCAGCGCGCTCATGTCGATCCGCTCCGGCGCCTGGAAGCGGCGCCGGGCGAGGCGGAACGCGTCGAGCGCCGCGGTCCGCCCGCCCGGGCCGGGGTCGACCAGGTCCTGCTGCAGCCGGGTGCGGGCCGGCGCCGCGGTCGTCACGGCCGGTTGCGGCCGTAGAGGTCGTGCGCCTCGACCCACTCCTCCGCGACGATCGCGCTGCCCAACGACAGCTCCCCGCACAGGACGGTCGCGGCGACGATCTCCGCGAGCTTCTCGACCTTCCCGGAGCCGTAGCACCCGAGCAGCTCCAGGCACTCGCGCTGCGTCGCCAGGCCGGTGCCGCCGCCGTACGTGGCGACGATCAGCGACGGGATGGTGATCGAGTAGTAGTAGTCGCCGTTCGGGCGGTGCTCGGCGTAGACGAACGCGGCGGACGACTCGGCGACGTTCGCGACGTCCTGGCCGGTGGCGATGAACATCGCGGTGATGCCGTTGGCCGAGTGCGAGCCGTTGTTGTTGACGCCGGACATGAAGCCGCCCAGGTTCGAGACCTGGCGCGCCCGGTAGAGCAGCTCGGTGTTCGAGCGCATCACGCGCGTGAGCAGCTCGGACGGGACCGTCGCCTCCGCCACCACCCGCTTGCCGCGCGTGCGGAGCATGTTGATCTGCGACGCCTTCTTGTCGGTCGCGAAGTTCGACTCGAGGAAGAAGCGCTCGATGCCGGGGTAGTTCTGCGTGATCCACGCGCACGCCGCCGCCGTCGCCTTGCCGGTGAGGTTCTGGCCGGCCGCGTCGCCGGTCGTGTAGTCGAACCGCGTGTAGAGGATGCGCGAGGCGCTGTACTGCTCGATCTCGATCAGCTTGCCGGACCTCGTCGTCGACTCCGCGACGGCCTTGATCTCGTCGAAGTGCTCGCGCAGCCACTGGCCGAACGCGCGCGCCTCGCGCGCCGACGGGAAGACGAACGACGGCGCGCGCTGCATGCGGTCGTCGAGGATCGTCGTGGTGACACCGCCCGCCTCGTGCAGCAGCCGCATCCCGCGGTTGTAGGACGCGACGAGCGTCCCCTCCGCGGTCGCCATCGGGACGTAGAACTCGCCCTGCGCGTGCTCGCCGTTGACCTTCAGCGGCCCGGCCAGCCCGATCGGCACCTGCGCGACCCCGACGAACTGCTCGACGTTCCCCCTGAGGATCTGCGGGTCGAAGGAGTACGCGGACACGTGCTCGAGTGAGCTGCCGCTCCGCTCCTCGGCGAACGCCCGCCGCGTGGCGGCCGCGTCGCGCGTGTAGTCGTCCTCCTTGTCGCGGGGGACGGGGATGCGGGTGGTGGCCTCGGCTCCGGACATGCCGGGACCGTACCGACCGCGCGCAACAGACGTCGCGAGTGTTGCGCGCGCTCGGGGCCGTGTCAGCGACGGACGTAGGCCGGGGTCGCGGGGTCCGGGCGCAGGAGGAGCGAGCGGGCGACGCGATCACGGGTGGTCGGACGGGCGGCCTGGGGATGACAGGTCCCGCGGCTGCGCTCGACGACGCGCAGACCGTCGGTGGAGGACGAGGCGGTGGAGGTGAGGCTCGTGGTCTGCATGGGAGGGACGCTACGCCCGTCCCCGACCCCGACGCATGGGGGGAACCCCCCGAATCGTCGTGCGTGCGATCCCCTACCCCCGACCGGCATCATCCCCACCCCGACGGCGATGCGTCGAGGTGTGGAGGGTCTGGCGGGTCGGATCGGTAGCGTGAGCCCATGCACGACGACCTCCCCGCGTTCCACTACGTCGTCGAACCGCTCCCCGCGAGCCGCCTGGGGCGCCGCTGGCGCTGGCAGCTCTACCGGGGTGACCGCCTCCTCGCCGGCGGGTGGCGCCACGGCGAGCGCAGCGCGCTGCAGGCCATCCAGACCGCCGCGTCGAGAGCCGCGCACGAGCTCGCGGGCCTGATCGCGCTCCGCCCCGACCACGCCACTCCGGACCGGCCGCTGTGGCCGGGCCGGAGCGTCCACCTCGCGTGCGGCGCGGTCGCGTGCCTGCTGCTCCCTCGCGCGGACGACGACGCGCTGCCCGCCGCGCGCGCGGCGTAGGCAACGGCCCCGCTACGCGAGCGCGCTCTCGCTGCGCGGGTCGTCGACCCGCGGCAGCGGCGGCGTGCTCTCCTGCTCCCCACCCCGGCCGGGGCGCGGGATCCACAGCGCGGACGCGAGCGCGAGGAGCGAGATGAAGATCGACGCGACGAACGCCTCGGTGTAGGCGCTCTCGGTCGGGATCGGGGTGCCCTCGATCGTCTCCGCCGTCAGCAGCGCGGTCACGAGCGCCGAGCCGAACGCGCCGCCGACCGTGCGCGCGATCGTGTTGATGCCGGTCGCGATGCCGACCTCGCGCGGGTCGACCAGCGCGACGATCAGGTTCGCCATCGACGCGAACGCGAACGCGATGCCGACGCCGATCAGGATGTTGGCGAACGCGAACTGCCACGGCTCGCCGTGCGCGACCGCGAGCACGAGGAACGACACCGCGCTGAACGCCGTGCCCGTCGCGAGCACCGCACGGAAGCCGAACCGGTTGCCGAACGTGCCCGCCAGCGGCCCGGAGACGAGCATCGCGATCGAGCTCGGCACCATCAGGAGGCCCGCCTCGGTCACCGACATGCTGAAGCCGTAGCCGGCCGCGGACTCGGCGGTCTGCGCGAACTGCGGGGCGAGGAGGAACGAGCCGAACATCGCGCCGCCGGTCAGGAAGCCGGTGATGTTCGTCGCGAGCACGGGCCGCTCGGCGAGCACCCGCATGTCGACGAGCGGCTGGCGCGAGCGCAGCTCGAGGAACGCGAACGCGACGAGGATCGCGACGCCGCCGATGAGCAGGCCGACGACGCGGCCGGAGCCCCAGCCCCACGGGTTGGCCTTCGAGATGCCGAGCAGCAGCGCGGCGAGGCCGACCGACAGCACCGCGGCGCCGGCCCAGTCGATGCGCGTGCGCTCGCGCGCCGGCGACGGCGGGACGAACCGCCACACGCCGAAAGCGGCGGGCAGCGCGAGGAGGCCGAGCCAGAAGAGCCAGGAGATGTCGACGTTGTCGACGATCACGCCCGAGAGCGGCAGGCCGATGCCGCCGCCGATGCCGAACATCGCGGACAGCAGGCCGATCGCGACCGCGCGCTTGTCCGCCGCGAACTCGTCGTTGATGATCCCGAACGCGAGCGGGAACACGCCGCCCGCGGTGCCCATGATCAGGCGGCCGAGGATGACGACCTCGATCGAGGTGGCGATCGCGCAGACCGCCGACCCGATCGCGAAGCCGATCAGCAGCAGCGTCATCACGCGCGCCTTGCCGAACAGGTCGCCGAGCTTGCCCGCGAGCGGCGTGAAGATCGACGCCGCGAGCAGGTAGCCCGTCAGCACCCACGCCGACGTCGAGCTGTCGGTGCCGAACTCTTGGGTGATCGCGGGCAGCGCCGGGGCGACGAGCGTCTGCGAGAGCGCGTAGGAGAGGGCGGCGAGCAGGAGCGCGATGAGGATCGGCGCCGAGGGCTTGCCGTGGACGGTCTTGGTCATGGCGTGCGTGGGGTCTTCTGCGAGGCGGCGGGCGTGAGGAGAAAGGCGGCGGACGAGGGCGGAAGCGGAGGCTCCGCTTCCGGTCCGCCGAGCGACGGTAGCACAGCCGGAAGCCATCGCTCCGCTTCCACTATCCTCCTGGCCACATGGGCGCAGACGACCCCAGGCCGCTCCGCGCGGACGCCGAGCGCAACCGCCGCCGCATCCTCGACGCGGCCCGTGCCGTCTTCGCCGAGCACGGCGTCGGCGCGGGCGTCGACGTCGTCGCGCGCGAGGCCGGCGTCGGCGTCGGCACGATCTACCGCCGCTTCCCCACCAAGGACGACCTGCTCCGCGCGATCGTCGACGACCGGATGGAGCGCCTGCGCGCCGGCGTCGCCGAGCCGTCGCAGCTGGCCGACCCGTGGGAGTCGTTCACCGCCTGCGCGACGGTCGTCGCCGAGGGCATGGCGATCGACCAGGGCTTCTACCAGGCGCTGCAGATGGTGTCGGGGACCGCGCTGTCGGTGCCGGTCTGCGCCCGCGAGATGACGCTGGAGCTGATCGCGCCGATCGTCGCCCGCGCCCAGCTCGCGGGCGTCCTGCGCGACGACGTGGTCCCGAGCGACGTGCTCTCGCTGTGCGCGATCGCGGCGAAGATCCCGCGCTGGCGGCTCGAGCACCAGCCGGAGCTGTGGCGGCGGTACCTCGCGATCGTGTTCGACGGCCTGCGCCCCGCCGCGGCCCACGCGCTCCCCCACCCGCCGGCCGACGAGTCGATCGTCGCGCCGCTCGCCCGTGGAGGCGGAGCGGCGGCAGCCGCCAAGGGCGCATAACGACGCTCGTGCCGCTTGCCTCGACGCGCGCCGATCGGCTTGGGTGGTAGCCGATGGCAGGAGACCGCCCGTACTCGACCTACCGCGCCGGCAGCCGCCGCCCGCCCGCCCGCCGCGGCCGCGGCCGGGGCCCCGCTCTCGCGGCGATCGTCGCCGCGCTGGCCGCCGTCGCGGCGGTCGCGTTCCTCGTCCTGCGCGGGACCGGCGGGCCGGAGCCGGGCGAGAAGCTCGACGCCTTCCTGACCGCCTGGCAGGGCGGCGAGGACGCCGCGGCGGCGGAGCTGACCGACCGACCAGCCGAGGCCGCGAAGGCGCTCGCCGCCTCGCGCAAGGGCCTCGACGGCGCGAAGCTCACGGCCACCGCGGGCGACGTCGAGGAGGACGGCGAGCAGCGCGCGAGCGCCCTCGTCACGCTCCGCTGGACCGTCCCGGCGATCGGCGAGTGGCGCTACCGCAGCCGCGTCCGGCTCGTGAAGTCCGACGACGAGTGGAAGGTCCGCTGGCTGCCGAGCGTCATCCACCGCGACGTGACCGCCACGACGCGCCTGGGCACCGCCACCTACTTCCCCGACCGCGGCGAGATCCGCGACCGCGACGGCGCCGCGCTGGTCGAGAACCGGCAGGTCGTCGACATCGCGGTGCAGACGTCGAAGGTCGACGACCCCGGCGAGACGGCGGCGCGGCTCGCGGAGCTGGTCGACGCCGACGCGGACGCGCTGACGCGGAAGCTCGAGGACGCGCCGAAGGGCCGGTTCATCTCGGTCATCTCGCTGCGCAAGACCGACTACGACGAGATCGAGGGCGAGCTGGCCGAGGTCGCCGGCGTCTCGACCAACGTCCGGCGCGCGGCGCTCGCACCCACGAAGGGCTTCGCGCGCGCCGTGCTCGGCGCGGTCGGCCCCGCGACCGCCGAGCAGGTCGAGGCGTCCGACGGCCGCCTGAAGGCCGGCGACGAGACCGGCCAGTGGGGCCTGCAGCAGCGGTTCGACGCCCAGCTGCGCGGCAGCGCGACGCGGATGATCGTCACGCGCGACGTCACCACCGGCGACGTCGTCGACGAGCTGCTCGTCAAGAAGGGCAAGGACGGCGAGGCGCTGCGCACGACGCTCGACCGCGACGTGCAGGCGGCGGCGGAGAGCGCCCTCGGGGACACCGACCGCAAGGCGGCGCTGGTCGCCGTGCAGCCGTCGACCGGCGACGTGCTCGCGGTCGCCAACCGCCCGACCGACTCGACGCTCAACCGCGCGTTCAGCGGCCTCTATCCCCCGGGCTCGACGTTCAAGATCGTCTCCACCGCGGCGCTGCTGCGCGACGGGCTCGACGTCGGCCAGACGGTCGACTGCCCGAAGACGACCACGGTCGGCGGGCGGTCGTTCCGCAACTTCGAGGGCGGCGCCGCGGGCGCGGTGCCGTTCCGGACCGACTTCGCGCAGTCGTGCAACACCGCGTTCGTCTCGCTCGCCGGCCGGCTCGGCGACGGCGACCTGACGGAGGTCGCGCGCGACTTCGGGCTGGGCGAGGAGGTCGAGCTGGAGCTCGGCGTCGGCCGGTCGAAGGTGCCTGCCCCGAGCGACACCGTCGCCAAGGCGGCGATGATGATCGGCCAGGACAAGATCGTCGCGTCGCCGCTGGCGATGGCCGGCGTGGCCGCGACGGTGGCAGACGGCCGTTGGCGCGCGCCGCGGCTGATCCGGGGCGAGGACGGCGAGGGCTCCGACGCGCGGGCCGGCGACCCGCTTCCCGAGGGCGACGTGGCGACGCTGCGCGAGCTGATGCGCGCGGTCGTCACCGGCGGCACGGGCACCGCGCTCGCCTCCCTCCCCGGCGAGCCGCGCGGCAAGAGCGGCACCGCGGAGTACGGCGGCGGCGACCCGCCGCCGACGCACGCCTGGTTCGTCGCCTACCGCGGCGACGTCGCGATCTCGGTGCTCGTCGAGGGCGGCGAGTCCGGGGGCCGCGTCGCGGCCCCCATCGCAGCGAGGTTCTTCAGCGCGTTGGGCGCCGGCGGCTAGAGCTCGGCCAGCACGACGAGTGCCGCGCGGCCCGGCTCGCACCGGCCGACGAGCGCCCGGTAGCGGACGCCGAACGCCCGCGCCGGGCGCACGATCTCGACCTCCGGCTCGGCCGACGACAGCGGCGAGCGCGCCGCGCCGGAGACGAGCCCCTGCAGCCGGGCGCGCGCGCCGTCGGACGAGTCCGCCGGCACGAGCAGGCGCTCCAGGGACTGGTCGACGACGTCGATCTCGGCGAGCTGGAAGAGCGCCTCCGCCCCGCGCGACACCGCGCGGATCGACAGGCCCGCATCGACGACGACGAACGCGTCGTGCGGCGCCGGCGCGAGGCCGGCGTCGGCGGTCAGGAGCAGGCCTAGCCCGCAGTCGCCGCAGACGCGCGTCTCGGACACCGCGGCCGGGTCGGGCCGCGCGCCGCAGTAGCCGCAGAACGTCCGCGGCTGGGGCGCGGCGACCTCGACGGCGCGGAGGATCTTGGCGTGGTTGGCGCTCATGAGACCTCCCGCACCTCCTCCGGCTGCACCCGCCGGCGCCGGCGCGACGCCGGGGGCACGAGCGCGAAGAGGTCCTCCTGCGCGGCGCTCGGCGTGGTCGACAGGACCTTGGCCCGCGACTCGGGCCCGACCGCGTGGACGTCGCGGTGGAAGAGCGCGAGCGGCAGCCGCCCGACGGCGCTGCGGATGCGGTACGCCCACCGCGCCAGCGCCTCGTCCCCGGCGCGCGACCCGGCCATCACGACGACGTCGGGCTGGACGGCGGCGACGACGTCGGTGAGCCCGCCAGGCGCCTCGACGGGCAGCGTCAGGACATCCGCGCCGGCCCGCACGCAGAACAGCTCCAGCGAGCGCAGCTGCGCGGCGCTCGGGTCGAGGTCGCTGCCGCACGCGTCGCCGACGATGATCGAGATGCCGCGCGACGGCGGCGGCGAGAGGCGGCGCGCGCGGCGCAGCCAGTCGCCGGCCCACGACGCGGCGTACGCCCAGTGCGCGTCGTCGGGCCCTTCGCGGCGGTGGATCTCGCGCAGCGCCGGGAGGAGGACCTCCTCGACGGTCCGCTCGACGGAGCGCAGCCCGAGCGACGCCTCGAGGGCGTGGTCGGCGCGGACGGCGTCGAACGCGCCGAGCGATCGCACGAGCGCGTGGACGTCGGTGCTCAGCCCCTCGCGGGCGACGGACACCGCCGACGAGATCGACAGCCCCTCGAGGAGCGCCTCCCGCAGCGCGGCGACCTCCGCGTAGGTGTAGAGCCGGTGGTTGCCCCGCGAGCGCTGGGGCCTCGGGTACCCGAAGCGGCGCTCCCAGGCGCGGAGGGTGTTCGCCGTGACGTTCAGGAGCGCCGCGGCCTCGCTGGTCTTGAGGGTCCTCATCCGTGAACTCGCAGTTACGTCAGACCGGAAGATCGTTGCAGGTACCGCGAGAGCATTTGCACAGGTTCCCGTACAGATCCTGTCCCAGACCTACCGCATGACCGGCCTGACCGTCCATAACGCAGGAGAAGTCCACTCGATTCTCCCATGGAGGGCAACCCATAATGCGTCGTGTCAAGCTTGCGCTCATCCCCATCGCCGTCGCCGCCGTCGAGCTCTTCGGCGCGTCAGCCGCGAACGGGAACTTCCGCATCAAGTAATCGACCATGCGTCGACAGGGCGCGCGGGCGTCGATACGCTCACCCGCGCGCCGATGGACGACGCGCGCCCCCACTCTCCTTCGCTGGCCGGCCCCCTGGCCGGGTGCCTGGTCGCCGCCATCTGGTGCGTCCTGGTCGCGGACGACCGGCTCACCGACCCGCTGACGTGGCTGCTCGCCGGCGGCGCGGTCGTCGCCAACCTCCTGTCCGTGCGCTTCGCCGGGCAGATGTTCGTCTCGGCGTCGTTCACCTGCACCTCGGTCGGGTTCGCCGTGCTCGGCCCGGCCGCGGCCTTCGTCATCGCCGCGGCGGGCGAGCTCGGGGCGTGGCCGTTCGCGCGCCTGCGCCCCTACGCGCTGGCGGTCAACGTCCTCTCCGCGGGTCTCCCGGCGCTCGTCGCCGGCGCGATGTTCGAGGCGATCGGGCCCTCGCCCGACGACCCGCCGCTGTTCATGCTCGCCCTCGCGGGCCCGGCGGTCCTGGCGCTCGTGCTGAGCTTCATGACCGTCTCGCTCTTCAGCGCCCCGACCTGGCGCGAGGGCGTCGCCGCCTGGCGGCACGTCCCCAGCCCGTTCGCGCCCGCGCTGCTCTGGGCGGTCCCGGTCGCGGCGGGTGTCGCCTACGTCTCGGTGCACGTCCAGACGCTCGGGCTGCTGGCGCTCGTGCTCCTCCTGCTCGGCGTGACGTACATGCTCCAGCTCGTCGCCGCCCAGCGCCAGCAGCGGCTGGACCACTCGCTCGCCGGCCACGAGGTCGTCGCGGGCATGCTGCGCGCGCTGCGCCAGCGCGACGAGGAGAGCGCGCGCCACGCCGCCGCGGTCGCCAAGTGGGCGCAGGAGATCGCGATCGCCGCCGGTCTCGACCAGCAGGCCGCCCGCGACGCGCACGCCGCGGGACTCCTGCACGACCTCGGGCGGCTCGCGCTGTCCGACGTCGCGCTGGGCGCCGAGGGCACGCTCACCGAGCACGAGTGGCAGGCGATCAAGCGCCACCCGCACGCGGGCGCCGAGATGCTGCGCAACGTCGGCGTGGAGGACGTGGTGGCCGACGCGGTCGCCGCGCACCACGAGCGGCCGGACGGGCGCGGCTACCCGCTCGGCCTGGCCGACGGCGAGATCCCGGAGCTGGCGAAGGTCGTCGCGGTCGCGGAGGTCTACGACACGCTCACCGCCGGCACGACCTACCGCCCGTCGATGAGCTCGTTCCAGGCGCTGACCGAGCTGCGCCGGGTGAGCGGGACGCAGCTCGACGCGCGCTTCGTCGAGGCGCTCGCGGCCCTCCTGGCGCACCGCCCGATGGCCGAGCGCCACGCCACCACGGTGGACCTCGACGCGGAGCTCGCGCTGAAGCGCCGCGTCGTCCAGGCCACGGCCTCCGCGACCTGAGGCGGCTGCGCCCCGGCTGCGGGAGGGTTACACCGTTTCCGTGGAGGTTCGGTGTCGCAAGCTGCACGCTTCGCGCAGACGAGTCGACGTACGCCGACCGGTGGGCGAGGGTTCCCGGCAGGTGATGACCGGGCGAACGAACTGGACCCGCAGAGCCGGGGCCGGAGACCCGAGGCAGCCCGCGCCCCCGACGTGCCCGGTGGCGATGGACGGGACGGCCGGTCGTCACCAGCGGGAGCCGCCTGCCCCGCCGCGCGCGGGGCGTCCCTCAGCCATGTGACCCGTTTGGGGGACGCCGTACCGCGCGCGGTGGGGGGGCCATCCTCGCCCAGAGGGCTCGGATGACCTCAGGAGAGTTCGCTGGGGCGAACTCTCCCAGGTTTCGCGATGATCCCTGCGTGCCTGACGCGGCTACCGGCCCGCTCGCCGTCCTCTCCTCCGGGGCGCGCGAGCGGCTGCCTGACCTCGCTCCGAGCTTCCTCCCGCCCGCGCTCGCGACGCTGACTGACGAGCGGGAGCTCGACCCCGATGCGTGGGTCCTGGAGCGCAAGCTCGACGGCGTCCGCTGCCTCGCGGTCGCGCGCGACGGCGACGTGCGCCTGTTCACCCGCAACGAGCTGGACCGCACGGCGAGCTGGCCGGCGGTGGCGCAGGCGGTCGCGCGACTCGGCGTGGACGTCGTGCTCGACGGCGAGGTGCTGGCGATGGGCGGCGACGGCGCCCCGCTCGGCTTCCAGGCGCTGCAGCGCGGCAGCCACGCGGTCGCGCTGTGGGCGTTCGACGTGCTCCAGGTCGCGGGCCGGGACCTGCGCGCGCTCCCCCAGCGCGAGCGCCGGGCCGTGCTCGACGCGGTGGTCGGGCGCGGGTCGGACGGCCTGCGCCGCGTCGCCGAGCTGGACGGCCCGAGCACGGAGCGGTACGCGGAGGCGTGCACGGCCGGCTGGGAGGGCCTGATCGCCAAGCGCCGGGACGCGCCGTACCCGCGCGGGCGCTCGAAGGACTGGCTGAAGCTCAAGTGCCTGCTCGAGCAGGAGCTGGTGATCGGCGGCTACACCGAGCCGCGCGGCGCGCGCACCGGCTTCGGCGCGCTGCTCTGCGGCTACCACGAGGACGGCGTGCTGCGGTACGCCGGCAAGGTCGGCACGGGGTTCGACCAGCGGACGCTCGACGCGCTCGCGCCCCGGCTCGCGGAGCTGGAGCGCCCGGAGCCGCCGTTCGGCGAGCCGGTCACGCCGCGCCCGCCCGGGACGCACTGGGTGGCGCCTCAGCTCGTCGCGCAGGTGGCGTTCGCGGAGTGGACCGCCGCGGGGAGGCTGCGGCAGCCGCGGTTCCTCGGGCTCCGCGAGGACAAGGCCGCGGCGGAGGTCACCCGGGAAGGGACGTGAACCGGGCGCGGCGCGGGCGGCGCCGGGGCGATGGCCCACGCCGCGGCGGTCTTGCGCAGGCCGGCGAGGGCGAACGTGCCGAGCACCGCGGGCAGCCACAGCGCGACCGCGCGGTAGGCGAAGACGGCGGGCAGCGCGAGCGACGCGTCGACGCCGAAGGCGAGCAGGATGCCGGTGGTGCCGCCGGCGACCATCCCGGGGAGCGGGATCGTGTTCGCCACCGCGCCGGTGAAGTACGCGAGGACCAGCACGGCGAGCGGCGGCGGCGCGCCCAGCGCGGTGAACATCACGGCGAGCACGGCGAGGTCGAAGCCCCACCACATCAGCGCGCCGGCGAGGCGGGCGTCGGGGCGGCGCACGTGGCCCGTGGCATCGTCGATCGCGGCCGCCAGCGCGCCGGTGCGGGAGCGCCGCACGGAGAGCGCCGCCACGATCACGCCGCCGCCGAACAGCGCCGGCAGCACCATCAGCGCGAGCGGCCCCTCGCCCGGCGCCACGCCGAACGCGAGCGACAGCCCGGCCGCGGCGAGCGCCGCCATGAAGACCGTGTAGAGCAGGACGAGGAACGTCAGCAGCGTCCGCACCGCGACGCGCGCGGGCAGGCCGGCGCGGGCCAGCGCCCACAGCGTCAGCGCGATGCCGCCGAGCCCGGCGGTCGGCAGCAGCCGCGTGGCCGCGGCGCCGCTCAGCGCGATCTCGGCGCTCTGGCGCAGGCGGATCTTCTCCGCCGCGCGCCCGGCGATCAGCCAGAAGAGCAGCACGTACCCGGCGAAGGACAGCGCCTCGAACGCGACGCCCGCGACGACCCACCGCCAGTCGGCGGCCAGGGCGCGGTCGAACGCCTCGCGCAGCTCCGCCGCGGGGCCGCCGGTGAACGTCAGGACGGCGAGCAGCGCCGCGACGAGCCCGCCCGCGATCGCGAGCTGGCGGCCGGACGGCCGCGGGAGCGCGGAGCTGGGCCTCACGTCCAGCGCCTCCGCCCCCGCGGCCGACGGCTGGGCGTGCCGCATCAGCGCATCGGAGGCGCTGGCCGCACGCCGGACGAGCGCGGACCGGAGCCCGGCGGCGCTGGGGGTGGCCGCGAGGGTCTCGGTGTTGGATCGTGCCGTGCTCATCGTGAGGAGATGGTCGTCTCGAAGGGGGTGTTCGCGCATCGGGGATGTCCCGGATCCACCCTCCCGGATGACACCTACGGGGCGGTTACCACCGGTCATGTCCCTTAGGACCGGGCCGCCCGCCGGAACTCATCGTTGGTAGCCTCCGGCCGTGTGAGCAACCACCGAACGGCAGACGGTGGAATCGCCGCGGCCGACGAGCGCACAGTCGGCGACGGGCTGCGGGCCGCGCTCCCGCTCTTCCTCCCCACGCTGCTGATCGGCGTGTCGTTCGGCGTCGCCGCGCGCACGCTCGGGTGGGGCGTGTGGGAGCCGATCGTGATGTCGGTCGTCGTCTTCTCCGGCAGTGCGCAGTTCGCCTCGACCGGCGTGCTGGCCGCGGGCGGCGGGCTTGGCGCGGCGATCGGGGCAGCGACGCTGGCGAACCTCCGCTTCCTCCCGCTCGGGCTCCTCACCGCCCCGGCCACGCGCGGCGGCGCGGTCCGGCGCGCGTTCGAGGGCCAGCTGACGGTCGACGCGTCGGTGATCCTCGCCACCGACGAGCACGGCCGCGTCTCGCGCGGCCTCTTCATCGGCGCGACGATCACGCAGGCGATCGCGTGGATGGGCGGGACGGCGCTCGGCGCGGCGGTCGACATCGGCTCCGACGGCGACGCGCTCGGGATCGACGTGATCTTCCCGGCGTTCTTCCTCTACCTGCTGTTCGCCGAGGCGCACGCCGGCGCGCACCCGTACCGCGTCGCGGCGCTCGGCGCGCTCATCGCGTTCCTCCTCATCCCGGTCGCGCCGGCCGGGATCCCGGTCGTCGCCGCCACGCTCGCCGCCTTCGCCGGGATGGGGCGCCGCCGGTGAGCACCGCGTGGACGCTCATCGGCGCGCTCGCCGTCATCAACTTCGCGATCAAGGCCGCCGGGCCGGTGATCGCCGGCCGCCGCGAGCTGCCCGACGTCCTGCAGCGGTTCATCACCGCGTCGGTCCCGGCGCTCGTCGCGGGCCTGGTCGTGACGGGCACGTTCGCGACCGACGGCGAGCTCGTGCTCGACGAGCGCGCCGCCGGCATCGCGTTCGCGGGTGGCGCGATCGCCCTCAGGGCGCCGATGCTCGTCGTGCTCGTGGGCGCCGCCGCGACGACGGCGCTCCTCCGAGCGGTCTGAGCCCTACCCGGCCGCGGCCTCGCGCTCGCGGTCCTTGAGGATGCGGCGCAGGATCTTGCCGGACGCGGACTTGGGGATCTCGTCCACGACCTCGACGGCGCGGACCTGCTTGTACGAGGACACGTGCTCGGCCACGAACGCCTTGATCTCGTCGGGCGTCACCTCGCCGGAGAGCACGACGAACGCCTTCGGGATCTCGCCGGCCTCCTCGTCGTCGACGCCGATCACCGCGACGTCCGCGACCTGCGGGTGCGTGATGATGAGCGCCTCCAGCTCGGCCGGCGGGACCTGGAAGCCCTTGTACTTGATGAGCTCCTTGACGCGGTCGACGATCGAGAAGTAGCCCTCGTCGTCGACGATCGCGACGTCGCCGGTGTGCAGCCAGCCGTCCTCGTCGACCGTGGCCTTCGTCGCCTCGGGGTTGTTGAGGTAGCCGGCCATGACGTTCGGGCCGCGCATCCACAGCTCGCCTCGCTCGCCCTCCGGCGCGTCCTCGCCGGTCGCCACGTCGACGATCCGGCACTCCATGTTCGGCAGCACCGGCCCGATCGTGCCCGGCTTCGTCGCGCCGGTGAGCGTGTGGGAGTGCGACACCGGCGACGACTCGGTCATGCCGTAGCCCTGGAACACCCGGCAGCCCAGGCGCTCGGCGCACGCCTTCTCCAGCTCCTCGCCCAGCGGCGCCGCGCCGGACATCACGACGCGCAGCGAGGAGAGGTCGTACTGGTCGACCAGCGGGTGCTTGGCCAGCGCGAGCGCGATCGGCGGCACGACGTAGGCGCGCGTGACCTTGTGCTCCTGGATGTTGCGCAGGAACTGCTCGAGGTCGAACCGCGGCATCGTCACGACGGTCGCGCCGTTGCGCACGCCGTTGTTGAGGATCACGGTCATGCCGTAGATGTGGAAGAACGGCAGCACGCCGATCAGCACGTCGTCCGGTGCGACGGGCATGACGGCCTCGACCTGGAGGAGGTTGGCCACGAGGTTGCGGTGCGTGAGCATCACGCCCTTCGGGTGACCGGTCGTGCCGGACGAGTACGGGAGCGCCGCGAGGTCCTTGGCCGGGTCGACCTCGGGCTCCTCGCCGGCCTCCATCGGCTCCTCCTCGACGAGCCCGTTCCACTCGTCCTCGCCGACGACGAAGAACTCCTCGATGCCCGCCTTGTCGCCCGCCGCGCGCGCCTGCTCGGCCGCCTGCGGCACGGTCACGAGGTACCGCGCGCCCGCGTCCTTCAGCTGGTACGCGATCTCCTCCGGGTTGTAGACGGGGTTGATCGTCGTGACCGTCCCGCCGCTGAGGATCGTGCCGTGGAAGGCCACGCCGTACTCGGGGATGTTCGGGCTCAGGAGGGCGAGCACGTCGCCCTGGCCGAACCCGCGGATCTGCAGGCCGCCGGCGAAGCGCCGGATCTGGTCCTCCAGCTGGGCGAACGACAGCGCGCGACCCGATGGCCCGTCGACGAGCGCGGGCTTGTCGCCCAGCTCCGCGGCCTTCTCGAGCACGAACGGGGTGAGCGCGGCGTCGGGGATCACGACGTCGGGGAACGGGCTTCCGATCGGCATGGTCGGCAAGCTAATGGACCGTGACTGCTCAAGCGAACGTCGACGTCCTCCGGAAGCTGCATGACGGCTCGGAGTTGCTCGTCCTCCCCAACGTCTGGGACGCCGCGAGCGCCCGGACCGTCGCGGCGCTCCCCGGCTGCCGCGCCATCGCCACCGCCTCGTGGGCCGTCGCGGCCATGCTCGGCAAGCCCGACGGCGAGGTCGTCACGCGCGACGAGATGCTGGGCGCCGTCGAGCGCGTCGTGCACGCCGTGCCCGGCCTGCCGGTGACGGCGGACCTGGAGGCGGGCTACGGCGACGTGGCGGAGACGATGAAGCTCGCGCGGGCGATCGGCGTCGCCGGGTGCAACCTCGAGGACGGCGTGGGCGAGACCACGCTGCGGCCGCTCGACGAGGCCGTCGCGCGGGTGCGCGCGGCCGTGGAGTCGGGGCTCGTGGTGAACGCGCGCTGCGACGCGTACCTGGCGGGCCTGGACGGCGCGTTCGACGTGGCGGTGGAGCGCGGGCGGCTGTTCGTCGCCGCGGGCGCGGACTGCGTGTTCGTGCCGGGTGTCGTCGATCTCGACGTCATCGGCGAGCTGGTCCGCGCGATCGGGCCGGTGAGCGTGCTCATGCCGGTCGACGAGCCGCCGCTCGCGCGGCTGCGGGAGCTCGGCGTGCGGCGGGTGTCGTTCGGGCCGGGGCTGCAGAGCGCCGCCCTGGCGACCGTCGCCTCCGTCGCGACGGCGCTGCTCGCGGGCTAGCCCGGGTTCGTCAGCGACACGAAGTCGAGCAGCGCGGTGCGCGCGTTGCCGACGATCGGCGCGCCGTGGGCGGGCAGGAGGTGGTCGAACTCCACCTCCTGCGCGAGCCGCCCGTACGCGTCGAGGAGGCCGGTCTTCACGCCGATGGGGTCGTCGCCGAGCAGGTCGTCGGGGACGAACTGCAGCCCGCCGTAGTTGACGACCCCGTCCGCGACCGCGACCGCCCTGGCGCTGGGGATCACGAGCGCGGTCTCGTCCGGGCAGATGACGCCGATCTCGCGGGCGACGACCCCACCAGGGAGCGTGTCGCCGAAGTCGAACGGCGTGACGTCGCCGGGGAGGTCGTGCAGGCCCGGGCGGCTCGCGTGGATCGGCGCGCCGAGCTCACGCGCGGCGCGGAGGTGGTGGCGGTTGGTGAGGAGCACGGCGTGCACCTCGGGCAGCGCGCCCGACCCCTCCTCCGGCAGGAGCGGGTCGATCGCCACGCCGGCGTCGGTCAGCAGGTAGCTCGACGACTCGAGCCCCGTGTTCGGGTGGATGGCCGTCCAGTGCAGGACGCCCGGGACGATCTCGCGGATCGGCTGCGGCATGCCGCGGACGCTACCCGCGCCGCCGCCCCGCCACCCGCGCCGCGGCCGCTCCGCCGTCGCTGCCTATGCGATGCTTAGGCACATGCCCTCCGACCTCACCCTCGGCGACGCGGCGAAGGCGCTCGGCGTCAGCACGGACACCCTGCGGCGGTGGGACCGCGCGGGGAAGCTCACGACCGTCCGCGACGAGCGCAACCGCCGGCGCGTGCCCGCCGCCGAGATCGAGCGGCTCTCCGCGCGCCCCCACCGCGCGCCGGCGGGCGACGCGGTGTCCGCGCGCAACCGCTTCCCGGGCATCGTGCGGTCGGTCGAGGTCGACGGCGTGATGGCGCTGGTGGAGATCGAGGCGGGGCCGTTCCGCGTCGTGTCCGCCGTGACGCGCGACGCCGTCGAGGAGCTGGGGCTCGCAGAGGGCGTCCGCGCGACCGCGATGGTCAAGGCGACGTCGGTCATGGTGGAGCGCACACGGTGAGGCGCGGGCTCGCCGCCGTCGCGCTCTCCGCCGCGCTGGCCGCGGCGGGCTGCGGCGACGACGACGAGGCCGGCGGTGACGGCGACCGGCTGGTCGTGTCCGCGGCCGCGTCGCTCACCGACCCGCTCACCGCCTGCGCCAAGCAGCTCGACGGCGCCGACGTGAAGCTCTCGTTCGCCGGCTCCGACGAGCTGGCCGCGCAGATCCGCCAGGGCGTCAGGCCCGACGTGTTCGCCGCGGCCAACACGACGCTCCCCGACGCGCTGCACGAGGAGGGCTTGGCCGACGAGCCGCAGGTCTTCGCGACGAACGAGCTCGTCGTCGCCGTGCCGCAGGACTCCGACGTGCGCACGATCGGCGACCTCACGCGCGACGGCGTGACGGTCGCGGTCGGCGACGAGGAGGTGCCGGTCGGCGCGTACACGAAGGCCGTGCTGGAGCGCCTTCCCGCCGGAGACGCCGCGGCGATCCGCGCGAACGTCCGCACCGAGGAGCCCGACGTGAAGGGCGTGCTCGGCAAGGTCGCCCAAGGCGCTGCCGACGCGGGCTTCGTCTACGCGAGCGACGTCGAGGCCGCGGGCGACCGCGTCCGGTCGATCGCGCTGCCCGACACGCTGCAGCCGCAGGTCGAGTACGGCGTCGCGATCGTCCGCGGCGCGGGCAACCCGGACGGCGCCGACGCGTTCGTGACGAGCCTCATCCGCGGCGCGTGCCAGCAGGCGCTGCGCGACGCCGGGTTCGGGCCGCCGGGCGCCGCGGGGTGATCGCCGCGGTGCACCTCCGCCGCGCCCTCTTCCCCGTCCTGCTCGGGCTGGCCACCGCCACGGTCGTCCTGTTCCTCACGCTGCCCGTCGTCGCGATCTTCGTCGACACGGGCCCGGGCCGCCTGCTCGACAGCCTCGGCGACGAGGGCGCCCGCGAGGCGCTGTGGCTGAGCGCGCGCACGACCGCCGCGGCGATGGTGCTCATCGTCCTCGTCGGGACCCCGTGCGCGTACTTCCTCGCGACGCGGCGGTTCCGCGGGCGCGACGTGGCGATCACGCTGATCGAGCTGCCGCTCGTGCTGCCGCCGGCGGTCGCGGGCATCGCGCTGCTCGCGGCGGTCGGGCCGTCCGGCATCCTCGGCGGCGCGCTGGAGGACGCGGGGATCGAGCTGGCGCTGCAGACCGCGGGCGTGGTCGTCGCGGTGACGTTCGTCGCGGCGCCGTTCTACGTGCGCCAGGCGCTGGCGGCGTTCGCGGCGGTCGAGCCGACGCTGGTCGACGCGTCGCGCACGCTGGGCGCGAGCGAGGCGCGGACGTTCGCGCGCGTCGTGGTCCCGCAGGCGCGCGGCGGCCTGGTGGCGGGCGGCGCGCTGGCGCTCGGCCGGGCGCTCGGGGAGTTCGGCGCGACGCTGATGTTCGCGGGCTCGTTCGCGGGCATCACGCAGACCGCGCCGCTGGCGATCTACGCGCGGCTGGGGAGCGACTACGACGCGGCGCTCGCGCTGTCCGCCGTGCTCGTCGCGGTGTCGGCCGGCCTGCTGCTCGCGGTGAAGCTGGCCGAGCGCCGCGGCGACGACCTCGAGGTGGCTTGAGGTGACCGCGAGCAGGCTCGAGGTGGCGGCGCGGGCGCAGCTCGGCGCGACGCTCCTCGACGTCGAGATGGCGGTCGCGCCCGGGGAGTGCCTCGCGCTCGCCGGCCCGTCCGGCGCGGGCAAGACGAGCGTGCTGCGGGTCGTGGCCGGGCTCGTGACGCCCGACGCGGGGCGCGTGGCGTGCGATGGCGCGGTGTGGCTCGACACCGCCGCGGGCGTCGCGCGGCCGCCCGAGGAGCGCCGCTGCGGCTACCTCTTCCAGGAGCACGCGCTGTTCCCCCACCTGCGCGCGTGGGAGAACGTCGCCTACCCGCTGCGCGACGCGCCCCGGCGTGAGCGGCGTGCCCGCGCGTTGGAGCTGCTCGACCGCTTCGGGATGGCCGCCCACGCCGACGCGCGCCCACGCACGCTCAGCGGCGGCGAGCGCCAGCGGGTCGCGCTCGCGCGCGCGCTCGCGCGGCGCCCCGACGTGCTCCTCCTCGACGAGCCGCTCTCCGCCCTCGACGCCCGCACCCGCAAGGACGCCACCCGCGCCCTGGCGGCCGTCCTGCGCGACGCCGGGGTCCCCGCGCTGCTCGTCACCCACGACTTCACCGAGGCCGCCGAGCTGGGCGACCGCGTCGGCGTCATCGACCGCGGCCGCATCGTGCAGCAGGGCAGCGCGAGCGCCATCGCCGCCGCGCCCGCGAGCGCGTTCGTGGCCGACTTCGCGGGCGCGGTCGTGCTCACCGGGACGGCGGCGCCCGGCCCGGGCGGCCTCACGACCGTCACGCTCGACGGCGGCGCCGACACGATCGTCTCCACCGACACCGCGGTCGGCCCGGTCGCGGCGAGCGTCTACCCGTGGGAGATCGCGCTCTCCGCGCATCCGCCCGCGGGCGGCTCGGCCCAGAACCACCTCGCCGTGCGCGTCGTCACGACGACCGTGCTCGGCAACCGCGTGCGCGTCGCGCTCGACGGCGCGCACCGCCTCGCGGCCGAGATCACGACGCCGGCTGCGGAGGCCCTCGACCTGGCCCCCGGCCGCGAGGTCGTGGCGACGTGGAAGGCCACCGCGACGCGCCTCACACCGCGCTGACCGGCGCGGCCGCGCCGGCGGCGGCGAGCACCTCACGGGCCGCGCGCTCCCCCGACGTGAGGGCGCCGTCCATGTAGCCGCACCACACCTCGGCGGTCTCCGTCCCGGCCCAGTGGATGCGGCCGCACGGGCGGCGCAGCGCGAAGCCGAGCGACGTCAGCACGCCCGGCGGCAGGAACCCGCCGTAGCACCCGCGCGCGTACTTCTCCTCCGCCCACGCGCGCTCCACGTACTCGACCGGGTCGCTCGCCCGCGGCCCGAAGAACCGCGTGAAGCAGCGCAGGACCGCGCTCCGGCGCTCCTCCGGCGCGATCCGCCCGTGCAGGCGCGCCTGCTCGCCCTCGAAGAACCCCAGCAGGACGCCGACGCCGCCCGTGGAGGGCGTGTTGTCGAAGACGACCTTGATCGGGCCGTCGGTGCTCGTGACCTGCCCGGACAGCCCGTCGCGCCGCCAGAACGGCTCGTCGTAGACCGCCATGCACTTGATGACCGAGCCCTGCGGCATCCGCTGCGTGAGCTGGTCGCGGTAGCCGGGCAGCCCGGGCTCGTAGTCGATGCGTCCTGCGAGCGTCGGCGGGATCGCGACGATGACGCGCTCGGCCGTCGCCTCGACCCCGTCGGCCTGCACGACGAGCGACGCGCCGTCGTCCGCGATCCGGCGCACCGGGGCGCCGAGCACCACGCGGTCGCCCAGCCGCTCGGCCACCCGCACCGCGATGAGCTGCGAGCCGCCGACGACGCGGTGCTGCTGCGCGCCGCCGTCGGTCGAGACCACCGCGTCGAACCCGCCGGCGGAGTGCAGGTAGAACAGCGCGTGCAGGAGCGACAGCTCGGCCGGCTGCGCGGCGAACACGCCCTCGCACATCAGGGCGAAGAAGTCGCGTGCCGCCCGGCTCGCGACGTTGCGCCGCAGCCACGTCGCGACGGTCTGCGCGTCCCACGCCGCGGCCTTCGGCGCGCGCCAGGGCTCGTCGAGCGGCACCTGCCGCGCCATGCGGTCCAGCCGCGCCTGCGCCTGCGCGATGTCGGCGAGGACGAGCGGGTTGACCTTCGGGATGGCGCCCCGGTAGCGGCCGAGCCGGCCGCGGTGCTCGAACTGGTTGAAGCCCTCGTCGTACGTCGGGTGGAGCTCGAGGCCGAGGTCGGCGATCAGGGCGTTGACGCGCCGCTGGGTCGGGCCGACCCACTGGCCGCCGACCTCGACGACGCCGCCGGACGCGAGCTCGTGGTTGAGCACGCGCCCGCCCACGCGGTCGCACGCCTCGAGCACGACGACCGAGCGGCCGGCGGCGGTGAGCGACTGCGCGGCCGCCAGGCCGGCGAGCCCGGCTCCGACGACCACGACGTCGGCGTGGTGGCTGGTCATGGGGGCAGCCTCTCGCGTCGGTGCACGGCCGCGCTCCGCGATGTTCGCGAAGCCGGCGGCCCGTGTTCTGCGAACGTCGTAGGAGGTAGCGTTCGTCCCCCGTGAACGCCGCGCAGGCCCGGCAGATCTTCGACGACGTCGCCCGGGCGATCCGGGCGCGCGAGGACGAGCTGGTGGAGCGGATGCTCGCGCGGTTCGCGGCCGAGGTGCCCGAGTCCGGGGTGGGCGCCGACCCCGACATGGCGGCGGCGATGCGGCGCAGCAGCGTCGCCAACCTGCGCGCCGCGCTGCTCCAGCTGGCGCGCGACGGCCCGCCGCTGCCGTCCGGGCCGCCGGAGGACGCGGTGGTCGAGGCGCGCACGTCCGCGCAGGCCGGCGTCCCGCTCACCGCGCTGCTCCAGACCTACCGCATCGGCCAGTCGGTGGCGTGGGACGCCATGCTGGAGGCCGTCAACGCGATCGAGGGCCTGGACACGCAGGAGCGCGGGGAGGCGCTGCGGGCGTGCACGCAGCACACGTTCGCCTACATCGACGCGGTGATCCCGTTCGTCGCCGACGCGTACACGCGCGAGCGCGACCTGCTCCTCCGCAGCCGCGAGCAGCGGCGCGTGCAGCTCGTGCGCGACGTCCTCGACGGCGGCGAGGTGGACGGCGCCGAGCTCGGCTACGACCTGCGCGCGCACCACCGCGCCGCGGTCGCGTGGGGCCCCGGCGCGGACGCCGAGCTGGCGCGCCTGGCGACCGCGCTGGGCGCCCGGCTCCTGGTGGTGGCGGTGAGCGGCCAGACGACGTGGGGCTGGCTGGGCGGCGGCGCGGCCGGCGACGACCGGGCGCTGCGCGTGGCGGCGCCCGGCTCCTGGGACGGCGGGCTCGCGTTCGGGCGCGCGGCGGCGGGGCCGGACGGGTTCCGCAGCAGCCACCGCGAGGCGCGGGCGGCACACCGCATCGGCGTCGCGACCGCCGCGGCGGTCACGTGCTTCGACGACGTCGCGCTCGAGTCGCTGATGCTCGCCGACGAGGCCGCGGCGCGCGCGTTCGTGGCCGGCGAGCTGGCGGCGCTCGACGCCGGCCGCGACGGCGCCAAGCTCCGCGAGACGCTGAGCGCCTACTTCGCCTGCGGGTTCAACGCGTCGGCCGCCGCGGCGCTGCTGAAGGTCAACGACCGCACGATCGCCTACCGGCTCAACACCATCGAGCAGCTGCTCGGCCGGCCGGTGCGCGAGCGCCAGACCGAGCTGCAGGCCGCAATCCGGCTGGAGCGCGTCCTCGCCCCGCGCGGCTAGCGCAGGCCCAGGAAGGCTTCCAGCCGCGCGCGGAGCGCAGAGAGGCGGCGGTCGACGTTGAGCACGTCGAGCACGAGCTTGGCCTGCGTCTTGTCGAGCAGCAGCTCGTCCCGGTTGGCACGCAGCATGCGCAGCAGGTGCGGCTGCCCCTCTTCCTGCCGGGCGGCGGTGTGCATCTCGACCCGCTCCGCGAGTCCCCGTCGGCTGGAGGCGTCGAGGGTGACCTCGAGCCAGTCGCGTTCGTCTGCCATCCCCATGAAACCTACCCGGCCGGCGCGCACACGTCGCGCCGGCCAGGCAGTGAGCGCCGTCAGCGGCGCTCCGCGAGCACCTTCGCGTCGCCGTCGAGCAGCGCGTACGCCGCCGGTGCGATGCGCTTGCGGAACGCCGCGAGCGTGATGCGGACGCCGCGCCAGTCGCCTTCGAGCGCGCGGTTGAGGAGCACGGTCCGCACCGTGGTCGGCACACCGTCGACGGACGCCGCGAGGTGGACGAAGCCGTCCTGCGTGGCCTTCACGCGGAAGGCAGACGCCGCCAAGACGCGCTTGCCGTCCTCGCCGACCGCGCTCGCCTCCAGCCGGTGGTCACCCAGCGCCAGCGTGTCCGCGTCGATCGTCTCGCCCTCCGCGGTGGCCTTGCCGTCGAGCGTCACCTGGACCTCCGACGCGTGCTCGAGGCCGAGCGCCACGGTGACCTCGTCGCCGCGCTCGAGCGTGGCGCCGTCATGCGGCGCGAGCACCTTCACGACCGCGGGCTCGGGCGCCGGCGGGGGCGGCTCCTGGTCGGCGCGCAGGTTCCAGCCGACCAGCTCGCCCGGCCGGTTGGTGATGATGCCGTCGACGCCCGCGGCCTCCATCTTCGCCCACTCCACCGCGCTGTCGACGGTGTACGGCATGACCGCCACCCCTGCGGCGTTCAGCTCCTTGATCGCCGCCGGACGGGCCTTGATCGCGTCCCACGACGGGTTGTAGGCGACGACGCCGAGCTCCCGCGCCTTGGCGACCGGGTCCGTGTCGAGCGTGCTGCGCAGCAGCGCGGCCGGCAGCTCCGGCTCGGCCGCGAGCGACGCGCGGACGACGCTCTCGTCGAACGACTGCACGAGCGTGCGCCCGAGCATCCCCTTCGCGCGCACCGCCGCGACGATCCGCTGCACCTCGGCGGGCGTCTCGGGCCCCTTGATCTCCAGCAGGAGCTTGGCCCCGTCGGCCTTCACCTGGTCCAGGAGCGCGTCGAGCGACGGCAGCCGCTGGCCGGTGAACGCCGCGTTGAACCAGGAGCCGGCGTCGAGCGTGTCGAGGTACGACGACCGCAGCGCGCTCAGCGCGCCCGTTCCGTCCGTGGTCCGGTCGACCGTTCCGTCGTGGAGCACGTACGGCACGCCGTCGGCGTTCGTCGCCACGTCCGTCTCGACCCAGTCCGCCCCGGCGAGGTGGCCGGTCGTCATCGCCGCCAGCGTGTTCTCGGGCGTGATGCGCGAGTAGCCGCGGTGCGCGATCACCTTCGGCTGCACCGAGCCGTCGTCCGGCAGCACGAACGACTCGGCCGGGAGCTTCGTCACGACGACGTCGTCGAACGACACCTTCGCGCCGTTGACGACGAACCCGAGGCGTCCGTCCGCCGAGCGCTGGATCGCGCGCGTCGTCATGAGCTTCTGCCCGTTGAAGAACCACGTCCCCGACGAGCCGTGGACCTCGATCGCGACCTTGACGTCACGCCCGGTCGCCGCGTCGGTCGGCGCCGCCGCGGTGTCGGTGACGTTCCACGTGTTCGCGGCGGTGCGAATCGCGAACTCCGCCCCGTTCGTGGCGGTGGAGGTCGAGCGCAGGGCCGCGTGCGACCACGGCGGCTTGCCGTCGGTCGCGAGGTCGAGCGCGAGCGCGGTCCAGCGCGAGGCGTTCACGACGCTCTCGAAGCGCACCGTCGCCTCGAAGCGGAAGTGCTCCAGCCGCGGCCCGAAGGCGATCCGCGACAGCTGGCTGGTGTTGGGGGAGGTTCCGGCGAGACGTCCGTTCTCGATCTTCCAGTCGCCCTCGATGGCGGCCCATCCCGCGGGCAGGCCGGGGCCGTCGAAGCGCTCCTCCAGCACCTTCGTGCCGGCGGGGTCGGTCGCGGCGCCCGCTGCGGCGGGAGCGATCAGTCCTGCCGCGGCGATCAGCGCGGCGGCAGTGAGTCGGCGTGCGTCGAGCATCGCCGCGCGACGCTAAGCGCAGCACGGCCGCACCGGATGTCAAAGCCGTGAGCGTCCGGTGACGATCTTGTGTCCAGGGGCTCAAGCGGGACGCCCCGGTGCCGATGACCGGGAGTGCCCCCGCCCCGCGTTCCCCATGCCCGATCGCATCCTCACCTCCGCCGTCGTCACCCGCGGCGACACCCGCACCCCGACCCTGTTCGAGCTTCGGCTCCTCCAGCGCAGCCTCGACGAGCGCGTGGACACGCTCGACGGGCGCATCGACACGCTGCTGCGCCTCGGTGGCCCGCCGTTCGCCGAGGCCGCGGCGGAGATCGACGTGCTGTGCGCGGCGATCGAGGAGGCGCAGGGGCTGCGCGACGACGCGCAGGCCGCCATCGCCGCCGTCCTCGCCCGCCGCGAGGAGCGCCGCAGCGGCCGCCGCCGCTGGAACTGAGCCGCTCAGTCCTCGGGGACCGGCGGGAACCGCCGGCGGACGAGCTCGACCAGCTCCTCCGGGCCCGGCAGGCACGCGTCCGCGCCGTCCGGCACCGGGTGCTGGCGCCACGCGCGCCCGCCGAGCACGACGCACGGCCGCGGCTCCAGCTCCGTCAGGAGCGCGAGGAGCGGGCCCACCGCGGGCGCGCTGGAGGCCATCGCGGTCGACAGCCCGACGACGTCCGGCTGCTCCTCGGCCACCAGCTCGGCGAGGCTGACCGCCGGCACCGACGCGCCCAGCTCGACGACCTCCCACCCCTCGGCCTCGAGGAAGTCGGCCGCCATCGCGAGGCCGAGCTCGTGCTGCTCGCCCGGCGTGCAGGCCAGCACCGCGAGCCGCCCGCCGGTCGGCGGGACGCGCATCCGCGCGCCCAGCGACGCCAGCAACGCGTCGGTCACCTGCGTCGCGAAGTGCTCGCGCGCGACGCCGATCTCCGCGCGCTCCCACCGCTCCCCCACGTCCTGCATCACCGGCGCGAGCACGTCCAGGTACGCGCGCCGGATCGGCAGTCCGTCGTCCACGGCCAGCTCGACCACCGCGCGGGCGCGCGTCGGGTCCCCCGCCAGCAGCGCCGCCAGGTACGACTCGCGCAGCGTGGCCTCGGTCGCCGTCACCGTGACGGCGGTTCTACCCCAAGCCGAGCGCCCTTTCCACTCGTCCGCGCAGTTCGCCGTCGGGATCGGCGGCCGAGCCCATCGTCGCGCGGGCGGTGGCCGGCTGGTTGAAGTTGAAGAGCGCGAGGTCGAGCGCGGCGAGCGGGGCCTCGGCCGCCTCCGCGAGATCGGCGGCGCGCCGCTCGAGGATGACCGTGTCGCCGATGCCGAAGATGCGCTTGGCGGCGATCGTCGCGCCGTCGTCGGGGTCGCCCAGGCGCAGCTCGGTCGGCTCGATCTCCGCCAGGCCGAGGCGGCCGAGCGAGATCAGCAGCTCGACGCGGCCCGCCCGCGCGAAGCCCGGGAGCGACAGGCGCTCGAACAGCCGCGAGAAGCGGCGGGCGGGCGTCCACGCGCTCTCGCCCGTGAAGGCGGCCTGCTGCGAGCCGGCGCGCGCGGCCCACGCGCGGTAGGCCTCGGCGGTGCGGGTCGGCTGCTTGGGGTCGACCGTCGTGCGCGGGCCGAGCACCGTGCCCTCCTCCAGCCGCGGCGCCTCGCCCGACGCCCACGTGGTGCGGACGGCCTCGATCGACGCGAACGGCCCGTCCTCGCCCGCCAGCGGACTCAGGTGCGCGATCTGGAACGCGAGCCAGAGCGCCTCCTCCGGGTTCTCGCTCAGCGCCACCTCGGCGTACAGCCCGGGCGGGTCGGAGCGCAGCTGCTCCAGGCGCGCCTGCGCGAACGCGATCTCCTCGGCCAGTCGCCGCGCATCGCCAGAGGCCTTCAGCCCGGGGACGAGCTCGTGCTCGAAGCCGTCCTCGACCGCGCGCGCCTGGCGCCGCACCACCATCCCGGACGACCCGCGCCCGCCGGACGAGGAGCGGCGCGACGACGTGCTGTCGGACGCGCGCCGGCCGGGCACACCGCCGACCTTCGCAGCGTCGGGCTTGGACGACACCGGCCGCGGCGAGCTCCCGCCGACCGCGCCGGGCTCCTTCGGATTGCAGATCCGGCAGTTCTGTTCGAATCGCCCGTGACGGCAGAACGAAGGCATGCACCTACTGTGGCACGCCGCTGACGAAGAGCCCGGTCGCGAACCGCGCGGCGCCCTCCGGGTCCACCGGATCGCGCTCCATCATCCGCAGGCCGACCTCCACGCCGACCCCGACCATGGCCGCCGCGAGGTACTCGGTGTCGGTCTCCGGGAGCAGCCCGCGCGCGACCGCCAGCTCCAGGTCGTCGCGCAGCTCGGTCGTCCCCGCGCCGAGCGTCGGCTCGTCGAACATCGCGCGGAACGTCCCCGCGTTGCGGCGCGTCAGCTCGAACGTCACCGGGTCCTCGGCGACGAACCGGAAGTACGCCAGGTAGCCGCTGTAGACGAACTCGTAGAGCGTCGTCGCCGTCCCGCGGCCGGCGCGCACGGCCTCGCGCCCGCGCACCGCGGCCTCCTCGATCAGCGCGCGGAACACCGACTCCTTGTCGGGGAAGTAGTTGTAGAACGTGCCCGCCGCCAGGTCGGTCCGGCGGATGACGTCGCGGACGGTCGCCGCGCCGTAGCCGATCTCGGCGAACACCTCCCGCGCCGCCTCCAGGATCGCGGCGCGGTTGGCCTGCTTGGTCTGCTCGCGCCGGCCGGCCGGGAGCGCGCTCACGCGGGCACGCCCTCCTCCACCTTGGCCTGCACCTGCGGCACGTAGCCCGCCGCGGCCGCGCGCGCCGCGCCCGCCTTGCGCTCCTTCTCCAGCTTGTAGAGGTAGGAGTCGAAGTCGACCTGGATCGTGTGGCGCTTGGAGGCGACGTACCGCTTGCTCATCGCCTGCGCATCGTCGCGCATGTGCGCGCGCATCGCCTCGGGCGACGGGAGCCGGTACTCGCCGAGCAGGTAGGACGCGACCCACTTGCCCTGCGCCTCGGCGAGCGGCATCACCGCGCCGAGCGGCTGGAGCAGGCCGATGAACGCGAGGTTCGGGATGCTCGGGTCGAACACGCGCCAGTACAGGTCGATCTTGTTGTCCGGGGCGGAGATGAACGTCTCGTCGAAGAACGGGAACGAGATCTTGTAGCCGGTGCAGAAGATCACGACGTCCGCGTGCACGCGCGTGCCGTCGGTGAACTCGACCTCGTCCGCGTGCAGCCGCGCGATGTTCGGCTTCGGCGCGATCTTGCCGTGCGTGATCCGGTCGTGGATGCGACCGGAGATCGTCGGGTGCGCCGAGCCGAAGCGGTGGTCGGGCTTCTGGAGCCCGAACTTCTCCGGCTTGCCGACGTGCAGCGTGACGATCTTCTCCATGATCCGCGCGCCGATCGAGAACGGCATGCGCGGGTCGGTGGCGAGCGTGTCGAGCGGCTTGCCGAACAGGTACTTGGGGATGATCCACGCGCCCCGGCGGGCGGCCAGGTACGTGTTCGCCGCGACCTCGGCGGACTCGACGGCGATGTCCATCGCGCTGTTGCCCATGCCGAGCACGACGACGTCCTTGCCGCGCAGGTCCGTGTTGTCGACGTAGTCGTGCGCGTGCAGGACCGTGCCCTGGAAGTCCTTCGTGCCGGGGAACTCGGGCTCGGGCCAGCGCTTGTCCCAGTGGTGGCCGTTGGCGACCAGCAGGGCGTCGAAGCGGTGCGTCTCGCCGTCGGACGTGCGGAGCTCCCACGTGCCGTCGTCGCGGCGCGCGGCGTGCTCGACGCTGGTCTCGAACCGGATGCGGTCGCGGAAGCCGAAGTGGTCGACGTAGGCGTCGAAGTAGCGCGCGATCTGGTCGTGGCGCGGGAAGTCGGGGTAGTCCTCCGGCATCGGGTAGTCGGCGTACGCCATGCGGCCGCGCGACGTGTTGATGTGGAGCGAGCGGTACGCCGCCGACATCTTGTTCTTGTTGCCGAAGACCCAGTTGCCGCCCACCCGGTCGGACGCCTCGAAGCACGTGACGTCGATGCCGCGCTCGTGCAGCGCCTTGACGGCGGCGATGCCGGACGAGCCGGCTCCGATGACGGCGGCGGTGGGCTTCTGGGGCATGGACGGTGACCTCGTGGTTCGGTTCGCGCGGGAAGGTCGCGACGAAAGTTGACGCCCGCGTCACCTTAGCGCTCGTTTGACACGGTGTCGAGCACGTAAGGTCCGGCGGCCTTCCGGCAGAGAAGAGACGTGAGCCCGCCTCGCTGGACGCTGTACGAGACGCACCTCCCCGCCATCCGCGCGTACGCCGCGCGGCGGGTCGAGCCCGACGCCGTCGACGACGTCGTCGCCGAGACGTTCGCGATCGCCTGGCGCAAGCTGCCGCGCGTCGACGATCCGCTGCCGTGGCTGTACGGCGTGGCGCGCAAGGTCGTGCACGGCCACCGGCGCTCGCATGCCCGGCGCGGCGCGCTGCTCGCGCGGGTCGCCAGCGGAGCGTCGCCGGCCGCGTCCGCACCCGATCCCGCCGAGCGTGTCGCCGGCGCCGATCCCGCGCTCGCCCGGGCGCTCGCCGCGCTCTCGCCCGTCGAGCGCGAGGCGATCTGCCTCGTCGCCTGGGAGGGCGTGTCCGGCGCCGACGCGGCCCGCGCCGCCGGCTGCTCGCCCAACGCGTTCGCCGTCCGGCTCTCCCGCGCGCGGGCGCGCCTGCGCGACGCGCTCGCCTCCTCCGACACCGCCCCCGCCCCTTCGCTGCAGGAGCTCTCCGCATGACCGACCTGATGACCGATCCCGTGCTCGACCGCCTCCGCGCCGCCGACCCCGCTGCCGCGGACCCCGCGTTCATGGCCGCCCCGCCCGATCCCGCGCGCGTGACCGCCGCGCGCCGCCGCCGGACGGGCGCCCGCGCCGCCCGCATCGCCGTGCCGGGCACGGCGCTCGCCGCCGCCGCGGTGGTCGCGGCGCTCGTCCCGGCCGGCAGCGACGGGGGCCTCGCGGTCGCCGACGTGGTGGCGCGCGCGGCCGCCGCGGCCGACGTGCCCTCCAACCGCATCGTCGTCACGCAGAGCGAGGTCGACGCACGCTGGAGCGACGGCGGCCTGTGGCAGCGCAAGACCGTGTGGGTCCGCGTCGGCGCGGACGGCAAGCCGGTCGCGGTCCGCTCGCTCGTCACCGACGCGCGCGGCGAGCGCACCGAGAAGGGCGTCGAGGACGTGTCCTACCGCGATGCGGACGGCCGCAAGATCCTGAAGCAGCGCGACCCGCGCACCGGCGAGGTCAAGCAGGCCGAGGGCGAGATGGTGCCCTCGCTGATCTTCCAGGCGCAGGCGCTGCTCGAGCGCGCGCGGCGCGGCGAGGACGCGCAGGTGCGGCTCGACGGCGAGACGACGTTCGGCGGGCACCGCGCGCTGCGGCTCGTCGTCACCGGCGTGCAGGACCCGGCGCTCCCGGGCGACCGCGACGAGCTGCTGGTCGACGCCGAGAGCTACGCGCCGCTCGCGGTGACGCACCACAGCGAGGGCACCGCGGTGAACGGCAAGCCGTTCGTCTACGACCTCACCGAGCGGGTGGTCGCGCAGCGGGTGCTGCCGGACGACGCGGCGCACCGCGAGCAGCTCGAGCTGGGCGGTCCGACCGGCTGAGGTGTTGACTTCCGATGGACGTTGACACGGTGTCATGACACCGTTTCCCGGAGGTCTATCGTTCCGCCGATGCTGTCCCGCCTCGGGGGAGCGAGCGCGCTCGCAGCGACGGTCGCGCTCGCTCTGTCCACCACCCCTGCCGCGGCTCGCGACTACGCCGAGACCGCGCTGAACATCGTCCCCTCCGGCCAGTGGGGAGGCATCCCGGTCCCGGCCGGCGCCGACTCGCAGGCGAAGATGTACGACGCGCTGACGCCGCTGTTCGACCAGGTCACGAACGCCGACCTGCAGCGCACCTTCAAGTCGGCCAAGCTCGGCGACGCGCCCGGGCCGACGCGCACCGAGAAGGTCCCGCGCAAGGGCGTCTCGATCGTGCGCGACAAGTACAACGTCCCGCACATCAAGGGCCGCACGCGCGACGACGTGGTGTGGGCGATGGGGTGGGTCCTCCAGGAGGACCGCGGGCTGCTGCTCGCCCAGGGCCGCAACCCGGGCCGCCTCGCGGCGCTCGACGTGCCGGGCATCAGCGCGTTCGGGCTCGTCACGCGGCTCACGCCGTTCGCCCCGACCAAGGAGGCGGACCGGATCATCGAGCGCGAGCAGGTCCGCAACCTGCGCGCCGCCGGCAAGGACGGCCGCGCGATCCTCCACGAGATCGACGTCTACATCGACGGCATCAACGCGCGCATGCGCGCGGAGAAGTCGACGCAGCCGCCGTTCGAGCGCGCCGACATCTTCGGCTTCATCGCGCTGGCGGGCGAGCTGTTCGGACGCGGCGGCGGTGACGAGGCGTCGCGCTCGCAGCTCCTCGACGGGCTGCGCGACCGGCTCGGCGCGAGCAAGGCGTCGCAGGTGTTCGACGACCTGACGTCGACCAACGACGCGGACCGCTCGAACACGCTGACGCGCGCGTTCCCGTACAACGCGATCCCGAAGAAGGCGACCGGCAACGCCGTGCTCGACGCGGGCTCGTTCAAGCCGACGACGTTCGGGGCGACCGCGAGCGCGGCCAACGCCGCCGCGGAGTCGGTCGAGCCGCGGGGCGGCGTGCCGCACGCGTCGAACTTCCTGATGGTGTCGGGCAAGCGCTCGACGAACGGGCACCCGCTCTTCGTCGCGGGCCCGCAGATCGGCTACTACTACCCCGGCCTGACGCTGGAGGCCGACATCTCGTGGCCCGGCCACGCGATGCGCGGCATCTACTCCCCCGCGCACCCGGGCGTCATCTTCATCGGCCGCGGCGAGGACTTCGCGTACTCGCTGACGTCGGCCGGCAACGACACCGCGGACGAGTTCGTGGAGACGCTGTGCGGCGGCTCGACGACGAAGTACCGCTACAAGGGCCGCTGCCGCTCGATGGGCACCGTCAACGCGGGCGTCCTGGCCGGCAAGGAGAAGATCACGTACCGCACGACGGTGCACGGCCCGGTCACCGGCTATGGCACGGTGAACGGCAAGCGCGTGGCGATCTCCCGCTCCCGCTCCAGCGCCGGCCGTGACGCGCTGTGGATGCTGCCGTTCCGCGACGCGACGCTCGGCCGCATCGCCTCGTCGGAGGACCTGTTCAAGGCCGCCAACCGGCAGCCGTACACGTTCAACGTCGCCTACGCCGACGACCGCGACATCGCGATGTTCTCGGCCGGCCGGCTGCCGATCCGCGACCCGCGCGTCGACCCGCGCCTGCCCACGAAGGGCACCGGCGAGTACGAGTGGCGCGGCTTCCTGCCGGGCTCCAAGCACCCGCAGCAGAAGAACCCGGGCAACGGGATCCTGCTCAACTGGAACAACCGCCCGGCGCCGGAGTTCGGCGCCGCGGACAACGACTGGGAGCACGGCGCGCTGCACCGCAACCGCCTGCTCGAGGCCGGCATCGCCAAGCGCGAGAAGCACGACCTCGCGTCGGTGACCGCGGCGATGAACGCGGCGGCCACGCAGGACATCCGCTCCTACGGGCTGACCCTGTCGATCAGCGCGCTGCTGCAGGGGACGAACGCCCCGTCGCCGCGCGCGCAGCAGATGCTCGACCTGCTCGTGAGCTGGAAGGCGATCGGCTCCTCGCGGCTGGACCGTGACGAGGACGGCGTGATCGACGCCGGCCCCGCGCCCGCGATCTGGGACGAGCTCTACCCGCGCCTCGTCGACGCGGTGATGGGCGGCGTGCTCGGCCCGCAGCTCGCGGAGTTCAAGGAGATCGTCGGGACGACGAACTCGACCCGCAGCGGGTTCACCAACGGCGGCCTGAACTACGTCGACAAGGACCTGCGGTCCCTCCTCGGCACGAGGTTCGCCGACCCGTACTCGACCCGCTACTGCGGCGCCGGCGACGTGGCCGCGTGCCGCGCGGCGATCTGGAAGGCCATCGAGGACACCGGCGCGGCGCTGGAGGCCAAGCAGGCCAGCGCCGACCCCGCCGCGTGGAAGGCCGACGCGAACGCCGAGCGCATCACGTTCGCCCCCGGCCTCCTGCAGACGAAGATCCGCTACACCAACCGCCCGAGCGGCATCCAGCAGGTGGTCTCCTTCACGGGCCACCGCCCGCGGAAGTAGAAACACCCGCCGGCGCGCCCGCACTACCGGCGGGCGCGCCGCGTACGCCGATGCTCGTGAGGCTGGGCGCGGGGGCGTACACGACAAGCTTGGGCCGCGACCCTCACTCACCACGAAGCAGCGGGGATCGCTCAAACTGAGCGTCCACGTGCTCCTTGACATGCCTCGCGCACGGGAGATCTGCGCGCAATTCCTGCCACGTACTTCGGGCCAGCTCAACGGTTTGGTCGACGATCTCCATTAGGTCTTCCGAGACACCAGCTTTTCGTAGCAACCTCGCGAACGTTCCGCGCGAGATCTCAGCGACGTCGCGTTCACCGGCGAGGGTGAGCGCGAGAGGGTCACGGTCGATGTAGGCACCCGTGCAGACGAAATCGTAGGCTGGCGAGAGGCTGACGCTTCGCGGCTGCGGATACCGCAGCGTCCAGTTCTTAAGGTGCGCGTCTCCGTTGTCCATGGCGACTAGGAGCACGAGTCGACGTAGCATCTCGCGTACGCCAGCAGGGCCCACAATGGCGTCGACCAGCCGCACGAGACTGGCGTAACCGGCGTGTCCGTACTTCTGCTCGGGGAAAAGACCGGCGACCTGAGCGAAGTCCTCCATATGCTGTCGACCGTTGTTCTCGCGGTCGAAACGCCGAATCGCATATGCGACGTTCTCCTCGCGTCGGAGGCGCAGCACCTCGACCGGAAGACCGTCGATCTCGTCGAGTGAGATCAGCCGGACTTCGGGGACCTCGACGCCCACCTCAGCCGCCCAGGTCATCATCGAGTACTCGTTCGCGGGTACACCTTCGTACCGCGCATCGGGAAGCTTGACGATCCACTCACCCGCCACGCCACTGATCGGCACCACGAACCCACGGTCCTCGTCGTGCAACGCCGAGAACTTGAGCTGGACGCCCGCAAGGCTGAACTTGAACAGAGGGTCGTCGAGTTCTGGAACGTTGATCGTGTCCTCCTCCGACGCCTCGTCGGGCGACTGGCTGAGGTCGTCGACCGGCTGGGCGACCAGCGCGCCTGGCAGGTCCGCTCCCAACTGGGCTAGAAGGCGAAACTCGCTGTTCTCGCTTACGTCGTTCCCTCGTGCAACGAATCGCCGGAACGGGCCCTCCGGTAGCAGGTTGCTGAACCACGGCGGAAGGCGGCCGCTAGTCCCGAAACGCCTGTGTGGATCATCTTCGAACCGCTGACCAAGGATCGGACGTCGTGGATCCGAAGCCCACTCGTGGTCAGGTAGGAAGGTTGTCTTCCCGTCCAGGTAGCGGAGGTGCCCGATAAGCGTCTGATCAAGTGACAGTCGGACAAACGTGGGATCACTCATCGTCCGTCAGCAGCGCGTCGATCGGCGGTCGATCCGAATCATGCATGACCGCCTTCTCCTGCCAGAGCCGATCGAAGAGCCGCCGTAGCTCGCTCTCTCGTGCAACGAGAAAGCCTGGCTCGTCGCCGCGCCGGAGCGCGGTAAGCGCGTCTTGGTCAATGGCATGGCTGCGCAAGACATGCTCCGGCGCCTCAAGCAACGCGTTCGCGGTGTCCCCCTGCTCGAGAGAGGGGTGGAGCAACCGATCGACGAGACCGAGCTCAGTCGGTGCTCTTCCCGTGATGATGAGCATTCCGTCTTCGGCTGCTTGTGCCGGATCGACGATGCCGTCGCCTGATAGGGATTCGGGGTTCAACGACCAAAGGGTGTTGAACGCGAGCCGTCCCGCCGCCGTGTTAAGCCGAGGCGCGTGCAGATCCGGTTCCCGTCCAATCAACGGCGGAACGAGCCCAACAAGCCGTTGCACGCTTGCGTGCTCGTCTTCGTCGATCGACTTAACGGCCCGTCGTAGCGCAGAGGTGAAGCCGTCGGGCTGAATACCGACGATGGCCCCTCGCCAGACCCAGCGACGCAGAAGCTCACGAGATCGCGGATGGGGCTTCGGATGCACCGCGAAAAACCGCGTCAGCGTTGGAATCACCATCGCGTATGGCACGACCCTGGCGAGCGGGAATCCACATTGCTCCTGCAAGAAGGTGATAGTCAGTCGCAACGCGTGTTCCGCGTCGCGGAAACCGGCAACCGCCTCGTCCCTAGACGCGAACTCCTCCTCGAAATCGCGAAACGCGTCACCGCCGCGCGACGCGAGCAGCGAGCGAAGCAGCGTCGCCTGATCGAGTTCGCCGAACCCAGTTCCCGCAAGGGTGTCGCCAAGGGCTCGTAGGCTCGTCGGCTCCGAATCCCCGCGATGGCCGTGGAGCGCGTCGAACACCTCCGCTGCCCGCAGAGGCTTGCCGCCCCTGTTGACGCGCTGGAACACGTCACGCAGCGCTTCCTCGTCCGTGCCCTCGACAACGTACGTCGGCACGCGGTACTCACGGACCCGCTTCGATAGAGCCAGGGCACGTTCGACGTGCTCAGGTGAACTCGCCTCTTCCGGGTAGTCGCGAAGCCAGCCGAGCAGACGCTGGGTATCGAGCACTGCGTTGAGCGGAAGCCAGTGTCCGGGTGCGGGCTGAGCACCGCGACGACGGAGCTTCCCGTCACGCAGGTCGTAGAAGACCCTGAACCGGTGGTCTTCGACGTCGTCGGGAGCAAGCAGAACGCCTGCGAGCGAAGTCAGCCTCTGCTGGCCATCAACCACCCAATGTGCGTCGCTCATTGGAGGTGCGTCCACTTCGAGGGGGCCAAGCTTCACATGCTCAGCCTCAGCGCTTCGCTGCCATAAGAGCAGCGTTCCAATCGGATAGCCCTTGGCAACGGAGTCGAACAGGGCGAGGACATCTCGCTCGTTCCATCGGAACAGGCGTTGAAACGACGGAATCCGGATGGCGCCACGCCGTACCTGATCGATGAGATCGTCCAGTGGGATGGTCTCTGCGCGCAGACGGATAGGCGCATGGTCCTCGATCACCCAAGAAACGATACTGTCTGCGGCGGAGGTCTTCCCCGAACGCGCCGCGCTTAGGTCAGCGCGGGAGGAGGGGTGAGCGGAGGTTCGCGGCGAGGCCGCGGGCGGCGGCGAGGCGCTCGAGCATGGCCGCGGTGTCCGCGATGGGGACGCCGGTGAGGTGGTCGGTGCGCTGCGCGAAGTCGTCGACGATCGCTTCGAGCGCGTCGCCGTAGGCCGCCGCGTCGCCCTGCGCGAGCGCGGTGATCGCGGTGGCGGTGCGGTCGAAGGCGTCGCTGCCGCCCCGCATGGCGTCGGCCGCGCGCGCCGCGAGCGCGTCGTCGCCGTGGACGAGCGCCGCGATCGCGACCGCGTACGCCGAGGTGGGCGTCGCGGGGTCGTCGCCGATCTGCGCGTGCGCGTACCGCGCGGCGGTCTCGGCCTCCCCCGCCAGCACCGCCGCCTTCAGCATCCCGACCAGCCGGCCGTACGCGTCCGGCGGCGCGGCCTCCCACGACGCGCGGTAGCGGTCCGACGCGGCGCGCAGGTCGTCCCGCGCGCCCTCGACGTCCCCGGCGAGCAGCGCGCGGTGGCCACCTGCCTCCAGCGCGATCGCCTCCTCCAAGAGCGCCTTGTGATCCGACACGCCCCTCCCCTACCCGGAGAGGGGCGCGGGCGTGCGTCAGGCTGCCGGAGCCGCGCCGCCGGCGACGATGCCGCCGGAGACGTGGTTGGGCGGGCCCTCGAAGGACTCGTCCGCCGGCGCGGTGTTGCCGGTCGGGATGAGCTCGCGGGGCTCGAGGGTGCCGAGGAAGCGCTCGACCATGCGGGCGCACTGGCGGCCCTCGTTGATGGCCCAGACGATCAGGGACTGACCGCGGCGCGCGTCGCCCGCCGCGAAGACGCCCTTCTCGGACGTCTCGTAGGTCGGGGCCTTCGCGTTGCCGCGCGGGTCCTTGGCGATGCCGAGCTGGTCGAGCAGCGGCTGCTCGGGGTGCAGGAAGCCCATCGCGAGCAGCACGAGGTCGGCCTCGATCTCGAACTCGGTGCCGGGGAGCGGCGGCCCGAACGGGTTCGCCGGGTCGGCCTTCGCGGCGTGCAGCGTCGTGACCTGGCCGTCCTTGCCGCTGAACGACGTCGTCGCGACGAGGAAGTCCTGCTCGCCGATGCCGAGCGCCTTCGCCTCCTCCATCGCGTACGACAGCCGGAACTTCTGCGGCCACAGCGGCCACGGCGTCTTGTCGTCGGGACGGTTCTTGGGCGGCTCGGGCAGCACCTCGAGCTGGACGATCTGCTTCGCGCCCTCGCGCTCGGACTGCGCGACGCAGTCCGCGCCGGTGTCGCCGCCGCCGATGACGACGACGTTCTTGCCCTTGGCGGTGATCGGCGCCTCGTACGAGCTGTCCGCGACCCAGCGGTTGCGCCCGTAGAGGTAGTCCATCGCCGGGTGGATGCCGGAGAGCTCGGCGCGGCCCGGGACCGGCAGGTCGCGCGGCGTGCGCGAGCCCGTCGTGATCACCAGCGCGTCGTACTCCTCACGCAGCTCGTCGACCTTCACGTCCACGCCGACGTCGACGCCGAGCCGCAGCTCGACGCCCTCGGCCACGAGCTGCTGCACGCGGCGCTCGACGATGCGCTTCTCGATCTTGAAGTCCGGCACGCCGAAGCGCACCAGGCCGCCGGCGGCCTCGTCACGCTCGAACAGCGTCACGCGGTGACCGGAGCGGCGCAGCTGCTGCGCGGCGGCCATGCCCGCGGGGCCCGACCCGATCACCGCGACCGCGTAGCCGGTCTCGTGCGTCGGCGGCTGCGGCTTGACCCAGCCCTCGTCCCAGGCGCGGTCGATGATCGAGTTCTCGATCTGCTTGATCGTGACGGCGTCGCCCTCGCGGATCTCCAGCACGCACGCGGCCTCGCACGGCGCCGGGCACAGTCGGCCCGTGAACTCCGGGAAGTTGTTCGTCGCGTGGAGCTGGCGGATCGCGTCGAACCACCGGTCGCGGTAGACGAGGTCGTTCCAGTCCGGGATCAGGTTGCCGAGCGGGCACCCGTTGTGGCAGAACGGGATGCCGCACTCCATGCAGCGCGCGCCCTGGTCGCGCAGGGTCTCGACGGGCTGCTCGACCAGGAACTCCTGGTAGTCGCCGACCCGCTCCTTCGGATCGCGGTACGCGAAGTTGCGCCGCTCGATCTTCAGGAAGCCTCCGAGCTCACCCACAGTGCTGCTCCCCGTTCGTCGCGATGTTCATGGAGGTCCGGCGGCGCCGGCTGGCAAGGACGCAGACCCGAAGGAATGCCTCTGGCATTTCGAGCGGTCGAGGACGCCGCCAGGCGGTGATCGCCGGGCGTCCAGGGACGTCGTGATGGACGGGGGGCAGCACTTACTCCCCTTCGTCCTGACGCATGTCCGGCACGCCGACGACGTCGGCCGTCTCCCCCGCGAACTCGTCCGCCCGGGGCGCCTGCGCAGCGTCCTCCTGCGCGGCGAGCTCGTTGAGCACGCGCTTGTAGTCGGCCGGGAAGACCTTCACGAACTTGGCCTTCAGCGTCTCCCACTCGTCGAGCACCCGGCGCGCGACCGGCGAGCCGGTGCGCTCGAAGTGCTCGGACACCAGCGCGTGGACCTCGATCGCGTCGGCCTCGGTCAGCGCCTCGAGGTCGGGCCGCGACGCCGGGTTGACCCGCGACGCGAACGTCCCGTCCTCGTCGAGCACGAAGGCCAGGCCGCCGGACATGCCCGCGGCGAAGTTGCGCCCGGTCGGGCCGAGGATCACCGCGCGGCCGCCGGTCATGTACTCGCAGCCGTGGTCGCCCACGCCCTCGACGACGGCGGTCGCGCCCGAGTTGCGGACGCAGAACCGCTCGCCCGCCAGGCCGCGGAAGAACGCCTTCCCGCCGGTCGCGCCGTAGAGCAGCACGTTGCCGACCGCGACGTTCTCCTCCGACTTGTAGGTCGCGCCGTCCGGCGGGCGCACGACCAGCGTGCCGCCCGACAGGCCCTTGCCCGCGTAGTCGTTGGCGTCGCCCTTGAGGACGAACGTGACGCCGTTCGCCAGCCAGGCGCCGAACGACTGCCCGGCGGTGCCGTCGAACGTCACCGTGATGGCGTCGTCCTCCAGCCCCTCCAGGCCGTGCTTCTTGGCGACCGTGTGCGAGAGGATGCCGCCGACCGTGCGGTCGACGTTGCGGATCGTCGTGTCGATCCGGACCGTCTCGCCGCGCTCGATCGCACCCTCGGCCTGCTCGACGAGCTTCCAGTCCGGGTGGTCGTCGAGGTTGCCCGGCGGCAGCTCGGTGCGGTGGCGCGGCGCGCCCTCCGGCAGCTCCGGATAGGCGAGCAGCTGCGACAGGTCGATCCCGCGCTGCTTCCAGTGGTCGATCGCGTCGTCGGCCTCAAGCAGGTCGGTGCGGCCGATCATCTCGTTCACCGTGCGGATGCCGAGCGAGGCCATGATCTGGCGCAGCTCCTCCGCGACGAAGAAGAAGAAGTTGACGACGTGCTCGGGCTGGCCCTTGAACCGCTCGACCAGCACCGGGTCCTGCGTCGCGATGCCGACCGGGCACGTGTTCAGGTGGCAGGCGCGCATCATGATGCAGCCCGTCGCGATCAGCGGCGCGGTCGAGAAGCCGTACTCGTCGGCGCCCAGCATCGCGGCGATCGCGACGTCGCGGCCGGTCTTGAGCTGGCCGTCCGTCTGGACCCAGATGCGCGAGCGCAGGTCGTTGCGCAGCAGCGTCTGCTGCGTCTCGGCCAGGCCGATCTCCCAGGGGCAGCCCGCGGCGACGATCGAGGACAGCGGCGAAGCGCCGGTGCCGCCGTCGTGGCCCGCGATGAGCACGTGGTCGGCGTTCGCCTTCGCGACGCCCGCGGCGACCGTGCCGACGCCGACCTCGGCCACGAGCTTCACCGAGACCGACGCGCCCGGGTTCGCGCAGCGCAGGTCGTAGATGAGCTGCTTGAGGTCCTCGATCGAGTAGATGTCGTGGTGCGGCGGCGGCGAGATCAGACCCACGCCCGGCGTGGAGTGCCGGATCGAGCCGATGTACTGGTCGACCTTGTGGCCGGGCAGCTGGCCGCCCTCACCTGGCTTCGCGCCCTGCGCCATCTTGATCTGGAGCTGGTCGGCGTTCGTGAGGTAGTCGATCGTGACGCCGAAGCGGCCCGACGCCACCTGCTTGATCGCCGAGCGGCGGTCGTCGGCGAAACGCCGACGGTCCTCGCCGCCCTCGCCCGTGTTCGAGCGCCCGCCGATGCGGTTCATCGCCTTCGCGAGCGTCTCGTGCGCGGGCGTGGAGATGGAGCCGAGCGACATCGCGCCGGTGGCGAAGCGCTTGACGATCTCCTTCGCCGGCTCGACCTCCTCCAACGGGATCGGGTCGCCGGCGGGCTTGAACTTCATGAGCCCGCGCAGGGTCGCGCGCCGGTTGGCGTCCTCGTTGGCGAGCTTCGCGTACTCGTCGTACTTCTGCTGCGCGGTGCCGTTCGTGGCCCGGACGGCGTGCTGCAGCGCGGCGACCGTGTCCGGGTTCCACATGTGGTGCTCGCCGTCGCGGCGCCACGCGTAGACGCCGCCGACCGGCAGGAGCTGGTCGTGCGCCGACGGGTAGGCCCGTGCGTGACGGTCGAGCGTCTCCCGCGCGAGGATGTCCATGCCGATGCCGCCGATGCGCGACGCCGTGCCGGTGAAGTGCTTGTCGATCAGGTCCTTCTCCAGGCCGACCGCCTCGAAGATCTGCGCCCCGCAGTAGGACTGGATCGTCGAGATGCCCATCTTGGAGATGGTCTTCAGCAGGCCCTTGCCGATCGCCTTGACGACGTTCTTCTGAGCGACGTTGACGTCGTCGACGCCCTTGACGCGGCCCTGGACCACCAGCTCGTCGACCGTGTCGAAGAGCAGGTACGGGTTGATCGCGGACGCGCCGTAGCCGATCAGCGTCGCGAAGTGGTGGACCTCGCGCGGCTCACCGGACTCCAGCACCAGACCCGCGCGCAGGCGCGTGCCCGCACGCACGAGGTGGTGGTGGACCGCGGCGACGGCCAGCAGCGCCGGAACCGCGGCGCGGTCCTGCCGCATCCGCCGGTCCGACAGCACGATGATGTTCGCGCCGCCCGCGACCGCGTCGTACGCGCGGTCGCAGATCTCCGCGATGCGCCGCTGCAGGCCCTCGGGGCCCTGCTCGACCGGCCACGTGATGTCGATCGTCTCCGCCCGGAAGATGTCGTGCGAGACGTTGCGCAGCGTCTCCAGCTCCTGGTTGCGGAGGATCGGCTGATCCATCACGAGCTGGTGGGCGTGCTCGGGTGACTCGTCGAGCAGGTTGCCCTCGGCGCCGACACCGGTGCCGAGCGACATGACGATCTCCTCGCGGATCGGGTCGATCGGCGGGTTCGTCACCTGGGCGAACAGCTGCTTGAAGTACGCGTACAGCGGCGGCTGCTTGTCCGACATCACCGCGAGGGCGTTGTCGTTGCCCATCGAGCCGATCGGCTCCGCGCCCGTCGCCGCCATCGGCGAGATGAGCACGCGCAGGTCCTCCTGCGAGTAGCCGAACGCGAGCTGGCGGGTCGGCGTGGGCTCGACGCCGGTGAGCGTCACGTGCGCCGCCGGCAGGTCGGAGAAGTGGACCGTGTTCTCCTTGAACCACTCGCCGTACGGCTGCTGCGTGGAGACCTGCTCCTTGACGACCTCGTCCGGGACGATCCGCCCCTCCTCGAGGTCGACCAGGAAGAGCTTGCCGGGCTGCAGGCGGCCGAGGCGCTCGATCTCGTCGGCGGGGATGCCGAGCAGGCCGGCCTCCGAGCCGAGGATCACGTGCCCGTCCTTGGTCTGGCACCAGCGGCCGGGACGCAGGCCGTTGCGATCGAGCGTCGCGCCGATGACGCGGCCGTCGGTGAAGCAGACCGCGGCGGGGCCGTCCCACGGCTCCATCAGGCAGGAGTGGAACGCGTAGAAGCCCTTGAGGTGGTCCGGCAGGTCGTCCCGGTCGGCGTAGGCCTCCGGGATCATCATCATCACCGCGTGCGGGAGCGAGCGGCCCGCGAGCATCAGCAGCTCGAGGACGTTGTCGAACGTCGCGGAGTCCGACGAGCCCGGGCGCACGATCGGGGTGATCTTCGCCAGGTCGCGGCCGAACAGCTCGGACTGGAGCTGCGACTCGCGCGCCTTCATCCAGTTCGCGTTGCCCATCAGCGTGTTGATCTCGCCGTTGTGGGCGATCACGCGGTACGGGTGGGCGAGCTCCCACGACGGGAACGTGTTCGTCGAGAAGCGCGAGTGCACGAGCGCGATCGCGGACTTCATCGCGGGGTGCTTGAGATCCGGGAAGAAGCCGCCGACCTGGTGCGAGATCAGCATGCCCTTCCAGACGACCGTGCGGCTGGAGAAGGACGCGGCGTAGAAGTCGGGGCCGGCCGCCAGCTCGACGATCCGGCGGATGACGTAGAGCTTGCGCTCGAACGCGTCGGGGTCGGTCTCCCACCCCGGGCCGGCGCCGACGAAGACCTGGCGCATGACCGGGCGCGTGCGGTCCGCGGTCTCGCCCACGTGGGCGGTGTCGACCGGGACGTCACGCCAGCCGAGCAGGCGCTGGCCCTCGACGCGGACGTTCAGCTCGACGAGCTCTTCGATCTTCTTGCGGCGGGCGTCGTCCTGCGGCAGGAAGCACACGCCGACGCCGTACTGGCCGACGGGCGGGAGCTCGAAGTCGACGGCCTGACGGAAGAACTCGTCAGGGATCTGGAGGAGGATGCCGGCACCGTCACCCGTGTTCGGGTCGGCGCCTGCGGCGCCGCGGTGCTCGAGGTTGACGAGCGCCTGGATCCCCTTCTCGACCACCTCGTGCGTGGGCGTGTTGTCGAGGCGGGCGACGAACGCCACACCACAGGCGTCGTGCTCGTATCGGGGGTCGTAGAGGCCCGCGGCCTTCGGCTGAGAATCAAGCATCTGGGAGTGCTCCGGAGACGGCGTGGGCACCGTGAGGCGGAACGGCGATGGTAGAGCATCGCCGTTCGGTCCAGAAGGCGCAGGCCGACTTCGCCAGATCGGACAACCGACCTGACCACGGCCAAGACCCAGACGTTCTGTGCGCTACCCGGCCAGAACGGATGCGCCACCGAAAGGGTGCGCGGTTGGTGCGATCACTATGCTCCCGGCCGTCTCGGCCAAGGACGAATGGGACGTCAACGGCGAGGGCAAAGCATGGCTCACGAAGGGTCCACCCCACCACAGGAGGCACGTGCCTCAGATTCGCCGGACGTGATGGCCGCTCCCGATCTCGTCCTCACCTTGCCCGCCAGAGCCGAGAACGTCGCCGTCGTCCGCCATGCCTTCGGCGGTCTCGGCGACGCGCTGGACGTCGACGACCAGATCCTGGCCGACGTCAAGCTCGCCGTGACGGAGGCCTGCACGAACGTGGTCGTCCACGCCTACCCGAACGGCGACGGCCCGATGGAGATCGCCGCGTCCGTGCGCGACGGCCGGCTCTTCATCGTCGTCCGCGACGACGGCCGCGGCATGCTCCCCCGTCCCAACAGCCCCGGCCTCGGGCTCGGGCTGCCCCTGATCGCGACCCTCGCCGAGAGCCTGGAGCTGGGGCGCGGCGACGACGACCGCACCGAGGTGCGCATGACCTTCCGCCTGGCGCCCGGGGGCGAGGCCGCATGACCGAAGCGCCCGCGCTCGCCCGCAACGAGGCGACCATGCTCGTCCGCAACGGCCCGCTGCTGGGGCCGGTGCTCTCCCGCGTGATCGGCATGCTCGCCGCCCGCGCGCAGTGCCCGATCGACCGCCTGGACGACGCCCTGCTCGTCGCCGACACCGTCGCGGCCCACTCCCCCGACCACGCGATCGAGGGGACCGTCCGCGTCGGCCTCGCCGCCGGCGACGGGGTGCTGGAGCTGACAATCGGCGCGCTCGAGCCCGGCGGCGCCGCCGCCCTGCTCAAGGACGCGGAGCTGCCCGGCGTCGGCAACGTGCTGGAGCGCGTGGCCGACCACGTCGAGGTGCGGACGGACGGCGACGACGGCGAGACGCTCTACGTGCGCCTCGGCTTCGGCGCCTGAGCGCCGCATCGCGGTGAGCCTCGACGGCATCGTGGAGCTCACGCTCGAGGTCCGGGACCTCGAGGAGCTCGAGCGGTTCTACACCGACGCGTTCGGCATGCGCGTCCTCAAGCGCGAGGACGACCGGGTGTGGCTGGAGGCCGGGCCGCGCGCCCGGCTCGGGCTGTGGCTCCCCGGCGAGAAGGAGTTCGGCGACCAGGGCGGGCGCCACGTGCACCACGCCTACAGCGCGTCGCCAGGCGAGCTCGACGCGCTGACCGAGCGGCTGAAGGGGTTGGGCATCGACGTCCGCGGGCCCGAGGAGCATCCGGGCGGCGACCGCTCGATCTACCTGGAGGACCCGGAGGGGAACGTCGTCGAGGTGTGGGACTTCTTCGAGCGGGGCGAGGGCGCACGCGAGGGGACCGAGGCCCTCGCGAAGGAGTCTGATTGAATCGTCGTCATGCCAGCTGAGTTCGCACTGTCCGAGGAGTCTCTGGGCGAGGGGCGTCACGTCGTCGCCGTACGCGGCGAGATCGACCTGTTCACCGCCCCTGAGCTCAAGAAGACGCTCGCGGATGCGATCGAGAACGGCGCCACGCGCGTCGTCGTCGATCTCTCCGAGACGTCCTTCCTCGACTCCACGGCCCTGGGCGTGCTCATCGGGGCCGTGAAGCGCCTGCGCTCGCGCGACGGGCAGCTCGTGATCGTCAACACCGACGCGAACATCGCCAAGACGTTCGAGATCACCGGCCTGGACCAGATCTTCACCATCCTGGGCACCCGCGACGACGCGGTCAGCGCCCTCGACGGCGCCGCGTCCTGAAGCACCAGCTCCGTTCCGCCTTCATGCGCGCGGGCCGGGCGCGGCGCATCCCCGTGGGGATCGCCGGCGGCCTGCGCTTGGAGGTCGACCCGGCCGCGCCTGTCCACGTCTACCTCGGCACCGCCGAGGTGGAGATCGCGGCGGCGCTGCGCCGGCTGGCGCGTCCCGGCGTGCGGGCGTTCGACGTCGGCGGCCACAACGCGTACTACGCGATGGTGCTGGCGCGGCTGACCGGCGAGCCCGTGGTGTCGTTCGAGTTCGACCCCGCCGGGATCGCGCGGATGACGCGCAACCTCGCGCTCAACCCGGACGTCGCGTCGCGCGTGACCGTCCAGCAGGCCTACCTGAGCGACCGCGACGACCCCGCCGCGGGCGCGTACCGCCTCGACACGCTCGTCGCCGAGCACGGCTTCGCGCAGCCCGGGCTGCTGAAGATCGACGTCGAGGGCGCGGAGGGCGCGGTCCTGCGCGGCGCCCCTGAGATCCTGGCGCGCCGGCCGTCGCTGGTCATCGAGACCCACGGCGCCGCCGCGGAGGCCGAGGTGGCGGACGTGCTGCTGCCGCTCGGCTACCGGCTGACCGTGCTGACGCAGCGCGCCCGCTTCAAGGAGCACCGCGCCGCGGACAACCGCTGGCTCGTCTGCGAGCCCGGCTAGGGCTCGATCACCCAGCTCATCCGCGAGACCTGCCCGCCGCCGCGGACGGTGACGGAGAGCGTCTGGCCCGCGCTGCGGCGGGGCATCAGCCAGGTGCAGCCGGGGCTCTTGAGCTTGCGAGCGCCGACCTTGGCGGTGCACACGTGGGGCGCGCCCGTGACCTGGACGCCGAAGCGCTCGCCCGCCTCCGGAAGGCCCTGGGCCTGCACCATGAGGCTCCCCCCGAGCACCACCGCTGCGAGCTGCGCGACCACGGCCCGACGCTACGCGCGCCCTGGCGCGGCCGGCAACGCGCCCGCCGGGGCCGGGTCAGCGCGCGAACCGGGAGCCGACCGGCGCGCTCACGCCACGAGGGCATCGAGCTCGTCGGCATCGGTGAGCCGCTCCGAGTCCTCGTCGTCGGCGATGAGGTCGAGCACCGCGTGCTCGACCGCGCCCTGGATCGCGGGCTCGTCCTCGCCGCCCTGGGTGGCGATGAGCGGGTCGATGACGAGGCCGTCGTTGAACCGGTCGAACACGCGCGGGTCGATGTAGCTGGCCCGCGCGACGGCCGGGGTGTTGCCGAGGTAGTGCGCGACCTCCTTGATCGCGCGCACCACGGCGCGCTTGCGGCCCGTCTTCGTGTCCTGCTTGAGCCCGGACACGCTCAGCGCGACCGCCGCGAGCACCGTCGCGTTCCACGTGCGGAAGTCCTTGGCGGAGATGTCGAGCCCGGTCGCGTCCTTGAGGTAGAGGTTGATGTCCGGCGAGCGGACGTCGACCCACGCGCGGCCCTCCTTGTAGGCGAGCAGCTCGGGCAGCCCGCCGCGGCGGCGCTTGAGGCGCGCGACGATCTCCGCCACGTCGGCGTCGACCACCGACTGCACGCGGCGCTTGCCGTGCTTGGCGGGGTAGTCGAACAGGAGCGTCGCGTCGTCGACGAGCGTCACGTGCTCCTTGAGCATCGTCGCCAGGCCGTACGTCTCGTTCTCGACCGCGTAGTCCTCGGAGCCGATCCGGAAGAAGCCCTTGTCGAGCAGCCGCACGGCGCACGCGAGGACGCGCCCGCGCGTGAGCTCGTCGGTCTCGTGCAGGCTCGCCTCGACCTTCTCGCGCAGCCCGGGCAGCGCGCGGGCGAAGCGCAGCATGTCGTCGAACTTCTCCTGGTCGCGTCGCTGGCGCCACTTGGCGTGGTAGAGGTACTGCTTGCGGCCGCGGGCGTCGACGCCGGTCGCCTGGATGTGCCCGCCCGGGTACGGCGAGATCCACACGTCCTCCCACGCAGGCGGGATGACGAGCTCGTGGATGCGGCCGAGGACCTCGGCGTCCTCGACCTTCGTACCGTCCGGGTTGAGGTACTCGAACCCCTTGCCGCGGCGCCGGCGGCGGATGCCGGGCTCGCGGGTGTCGGAGCGGCGGAGGCGGATCGCGGGTGGCACCCCGCGGGCTTACCCGGACTTCGCCGCGCTCTTGCGCTTGGCCGGCGGCTTCTTGGCGGGCGCCTTGCGCGCGGCGGGCTTCTTCCCGCCGCCCTCGGCCTTCACCGCGTCGAGCGACGCCTTCAGCGCGGACATCAGGTCCGGCACCGGCGCGGCCTCCTCGGCCGCCGGCTGCACCGCGATCTCCTCACCCGCCGCTTTCTGCTCGATCAGCTGGAGCACCTTCTCGCGGTACTCGTCGGCGTACTGCTCGGGCTGCCAGTCGGTCGCCAGCGACTCCACGAGCTGCTTGGCGATCGCCAGCTCGCGCTCGTTGACCTCGACGTCGTCCGGCCCGGGCAAGTCGTCGAGGCGGTCCTGCGGGACGATCTCGTCGAAGTAGATGAGCGTGTCCATCTGCAGCAGGTCGCCGGCGGGACGGACAGCGACGAGCGCCTCCTTCTGGCGGATGACGACCTTCGCGATGGCGACCTTGCCCGTCTCGCGCATCGCGTCGAGGAGAAGCCGGTAGGGCTTCGCGCCGCCCGCGCCGGGCGCGAGGTAGTACGGGTGGTCGTAGAAGATCGGATCGATGTCCGCGAGCTCGACGAAGTCGAGGATGTCGATCGTCTTCGTCCGCAGCGGCTCCAGCGCCTCGAGCTCGCCCGGCTCGACCACGACGTAGCGGTCGGGGGCGATCTCGAAGCCCTTGACGAGGCGCTCGTACGGCACCTCCTCGCCCGTGACCGGGTTGACGCGCTTCATCTGGATGCGCGTGTGGCCCTCGCTGTCGAGCTGGTTGAACCGGACGCTCTTGCGCTGGACGGCGGAGTACAGCTTCACGGGCACGTTGACGAGCCCGAAGGAGATCGCGCCCGTCCAGATCGATCGCGGCATGGTCTCGGCACCCTACCCGCGATCTGCCGCCTCGCTGACATGCGGGCGCAACTTTGCGGGCAGGGTCGCGTTGGATGCCGTACATGCGCAGGGCTCCCTTCGTCGCGGCGTTGCTCGCCGCGCTGACGCTCCTCGCCGCGCCCGCGGGCGCCGCCACCGTCCGGACGGTCGTGCCGCCGGGCGAGGCGTGCGACCGCTCCGGCTGCGCGCCGCACGCGCCGGTGACCCACGTGGAGGCCGGGCCGGGCGAGGTCAACCGGATCGCGCTGACGCTGGAGGGCGGTCGTCTCGTCGTTCGCGACGGGGGAGCGCCGCTCGCGGCGGGCGAGTCGTGCGTGGCCGTCGACGAGCACACCGCTTCGTGCGTGGTCGGGGACAGCGCGCGGGTCGTGACCGGGGACGGGGACGACGTGGTGACGAGCGCGATCGTCGCGGCCGCCGTGCTCGGCGACGGCGACGACCGGTTCGCGGGCCCGGGCTCCGCGGACGGTGGGCCGGGCGACGACGAGCTCCGGGGCGGCGGCGAGGGGAGCACGCTCACCGGCGGCGACGGCGACGACGTGCTGGTCGGCGGCGACGGGACGGACGGCCTGCTCGGCGGCGCGGGGCGGGACGAGCTGCGCGGTGGCGGGGGCGACGACCGGCTCGACCCGACGGACGCGCCGGCCGCGCCGGCGCCCGACACGGTCGACGGCGGCCCGGGACGCGACCTCGTCGACTACTCCGCGAGCGACCCGGCAGCGGGCGTCGTGGTCGACCTGGCGGCCGGCGGGCCCGCGGGCGCGCCAGGCGAGGGCGACGTCGTGCTGGCAGCGGAGGACGTCCGCGGGACGCCGGGCGTCGACCGGCTGATCGGAGATGACGGCCCGAACGCGCTGGACGCGCAGGGCGGGACCGACGTCCTCGACGGCCGCGGCGGCGACGACACGCTGTGGGGGCCGCTCGCCCCCGCGCGCGCGACGATCCTGGGCGGCGCGGGCGACGACCGCGTGGTGGCGCTCGGCGGCGCGCGCGTCCTCGACGGCGGCGCGGGCGACGACGTCGTCACCGCGCCGGCCGACGAGGCGCCGGTGCGCTGCGGCCCGGGCGCGGACGTCGTCAGCGAGCTGTCGGGCAGCGCGACGCCTGCCCTGGTGGACTGCGAGCAGTACCGCTTCGACGTCGGCGACCTCGAGTGGACCGCCTCGCTCTTCCTCCCCCGCGCGCCCCACCGCGAGCGCCTGCGCGTCCGCGTCACCTGCCCGCGCCAGGCCCCGACGTGCCGCGCGGGCGTCACGGTGACCGCACGCGGCGCGACGCGGGCGAGCGCGCCCCGGTGGATCGCGCCCGGCCGCGCCGCCGCGTTCGCCGTCCCGCTCTCCCGCGCGGCCGCCCGCGCCGCGTCGCGGCCGGGCGGGACGTCGGTGCGGATCGCGGTGCGGTTCGACCCGCGCGGCCCGATCGAGCCGCGCACCATCCGGGTGCCGGTGTGGATCGGGGCGGGCGCGTGAGGCGCGCCGCGGCGCTCGTCGTCGCGCTCCTGCTCCCCGCCGGCGCCGCCGAGGCCGCGACCGTCGACACGTACGTCCCGCCCGACGGCGGCACCTGCTGGGCGCCGCGGTCATGCGACCCCGTGCTGCGTGTCACCGCGGCCTCCGGCGAGCGCAACGTCCTCGACGTGGCCTGGACGCCGGACGGCCGGTTCGTCGTGCACGACGCGGGTGCGCCGCTGACGCCGGCGGTCGCGGGGTGCGTCTCCGTCGACCCGCAGACGGTCGCCTGCACGACCGGCGCGCGGACGGCCGACGTCTTCACGGGCGACGGCGACGACGTCGTCACCGGCGCGACGAGCGCGCAGCTCGGGGCGGGCGACGATCGCTTCACCGGCTCCGGGTTCGCGGACGGCGGCCCGGGCGACGACGAGCTGCGCGCCACCCGGGCGCCGGCGCAGATGAGCGGCGGGCCGGGCGACGACCTCCTCTCCGGGACGGACGGGGACGACCGGCTGCGCGGTGGGGGCGGCCGCGACACGCTGCTCGGCGGGCCCGGGAACGACGTCCTCCACGCGGGCGACGCCGAGCCGCCCGCGCCGACCGCCCGGAACCCCGTGCCCGATTGGACGCCGACCCGGTGGGCCCCTGCGGCCGCGGACGTCGTCGACGGTGGCCCGGGCACCGACCGGCTCACCTACGAGACGCGCGACAAGCGCTCCGGGGTGGCCGTCGACCTCGCCGATGGGCTGCCGGAGGGGCGGCCGGGCGAGGGCGACGTCGTCACCGGCGTCGAGGACGTCACCGGCACCGACGGCGACGACCGCCTGCGCGGCGACGACGGGCCGAACCGGCTGGACGGCCGCGGCGGAAGCGACGAGCTCGCGGGCCGCGGCGGCGACGACCACCTCGAGACGTGGTCCAGCGCGGGCCGCGGGACCATGCGCGGTGGCGACGGCGACGACGTCCTCGAACCGCTGGGAGCCGCAGGGCTGCTCGACGGCGGCGCGGGCGACGACGTGCTCTGGGGCGGGTGGCCCGCCGCCCGCTGCGGGCCTGGCCACGACCTCGTCATCGAGGGCGACGCGGTCGGCCCGCGCTTCGGGCTCAGCGCGTGCGAGCGCCTGCGCTTCGGCTTCAGCGGCGGCTCCGGGGTGGGCACGCTCGACATCCGCCGCGCCGGCGGCCGCCTGGCTCTACGGCTCACCTGCCCGCGCGGCGTGCCGGCCTGCCGCACCACGGTCCGCTCCGGCCGGCACACCAGGTCGCGGAAGATCGCGCCCGGGACGTCCAGGACGTTCCCCCTCGCCCAGCCGGCCGGCGCCCGCGTCACCGTCGCGATCGAGGTGCGCCTGCGCGGCGCGCGCCTGACGCCGCGCGAGCAGCGCCCGACGCGCATCCGCGTGACGCTGGCGGCTACGACGTAGCGGCGCTCGACTCGCGCGCGAACCGGCCCTCGGGCTGCGGCGCGTCGTCGTGCGGGCCCTCGCAGAACTCCTCGATCATCTTCGCGTTGAAGGCCGGGAGGTCGTCCGGCTTGCGGGAGGTGGTCAGGCCCGAGTCGACGTGCACCTCCTCGTCGACCCAGGTGCCGCCGCCGTTCTCGACGTCGGTCTTGAGCGACGGCCACGACGTGATCGTGCGGCCCTTGACGATGCCGGTCTCGACGAGGATCCACGGGCCGTGGCAGATCGAGGCGATCGGCTTCTTGGCGCTGGCGAACGCGGCGACGAACGTGCACGCGTCCGCGTCGGCACGCAGGAAGTCGCCGTTCGCCACGCCGCCCGGGATCAGCAGCGCGTCGTAGCTGCCGGCGGTGACGTCCGACACCTTCTTGTCGACCGGGAACGTGTCGCCGTGGTCGAGGTGGTTGAACGCCTGGATCGGCTCGGTGTCGAGCGCGATCAGGTCCGTCTTCGCCCCGGCCGCCTCGAGCGCCTTGCGCGGCTCGGTCAGCTCGACCTGCTCGACCCCGTCGGTGGCGAGGATCGCGATGGTCTTCCCTTCGAGCTTCTTGTCAGCCATGCACCTGCCTTACCCGCCCGCGCCGCTCGTGCTCCATCTCCTGCGCGACCGCCGCGGCGGCCGCCTCGCCCTTCTCCCGCTCGACCAGCCACAGCGCGAGGTCGATGCCGGAGGTCACGCCGCCGCACGTGAGCACGTCGCCGTCGTCGACCACGCGCTCGTCCACCACCGTGACGCCGGGCGTGGCGCGCAGCTCGTCGATCGAGCCCTGGTGGGTCGTCGCGCGGCGCCCCTCGAGCACGCCCGCGGCGGCGAGGAGCATCCCGCCGGTGCAGACGCTGGCGAGCGAGGTGCCGGCCGCGTGGAGCTCCGCCAGCCGCCGCGGGAGGTCGCCGCGCTGCGCCTCCGCGTAGGCGCCCTGCGGGCTGCGGTCGTTCCACCCGCCGCCGGGGACGAGCACGAGGTCGGCGTCCTCCGACAGCGCCCCCTCCGCCCGCACCACGGCGCCGTGGGAGCCGCGCACCTCGCGCCCCTCCTGGCCGTCGAGCGTCACCAGCCGCACGTCGAACCCGCCGTTGACCAGGACCTCGAAGGGCGCGATCGCGTCGACCTCGTCGAAGCCGTCGAACAGCACGATGTCGATGTTCTGCATGGGGTCGATGCTCCTCGCCGCCGGGGTTGCGCGCCAGTGGCAGGAATGCCACTCTTCGTAGAGATGCCGCCAGGCCCGCCGCCGCACCACGTCGTCGCGCTCGCCCTCCAGGACGTCGTCGCGTTCGACCTCTCCGTCCCCGCGCAGGTCTTCGGCCACCGCACCGAGCGGGATCGGTACGCGTTCGCGGTGTGCGGCGCCGCGCCCGGCCGGATCGAGACGTCGACCGGCTTCGCGCTGGCGCTGGACGCCGGGCTCGAGGAGCTGGAGCGGGCCGACACCGTCGTCGTGCCCGGCCACTGGGACGCCGACCGCGCCTACGACGACGCGGTGCTCGACGCGCTGCGCGGGGCGCACGCGCGCGGCGCGCGGGTCGTCTCGATCTGCACCGGCGCGTTCGTGCTCGCCGCCGCGGGGCTCCTCGACGGCCGGCGCGCGACGACCCACTGGAAGGACGCCGCGGCGTTCGCCGCCCGGTTCCCCCACGTGCGGCTCGACCCGGACGTGCTGTACGTGGACGAGGGCCAGGTCCTGACGAGCGCGGGCGTCGCGGCCGGGCTCGACCTGTGCCTGCACCTCGTCCGCCGCGACCACGGCGCCGAGCGGGCGAACGCGATCGCGCGCCGGCTGGTCGTCCCGCCGCACCGCGAGGGCGGCCAGGCGCAGTACGTCGACCGGCCGCTCCCGGACACGCCCGCGGCAGGGCTCGAAGCCACCCGAGCATGGGCGCTCCGGCACCTCGACCGCCCGCTCACCGTCGCCGAGCTCGCCAGCCACGCGCACGTCAGCGAGCGGACGTTCATGCGCCGCTTCCGCGCCGAGACGGGCACCACCCCGCTGCGCTGGCTGCACGACCGCCGGGTCGACGAGGCGCGCCGTCTGCTGGAGCGGACCGACCTGCCGATCGAGGCCGTCGCGACGCGCTGCGGCTTCGGCACCGCGGTGTCGCTGCGCGACCACTTCCGGCGGGCGACGAAGACGACCCCGACGGCCTACCGGAGGGCCTTCGCCGGTTAGGCGCGCCGAAGGTTGGGAGCCGCCCTGGCCGGGGAGGAGCAGCAGCGGTAGAACCTGTTCCCGACAGCGAAAGTCACAGGAGGACGCAATGGCCACCACCCCCGCTCGCAGCGCCACGCACGGCATCCTCGCCGAGGACAAGACCGAGCAGCGCGAGCAGATCATCGCGATGCTCCAGAAGGCCTACTGGATGGAGATCGAGACGGTGATCAACTACATCACCAACTCGGTCAACCCCGACGGCGTTCGCGCCCAGGAGATCATCGAGTCGCTGAAGGCCGACATCCAGGAGGAGCTCGGCCACGCGGAGCAGTTCGCGCGGCGCATCAAGGACCTCTACGGCGTCGTCCCGGGCTCGCTCGCCTTCAAGCCCGAGCAGTCCTACCTGCAGCCGCCGACCGAGCAGACGGACATCGTGCACGTCATCAAGGGCGTGATCGAGGCGGAGAACGGCGCGATCGACCACTACAACCAGCTGATCGAGCTGACGGAGGGGATCGACCCCGTGACCAACGACATGGTCATCGCGATCCTCCACGACGAGGAGGGCCACCGGCGCCTGTTCGAGGGCTTCCTCCGCGAGTACGAGGCTGAGGGATTGGCGTGAGCCGGCCCGCGCCGACCCCGCGCTGACTACTGCGCGGGGTCGGGCGCGACCTCAGGCTCCGGCGGCGGCTCGCTGGGCACCGTCGGCTCCTCCGGCACAGCCGGGGTGACGGGCTCGGTCGGCGTGCCGGGCTCGACCGGCTCCGTCGGGATCGTCGGCGGCTGCGGGACGACCGGCTGCGCCGGCTCGACCGGCTGCGGGACTTCGAGGGTCGCGGGCAACGTCAGGTCTGCCGGTCCAGGCGCGCGGCCTCCTCGGCCTTGGCCTGCGCCTTCTCCTCGGCGCGGGCGGCCTCGTCCTTCGCCTCGCCCTTGCGCTCCTCCTTGCGCCCCTGCTGGCGCAGCGAGGCGTCGTCCATCACGTCGCCGGCGGCCTTCTTGAAGCGGCCTGTGATCTTGTCGGTGATGCTCATACGGGTCGCCTACCCGAGCGGCGTCCCGGACATCCCCTCGCGCAGCGCGACGATCGAGTCGAACACCGCGAGCGCGCCCGCGTCGCGCAGCTCGTCCTCCCCGAACCCTCCGGTGAGCACGGCGATCGTGTCGATCCCGGCGTTGCGCGCGGCCTGCACGTCCCACGGCGTGTCGCCGACCATGACCGCCTCGTCGCGCGTGCCGGCCTTCTCCAGCGCGGCCAGCACGAGGTCGGGCTCGGGCTTGGTCTTCTCCACGTCCGCCGACGAGGTCCAGTCGTCGACGATGTCGCGCACGTCGAGCAGGTCGAGGTAGTGGTCGAGCTCGTTGGCCTTCGCCGAGCTGGCGAGGATGACGGAGGAGCCGCGCTCCTTGAGGTCGACGATCAGCTCGCGCGCGCCCTCCAGCGGCTCGACCTCCTCGATCATCGCGAGGTAGAGCGCCTTCTCCGCCGCCCGGATGTCGTCGCCCAGCTCCTCGTCCTTCTCCTCCCCCACGAGGTGCGCGACGAGCTGGTCGCCTCCCATGCCGATCGCGCGGTGGATCTTCCAGATGGGCACGATGAGCTCCGACTGCCGGAACGCCCGGTACCACGCCAGGGCGTGCTGGTAGTTCGTGTCGCAGAGGGTCCCGTCGATGTCGAGGATGGCGGCGCGAGGCATGCCGCGCGGCCTACCCGCGCGCTGGCGCGTTAGTCCTCGCTGCGGTCGCGCAGGGCCTGGCGCTCGGCGGCGAGCGCGGCGGTGCGCAGGCGCGCCAGCGACTGGCGGATGAGGCGGCTGACCTGCATCTGCGAGACCCCGATGCGCGCGCCGATCTCGGCCTGCGTGAGATCCTCCGCGAAGCGGAGGCGCAGCACCTCGCGCTCGCGGGGCGTGATCGCGGCCATCAGCCGCTCCAGCGTCGCGCGGTCCTCCGCCAGGCCGAAGCCCAGCTCGACGTCCCCGAACGCGTCGGCCAGGCTGTCGCCCGCGTCGTCGTCGTTGGAGCGCGGGGCGTCGAACGACGTCGCGCGGTAGGCGCCGGCGGCCTCGAGCGCCTCCAGCACCTGCTCCTCGTTCGCCCCGACGACCTCGCCGATCTCGGTGACGCTCGGCTGGCGGCGCAGGTCGCGGGAGAGGTTCGCCACGGCCTTGTCGACCTTCAGCGCCAGCTCCTGCAGGTCGCGCGGGACGCGGACCGACCAGGTGCGGTCGCGGAAGTGGCGCTTGAGCTCGCCGAGGATCGTCGGCACCGCGTAGCTGCTGAACGCGACCTCGCGCGCGGGGTCGAACCGGTCGATCGCCTTGATGAGGCCGAGCGACGCGACCTGCACGAGGTCGTCCAGCGGCTCGTCCGCCCGCTGGTAGCGGCGCGCCAACTGCCTGGCGAGCGGGAGGAAGCGCTCGGCGAGCTGGTCCCTGGCGCTCGTGTCACCCGCCTTCAGCTTCAGGAACAGCTCGCGGTCCTCGGCCTCCCGCTCTGGACCGCTCGTCGTCTGCGTACGCCGCACGTAGCCCTGCCTCTTCCCTCTGGCGTGGGTCGGTAAGCACCGGGGGCGTGGGGCGCTCGATCTGAACCGTGGCACCCGGGTTGCGCAAGCGCCATCCGGGTACCAGGGGGCGTCATGATATCCGCCGTGGTCATGGAAGACGACGCCCCGCTGCGGGTGCTCGCTGCCGACGAGGACGAGGTGGCCCTGCGCCGCACCGCCGCCCAGCTGGAGGAGCTGGGGCACACCGTGACATCGCTGGCCGTCGACGTCGCCGGGGCCGCCGAGCAGGTGGTGGCCGAGGATCCCGACCTCGCCGTCGTGGTCGTCCACAGCGACGACCAGCACGCGCTCGACCTCATCGCCGAGATCGCCGCCTACGCGAGCGGCCCGGTGGTCGCGCTGATCGACGAGGCCGAGCCGGAGTTCGTCCGCGCGGCCGCCGAGCGGGGCGTGGACGCGTACGCGCGCAAGGGATCGCCCGAGGACCTGGAGTCCGCGATCGCCGTGGCGCTGCGCCGGCGCGCGGACCTCGAGCGGCTGACCGATCGGGTCGACCGGCTGGAGGGCGCGTTCGCGCGCCGCGCGGTGATCGAACGCGCCAAGGGCATCCTGATGGAGCGCCACGGGCTCGACGAGCGGGCGGCGTTCGAGCGGCTGCGGGCCCACGCGCGCGGCCACAACCAGACCGTCGTCGACACCGCGCAGGCGGTCGTGGAGGGCAAGGCGCCGCCGATTGGCGCGGCGTAGCGGCGGGGAGGCTGATCGCCGATGACGACGACCCCCGGCCCGGTCGGCCCCGCGCGCGAGGCGTACGTCGAGCCGGCGCCGCGCCCGGCGCTGCTCGGCTCGCTCAAGCGGGCCGTGAAGATGTTCCAGGCGCACGGGATGACCGACTGGGGCGCGTCGATGACGTACTACCTGGTGATGTCGCTCTTCCCCGGGCTGCTGGTGGCGGTGTCGCTGCTCGGCCTGTTCGGGCAGCAGTCGCTCGTCACCGACTCGGTGCAGTACCTCGAGGACGCGGGCGCGCCGGACGACGTCATCGACGCCGTCGAGGCGTCGCTGCAGAGCCTGATCGAGTCGAGCGGCGCGAAGGTGGGCTTCGGCCTGGTCGTCGGCCTCGTGCTGGGTGTGAACGGCGCGTCGGGCGCGTTCGGCGCGGCGGGCCGGGCGATGAACAAGGTCTACGGCGTGGACGACGACCGCGGGTTCGCGCGCAAGAAGCTGCAGGACATCGCGTGGACGGGCGTGGTGATCGTGCTCGCGATCGTCGCGCTCGTGTGCGTGTTCCTCGGCGGCGGGATCGCGGAGGACCTGTTCGGCACGATCGGCCTCGGCTCCACCGGCGCGGCGATCTGGCTCTACGCCCGCTGGGTCGTGGCCCTGGCGGCGATGATGCTCGTGTTCGCGATCATCTACGCGTACGCGCCCGACCTCGAGCACCGCCGCTTCCAGTGGATCTCGCCCGGCGCGGTCCTCGGCGTGGTGATCTGGATCCTCGCGTCCGGCGCCTTCTTCTTCTACGTCTCGAACTTCGGCAACTACGGCGCGACCTACGGCGCCTTCGCGGGCGCGATCGTCCTGCTCCTCTGGCTCTACCTGACCTCGCTCGCGTTCCTCCTCGGCGGCGAGCTCAACGGCGAGATCGAACGCGCGCAGCTCGCCGGCCGCGGCGGCCCACCGCCACCCTCGCCCCCACCCACCCCCGCCGACCCGACAGGCACGATCCCCGCACCGCCCGCGGCGCGGGACACGGACGACGTGACGGAGAAGGGCCCGGGCGGACGCTAGGCGCGACCGCTGGCGCTCGCGTCGGGGTCGAGCTCGGAGGGGGCGGTTGGGAGCTCGCGGCCGGTGAGCTCCTCGGGGTGGATGCAGAGGGCGCGGCGGCCGGGGCAGCCGGCGCAGAGGCCGAGGTGCGGCTCGGGGGCGACGGGGAAGTGGCCGGTGAGTGGACCCTTGGCGAGCGCGTGGAGCTCGTGCTCGAGGCGCGGGCGGTCGGCCTGGGTGAACGTCGCGCTGACCGGCTCGTGCGGGCGCTCGAGGAAGACGTAGGCGACCTCGACGCCGGGGGCGCCCGACGTGAGGACCGCGAGCGCGTAGAGGCGCTGCTGGATGTCGTAGTCGCGGTCGACGAGCGCCTGCGGGGTGTCGTCGGGCGCGATGCGGTCGGTCTTGTAGTCGAGCACCAGCGCGGTGCCGTCCTCCTCGTGCGCGAGGAGGTCGACGACGCCGTTGAGCATCGTGCCGCCGAGCGGGAAGCTGAACGTGTGCTCGCGCCGGATGCGGTCGGCCGCGGCGACGCGATCGGCGTACGGCGTCTGCCCGAACGCGTCGACCAGGCCGGCGATGTCGTCGAGCTCCTCCGGCGTCAGCTCCACCCCGAACCGCGCGGCGGCCTCGGTGACGAGCGCGCGCGTCTCGCCCTCGCGCTCCAGCGCGGCGTGCGCGATCGAGCCGCGCGTGCGGGGATCGAGGCGCCCGCCGGCCTCCCGCGCGGGCGGCCGCGCGTCCTCCTCCTCGGGGAGCCGCAGGATGCGCTGGAGGTAGAAGCGGTAGCCGCACTTGCGCCACAGCGAGAGCGCGGTGTACGAGAGCGAGCGCGGCTGCGGCGGCGGGCCTTCCGGCAACGCGGCGGGCTCGCGCGCGGGCGGCGGCGGGGCGAGCGGGAGGTCCTGGCCGGCGGGCGCGAGCGACTCGTGGCGGAGCACCGTGCCGACCGTCTCGGGTGTCGACACGAGCAGCCGCGCGCGAGGTGTGACGAGCGGCCCGTCACCGATCGACTCGACGATCGGCGCGACGCCGCCGGCCAGCGCGGGCGCGAGCCAGGCGATCGGCGCGACGTTCGGGCGGCCCGGGTCGGGCCACGGGTCGAGCTTGAGCGCCCCGCTGACGATGAGCCGCTCGCGGGCGCGGGTGAGCGCGACGTAGAGGACGCGATCCTCCTCGGCCGCCTCCGCCGCGCGGCGCTCGTCGCGCAGCTCGGCGTAGTCCAGGCCCTGCTCGCGGCCGCCGCCAATGGAGGGCAGCCGGATGCCCAGACGCTCCTTGCCGACGAGCACCGCCGGATCCTGCCCGCGCGCGCCGCGCCCGAGGTCCGCCACCGCGACGACCGGGAACTCCAGCCCCTTCGCGGCGTGCATCGTCATGAGCCGCACGGCCTTCGCGTCGCCCAGCTCGACGGGCGCGTCGGTCTCGCGCGCGTCGGCCTCGAGCTCCTCGTTCGCCCGGTCGACCAGCCCGCGCACGTCGCGGCCGTGGACGCGCTCGTGGTCGGCGGTGAGGCGCAGGAGCTTGTGGACGTTCGCGAGCCGCCGTGCACCGCCGGGCAGCCGCAGCACGTGCAGGTCGTAGTCGCTCGCCTCGATCGCCCGCCGCAGCACCGCGTCCATCGGAAGCGTCGGGAGCGCGCGGCGCTCGTGGGCGAACCGCGCGCGGAAGGCGGCGAGGCGCTCGCGGTCGGCGTCGGGGAGCAGGTCGGGCAGGGTCTGGGCCGCCTGCCGCGCCCGGAGGAACATCCGCATCTCGCGCTCGCGCGCAGGGTCCGCGGGAGGGGCGGAGGCGTCCTCCTCCGAAGCGCCCGCGGAGGAGGGCGCTCCGGCGGCGGGCGGCGGCACGGGGGCACCGCCGAACGCGGCGTCGATGACGGGCCAGACGTACCCCTCCCCCGCGCCGGCGACCAGCGCGAGGGCGTCGGTGGAGAGCCCGACCAGCGGCGAGGCGAGGACGCCGTAGAGCTGCTCCTCGTCGGCGGGGTTGGCGAGCGCGGCGAGCCACGCGCAGAGGTCGCGGACGACCTGGCGGCCCCAGTAGCCGCGGCCGCCCGCGGCGAGCGTCTGCAGCCCGGCCTCCTCCAGCGCCCGCTCGTACACCGGCAGGTCGGTCGCGGAGCGCAGGAGCACCACGACGTCCTCCGGCGGCGTGCCGTCGCGCACCAGCTCCGCCAGCCGCTGCGCGAGCAGCCGCGCCTCGGCGTGCCGCCACGCCTGCGCGCGCGGGAGGCCGCCGAGGTCGACGTCGTCCCACCCGTCCGCGCCGGTCACGAGCACCTCGACCTCCGGCGCGCCGTCCCAGGCGTCGCTGCGCCCGGGCACGAGCGGCGAGAAGCCCGCCCCGAACCGGTCCGCGAACGCCGTGTTGACCGCCTCCAGCACCGGCGCGCGGGAGCGGAAGTTGCGCGTCAGCAGCGCGGCGCGGTCGGTGGTCGCCAAGTCGGCGCGCCGCTTGCGGAAGACCTCGACGTCCGCGTGGCGGAAGCCGTAGATCGACTGCAGCTCGTCGCCGACGACGAAGAGGTTGCCCGAGGCGACGAGGTCGAACAGCACGACCTGCCGCGGCGAGGAGTCCTGGAACTCGTCGACCATCACCCGCGCGAACCGCTCCTGCGTCGCCCGCCGCACCGCCGGCGAGTCGACCATCAGGTCGCGCGCGAGCAGCTCCAGGTCGTCGAAGTCGAGCCCCGAGATCGCCCGCTTGGCGTCGGCGTAGGCGGTCGCGTAGCCGTCGAGCAGCGCGTCCAGCTCCGCCGCCGCCCGCGACGCCCGGTACGCCGCGCACGCGCCCGCGTACTCGGCGTGCGCCGCGAGGTAGCCCGCGATCTCGTCGGTCTTCAGCGCCTTGGTGGACCCCGGCTTGAAGCACGCCTGGTCCAGCAGCCCCGGCTCGGGCACCGCGTCGGGCCCGAGCAGCGCGAACACCTCGCGGCACCGCTCCAGCGCGCGCAGCGCCTTGAGCACCGTGGCGCGCGTGTCGTCCGGATCGAGCGACCGCAGCGCGACCTCCCGCGCGGCCAGCAGCGCCTCCGACGCCGGCAGCGGCGCGGGCGGCGGCACCGGCAGGCGCGGGCGCGTGTGGCCCTCCGAGCGCAGGACGCCGTAGACCTCCTCGATCGCCTCGCGCAGCCGGTCGGCGGTGAAGGCAGCGGCGAGATCCAGCGCGGCGTCCCCGCGCTCGGACAGCCACGCCGCGAACGCGCGGTCCCACGCCTGCTGGCGCAGCCCGCGCGACACGGTCTCGTCGAGCACCGTGAACGCCGGATCGAGCCCGGCCGCCACCGCATGGCCGCGCAGGAGCCGCGCGCAGAACCCGTGGATGGTCGAGATCCACGCGCCCTCGGCCTCGCGCGCGAGGTCGCGCTCGCCCAGCTCCAGCAGCCGCTCGCGCACACGGTGGCGCAGCTCGCCCGCCGCCTTCTCGGTGAACGTGATCGCGAGCACCTGGCCGGGCGTGAACCCGTCCTCGGTGACGAGCCGGACGAACCGCTCCACCAGCACCGAGGTCTTGCCGGAGCCCGCCGCCGCGCTGAGCAGCAGGTCGCCGTCGCGCTGCAGGACCGCCCGGGCCTGCTCGTCGGTGAACGGCCGGCCGCCCGGCCCGTGCACCTCGATCGACGGGGCCGTGCTCATCCCTCGCACCGGCAGATCGTCGGGTACGCGCAGCCGCCGCCCCACGCGCACCGCTCGGGCTTGGGCTCCAGCGCGCCGGACTTCGCCTCGCCCGCGGCCTGCACCGCCAGCTCGAGCGCCCCGTCCAGGACCGCAGTGAGCTCCTCGGCTGAGAGCCGGTCGTCCCGGTAGACCGGCAGCTGCTCGTCGGCGTCGTCGCGGATCGCGCCGCGCGGCCGCAGGTCCTCCGCCCCGAGCGGCTGGTAGAGCGCGCCGACGGGCTCCAGCCCGAGCAGCTCCCGCGCCGCGAGCGCGTAGACCGCGAGCTGGAAGCGCCCCTCCTCCTCCCACTTCTTGGCGGAGTAGGCCGACTTGCCCTTGTAGTCGTAGACGATCGCGGCGTCCGCGCGGCCGCCGCGCTCCTGCACGTCGACGCGGTCGATCCGCCCGCGCAGCCGCACCCCGGGCGCCGCCTGCACCTCGAACTCCTGCTCGAAGTGGCGCGGCACGAACGCCGTACGGCTGTACGCGGCGGCCTCCACGTAGCGGAGCAGGTCGGCCTCCAGCCGCCGCCGCATCGCGCGGCGCCGGGACGGGTCGACCGACATCGGGAAGCGGTCGGCGAACCGGTCCAGCGCGGTCGTCACCGCCTCGCGCGCCTCGGGCAGCCGCGCGGGCGTCAGCGCGCCCGCGTCGGTGAGCCGCCGCAGCGCCTCCTCCAGCACCCGGTGGGCCAGGTCGCCGCGGACCATCGCCTCGGGGTCGGGCTCCAGCCCGCCCGGCGCCAGCCACCGCTCGACGAACCACTTGACCGGGCAGGACGCCCACGCCTCCAGCGCCGACGCCGACCACGTGTCGCGCGCCCGCAGCGCCTCGAGGATCGCGGGGTGTCGCAGCGGCTGGGCGACCGCCTCGCGCACCGGCGGCTCGGCAGCCGCGGCAGCCCGCAGCCGCTCGCGATCGGTGGGAGCGGCGTCCACGCCCCACCCGACGGCGCCGAGGTCGCGCCGGCGGCGCTCGTCCATCGCGCGCGGGTCGAGCAGCAGCGCGATGTCGTCGACGAACGCCGAGCGCACCTCGGGGTCGCCCTCGTCGTCGGCCGCGTGCCAGGAGACGTAGAGCCGCTCCTCCGGCCGCGAGACCGTCGCGTAGAGGAGGTAGCGCTCGACCCCGAGCACGTCCTCGTGGGCGGCCAGCCGCAGACCAGACGCCGCGTTGATCGCCCGCCGCTCGTCGTCGCCGAGGAACGCCTCGGGCCGCGCGGGCGCGGGGAACGCGCGCTCCTGCATCCGGCACAGGAACAGCGCGCGGACGCGGCGGGCGCGCAGCGACTGGGGATCGGTGACCTGGACGGCGCCCGCGGCCGCGCGCTCGCCGACGCGCACCTCGACGGCGGCGAGCAGCGACGCCAGCTCTTCGGGCGGCGGGATCAGGCGGGCGTCGTGCGCGGCAGCGTCGGCGAGGTCCGCCAGCGCGCGCTTGCCGGCCGCGAGCACCTGCGCGCTCGCCGCCTCACGGGCGGTGAGGACCGGCGCGGCGCGCCGGTGCGGCGCCGCGAAGAGCGTCGCCAGCTCGGCGTCGAGCCGCTCCAGCAGCTCCGCGGGCCCGCGCCGGTGGGCGCCCGCCACGCGGTCGAGCGCGCCGAGCGGCAGATCGGGGTGCCGGCGCTCCCACAGCGCGCGCGCCGCGTCGGCCGTGCGCGCGCCGGTGCGGCGGATCTCGGCTTCCAGCGCGTCGACCCACCGTTCGTTGCGCACCCGGCCGGGCGTGCGCAGGAACGCGAGCAGGTCCTGCGCGGTGCCGCCGGTGGCCGCGCGCAGCAGCGCGACGAGGCCGCGGCCGAGCGCGGTGTGGCCGAGCTGCGTGCGCTGCTGGAGCGCGACCGGCACGCCGTACGCCTCGAAGACCTGCGCCACGAGCGCCGCCGCCTCGTCGGGCTGGCGGAGGACGACGGCGATCTCCTCGGCGGGGACGCCCTCGCGCAGCAGCCGCGCGACCTCGACCGCCACCAGCTCCAGCTCCGCGCGCTCGCCGCCGCCCTCGAGGAACGTCACCGCCTCGCCGGGGTCGACGCGCGCGGCGGCCACCGGCTCCGCGGCCGCGCCGGCGGCGCTGCGCGACAGCGCGATGGCGCTCCCGGGCGGGTCCTCCACCCCGGTCCGCATGGCGAGGTCGTCGAACAGCGTCAGCGGCTCGTCCGCCGCCGGCGCGGGCGCCGCGATCTCCGGCGCCACCACGTCCTCGGGCAGCTCCTCGAACAGGCGCCGCTCCAGGTGGTGCAGCACCTCGCGCGACGCGGGCGCGTAGTGCGCGGCGTTCGGCTCCAGGACGACCGTGTCGTCGGCGACCGGCGCCAGCGCGTTGACGGTCGCGCCGCGGGCCGCGAACGCGTGCCGTCCGGGCTCGTAGGTGAGCGACACCACAACCTCCGCGCCCGTTCCGGCGAGCGTCAGCACCGCGTCGCGCTGGAGCGCCGAGAGGTCGTCGAAGCCGTAGAGGAGGACCGGCGTGGCGCCCCAGCGCGCGCCGTCCTCGCGCAGCGCGTCGAGCGCCGCGACGTGCTGCAGCGTGGGGTCGCGCCGCTCCAGCCGCTCCAGCCGGTTGCGGTACGCGGAGTACAGGCGCCCGAGCTCCTCGCCGTAGGGCCCGCGCGCGGTGTCCTCCGCCGCCCAGGCGCGCAGCGCCGTCACGAGCCGCTGCGGCGTGATGCGCTCGGCCTCCAGCTCGTCGAACAGCGCGCAGGCCGCAGCCGCGAACCCCGGCGTCGTCGCCGACCCGGCGAGCAGCTCGAGCTTCGCGTCGGCCGCCGCCGCCAGCGCCACGCGCTCGCGCGCCAGCCGGCCCAGCGGGGAGCCGCCGACGCCCGCGCGGCGCCCGATCTCCCGCAGCAGCCGGTCGAACGTCTCGACCCGCGCGCCGAACACCAGCCCCTCGCCCGCCAGCTCATGCCGGTAGCGGTCGACGTCCGGCGCCGTGGGCACGACGAGGATCGGCTCGCGCTCCAGCAGCTCGCGCAGGCGGCCGAGGACGACGCCGGCCTTCTCGGCGTTCGCGGGTCCGGTGACGAGGGTCAGCGACACGGGCCCTCCATCGTGGCGCGGACGGCGGACGCGTTCCGGGTAGTCGCGCACGGATGCGTCTCGGCTTCGCCGTCAAGGTCCTCGGGGCCGGCGGACTTCCCTCCCACGACACGCGCCGCTGGCAGTCCGATCCCAGCCTCGGCGTCTCGCTCGAGCACCTCCGCGCGATCCTCGGCTACTGCGACGACCACGACCTGAGCTTCTACCGGATGGCGACCGCGCTGGCGCCCTACGCGAGCCACCCCGAGCACACGCGGTTCCGCGACCAGCCGCGGCGGTTCGCGGCCGAGCTGGCGCAGGTCGGGGCGCTCGCCCGCGAGCGCGGCATCCGGCTCACCACCCACCCCGGCCAGTACACGGTCCTCAACTCCGAGGACCCCGAGGTGCGGCGGCTGGCGGCGGTGGAGCTGGAGGTCCAGGCTGAGCTGATGGACGCGATGGGGCTGGGCCCCGAGTCGGTGGTGATCCTGCACGTCGGCGGCGGCGCGGGCGGCACGGAGGCGGCGTTGGAGCGGTTCGAGCGCGGGTTCGCGCTGCTGTCGGACGCCGCGCAGCGGCGGCTCGTCATCGAGAACGACGACCGCACGTTCGCGCTCACGGACGTCCTGGACCTGAGCCAGCGGATCGGCCGCCCGGTCGCATGGGACGTCCTGCACCACCACTGCCACGATCCGCACCGCATCCCCGATCGCGAGGCGCTCGGGCTCGCGCTCGCCACCTGGCCGGACGAGGTCACGCCCAAGATCCACTACTCGACGCCCAAGACCGCGCTGGAGGAGAAGGTGCGCAAGGTCGGGAGAAGGACGGAGCGCGTCCCGGTCCTCCCCCAGCTGGGCGCCCACGCCGACCTCATCGACCCGATCGGGTTCGAGCACTTCCTCCGCGAGACGGCCGCGGGGCTGCGCGACTTCGACGTGATGCTGGAGGCGAAGGGCAAGGACCTCGCGCTGCTGCGCCTGCGCGAGCAGCTCGCCGCCCGCGGCGTCCCGCTCGCGACGGCGGCCTAGGTGACGATCGTGTCCCGGTGCGCCAGCGCCCACGCCCAGGCGAGCGCCGCGACGGCGACGACCACCGCCGCCAGCGGCCGGCCCCGGGGCAGCGGGAGCGGCACGGCGACGCCCCGCCACGCCGCGACGCCCCGCACGGCGAGCCACACCGCGACCACCGCGAGCACGACCACCGCCACCGCGTTGTAGCGGACGAACCCCGGGTCGCCCTGCACCGCGAGGACGACGGCGCGGGTCGAGCCGCACAGCGGGCACGGGAGGCCGGTCGCCGCCCGGAACGGGCAGATCAGGTCGGGCACGAAGTCGGAGTGTAAGCGCGCCAGCGAGCGGGGAACTCCGCTTTCGAGCCACCGGAAAGGAGACCCTTCGCATGAGCACCGCCTCACCCGAGTTCCCTGGCCGTCCCGCACCCACTGCAGCCGCCGGCGACGGCGCCGGCGCGTCTTCCGGCAAGGCGACCGCGTCGCTGGTCCTAGGCATCCTCGGCCTCGTGCTGATCCCGATCATCGCGCCGATCGCCGCGGTCGTGCTCGGCCGGCGGGCGCAGGACGAGATCGCCGCGCACCCGGGCATGTCCGGCGCGGGGCTCGCGAAGGCCGGCGCGGTCCTCGGCTGGGTCAGCCTCGGCCTGACCGCGCTCTTCGTCCTCTTGGTGGTCATCGCCGCCGCGGCCTGACGCCACCGCCTCGGCGCGCACCGGGCACGGCGCGGTACCTTCCGCCCGTGCCCGACGAGCGCCCCGACGACCCCGCCCCCGGCGGCTGGCTGCCCCCGACCGGCGGCGACGAGCCGGTTCGGCCCCCGGCGGCCGCCCCCGACGGCTGGCTCCCGCCCAGCGACGCGAGCTACACGCCGCCGCCGGCGGACCCATACCCGCCGCAGCCCGCCGCGCCGCCCGCCAAGGGGACGTCCCCGTGGCCGGGCCAGGCCGCTCCGCCGGTGCCGTACGGCGGCGGGGGCGGCGGGGAGAGCCACGGCAAGGCGACCGCGTCGCTCGCCCTGAGCGTCGTCGGCCTGTTCCTCTGCCCCGTCGTCTTCAGCGTCGCCGGGATCGTGCTCGGCAAGCAGGCGCAGAGCGACATGGACGCCCAGCCGGCCCGCTACGGCAACCGCGGGCAGGCGAACTGGGGCGTCAACCTCGGGTGGGTCGGGTTCGTGCTGGGGCTCGTGGTGATCGGGCTCGCCATCGCCGGCGTGCCGATCCTGCCGGAGTAGCCGGCCGGCTCAGGCCGCGGCGGTCTCCGTCGCGGCCTGCTCCTCGGCCGTCCCCGTACCGGCCTGCTGCTCGGCGGCGGTCTCCTCGTCCGGCGGCTTGGCCCCCTCGCGGGCCCAGGGCTCATCGAACTCGACCCGCCACTTGCCGTCCTCGCCCTGCTGCAGCGCCAGGCGCGCGCGGAACGTCTTGCCCGAGCGGCCCTTGAAGCCGGTCACCGGCTTCTCGGTGCGGCCGGTGGCGATCAGCTCCTTGGCGACCGCGACCGGCAGCTGCTTGCCCGCCTTGGCCTTCCAGATCACGAACCCGCAGCCCGGGTCCTCGCGCGACCAGCACGAGTAGCCCTTGCGGTTCTCGTTGATCGTGCGGCCGCAGACCGGGCACGGGCCCAGCGTCGCGCGCGGGATCTTGACGTCCTTGAGCTTCGCGTCGAGCTCCTGCACCGTGGCGCCGGCGAACGCCGCGATGTCGCTCATGAACTTGCGCCGCGAGTCCTCGCCCGTCTCGATCTTGGCCAGCCGCGCCTCCCAGTCGCCCGTCAGCGACGGGGACGTGAGCGGGTGCTCGCCGAGGAACTTGACGACGTTGAGGCCCTTCTCGGTCACGACCAGCGCCCGCGCCTCGCGCTCGACGTAGCCGACGTCGATCAGGCGCTCGATGATCGCCGCGCGCGTGGCCGGGGTGCCGATGCCCGAGTCCTTCATCGCCTCACGCAGCTCGTCGTCGTCGACGAGCTTGCCGGCGGTCTCCATCGCGCCCAGCAGCGACGCGTCGGAGTAACGGCGTGGCGGCTTGGTCTCGCGCTCGAGCGACTCGACCGTCTTCGTGTCGACGTCCTCGCCCTTCTCGAGCTTGGGCAGCGTCTGGTCGCGCCCCTCGTCCTCGGTGTCGGCGCCGCCGTCGTCGGCCAGCTCGCCGTAGACGCCGCGCCAGCCGGGGACGAGCAGGACCTTGCCGCGCGTGCGGAAGACGTACTCGGCGACGGTGGTCTCGACCCGCGTGTTCTCGAACTCGGCGTCGGGGTGGAACGCGGCGAGGTACCGGCGCACGACCAGGTCGTACACGCGCTGGTCGTCCGAGTTCATCTTGTCGACGCGGTGCTCGGCCTTCGTCGGGATGATCGCGTGGTGGTCGGTGACCTTCTCGTCGTTGATCACGCGGCTGAGCGGCAGGACGTCCAGCCCGGTGACGTACTGCGCGGCCTTCGTGTACTCGCGGTTGCCGCCGACGAGCTGCGCGATCGGCTTGAGCTCGTCGACCATGTCGGTGCTCAGGAAGCGCGAGCTCGTGCGCGGGTACGTGAGCGCCTTGTGCTCCTCGTAGAGCCGCTGCGCGGCCGCGAGCGTGCGGCGCGCGGAGAAGCCGAAGCGCGTGTTGGCGTCCCGCTGCAGCGACGTCAGGTCGTAGAGGAGCGGCGCCTTCTCCTTGCGCTTCGTCTTGTCGAGCTTGGTGATCGTGCCGCGCTGGCCCTTGACCGCGTCGACGATCGCCTTCGCCTCGTCGGCGGTGGTGATCCGCGGGTTGGCGCCGGCGTGGAAGCGGCCCTCGTAGCGCCGCGCGCCGTCGGCCTCGAACGTCGCGTCGACCAGCCAGTACGGCTCGGGCTTGAACGCCCGGATCTCCTCCTCGCGGCGGGCGAGGATCGCGAGCGTCGGCGTCTGGACGCGGCCGAGCGAGACGGCGCCGTCGAAGCTGCTGCGCAGGCGGATCGTCGCGGCGCGCGTGGCGTTCATGCCGACGACCCAGTCGGCCTCCGAGCGCGAGCGCGCGGCCTCCTCGAGCTGCTTGAGCTCCGCCGCGGGGCGCAGACGGGTGAAGGCGTCGCGCATCGCCGCGTCGGTCATCGACGAGAGCCACAGCCGCTCGACCGGCTTCTTCGCGCCGGCCTTCTCGTACAGGTACGCGAAGATCAGCTCGCCCTCGCGGCCGGCGTCGCACGCGTTGATCGCGGTGGCGACGTCGTCGCGCTTGAGCTGCTTGGTGACGACCGCCATCTGCTTCTTGGAGCGCTCGTCCCGGACGACCAGCTTGAACTTGTCCGGCACGATCGGCAGGTCGGCCATCCGCCACTTCTTGAACTTGGGGTCGTACTGCTCGGGCTCGGCGAGCTGCACGAGATGGCCGACCGCCCACGTGAGGACGTGGTCGGGCCCCTCGAGGTAGCCCTCGTGCTTCTCGAACGGTCCGGGAAGGACGCGCGAGAGATCACGCCCGACGGAGGGCTTCTCGGCGATCACGAGGGTCTTGGCCATGAAGGCGGAGCCTAGCGGGGGCCCTGCGACGCCTTCGCGACGGGCTGCCTCAACCCGCGCACGGGCCGGTGCTCACCGGCCCCACGGCGCCCTCGACCGCGTCGGTGACGACCTCGTTCGGCACCCCGTAGCCGCCGCGGGGGCCCGCGGAGGTCTTGGCGGCGAAGACGGTGGTGAGCACGCGGCCGGAGCCGTCGACGACCGGGCCGCCGGAGTTGCCGGGCCGGACGAGGCCGCGCAGCGAGGTCATGGAGCGCTGGAGCGGGCCGTTGCCGTAGGCGTCCTGCGACAGGACGGTGCGGGTCGCGCCGATGCGGGCCGCGCGGACGTCGTACGGCCCGTTCTCGGGGAAGCCGAGGATCGCGCCGGCGGTCCCCGACTCGGGCGTGTCCACCACGCGCAAGGCCGGTGCGTCGAGGCCCTCCACGCGCAGGACGGCGACGTCGTTGCGCGGGTCGAACGCCACCGCGACGCCGTGCAGCTCTTCCCCCTCGCCGCGCTCCTGCACGATCGTGTCGTCCTGTCCGGCGACGACGTGCGCGTTGGTCACCACCACGCCTGGCGCGACGACCCACCCTGAACCTTCCACGCCCAGGCCGCAGGCCGTACCCTGGATCCGCACGACGCTGGCGGCCGCGGCGGCGACCTGCGGGTCGCGCGCGATCGCCGCTCGGGGCGGGGCCACGTCGGCGTCCGGCCCGGCGATGGAGGGGAACGGATCGAACCGCGCGAGCGCGTTGAGGACCGGGCCGCTCGGCGGCAGCACGTCGTTCAGCCGGGAGAGGATCTCCGAGCGCTGGATCTCGCCACGCAGCTCGCGGGTCCCCGGCATCTGCAGCGCCACCGCCCCGATCAGCCACGCCAGCCCCAGCCCGACCGCCCCGCTCAGCAGCGCGCCCAGCACCCCGTCGAGCGTCCCCAGCACGGGGACGTCGAGCCACCGCCGCACCCGCCGCCCGATGCCCTCCAGCCCGATCGCCAGCAGCGTCCCTCCGAGCACCGCGCCGATGAGCGCGGTCAGCGGTGCGTAGGGTGAGCGCGACCCTTCTTCCAGGACCAGGGGACCGACACGACTGCCGATCAGTCCGCCGAGCGCGAATCCTGCAAGGGACAGCGCGCCGACGACGAACCCCTGTCCGTACCCGTAGAGCGCAAGCAGAGCAACGAACGCGAGGATGATCCAGTCGAGGCCCGTCACGCGGGGGGCAAGGTACTCCCCCAGGCGCCGTGCGCTCCAGCGCCACGGTCTTCCGCTCATGGTCGCGGCGGGCGTCGCGTTCGGCGGCGGCGTGGTGGTGGGCGCCGGCCACCGGCCCGCCGAGCAGCAGGCGGCGGAGCGGTACGCGGCGGCCTGGCAGCGCGGCGACTACGCCGCGATGTACGGGATGCTGAGCGACGCAGCCAAGTCCGAGACGAGCCTCGGCGCGTTCCGCGACGCCCACACCAAGGCGGCCGCCACCGCGACGGCGCAGCGCGTGCGCGCCACGGGCGAGGCGCGCGAGCCGCAGGACGACGTGGTCGCCGTCCCGATGCGCGTCGAGACCCGCGTCTTCGGCCCGGTCACGACGACGCTCGACGTGCCGTTCGTCGAGGAGGACGGCGAGGCGCGCGTCGACTGGGAGCCGAACCTGGCCTTCCCCGGCGTCCGCGAGGGCGAGGCGCTGGAGCGCTCGACTCGTCTGCCCACCCGCGCGACGCTGCTCGCCGCCGACGGGACCGTGCTCGCCAAGGGCGACGACCGCACGCCCGAGGACGCCGAGCTGGCCGCGTCGATCCGCGGCGACCTGGGCCCGATCCCGGAGGAGCGCAAGCTCGAGCTGCGTCGCGAGGGCGTCCCGGCCGACGCCCAGGTGGGCGTCAGCGGGCTGGAGCGCGCGCTCGACGATGAGCTGCGCGGCAAGCCCGGCGGCGAGCTGCGCGCCGGCTCGCGCGTCCTGGCCGTCGCGGCCCCGCGCCGCGCCGAGGCCGTGCGCTCCTCGATCGTCCCGCGCGTCCAGCGCGCCGCCGTGCAGGCCATCGCCGGGCGGGTCGGCGGCGTCGTCGCGATGGATCCGCGCACCGGCGAGGTCGAGGCGGCCGCGGGCATCGGGCTCAGCGGCCTCCAGCCGCCCGGCTCCACGTTCAAGATCATCACGCTGACCGGCGCGCTGGAGGAGAAGATCACCTCCCCGAGCAAGGGCTATCCGGTCGAGACGTTCACGACGCTCGAGGGCGTCAAGATCGAGAACGCCAACGGCGAGTCGTGCGGCGGGACGCTGATGGCCTCGTTCGCCCACTCGTGCAACAGCGTGTTCGCACCGCTGGGCGCGCAGATGGGCGCCAAGCGCCTGGTAGCGGCGGCGGAGGAGTTCGGGTTCAACCAGCCGCCCGGCATCGACGGTGCGGCGACGAGCACGATCCCCAAGCCCGACGAGATCGGCGACGACCTCGCGGTCGGCTCGTCCGCGATCGGTCAGGGCCGCGTGCAGGCGACCGCGCTGCAGATGGCGATCGTCGCGGCGACGGTGGCCGAGCGCGGCGTGCGCGTCACGCCGACGATGCTGGCCGGCGACCAGGGCGCGCGCAAGCGCGTCATGCCCGAGCGGACGGCGAAGACGGTGGGCCGCGCGATGCGGCAGGTCGTCAAGGACGGGACGGGCGGCGCGGCCGCGATCCCGGGCGTGGCCGTGGCCGGCAAGACCGGGACGGCGGAGCTGCGCTCGACGGTGGCCCCGGAGCCGTTGCCCGGGACCGAGGGGCAGGAGGTCGCACCCGCTCCCGAGTACGACCCCCGCAACACCGACGCGTGGTTCGCGAGCTACGCGCCCGCCGGCGATCCGCGGACCGCCGTGGGCGTGCTGCTCGTCGAGTCCGGCGCGGGCGGCGAGACGGCGGCGCCTGCGGCGCGCACCGTGCTCGAGGCCGCGCTCAGACGTCGAGGTTGATCTCGCCTTCCTGCTCGGAGATCTCGCTCTTCACGTGGAGCTCGAGCGGGCGGTTGCCCAGCGACTCGCGCTTCAGCTTGAAGAGGATGAGCGAGCCGTACGGCGGACGCTCGCCCGGGGTGCTGTTGATCAGCGGGTACGTGTCGCCGCCCGGCACCTCGGCCGCGCGGTACGCGAAGTTGTTCGAATCCTCGAGCTCGATCGGCTCGTACCGGTTCTCCTGCGAGTCGACGATCTCGAAGTCGTCGGTGCTCATGACGGGAGCGCGGTCCGGATCGTCGTTCTCGACGCGCATCATCACCGCGAACCAGACCTCGTCGTCGGCCAGCTGGAGATCGAGCGGCGCGACGCCCTCCAGGTAGTCCTCGTCCTCGGGGATGCCGGGGTTGAGCTGCTTGGAGTTCTGGACCTGGTACTTGAGCGCGTCGACGTCGATGTAGATGCCCTCGGTCTCCGCACCGCTGATGCGCTGACCGGTGACCTCGTCGGGATCGTGCTTGTTGCCGCACGCCGCGAGCGTGAGCGCGGCGACAGCGCTGAGCAGGGCGACAGGGATGCGTGAGGACTTCATGCGGCGGCGAACCCTACAACCTGAACTGGGAAGCAGGCTTCCGCGCGCCGCCGGCGGCGATCGTCGCGCGAGCGCCGCGCTTGCGGTTCTCCTCGAGGATCGAGCGCAGGCGGCGGAGGGCCTTCTTCTGGTTGCGCTTGTACCACCCGCGGGCGATCAGCCCGAGCAGGCGGTCCGACGGCAGCTTCGGCGTCTCGGTCTCCGTCGCCAGCTTCACGCTCGTGGAGCCATGGCCGAGCGACTCGATCGTGTACGTCGTGACCACGCGGTTGCGGTTGAACTTGCCGGTGCGGCCGCGCTGGACGATGCGGCGCGGACGGACGGCCTCGACGGTCGTGACGTCGGCCCAGCTGAAGCGGTGCAGCGGCGCGTCGACGCGGAAGCGCGCGCCCGCGCCGACCCCGAGGGTGTCCTCCCGCGTGAGGCGGAAGTCCTTCAGGTAGTGATCGGTGAACTCGGCGTGGTTCGCGACGTCGTAGAGGTAGTCGTAGACCTCGGTCGCGGGCCGGTCGATCGTGACGGTGGAGGTGACAGGATCCAAGGCACCCCCATGGTAGGCCGCACGCGCGCGAGGCGCGGCGCGGTGGGTCGCTAGGCCGCGCGGAGGATCTTGACGGTGTGGCCGTGCTCGCAGTGGTGGACGCGCTCGACGGCGTCCGGGAGCTCGCGGCGCAGCGCGCTGCACAGCTCGCAGACGGGCTTGGCCCCGTAGCGGTGCAGGTGCTCGCCGTACAGCGGCGTGCGGCCGCAGTCCGAGCACGTCTCGCGCTCGGTCGCCAGGGCGCCGACGCCCTTGCGGAGGAGCCGCTTCTCGAGATCCGACGGGAGCAGGGTGGGCAGCACGCGGGGCATGGAGGGAGGTTCGCGAGCGGTTCGCGACGTCCTCCCTGCTGACGGTTCGAAACCAGCGCCGCCGAACCGTCCAGACCCCTGGCGGGACTTCGTGACACTGGTATCGTGCCCGACCGGGAGCATCCGGAGGCACGGCGGTGCCGAGAGGAGCATTGAAGGGGATGGAGTCACTGACGTCGGGAACGCTCGCGGGGACGGGCTCGTTCCGATGCGAGGAGTGCGGGTACGTGGTCACCCTGGCCGCGGCGGACGCGCTCCCGGAGTGCCCGAGCTGCGGCAGTCGCAACTACGCGCGGGCCTCCCTCTTCAGCGGACCGCGGTTCCACCGCGGCAGCGCTGGGGACGAACGCACGCCCGAGGAACGGGAAGCCTGGCTGGCCGAGGCGCGAGAGGGACTCGGCGAGCCCGGTCAGTACCTGGTCTTCGAGCGTGACGGCGGCACGGAGTCGATCGCGCTGGAGCGCGAGTGGACGCGGGTCGGACGGAGCCTCGCGGCGGACGTCCGGTTCGACGATCCCACCGTCTCCCGCCGCCATGCGCTGATCGTCCGGCAGGCGGACGGGGTCCGCGTGCTCGACGACCGGTCGCTCAACGGCGTGTTCGTCAACGGCGAGCGCGTCGAGTGGCGTGAGCTGCACGACGGCGATGAGATCGTCGTCGGCCGGTACAGGCTCGCGTTCGTCGCCGTCGGGGCGGAGGATGCCGAGCGCATCACCGCCACCTACGAGGCCGCGAGCTGAGAGACGGTCACGTCGTGTCGGTCCGCGGCGCCCGGTAGAGTCCGGTCGCCGCGTGGCCGAGACGATCGCAGTCCTCTCGCAGAAGGGCGGCACGGGCAAGACGACGACCGTGCGCACCCTCACGGACGTGTTCCAGCGCGTCGGGCTTCGCGTGCTCGCGGTCGACCTCGATCCGCAGGGCAACCTGTCGGACTACTTCGACGTCGATCCCGAGGCAACGCCGACCGTCGGCGACGTGCTCACCGGGCGGGCGAAGGCGAAGAAGGCCGTCCACGGCGGGGTCCTCCCCGCGAACCTCTCGCTCGCCGAGGCCGAGCTGGCGCTCGCCGGCAAGATGGGCCGTGAGCTGACGCTCAAGCGCGCCCTCAAGGACGTGAAGGGCGACTACGACGTCGTGCTGCTCGACTGCCCGCCCACGCTCGGGCTGCTGACGGTGAACGCGCTCGTGGCCGCCGACTGGGCGATGCTGACGGCCGAGGCGCAGTACTTCGCGATGCAGGGCGTCGAGCAGGCGCTCGAGGTCATCGAGCTCGCCAAGGACAGCCTCAACCCCGACCTGAAGTGGCTCGGCGTCGTCTTCAACATCGCCGACATGCGCACCGTGCACTCGCGCGACGCGTACAAGACGCTGCAGGAGGAGTTCGGCGACAAGCTGTTCGAGGCGACGATCCGCTCCTCGATCGCGTACGCCGAGTCCGCCGAGCGCGCGGTCTCGATCCTCGACCACCGGCCCGACCTGGGTGAGGACTACGTCGCGCTCGCCGACGAGGTCCTCCGCCGGCTCGGGCGCAACGACGTCCGGCGCAAGCTCAAGCCGCTGCGCGGCGCCGCGTAGGCCATGCGCGCCTGGATCATCGGAGCCGCCGGGGCCGTGCTCGCCACGGTCGTGCTGGTGCTCGCGGCGACGGCGGGCGACGACGACGCGTCGAAGGCCGCGCTGCCATCGGTCGACGTCGCGAAGGTGACGAGCGTCCTGAGCGCGACGCCGCCGGGCGCGGACGGCGCGGACACCACGGGCACGGACACGGGCACGGAGACGACTGGTGCCACGCCGCCCGACGCCGCCCCGGACGCCGTCACCCCCGTGCGGCGGCTCGGCGCGGTCGTCCTGAAGCGGACCGAGCTGCGCCGCACCCCGTCGGAGAACGGCAAGGTCGTGACGATGCTGCGGACGCGGACGAAGTTCGGCTCCAAGCAGGAGCTGGCGGTCGTGGCGCGCAAGGGCGAGTGGCTCGGCGTGCTCCACCAGTCGGTCGCGGACGGCAAGGCCGGGTGGATCCACGAGGACGACGCGCGGCTCGAGAAGCGGCCGTACGAGATCGTCGTCAACCGCGCGAAGCTGCGCGCGACCGTGCTGAAGGACGGCAAGGTCGTGACGCAGTTCCAGGTCGGCGTCGGCCGACCGGACCACAAGACGCCGGTCGGCCGGTTCGCGATCACCGACTCGCTGAAGGGCTTCGGCCCCTACGGCTGCTGCATCCTCGCGATCACCGCGCGCCAGCCGAACCTGCCGCAGGGCTGGGCCGGCGGCGACCGCATCGCGTTCCACGGCGGCCCCTCGTGGCGGGTCGGCATCCGCACGACGACCGGCTGCATGACCGTGCGCGACACGATGATGAAGCGGCTCATCAAGCGGATCCACCTCGGGACCCGCGTCACCGTCAAGGCCTGACGGCCAGCCGCGCGCCGGCCCGCAGGCCGGCGGCAGCGCCCGCGGGCAGCTCCAGCACCGCCCGCGCCCCGCGCGCCCCGACCACCCGCCGCGGCGGCACCGCGCGGGCGACGCGCAGGACGGTGAGGTCGCGGTCGAGCAGGACGACGTCGATCGGGAACCGCATCCCGAACGTGTGGACGCTGCGCGCGGGCGCGATCAGCAGCCCGTGCGACGGGGGCGCGCCGTGGCCGAGCAGCCCGCGCAGGCGGGCGAAAGGCGTGACGGCGAGGCGGATCGAGATCTCCATGCCGCCCCGCAGCCCCGCGCCGGCGCCGCCTCGCCCCTCACACGCGCGACTTGTCCCAGTACTCGCGCCAGAGGACGATGCGCCCGGCGGCGTCGAGCTGCATCCAGACCACGTAGTCCTGCACGTACGGGCGTCCCGTCTCGACCCACACCGCCTCGGCGTGGATCTCGGCGACGTGCAGGCGCTGGACCTCGTCGACCACGGCGCGGCCGACCTCGAACCGCCAGCCGCCCCACCGGCGCGGCCCGTCGAAGAACGCCACCAGCGCCTCGACCCCGTCGATCCGCCCGGTCATGTCCGGCGTCGCGTAGGGGAACTCGAGCACGCCGTCGGGCGCCCACACGTCCCAGGCGCGGGACGTCCTCGGTGACGGCGCGCAGGTGCGCGAGCAGGGCGGGATGCACGTCGGTCATGCGCCCGAGGCTAGGCGCGCCGCTGCCGCGGGCTACCGGACGCGCTTCAGCGCGGTCGTGCGCAGCGCCTTCGCGGCCCGCGGCGCGCACAGGCGGTAGGTGCGCGTCGCCGCGAGCTTCCTGCCGTTCGCCGTCGTCGCGACGATGCGGACCTTGGAGCGGCGCGGGATGCGCGGGGCGAGCGCGACGGTGGCCGAGCGCGTGGCGCCGCGGAGGGTCCGGACGCGCTTGCCGTCGACGGTGACCGCGATCGAACGCACGCGCGTCCGGGCCGGGACGCGCCAGCTGAGCCTGACGCGGCGGATCGAGCGGCACGTGCGCGGCGCGGCCGCCGGGGTGCCCGCCGTCGCGGTCGTCGTGCCCGCCGTGGCGGTGCCGGTCTGCGGCGTCGCGGCGGGCGTCACGGTCACCGCCTGCGGGGCCACCGGCGTCAGCCCGGAGCCCGCGCCGTTGACCGCGCGGACGAGGACGTCGTGCCGGCCGACCGCGAGGCCCCGGACGGTCCCTGAGCGACGGCCGCCGGCGACGGCGGTCGTCTCGAACGCGCTCCACGTCGCTCCCCCATCCGTGCTGACCTCGTAGCCGGTGATCGGCGTCAGGCCGGGGTTGGACGGCGGCCGGAACGTGACCGTCGTGGCGCCGCCGACGTCGGTGACCTGCACGTCACGCGGGCGGCTCGGGACGGCGATCCCGATGCGGCCGATCTGCGCGGACCAGTCGACGGTGTACGAGACGCCGCTCGGGTCGGTCGCCACGACGGTCGAGAAGAAGCTGCTGAGCAGCGGGTCGCCCGGCGTGAACGAGAACAGGCCGTTCGTCATGTCGCCGGCGATCGGCGTCGGCGACGAGCCGTCGTGGGCGATCCGCGTGATGCGCGCGCCGGCGTTGGAAGCGATGTAGACGTTGCCGTCCTCGTCGTGGCTCGCGCCGACGGGCGTGGAGATCGTCGTGTCGACGATGTCGATCTCCCCGTCCTTGATGCGCCCGACCATCGGGACGCCGTTCGTGACGTAGTACGTGCCGTCGGGCAGCACGGTGCCGCCGCGCGGGACGAGGTCCGTCGACCGCGCCGGCCCCTCGATGATCGGCCCGCCGTCGCCCGAGCCGGCGATCCGGGTCAGCTGGCCGTCCGGCGTGACCTTCACGACGACGCGCAGGTCCTGCAGGCCGAAGTAGACGTTGCCGGCGGCATCGGTGTCCAGGCCGAGGACGCGACCGAGCGGCGACGCCAGCGCCGGCCCGTCGACCGGGAACGCGTTCGTGCCGTTGCCGGCGAACAGCGACAGCTGGCCGTCGGGCGCGACCTTGGCGATCCGGCCCGTGATCCAGTCGGCGATGTAGAGCGTGCCGTCGTCCCGCGCCGCGAGGTCGAAGCTCTGCCCGCCGAGGCCGGAGCTTGTCGCCGGGCCGGGCGTGAACGGGTCCGCGGTGCCGTTGCCGGCGACGATCGAGACCTGCCCGTCGGTGGTGATCCGCTCGACGACGCCGTTGACGGAGTCGAGCGCGTAGAGCGTGCCGTCGGAGGTCACGTCCAGCGCGGAGGTCGTGTTCCGCGGCGAGGCGAGCGCGGGGCCGGGGACCGGGATCCCCTTCGTGCCGTTGCCGGCGTAGATCGTCAGCTGCGGCTCGGTCGGGGACGCGGCGGCAGCGGGGCTCGGGGCGGACAGCGCGGCCGCGAGCGCGGCGACGGTCAGGAAGGCGGTGGAACGGCGCACGCCCGATATGTCGACCGCTCCCGTCCCACTTCGCAGTCCGAACACGCCAGGTTCGGCGGGCCTCGGAGCGACCGGCCTCACCGGTGAACCGGACTTGACCGGCACTGCCAGGTACATCAGAGTGTCCGGATGCTCAGAGTCCTGTCCCGTCCCGCCGTTCGTGCCTCCGCCGTGCCGCTGCTCGCCGCCCTGCTCCTCGCCGGATGCGGGGATGACGGCGAAGACCGTGCGGCCGCGCCCGCGACGACGGCGCCACCGGCCGCCACGACGACGCCACCTGCCGCCGAGGAGCAGGCGCCGCCGGCCGAGGAGCAGGCCCCGCCCGCGGAGACCACGGAGGAGCAGGCGCCCGCGGAGCAGCAGGAGCCGGAGGCCGAGAAGCCCGCCGAGGCCGGGGCCGCGGGCACGGACAGCAGCCTCGACGGCGCCGCCGAGGCCGCCGCGGCGAGCCTGCGCGCCCAGCTCGAGGGCGACTACCCGACCGTCAAGCGGCTGGTCACCGAGCGGTGCGGCAAGCAGGTGACGAAGGCGTCGGTCGAGCAGATGGCCGCCGCCTTCGAGATGATGACCAAGAAGGCCGACCAGAAGCGGCTGAAGTCGATCCTCGAGAAGCTCTCGACGCCGGACGGCTGGGTCGTCACCGCGAGCGGCAAGGGCGTCGCGAAGGTCAGCGCGCCGAAGGAGATGGGCTTCTCGGACTACTACTACGTGCGCGAGGACGGCGCGTGGCGCGACGACACGTGCGCACGGCAGCCCGGCGCGAGCACGACGCAGGGCGCCTGACGAGCGCCGCTCAGAGCTCGCGGACGTCGGCGCCGGTCGGCTCGAACGGCGCGCGCAGGACGTCGGCCCACCCCTCGCAGCGGCGGCGGAGCTGGTCGACGACGCCGCCCGTGCGCTCGTAGTGGCACCACACGAGGACGGTCGGCCCCGCGCCGGAGATCGTCGCGCCGATCGCGCCGAGGTCGCGCGCGTCCGCGACGAGCTCCGCGCTGCGCGGGAACAGGTGCGCGCGGTGCGGCTGGTGGAGCCGGTCGCCGAGCCCGCGGGCGAGCAGGTCGAGGTCGCCCTGCGCGAGCCCGAGCATGAGCAGCGCCGCGTGGGCGGTGTTGTAGACCGCGTCGGCCATCGGCACCTCGCGCGGGAGCGCGGCACGCGCCAGCTCGGTCCGCACCGGCTCGTACGGCACGACGATGACCGCCTCGAGGTTCGGCGGCGGCTCGATCCGCGTCACCTGCCCGTCCGCGCACACGACGATGCCGCCGTGCAGCGCCGCGCCGATGTTGTCGGGGTGCCCCTCGATCTCGCTCGCCAGCGCGAAGACGTCGGCGTCCAGCTCGAACAGGTGGTCGGCCGCGACGAGCCCGGCGACGATCGCCGACGCGCTCGACCCCATCCCGCCGCTCATCGGCACCTTCGACGTCACGCGGAACGTGAACCCGTCGGCGCTGTGCAGCGTCTCGAACGACCGCACGAGCAGGTTCGACTTGTCCTTCGGCACGTCGAGGTCGGTCTCGACCGCGAACGTCCCGGTCTCCTCCACCTCGACCTCCAGGTGCAGCGCCAGCGCGGCCGCGAACGCGTCGAACCCCGGCCCGAGGTTGGCGGACGAGGCGGGGACCCTGACGAGGCGGCGGCGGTTCATCGGCGGAGGAGCCTAGACGCCCATCAAGGGTCGCGTCGCGCGCGCCGACAAGGAACCTCGATGCCCCGCCTCGCCGCCGCCGTCCTCGCCCTCGCCGTCCTCCCCGCCACCCTCGCCCTCACCGCGTCCGCGCCCGCCTCCGCCGCCCCGCGCGAGCAGCCGCCGCTCGCGCTGCTGCGCCTCACCGCCGCCGATGGCCGCATCGCGAAGCTCGGCCGGCTCCCGAACACCGGGATGAGCTGGTGCCTCGGCGCGGACGGGCGGCTGCAGCTGGCCCTCGGGCCGCGTCGCGACGCGGTCCGATACGTCCGCCGCACCGCGAGCGGAGCGCTGCTGCCGCTCCACGCCGGCACGCGCCGTCTGCGCTACACCGAGCTCACCGCCGGTTGCGCCGGGGCGGCCGAGTGGCCGGTCCGCGGCAGCGGCGGGAGCGACGGGCCGTTCGGGCTGCGGACGCCCGCCGGGCTCCGGCTGGGACCGGACGTCCCGCAGGTGCCGTCGGCCTGGTCGAGGGACGGCACGCGCGTCGCGACGGTGCAGGAGAAGGACCCCACCAGCCCCTTCCCCCGCGGCGAGCTCGTGGTGGTGGAGGTGGCGACCGGTCGGGAGCTGGCCCGCGCCGCCGATGCGTCGCGCCCGTTCGCGCCCCAGGTCACCTCCCAGGCGTTCTCGCCCGACGGGACGCAGGTCGTCTACGGGACCGGCGAAGCGGGAGGCCTGCGGATCCTGGACGTCGCGACCGGCGAGGTCCGCGTCCTGCGCGCCGACGAGCCGGACGCTCGCCTGTACGAGGGCAAGTGGGACGTGCCGGCGTGGTCGCCGGACGGGTCGCGCATCGCGGCCCTCCACGCCGAGACGCAGCTCCACCTGCTCGATCCGCTCACCGGCGCCGGGCAGCCGCTCGAGCCGTTCTCCGACGCGAGCGCCGGGCTCGGCGGCCCCGTGTGGTCGCCCGACGGCCGGTCCATCGCGACCACGCTCTACGGCTCCGACGAGTCACGGAAGGCCATCGGCGTGATCGCAGCCGCCACGGACGCGCGCCCGCGCACGTCCCGCCTGCCGGCCTGGACCGAGCTGCTCTCCCGTCTGATGTGGACCCCCGACAGCCGCTCCGTCCTCGTCGTCCGCCGGTAGCCCGCATGCGCCTCCGCTCCTGCTTGGCCGCCGCGCTCGCGGCGATCGCCACCGCCACGCTCGCGCCCGCCACCCTCGCCCCCGCCGCCCACGCCGCGGAGGGGGTGAGCCTGGTCGACGCGAACACCGGGGTCGCCGTCCCGGTCACCACGGTGAGCGGCTCCCGCCCGTGCTGGGGCCTGCGCGGACTCGAGATGGTCGTCTCGGGCGGCGGCGCGCCGGCGACGACCGAGCTGCTCGCGGTCGCGCCCGGCCTCGCCACGACCGTCCTGCGGCGCGGCCCGTGGCTCTCCGACGCGGAGCTCGCGCCGAGCTGCGGCCGGCTCATCGAGCTGCACGACGTGCTCGACGGGCACCCGCGCCGCTGGGGCGGGATCGTCGTCCGCGACGCCGACGGCCTGGAGCTCTTCCGACTGCCGATCCCGGGCGTCATGGACGAGCTCGACATCGCGTGGTCGCCCGACGAGACGCGGTTCGCGATCCGGGCGCCCGAGTGGGGCCGCCCGGACACGGTGCGCGTCCTCGACGCGACGACCGGGCGCGTGATCCGCCGCTACGTCCCGCCGCGCCGCGCCGGCCTCGGTGCGCTCGGCCCGGCCGCGTTCTCGCACGACGGCCGGACGCTGGCGCTGCCGTGGGCCGGCGAGAACGATCGCCACATCCGGCTGATGCACGTCGCGTCGGGGCGGATCCGCACGCTCCGCGTCCCGGCGCAGGCGTCTCGCCACCAGCCGGTCGCCTTCTCCCCGAAGGCGGACGTCCTGGCGATCGACGCGCTCGGCACGCCGCGGATCCTGCTGCTCGACGCCACGAGCCGGCGCGTCACGACGATCGACACGCGGCCCGCGCTCGGCGGCTCCGAGCTGACCTGGTCGCCCGACGGGACGCAGATCGCGTTCACCATCGCGGACGGCGGCGGTGACAGCGGCCTGATGGTCGTCGCCGCCCGCGCCGGCGCCCCGGCGCGGGTCCTGGCGCCCATCGCGGACGGCCGCGCGATGCCGCTCGCGTGGTCTCCCGACGGGCGCCTGATCGCGTACGGGCGCGAGCCCTAGCCGAGGACGGCGGCCTCGAGCTGGTCCATGACCGGCTCGCAGGGGACCACCGCGCCCGCGCGCTCGAGCGCGGTCTGGGGGTCCTTGAGGCCGTGGCCGGTCAGGACGCAGGCGACGCGCTCGGCGCCGTCGACGCCGTACTTGAGCATGCCAGCGACGGAGGCCGCGGAGGCGGGCTCGCAGAAGACGCCCTCGCGCGAGGCGAGCAGGCGGTAGGCCCCGAGGATCTCGTCGTCGGTGACCGCGCGGACCATCCCGCGCGACTCGGTGAAGGCGGCCATCGCCTCCTCCCACCGCGCAGGGTTCCCGATGCGGATGGCGGAAGCGACCGTCTCCGGGTTCTCGACCGGCGCACCGCTCACGAGCGGCGCGGCGCCTGCGGCCTGGAAGCCGAAGAGCCGCGGCGACGCGCCGACCTCCTTGAAGCCCTTCCAGTACGCGGTCACGTTGCCGGCGTTGCCGACCGGGATGCAGAGCGCGTCCGGGCCGCGGTCGTCGAGGTCCTCGACCAGCTCGAACGCCGCGGTCTTCTGGCCCTCGAGCCGGAAGTCGTTGACGGAGTTCACCAGCGCGATCGGGTGGTTGTCCGCCAGCTCGCGGACGAGCTTGAGCGCGACGTCGAAGTTGCCCCGCAGCGCGATCACGCGCGCGCCGTGCATCAGCGCCTGCGCGAGCTTGCCGGTCGCGATCTTGCCCTCCGGCACGATCACCGCGCCGGTGAGCCCGGCCCGCGCCGCGTACGCTGCCAGCGACGCCGCGGTGTTGCCGGTCGACGCGCAGATGACCGCCTCGGCGCCCTCGCGGACGGCGGCGGACACCGCGCAGGTCATGCCGCGGTCCTTGAACGAGCCGGTGGGGTTCGCGCCCTCGATCTTGAGCCAGACCTCGGCCCCCACCTGCTCCGACAGGTACGGCGCGGGCACGAGCGGCGTGGAGCCCTCGTTGAGCGAGATGCGCGGGTCGTCGGGGGCGAACGGCAGCCGGTCGGCGTACCGCTCCATCAGGCCGGGCACGGCTTAGCTGTACTCCTCTTCGATCACGCGGATGGCCCGGGGGGTCGACCGCACGAAGTCCAGCCGCGCGATGAGGTCGCGGGCCGCGAAGAACCGCGACTCGAGCAGCGGGTGCACGACCATCGTCAGCCGCGCCTTCTCCCCCAGCCCCTTCTGGACCACCGACTTGATCGACGCGCCCTGCATCCCGAGGATCTGGGCGACCTGCGCGAGCACGCCCGGCCGGTCGGCGACCTCCAGGTGCAGGTAGAACGCGGACTCGACGTCGTCGGCGATCTCCAGCTGCTGGCTCGTCGCGGGCGTCGAGGCCGGCGGGATCATCGCGCTGATCACGTCGCCGAGCACGGCCGACGCGGTCTGCGGACCGCCGGCGCCCGGGCCGGACATCGTGATCTCCGTGATCGCCTCGGACTCGACCGTCACCGCGTTGTACGGCCCATGCACGCCGGCGAGCGGATGGCCCGCGTAGAGGAACGCCGGGTGCACGCGCACGGACAGCTTCCCGTCCACGCGCTCGGCGGTCCCGATCAGCTTCAGCCCCAGCCCGAGATCCCGCGCGTAGGCGAGGTCGTCGGCGGTGATGTGCTCGATCCCCTCGTACGGGACGTCGTCGAGGTGCACCGGCGTGTCGAACGCCAGCCGCGCGAGGATCGCCATCTTGGCCGCCGCGTCGCGGCCGGTGACGTCGTCGGTCGGGTCGGCCTCGGCGTACCCCAGCCGCTGCGCGTCGGCGAGCGCGTCCGCGTAGGACGCGCCGGTCGCGGCCATCTGGCTGAGGATGTAGTTCGTGGTGCCGTTGACGATGCCGTGCACGCGGTCGACGTGCGCGGCCGCGAGCGACTCCTGCACGACGCGGATCACCGGCACGACGCCGGCGACGGCGGCCTCGAAGCGCAGCTGCACGCCGTTCTCCCGCGCGCACGCCCACAGCTCCTCGCCGTACTGCGCGAGCAGCTGCTTGTTGGCCGTGACGACGTGCTTGCCGGCGCGCATCGCGCGGAGCACGTAGTCGCGCGTCGGGTCGGTCCCGCCCATGACCTCGACGATGAGGTCGGAGCTGGCGAGGATCTCCTCGAAGTCGCCGCGGGAGCGTGTCAGCGTCCCGACGATCTCGGGCCTGGAGCCCGTGGTGTGAGCGATGTGGTCGGCGCGGGCAGGCAGCAGCTCCGCGAAGGCGCTGCCGACCGTGCCGTGGCCGAGCAGGCCGATCCGGAAGGTGTCTTGGGTCATCCGACGTCGCGCGCCAGGAGGTCGTCGTAGGTCTCGCGCCGCACCACGAGCCGGGCGTCGCCGTCCTTCACGAAGACGACGGGCGCGCGGGGCTGGCCGTTGTAGTTGTTCGCCATGGAGTAGCCGTAGCCGCCGGTCGCCGGGGTGACCACGACGTCACCGGGCCGGGGATCCTTGAGGTCGGCGGCAGAGATGATCACGTCTCCGGACTCGCAGTGCTTGCCGACCAGGTGGCAGTGCGTGCCGTGGCCGAAGCGGTCCGCGACCTCGGCCTCGTACCGCGCGCCGTAGAGCATCGGGCGCAGGTTGTCGGACATGCCGCCGTCGACGCCGACCCAGGTGGAGACGTTGCGCTTGACCGACTGGACCGTGTACACCGTCACCGCGCCGTTGGCGACCAGCGCGCGGCCCGGCTCGTCCATGATCGTGATGTCGGTGCCGAAGTGCTCGTGGACCGCCTCGACCTTCGCGCGGGCGTAGTCGGCGATGCGGGGCGGCTCCTGCTCGCGCGTGTAGGCGACGCCGAGGCCGCCGCCGAGGTTGACGGTCGTGAAGTGGCCGAGCGAGGCCATCGCGGCGACGGCGAGCCGGAAGGGCGCGAGCGCGAGGAGCTGCGAGCCGATGTGCGCGTGCAGGCCGGTCAGCTCGACCTTGTCGGACGCGGCGATGCGGTCCAGCGCGTCGCGCGCCTCGTCGAGCCCGAACCCGAACTTCGAGTCGGCCTGGCCGGTGGAGATCGCGGCGTGCGTGTCGCCGGCGACGTCAGGCGTGATGCGGACCTGCACGGCCTGCTTGCGGCCCTCGGGAACGACCCGCTCGAGCTTCGCCAGGTCGTCGAAGTTGTCGAGCACGACGTCGCCGATGCCGGCCTCGATGGCCTCGCGCAGCTCGTCCTCGGACTTCGCGTTGCCGTGGAGGTGGATCTTCTTCGGGTCGACGCCCGCCTTGAGCGCGAGCGCGAGCTCCCCGCCGGACGCGACGTCGCACCCCAGCCCCTCCTCCGCGAAGAGGCGCAGGACGGCGGTGCAGGGGAACGCCTTGGTGGCGAACACGAGCTGCGACGGGCCCGGGTGGAGCTGGGCGAACGCGTCGCGCATCTCGCGGGCGCGGCTGCGCAGGTCGTCCTCGGCGACGATGTACGCGGGCGTGCCGAAGTCGCGCGCGAGGTCGAGGACGTCGCAGCCCCCGACGTGGAGGCGGCCCCGCTCGTCGAGGAACGAGCCGCGCGGGTAGACGTGGGAGAGCTGCTGGGAGGCGACGGCCATCGGCGAGGGAGGGTATGCAAGAGCGATGCGCACCGTCTCTCCGGACCCTCCGTCGCTCGGCACCGTCGACGGGCTCGCCTACGCGTTGTTCCTTCCCGCCGGGGCTGCCGCCGGTGGCGTGGTCGTCATGCACGGGGCGGATTCCTGCAAGGAGAGCCACTTCGACTTCGCGCGGCTGCTCCGTGCGCAGGGCGTCGCGGCCGTGTGCTTCGACGCCCGCGGCCACGGCGAGAGCGGGGGCGTCTTCGGCGCCGGCGCGGTGGAGGACGTGGCGTCCGTCGCGTCCGTGCTGCCCGACGGCCCGGTCGCGCTGCGCGGCTCGTCCATGGGCGGGTGGCTGGCGCTCGCGGCGGCGCCGCGGGTCGACGCCGCGGCGGTCGTCGCGATCTGCCCGGCGCCGACGCAGCACCTCGTCCGCGCGCTGCGCGAGCCCGGGCGGTTCGCGTTCGCGCGCGACGCCGACGGGTTCGAGTCCTGCGCCGCGCGCGTCGGCGCGCTCGAGGGGATCGCGGCGGAGCTCGGCCCGCGGCTCATGCTGCTCCACGCCGAGGGCGACGAGACGGTGCCGGTCGAGGTCTCCCGCACGCTGCACGCCGCCGCGGCCGGCTCCCGCTACGTCGAGACGCCCGGCGGCCACCATCGCTCGATCCAGCACGACCCGGAGCTGCAGGCGCTCGCCGCCCGCTTCCTGCAGGGCGAGCTGCACCGCGCGGCGCTCGCCTCACCCTGACTCACCCGGTGAGGGTGAGGCGTGGTGACCCCGCCCGTTGCGACCGTGCGCGGCATGGTGGTTGGAAACGGGAACGCCGGGCCGCTCCTGCTCGCCTTCGACGGCTCGGAGCAGGCCCGGCACGCGATCGAGGCGGCGGGCGCGCTCGTCGAGGAGGGCCGGGAGGCCGTCCTGCTGTACGTCTACAAGCCGACCGAGCGCGGGCTCGGGGTCGCGCAGGCGATGACCGGCGGGCGGATCGACGCGCCGGTGTCGTCCGAGCCGGAGGCGCACGACGTGCTCGAGGCGGGCGCGACGCTGGCGCGATCGGCGGGGTTCACCGTCGACGCGCGACTGGTCGTGGCCGACGGGCCGACGGCGCAGATCATCGCGGCGACGGCCGAGGAGGTCGACGCGCCCGCGATCGTCATGGGCCAGCGCGGCCACGGCGGGCTGAAGAGCGCGATCCTCGGCAGCGTCTCGCGCGACGTCGTGAACGCCGACCACCGGCCGGTGCTGCTCGTCTAGCTCCAGAGCTCGTCGACCGGGCGCATGAGCGTGCGGGCGAGGTCGAGGTAGTCCTCGGCGGCGTCCGTCGCCTCCTCGACGTCCGCGAGGCGGTGGGTGATGACGCGCGTGTCGGCGTCGGTGGCCGCGATCGCGTCGAGCAGCGCCCAGGCGCCGTGCGCGGTGGCGTAGCGGGCGAGCCGGACCTCGCGGGTCGTGCCGTCGCCGGTCTCGTAGTAGCCCATCGGGAAGGTCGTCGGTGGCATGCCCGCGTCGAGGCCCGCGGGCGGCGCGGCTCGCCCCTCTGCCACGATCGTCCGTCCATGGAGATCCGCCTCGCCACCGCCGCCGACGTGCCCGCCGTGACCGCGCTCGTGGCGCGCGCGTTCGAGCGGTACGTGGAGCGCATCGGCCGCCGCCCCGGGCCGATGGACGCCGACTACGCCGGCCACGTCCGCGCCGGGAGGCTGTGGGTGCTCGACGGTGGCGCGGGGGTCGTCGCCGGCTGCGTCGTGCTGGAGGAGCGCGACGGCTGGCTCGAGGTCGACGACGTCGCGGTGGAGCCCGCGCTGCACGGCCGCGGCCTCGGGCGCCGCCTGCTCGCGTTCGCCGAGGCGCAGGCCGCCGCGCGCGGGATCGCCGAGCTGCGCCTGTCGACGAACGAGAAGATGACCGAGAACCAGGCGATCTACCCGCACCTCGGCTGGGTCGAGACCCACCGCGGCGTGTCCCCCAGCGGCTTCCGCCGGGTCTACTACCGCAAGCCCGTCACGGCATCCGCAGCTGCGCGGCGCGGGCCGTCGTGAGGAGGTCGCGCGCCCGCTCCCGCGCGTCCTCGACGCCCTCCGCGACGTAGCTCGCGTACCCCTCGCGGCCGTCCGTCCCCCACGCGGCGAAGCGCGCGTGGAGCGCCGGCGCGTCGGTCAGGCCGTCCGCCGCGACGCCGACCCCCGCGCGGTGGTGCGACCAGGGCCACTGCGCCGGCTCCCGCACCACCCCGGCCGCGACCGGGTTGAGCGCGACGTGGCGGATCGTCGCCAGCAGATGTGCGTCGGACCGCACCGGCTTCGCGGTGAACGGCACGGAGAAGCGCTCGCGCCCGAACCCGTGCCGCGCGCGGAAGTGCCGCTCGTACGCGGCGCGGACCTCCGCGAGGCCCGTGTCGAGGTCGCCTGCGGGCGCGGTGACGAGCAGGTGGACGTGCGTGTCGAGCACGCACCACGCCAGGCACGACCACCGCCGCACCCGGGCGGTGCGCGCGAGCGCCGCGAGGAGCGCGCGGCGGTCGTGGTGGTCGCGGACGAGCGTGCCGCCGGCCGCGGCGTGCGCGGTCGCGTGGGAGGAGCGAGTCGTCATGCTCCGCCGGAGCCGACGCCGGCCGCACGCTCGCCCCCACTGCACGTCGGCACACCTTCGACTCCATGGTGGAGTCGAAGGTGTGCCGGGTTGCCCGGTGGCGCGTCTGTGAGAATGGGTCTCAGATGCCCGAGTTCATGGTCCGCGCGCTCATCGAGGTCGTGCTGCTCGCCGTCGCCGGCGGGCTGCTCGGCACGTGGATCGTGCTGCGCCGCCTCGCCTTCTTCACCCATGCCGCGGGCAGCGCGACGTTCCCCGGCCTCGTGGTCGCCACGCCGTGGGGCATCCCCGCGCAGCTCGCCGCGCTCGGCGCGGGCCTCCTCTACGCCGGTGGGCTGGAGCGGCTGGTGCGCAAGCGCCACGTCGCCCCCGACGCCGCGACCGCGCTCCTGCTGGTCCTCGCCCTCGCGGGCGGCACGATCCTCGCCAGCGATGCGTACCCCGCGGGCGTCGGCGTCGACCGGCTCCTGTTCGGCACCCTGCTCGGGCTCGACGACGGGGACCTCGCGCTCTCCGCCGCGGTCGCGCTCGTCGCCCTCGCCGCGACCGCCACGCTCGGCCGCACGTGGCTCGCCACCGGGTTCGACCCGCAGGCCGCGCCTGCGCTCGGCGTGCGCACCGGCCGGGGCGACGCGCTGCTGCTCACGCTGCTCGCGCTGACCGTCGTCGCGGCGCTCCCCGCGGTCGGCGCGCTCCTGGTGGGCACACTCCTGGTCGTGCCCGCCGCCACCGCCCGCCTGCTCACCGACGACCTGCGCCGCCTCCAGCTCCTCGCGGTCGGCCTCGCCGTCGCCGAGGGCGTCGGCGGCCTGCTGATCGCCTACTACAACGACCTGCCGCCCGGCCCCGCGATCGCCCTTCTCGGCGGCGGCGCGTACGCCCTCGCGGCGGTGGTGCGGCGATGAGCGCCGCCGAGCTGCTCCGCGTCAGCGACGTCCGCGCCGGCTACGTCCCGGGCGTCGACGTCCTGCGCGACCTGCGCTTCGCCGTCGACGCCGGCCAGTCCGTCGGCGTCCTCGCCCCGAACGGCGGCGGCAAGACGACGCTCTTCCGCACGCTGCTGCGCGAGCTGGAGCCGCGCGCCGGCACCGTCGCGATCCGCGAGCGCGTCGCCGTGGTGCCGCAGGGCGACCACGCGCGGCTCGACTTCCCGGTCAGCGCGCTCGACGTGACGCTGATGGGCGCGTACGCGCGCACGCCGTGGTGGAAGCGGATCGCCGGCGACGACCGCCGGCGCGCGCACGCGGCGCTCGAGCGCGTGGGGCTCGCCGACCGCGCCGGCGCCCGCTACGGCACGCTCTCCGGCGGCCAGCGGCGTCGCGTCCTGATCGCCCGCGCCCTCCTCCAGGACGCCCGTGTCCTCCTCCTCGACGAGCCGTTCGCCGGCGTCGACCGCGCGAGCGAGGACCGCATCCTCCAGGTCCTCGACGAGCTGGTCGGCGAGGGTCGCGCGCTGCTCATCGCCACGCACGACGTCGAGCAGGCCCGGCGGTGGGACCGCGTGCTGTGCCTCAACGGGCGCCAGGTCGCGTTCGGGCCGCCGGCGACGACGCTCACCGCGCCGATCCTGCGCGAGACGTACGGCGCGGAGCTCGTCGTGATCGGCGACGGCGAGGGCGAGGCGGAGACGATCTGCGCCCCGCACCACGACTGCGGCGAGCACGACCACGCATGACGATCTTCCAGCGCGCGCTCCTGGAGGCCGTCCTGATCGGCGCCGCGTGCGGGCCGCTCGGCCTGTGGATCCTCGCGTTCCGCCAGTCCTACGCGGCCGAGTCGCTCTCGCACGCGATGCTCCCCGGCCTCGCGCTCGCGGCCATCGCGGGCGCGCCGCTGCTGCTCGGCGCGGCGGGCGGCATCGTCGTCGCGGCGGTCGTCATCGCGCTCGCCGCGCGCGACCGGCGCATCGGCGCGGACCTCGCGGTCGCGGTCACCGTCACGACCGTCTTCGGCGCCGGCGTCCTGCTGGCGAGCACGCCCGAGGCGCCGCCGAAGCTCGCCGACCTGCTGTTCGGCGACCTGCTCGGCGTCACCGACGCGGACCTCATCGCGGCCGCGGTCCTCACGGCCGTCGTCGTCCTCGGCCTGGCCGCCGGCCACCGCGGGCTCGTCGCCGCCGTCCACGACCCCGCCGCCGCCCGCGCGCTCGGCACGAACCCCGCACGCGTGCAGGCGCTCCTGCTCGTCGCGCTCGCGGCCGCGATGGTCGTCGCGGTGCAGGGGCTGGGGAACCTGCTCGTCGTCGCGGTACTCGTGGCGCCGCCGGTCGTCGCGCAGCGGCTGGCCGGGCGGCTGGGCCCGCAGCTCGTCGTCGCCTCGCTCACCGGCGCGGCGGGCGGCGCGCTGGGCGTCGTGGTCTCCGACCGCCTCTCGCTCGCGGCGGGCGCCTCGGTCGCGCTCGTGCTGACGCTCGCGGCGCTGGCGGCGGTGGTGCTGCGCAGCGCGGGTGGGGAGCAGCGCCGTGCGCGCTCCCCCATCGAGGCGCTAAGCGGCGGCTGACGCGGTCGCGGCGCGCGGCTTGAACAGCCCGCCGCGCTGCTGGAACACGACGATCAGCACGACGCCGATCGCGACGAGCGCGACGCTCCACAGCTGCGCCGCGGTGAGCCCGAGCGCCGCGTCCTCGTTGCGGCGGATGAACTCGACGAGGAACCGCTCGATGCCCGCGCAGATGAGGTAGAGCGGGAAGAGGCCGCCCGGCTGCACGCGGTCGCGCAGGTGCCACAGCACGAGCCCCACCGTGCCCATCGTCATCGTCTCGTAGAGCGGGGCCGGGTGGACGTCCTGGTCGGTCGGCACGACGCCGTCCGGGAAGGCCATCGCCCACGGCCCGTCCCACGGCTCGCCGTAGTCGCCGTCGCCGGAGACCTGGCAGCCGATGCGCCCGATCGCGTACCCGATCGGCAGGCCGATGGCGGCGAGGTCGAGCAGGTGCGGCGACAGGAACCCGCGCCACTTCGCCCACACGCCCATCGCGAGTGTCCCGCCCAGCAGGCCGCCGTACCAGATGAGGCCGGAGCCGCTGAACAGGTCGCCGAGGCTCAGCCCGCCGCCGTTCTGGATCACCCAGTACAGCCGCGCGCCGACGTACCCGCCGGCCAGCCCGACGAACACCATCTCCCACGCCCAGTCGACGGGCTTGCCCAGCTCCCGCAGGCGCACCGACACGATCGCGCCCCAGGCGACGAAGTTCAGCGCGAAGAAGAGGCCGAACGTCTTGAGGTCCAGGCCGAAGAGGTCGATCGACTCGAGCACGCCGGCCAGGCTACTCGGGGGCGGGCTACAGGTAGCCCATGGGGTCCACGGGGTTGCCGTTGACGCGCACCTCGAAGTGGAGGTGCGGGCCCGTGGAGTTGCCCGTGTTGCCCGAGCGGCCGATGACCTGGCCCTGCGAGACGCTCTGGCCGACCGAGACGCCGATCGACGACTGGTGCGCGTAGCACGTGGAGAGCGAGCCGGTGTGCTGGATGCAGGTGTAGTTGCCGTAGCCACCGGTCCAGCCCGCGAGCGCGACGCGCCCGCCGTCCGCGGCGTGGAGCGCGGTGCCGACCGGGAGCGGCAGGTCGATGCCGGCGTGCAGGCGGCCCCAGCGCTGGCCGAACGGCGAGGAGATCGAGCCGTTGGCCGGCCAGTTCAGCTGACCCGAGCCCTTCGGGGGCGGCCCGCCGGACGTCACCGCGCCGCCGCCGGACGAGACCTGCGCGAGCCGCGCCTGGATCTTCGCCTGCTCGGCCTCGAGCGACTCGAGGTGGCCCTCCAGCTCCTTGCGGTCGACCTTCACCTTGGAGAGCGCGCGCTCCTTGCCCGCCTTGGTGTTCTGCATGCCGACGCGGGTGCCGATCAGCTCCTCCTTGACCGCCGCGACCTCGTTGCGCCGCGCGAGCACCTGCGCGGTGACCCGCTGCTGGCGCTGCTCGAGCCGGTCGAGCTTGGCCTCCGTCTCGGTCGCGTCCTTCTTGGCGTCCTTGACGACCTTGACGATCTTGCGGTCCGACTCCGCGATGCGCGCGATGAACTCGCCGCGCTCCAGCAGGTCGGCGAACCCGTCGGAGTTGAGCACGACGGTCAGGGCATCGGGCTTGTCGGCCTTGTACATCTCGACCAGCCGCTGCGAGAGCTTGCGGCGCGCGGTGACGAGCCGGGCGCGCAGGCGGGTCAGGCGGGCGCGCTCGGAGCGCAGCTCGGCCTGGGTCTTGACGAGCACCGCGCGCTTGGCGTCGAGGTCGGCCTGGAGCGAGGCCTGCCGCGACTGGAGCGTCCCGATCCGGCCCTCGAGGCGGCGGATCTTGCTCGTGTACTTCGCGATGTCGCGCGAGAGGACGCGCTCGGTGCCCTTCTTCTTGCCGATCTTGCCCTGCGTGGCCTCGATCTTGCGCTGGATCTCACCCGCGCTCTGACCGTTCGACGGCATGGGCAGGAGCGCCCAGAGGACGAACGGGAGAACAGCGCAGGCGAGGAGGACGCGAAGGCGCACAGCGGCGTCGCAGAGTACGACGCGAAGATCAATTCCCCTGCAAAAACAGGTGCAGCCGGACCCGTAGAATGGGAAGGACCATGGCCACCCGGTCCACCTCCGCGCTCAAGGCGCCCGCGGGTCTGCAGGCCCGCATGCTGCTGACCTTCTTCCTGCTCGGCCTCGTCTACGTCGTGCTCGTGGCCGTGCTGGTCGCCGCGAAGATCTACCCGCTGATCTTCGTCGTCGCGATCATGTTCGTCGTCCAGGTCCTGGCGTCGGACAAGATCGGGCTGCGCGCGATGGGCGCGCACGAGGTCTCGCCGCAGGAGGCGCCCGAGCTGCACGCGATGATCGAGCGGCTCTGCGTGCAGGCGGACATCCCCAAGCCGAAGGTCGGCATCGTCCAGACCGCGATGCCGAACGCGTTCGCGATGGGCCGCAACCAGAAGTCCGCGACGGTCTGCGTGACGACCGGGATCATGGAGATCCTCTCCCCCGCCGAGCTCGAGGGCGTCATCGCGCACGAGCTCGCGCACATCCGCCACCGCGACGTGGCGATCATGACCATCGCGTCGTTCTTCGCCGCGATCGCGTCGATGATCCTCCAGTTCGGCTTCCTCTTCGGAGGGTCGAGCGACGACGACGAGGGCCCGGGCTTCCTGGTCGTCCTGCTCGTGTCGCTCGCGGTCTACGTCGTCTCGTTCTTCCTCATGCAGGCGCTGTCGCGCTACCGCGAGTTCGCGGCCGACCGCGGCGCCGCCGAGATCACGCGCCGCCCGTCCGCGCTGGCGTCCGCGCTGATGAAGATCAGCGGCACGATGGACCGCATCCCGCAGCGCGACCTGCGCGAGCACGCGCACTCCGAGCTGGCCGCCTTCTACATCGCGCCGCCGACGAAGCAGTCGTTCTTCGCGCTCTTCGCGACGCACCCGCCGATGGAGAAGCGGATCGCCGAGCTGGCCAAGCTCGAGCGCCAGATGCAGGGCGTGGCGTAAGCTCGGGACGTGGGGTTCCTCGACTCGCTGCTCGGCCGCAGCCGCACCGCCAAGCCGGCGAAGAAGGACCGGCTGTTCGCGATCTCGACCGCGTACGTCACGCTCGAGTCCGCCTACGGGATCACGACCGCCGGCAAGGCGGGCATCGTCTTCCAGCCGCTGGCGACGAGCGACTTCAACGCGATCGTCAAGGACACCGAGGAGGTCCTGCGCGCGACCGGTGAGGAGACCGGGACGCTCGTGGAGACCACCGAGGACAAGTTCGGCTACCGCTGGGCGGTCCTGCAGGACCCGGACGTCGAGGACCTCGTGGTCGGCATCAACGCCGTCAAGGACGCGCTCGACACGAGCGGCTACGGCGACCGGGTGCTCGCCGCCGTGTTCGGCTTCAAGGACGAGCGCGGCAAGTCGGTCTACTTCATCTACAACGTCAAGCGCGGCAGCTGGTACCCGTTCGTGCCGGCGCCGGGCGACCAGGCGCGCGACAACGAGCGCGAGCTGCAGCTCAAGGCCCAGCTGGGCGGCGAGCTGCCGATCGAGCCCGAGCTGGAGCGCTGGTTCCCGCTGTGGGGCGTCCCGCTGTAACGCCTTCCACCGACCCCGAGGCGACCGCCTACCTCGAGGAGCTGGGCGAGCGGCTGGCCGAGAGCCTCGGCGAGCGGCTCATGTGCGCCGCGGTGATCGGCTCCTACGCGATGGGCTCGTACGAGCCCGGTCGCAGCGACCTCGACGTGATCGTGATCGTCGACAAGCCGCTGACCGTCAGCGACTGGGACGCGGTCGTCGACACGTGCTCGCACGAGGCGCTCCCCTGCCCGGCCAAGAAGCTCGAGCTCGTCGCGTACACGCGCCCGCAGGTCGCGTCGCCGCGGCGCGCGCAGCGGTGGGAGCTCAACCTCAACACCGGCAAGGGCGTCCGCCACGCGGGCTACGACCCGATGGCCGAGTCCTGGCACTGGTTCGTGCTCGACCTCGCGGTCGCCAAGCTCTACGCGGTGACGCTCGTCGGCGAGCCGCCGACGGACCTGATCGGCCCCATCGAGGACGAGCTCATCAAGGACGCGCACAGCGCGAACGTCCAGTGGCACGCCGTCCACCACCCGGACCACCGGCTGATGATCGCGTCGTCGCGCGCGGCGATCTGGCGCGAGAAGCGCGCGTGGGTGTCCAAGCGCGAGGCGTGGAAGTGGGCGGAGGAGCTGACGAACAAGCGCCTCGGCAACCCGCCGGCGCCTGCCCCGCCCGCCGCGCCGGCGGGCGAGCAGCCGCCCCAGAAGAAGAGCTGGGGCATCTCCACGAAGGTCCGCCCCAGGGGTTGAGGCGGCGCCGGCCGGGCCGGCGCCGCGCTCAGGAGGTCCTACGGGCCGACGTAGGTCACCGCGAAGTGGACCTGCGCGAGCGAGCTCTGGATGTCGAGCGGCGCGCCCGAGTTCTGGCCCGCGCTGACGTACACGTAGTCGCCCTCGTTCAGACGGGTCGTCGTCGACACGTTCTGGACCGTGCGGACGACCGGGTCACCGACGCCGCCGGCGCCGGTCTCGGCGGCCGGCACGATGCTGGTCGCGAGGATGCTGCCCTGCGGGCCGCTGACCGACAGCGCACGCGCGCCGGTCGAGTTGTCCTTCCAGCGAAGACCTGCGCTCAGCGAGTACGTGCCGGCCTTCGGGATGCGGATGCCGGCGTTCGCGGGGACCGACGGTCCGCCCGGGCCCGCCTCGTTGAAGAGGTCTCCGCCCACCTCATACGCGACCTGCGCCTCGGTCCAGGTGAGCTGCGTCGTGGCCGTGCCGTTCGGCGTGCTCGGGATCGTGGTGTTGCCCGTGCGATTCAGGCGAACGGCGATCGACTCGGTCGGGCCGGCCGGACCGGTCTCGCCCTTGTCGCCCTTGGGGCCCTGCGGGCCGGTGGCGCCGGTCGCGCCCGTGTCGCCCTTCGGCAGCTGGCCCGCCTTGAAGTCGGAGGCGGTGAGCGAGCCGTTCTTGACGTCCGCGGCGGTGACGGAGCTGTTCTTGATCTCGGACGAGCCGACGGCGCCGGCCTTGATCTGGTTCGCGCCGACGCTGTTCTTCGGCAGCTGCACGGCGGCGTAGGAGGTGCCGCCGAGCGCGATGAACAGGGCGGCCAGGCCGATGTGATGACGGCGCAGGTACTTCACGAGACGGGACACTGGGAGTGCGGGTCCTTCCGGCTTTAGGGGGTCCTAACGGCGCATCACCATAACCGACTCCTCCAGGGGTGTTAGGTTTTCCTAATGCGGGGCCTCTGACGCGGCTTGGACGCCGTTGCGCGCCCCTCTCGGACCTGAAGGAGAACCCAGCGACAGTGACCGTCGTATCGACCCCCGCCCGGGCCCGAGCCGCCGCGCTCGCCCTCATCCTCGCCATCGCCGCGGCGGCGCTCGCCGTCGTGCCGGCGGCCCACGCCGCGGCACCGAAGCGCATCGTCGCGCTCACCCCCTTCACCGCGAACACGCTCGCGCAGCTGGGCGTCAAGCCGATCGCGATCGGCCAGACGCTCGGCGGCAAGGACCGCATCGACGGCCGCCTGAAGGGCGTGCCGGTGATGACCCTCACGCACCCGAACGGGCCGAACCTCGAGCAGCTCGCGACCAAGAACCCGGACCTCGTCCTGTCGTCGCCGACCTGGAACCGCGGGCACAGCGCGATGAAGCGCCTGGGCATCAAGGTCGAGGTCTCCGAGCCCACGAGCGTCGACGCGGTCGCCCGCGAGACGATCCGGATCGGCAAGCTCGTCGGCAAGGAGTCGCAGGCCCGCGCGCTCGCCGCCAAGACGACGCGCGACATCGCCTCGGCGACCAAGGGCATCAGGAAGCGCCCGAAGGTGCTCGTCATCCTCGCGGTCGGCCGCTCGCCCTTCGCGATGCTCGCGAACTCGTGGGGCGGCGACGTCGTCCGGCGCGCCGGCGGCGACCTCCTGACGCAGGGCCTGACCGCCGGCGGCGGCTTCGCCCGCATCTCCAACGAGACGGTCGTCGAGCGCAACCCGGACATCATCATCGCGGTGCCGCACGGCAACCCGGGGGACCTCGCGAAGCTCGCGACGTACCTGAAGACCAACCCGGCGTGGTCGGACACGAACGCGGCCAAGAGGAACAAGATCTTCGTGTCGACCGGCAACTCGCTGCTGCAGCCGTGGACCGACGTCGGTCGCACGATCCGCGATGTCCGCAGCAAGTACCTCGACAACTAGCGCGCCGCCTGCCGCACCCGCGCCGAGCGCTCCGCCCAAGGTGCGCTCGCGCGGGCTCGCGCGGCAGGGGCTCGTGCTGGTCGTCGCGCTCGTCGCGCTCGTCGCCGGCGTCGTCCTCTCGATGACCCAGGGCGCCGTCCACGTCCCGTTCGCGGACGTCTGGGACGCGCTCACCGGCCAGTCCGAGGGCGGCCCGCTCGAGAAGATCATCATGGACCTGCGGCTGCCGCGGACGGTCGACGCGATCGTCGTCGGCGCCGCTCTCGGCGTCGCGGGCGCGCTCCTGCAGGGCGCGCTCGGCAACCCGCTCGCCTCCCCCGACGTCATCGGCGTCACCGCCGGCGCGGGCTTCGGCGCGGTGCTGATCCTGCTCGTCTTCCCCTCGTCGATCGCGCTCCTGCCGGTCGGCGCGCTGCTCTTCGGCTCGCTCGCCGCGGTGATCGTGTTCGGCATCGCCTGGACGGGCGCGAGCGCCGGCTCGATCGGCCGGCTGATCCTCGCGGGCATCGCGGTCCAGGCGATGTTCGGCGCGATGACGACCTCGGTCATGGTTGCCTTCAGCGACCGCGTGCAGTCCGCCGTCTTCTGGCTCGCGGGCGGCCTGACGTCCGAGGGTTGGGCGGAGATGGAGGTCGCCTGGCCGTACTTCCTCGTGGGCGCGATCATCGCCGCCGTCCTCATCCGGCCGCTCGACCGGCTCGCGCTGGGCGACGAGGTCGCGGAGTCGCTGGGCGCCCGCCCGCGGCTGATCCGCCTCGGCGCCGCGATGGCCGCCGCGCTGCTGGCGTCCGCCGCCGCCGCGCTCGCCGGCCTGCTCACCTTCCTGGGGCTGGTGGTCCCCCACGTCGTGCGCCTCGCGGGCGGCACGCACTCCCACCGCTTCGTCGTGCCGGTCTCCGCGATCGTCGGCGCCGCGCTCCTGCTGCTCGGCGACACGCTCGCGCGCGTCCTCTTCGCCCCGATCGAGCTGCCCGTCGGGCCGTTCATGGTGATCCTCGGCGTCCCGCTGTTCCTCTGGCTCCTGCGGAAGGCGGTCTGATGGCGCCGCTGCTCGAGGCCACCGGCGTTCAGGTCCAGATCGGGGAGGCGAAGATCCTCCACCACGCGGACCTGTCCGTCGCGCGCGGCGAGCTCGTCGCTGTCGTCGGCCCGAACGGCGCGGGCAAGTCCACGCTCGCGCGCGCGGTCGCGGGGATGCAGAAGCTCGCCGGCGGCGAGGTGCGGTGGGACGGCGAGGACCTGCGCAGGCTCCGCGGCCGGCGCCTGGCGCTGCTGCGGGCGTTCGTGCCGCAGCGCCCGCGCGTGCCCGAGGGCATCGACGTCCGGCAGGCGGTGGAGATCGGGCGGTCGCCGCACATCAAGCCGCTCGCCCGTCCGACCTCGAAGGACCGCGCCGCGATCGAGCGCTCACTGGAGCGCGCCGGCGCGCTGGAGCTGGCCGACCGCCAGCTGTCGACGCTGTCGGGCGGGGAGCTGCAGCGCGTCCAGTGCGCCGTCGCGCTCGCGCAGGAGGCCCCGGCGCTGATCGCCGACGAGCCGACCGCCCACCTCGACCTCGGCGCCTCCGCGACGCTCGCGCGGCTGCTGCGCTCGCTCGCCGACGAGGGCCTCGGCGTCGTGCTCGTCGTGCACGACCTCGCGATGGCCGCGGCGATCGCCGACCGCGTCGTCGTCGTCGCGCGCGGCCGCACCGTCGCCGACGGCGCCGCCGAGGACGTGCTCGACCGCCAGACGCTTCGCGACGTGTGGCAGGTCGACGCCGGCCTGGAGGCCGACCACCACGGCCACACCGCGCTTCGCGTCGACTGGCTCGGCGCCCCCACCCCGCTCGCAACGAAGGAGACGCTCCCGTGATGACCCGGAGGATCGCGGCCGGCGCCGCCACCGCCGCCGTGCTGCTCGGCGGCGCGACCGCGCCCGCAGCCCACGCCCAGTCGACCGACCGCGGCTCGACGACCGTCGTCCTCGGCAGCTCGGCGCTGGAGGCGCTCAAGCAGCAGGGCGTGACGGTGACCGCGGTGAAGCCGGCCAAGCTGTCGGCCGGGAAGCTGCGGCTGCCGGTCGCGCGCGGGATCCTCGGGGCGCGCAGCTCCTCGCTCGAGCACGACGGCGGCCTCACGTTCCGCCGCAAGGCCGGCGGCAAGACGCTGAAGGTCAGCTTCACCGAGCTGCGCGCGACGCTCGGCTCGCAGTCCACGATCAGCGCGACCTCCGCGGGCGCGCGCGTCTCGCTCTTCACCGTCGCCAAGCGCACCGCGACCGTCAACGCGACCGCCGGCACGGCCGACCTCGCGGCGACGAAGGTCACGCTGACGACCAAGGCCGCGACGCTGATCCGCAAGCGCCTCAAGCTCCGCAAGGCGCCCTCGCGCGCGCTCGGCACGGTCGCGGTCGAGGCGGCGCTGCGCGGCAAGCAGGCCGGCGGCACGACCGGCGGGGGAACGACGACCCCGACCACGGGCACCACCACCCCGCCCCCCGCGAACGCGCCGTGCGGTTCCGTCACGAACCGGCCGATCACGCGTCCCGAGCCCACGCTGCTCTCCCGTCCGGGCACCGCCCAGACCGTCACGGCGCGCGTGACGTGGCACGTCCGCGAGTCGTTCATCACCTACCTCGCCTCCGGCGGCGGGCCGAGCGACGGCACCGTGGTCTCCGACGGCGCCGCCGAGCTCGCGCTGACCAAGGGCGACAAGGGCGACAAGGCGCTGCTCGTGTACGAGTTCGAGTACCAGACCCCCGCGGATAGCTGGTTCGACGCCGCTTCGGGCACGGGCGTGTTCCGCGCCGGCGGCAAGCTGAACTTCAGCTACCCCTCGCACTGCATCAACTACGACGCGATGGCGCCGGAGATCGAGATCACTCCGAGCGGCTCGCGCGCGGTCTTCACCATGGCCGGCCGCGACGGCACGCCGATCGCGCAGCGCCGCTACACGCTGGCCACGCTCGACAACGTCCCCCCGGCCGTCAGCGGCAACACCGTGACGTACGCGAAGATGAACGCCAAGGTGGCCGAGGGCGCCGGCGACGAGGTCTTCGGCGGGTTCTACGCGAACGGCGACGACCTCGGCTGGGTGACGGTCACCTACACGTACTGAGGATGCGCACCCGGGGGCGACACCTGCGATGGCTGGCGGCGAGCGTCCTCGCCGCGGTCGGCCTGCTCGCCCCCGGCGTGGCGACCGCGGACGCGGCCAGCGTGATGGTCCTGCGGCCGAGCGGCAACACTGAGCCCGTGAACCTCGACTCCCTGCTCGCGAACCCCGACGTGCGCGACCGCGCCTACACGGTCCGCGGAGAGGACGGCTCGGCGACGACGCGGACCATCACGGGCGTGTCGCTCAAGGCGGTGCTCGACCACGCGAAGGCCGACATCGACCAGTACCGGCACGCGCAGGTGCAGACGCCGTCCCACACCGTGACGTTCAGCGAGAAGCAGGCCCGGCAGGCCGACTGGGAGGGCGGCGCGCCGCCCGTGTTCTACGTCGCGCCGGACGGGCAGCTGCACTTCCTGCGCCCCAGCGCGTCCGCGACGGACCTCAACGGCGCCGACGAGCTCGTCGACCCAGCCGGGATGACGATCGCGCTGCGCCTCACGCTCCAGCTCGCGATCGGCGTCAAGCCGTCGAAGATGCGCCCGAAGGTGGGTGAGCGCGTGACGTTCACCGCGACCGTGCGCAACGCCGGCGCGGGCGAGGAGATCGCGATCACCTGGCTCTTCCGCGACGACAACCGCACCGGCACGGGCGACGAGGTCCAGCACACGTTCCGCAAGAAGGGGACGTTCGCGGTCATGGCGACCGTCGACACCGGCAAGCGGAACGTCTCCGACGTGGTGCAGGTCGAGGTCGGCGCCGCCGAGGAGGAGCCGGAGGCCGAGGACGGGCAGGAGGACGAGACCGGCACGGTGACGTCCGGCTCGACCGGCGGGACCGCCGACGGCACGGGCTCCGGCACCGCCGGCACGGGGACCGGGGGCGGCGGCGACGCGGCGGCGACCACCGCCACACCCGCGCCGACCGCCGAGACGCCCGAGCCGAAGAGGCCCGAGCGCGAGCGCCGGCGGGACGAGAAGCCGAAGGAGCCGGCCAAGGCCGAGGACACGACGATCCCCGGCGAGGTGCGCGGCGAGCTGCTCGTCGCCGACACCACCCCGGTCGCCGCGCCCGCGCGCGAGAGCATCGTCCCCGAGGCCGAGGGCCCCGAGGGCGACAGCGCCGCGTTCGGCCTGCCGCCCGCCGCGTGGACGGGCATCGGGGTCGGCGTCGCGCTCGCCGCCGGGTTCGGGCTCGACCGCCGCCGGATGCGGAGGGCCGCCTGATGGACGTCGAGGAGCTGCTCTTCGAGATCACGGACGTGCTGCGGATCCCCGTGCTCGTCCTCGCGCTGCTCGCGCTCGTCGTCGTCGTGATCGAGCTCGGCGCGCTGGCCAACGAGGTCGCGCAGCGGCGCCAGCGCGGCCTGGCCCGGCTGGACCGGATGCTCGACAAGGCGCACGAGGCGCTCCAGGCGGGCGACCACGGCAAGGCGATCCACGCCCTGCGCGGCGCCGCCTACTCGCGCTGGATGACCGAGGTGCTGGAGGGCATCGTCCACGTGCACGGGCGCGCGGACGCGAGCGATCGCGTCAACAAGCGGCTGGCGGAGTTCGACCTGCGCTCGCTGCGCCGGCTCGAGCGCACGCGCGTGCTCGTCCGCATGGGCCCAGCGCTCGGCCTGATGGGCACGCTGATCCCGCTCTCCCCCGCGCTCGCCGGCCTGTCCGGTGGCGACATCGACCAGCTCACCGAGAACCTGCGCGTCGCGTTCGGCGTCACGGTCGTCGGCCTGCTCGTCGGCGCGCTCGCGTTCACCGCCTCGCTGATCCGCGACCGGCTCTACGCGCAGGACTACTCGGATCTCGAGTACGTCGCCGCGCGCCTGCTGCCGGAGGCCAAGACCTGATGGCGCGCGTCGGCGCCCGCGCGAAGATGCACGAGGACCGCGCGGGCGACCCGCTCGACGGCCTCGTCAACCTCTTCGACCTCGGCATCGTGCTCGCGGTCGCGTTCCTGCTCGCCGCGCTCTCCTCGATCGAGCTGACGCCGGACGCGCTGAAGGAGAACCGCGAGCAGCAGCAGCAACGCGAGCAGCAGGCGCAGCAGAGCGACCGCTCGGTCGTCGTCGGCAAGGACGAGCAGGCCCGCGAGCTGCAGCTCAAGCCCGGCGAGAAGGTCGTCGGCAGCGGCGAGCCGGTCGGCACGGTCTACCGGCTCGACGACGGCCGGACGATCCTCGTCCGGCCCGAGGACGAGCCGCCGAGCGGCGCCACGACGCCGCAGGGCACGGCGACCACGCCGGGCGGTTAGGCACCCCGAAGAAGTTTCGCGACAGGTGTCTTGATGATGGCGACAGGTGTCCCTACGATGTCGCCATGACCGTTGCGCCGCCCATGGACCACGACGCGCCCGCCGAGGTGTTCGCGGTGCCCCAGCCGCTCGTGGAGACCCCGCCCGCCCGCCGCCGCACGCCCGCCGAGGAGGCCCGCGCGCTCGTCCAGACGACGAAGCTCGCGACGCTCTCGACGCTGACGGAGGACGGCGACCCGTGGGGCTCGCTCGTCGCCTACGCGACCATCGAGGGCGGCCAGCCGGTGCTGATGGTCTCGACGCTCGCCGAGCACGGCCGCAACCTGCTCGCCGACGCCCGCGCGTCGCTCATGATCGCTGCCGACGACTACGTCGGCAGCGACCCGCTCAACAGCGGCCGCGTGACGCTCCTCGGCAAGTGCGTCAAGCCGGAGGGCGAGGAGGCCGAGCGGGCGCTGGCCGCCTTCCACGAGGCCGTCCCGATGTCGAAGTTCTACTCGGGCTTCGGCGACTTCTCCCTGTGGGTCCTGCGCGTCGAGCGCGTCCGCTGGGTCGGCGGCTACGGCCGCATGGATTCCGCCGACGCCGCGTCGTACGCCGCCGCCGAGGACGATCCCGTCGCGCCGTCGGCCGCCTACGCCGTCAAGCACCTCAACGAGGACCACGACGACGCGCTGCTCGAGATCGCGCAGAAGCTCGCCGGCTACACCGACGCGACCGCCGCCCGCTGCGACCGCGCCGACCGCTACGGCCTCGACCTCACCGTCACCACGCCGCGCGGCAAGGCCCCGACCCGCGTCGCGTTCGTCGAGCCGTGCACCGCGCCCGACGGCCTGCGCACCGCGTCCATCGAGCTGGTGAAGCTCGCCCGCGCCGCGGGCTGACCGTCTCTCTCGTGCGAGCCCTCGCCGCGGCTGCGCGGCGGGGGCTCGTGTCGTTCTAGGATCGGAACCTGTCCCGTGCCGTCCATAGATGCAGCAACCGTCGCCGAGCACCGCGCCAAGCAGCGCGAGGCGCTTCTGGACGCCGCCGAGGCGCTGCTCGTCGAGGGCGGCGCGGAAGCCCTGAGCTTCCGGGTGCTGGGAGAGCGCGCCGGGCTCGCGCGCAACTCGGTCTACCGCTACTTCGAGTCGCGCGACGACGTCATCGCCGCGGTCTGCGAGCGCGAGGTGCCCGAGTGGCTCGAGCGCCTGGAGGCCGCGATGGCGTCCGAGGACGACCTCGACGGGCGCATCGCGGCGTTCGTCAAGACGCAGCTACACCTCGTCGCGCAGGGCCACCACCGCCTCGCGAACATCCTCGGCGACGCGCCGCTCGGCCCGGCCGTCCGCGCGCGCATCAACGCGATCGCATACCGGCCCGCCAAGCTCCTCGTGCCGGAGCTCGCCGCGAACGGCGACGCGAACCCGGAGCTCAACGCGCAGCTCCTGCAGGGGCTGGTCAACGCCGGCGTCCGCCAGCTGCACCGCCACGCGGACGTGGCGGAGGTCGAGCGCGCGACGGTCGCGATGGCGCAGCGCGTCGCCCGGCCGGCCTGACGCACGCGCTTCGGGCGGTCGCGGCGGGCTGTTAGGTTGGCCTAAGCCGTGAAGCACTCCCGTCCCACCTCCCGCGCGGCCGTCGTCGCCTGCGCCGTCGCCGCGCTGTCCGCCGCGGCGCCCACCGCCGCGAGCGCCGCCGCCACCGGCAGCAGCAGCCTGACCCTCTCCACCGCCTCGGGCGCCGGCAAGGCGCTGAAGTCCGCGGGCGTGAAGGTCCAGGCCGTCAAGCCGGCCACGGTGCGGAGGAGCGCGCTGACGCTCCCGACCAGCGCGGTGACGCTCGGCGCGACGCCGACGGTCCGCCACGGCGGCGCGATCCGCTTCACGAAGGGCAAGCGGAAGATCACCTTCACCGGCCTGCGCACCACGCTCGGCACCGCGCCGGCGATCACCGGCGCCGCCGGCGGCAAGCGCGTCACGCTCTTCACGCTGCGCGGCGGCACGATCCCGCAGGTGGACACGACGACGGGCTCGGCGACGACGACCGGCACCTCGGTCGTGCTCACCTCCGCCGCGGCCACGCGCATCAAGAGCGCGCTCAAGCTCCGTCGGCTGAACGCCGGCGCGTTCGGCCGTGCGTCGGTCACGGGGACCGACACCGCCGCCGCGACCGCCCCGAAGCTCCCGGCACCCGCGCCGACCACGCCGCCCGCTCCGGCCCCGCAGCCGGGCACGCCGACGCCCACCCCCGACCCGCCCCCGCCGACCACGCCCGCGACCGGCCAGACGCGGTGGTTCTCGTCCGGCCTGCCGTCCTCGGGCTCGCACCGGTCGTTCATCGAGTACGTCACCGGTCCGATGTCGATCTGCGGGTTCGCGCCTCCCGGCGCCGTGACGCTGAGCGGCGGCATCGTCGCCGCCCCGCCGCCCGCCGACGGCAAGCTCGACTTCCTGGTCGACCAGATCGAAGCCACCGCGACGACGCTCACGCACCGCGGGCGCGTCCGCTACACGATGGGCTGCCACGGCCTGGACCAGTGGGTCGAGAACCTCGTGTTCGCCGATCTCGACCGGGCCACGGGCCGCGTGCTCGCCGACGGCTCGCACGGGGACCGCGACAACCCGTCCGCGCCGGACGTCGTGTACGCCGACCGGCACCTGCTGAACCTCGACCTCGCCGGCGCGACGGTGACCACCGAGCCCGACGGCGACCGGGTCTACACCGACGTCGACGCGACCGTCGCCGCCGGTGCGCAGGACGAGCTCGGGAAGGAGTACCCCGCGGGCACGCCGTGGGGCTCCTTCACGTTCACGCTGCCGAAGGTGCCCTAGCGGCCCACGCCGATGCCCTCCGCCCAGCCGAGCTGGCGCGAGGGGTAGTACGTGACGCCCGCGGCCTCCCACCGGTCGCGGTGCGTCGCCACGCGTGCGGCGAACGCGTCCCAGGCGCGCGCCGCCTGCGGCGTCCACGCGACCTCCGCGACGGCGGCCAGGCGCGGGAAGAGCATCTCCTCGATCTCGGCGCGCGTCGTGACGGTCTCGGTCCACAGGCAGGCCTCGACGCCGAGGACGTCGCCCTCGCCGACGCCGTCGACGTGCGTCGCGGGATCCCAGTCGTAGGCGTCGCGCGCGTCCACGAGGCCGGCCCACGTCAGGCCGAGGCGCGCGTCCTCGTCGGGCTTCATGTCGAGGTACGTGCGGTCGCCGGGCGCCATCACGATCGGCGCGCCCGCCGCGACCGCCGCGCGCAGCAGGTCGCCGCCGCGTGGCGAGATCGTGTCCCAGTACTCGACGACGGTGCCGTCCGCCAGCGACGCCTCCGCCAGCTCCTGCCACGCCATCGTCCGCTTGCCCACCCGCGCGACGACCTCCTGCGCGCGCCGCGCGAAGAGGCGGTAGTCGTCGGGGTGCGTGGAGCGCGCCTCGTCGCCGCCGAGGTGGATGAACGGGCCGGGCGTCAGCGCCGCCAGCTCGGTCAGGACGTCCTCGAGCAGCGCGTAGACCGCCTCGTTGCGCGCGTCGAACGACGAGTGCCCGACCTCGGTCCCGTGGTAGGGCGCCGGCGGCTTCGGCCCATCTGGCGGGCCGTCGCCCTCAGCGCTCAGCTCGGGGTACGCGCACAGCGCCGCGTGCACGTGCGACGGGCAGTCGATCTCGGGGATCACGGTGATGAACCGCTCCGCGGCGTACGCGACGATCTCGGCGTACTCGTCCTGCGTGAGGAACCCGCCGGGCGCGTCGCCGACCGCCCCGACCGCGCCCTTCGCGGTCAGCGCGGGGTGCGACTCGATCTCGATCCGCCACCCCTGGTCGTCGGTGAGGTGCAGGTGGAGCACGTTGAGCTTGTACGCGGCGCAGTGGTCGATGACGTGCTTGACGTCCTCGGGCCCGAAGAAGTGGCGCGCGAGGTCGAGCATGAAGCCGCGGTGCGCGAACCGGGGCCGGTCGACGATGCGCAGCGCGGGCGCCTCCTCCCCCAGCTGCGCCAGCGTCTGCCGCGCGTGGAACGCCGCCTCGTCCGAGCCCGCTCGCACGCGCACCGTCCCGTCGCCCACGACGATCTCGTGCACGTCGTGCGCGAGCGCCGGATCGATGGCGAACGACGCGTCCGCGACCGGCGCGCCGGGGCCGTCCCGCAGCTCGAGCTCGGCCGGCGCGGGGATGATCGCGACCGGGGCGCTCACGCCGGCACCGGGGTCGACGTGGCGGCCGGGGCGTCCGCGGGTGCCCGCAGCGCCGCGCCGGTGTCGGGGTCGAACCCGTGCAGCCGCGCGGGGTCGAACGCCAGCTCCACCGTGTCGCCCACCCGGGCGTCGCAGCGCGGGTCGACGACCGCCGTCCACACCGCGCGGTCCTCGTCGGCGAGCAGAACCGCGTCGTCGTCGGCGTCCATCGCCTCGCGCAGCTCGTCCGCGGACACCCGCGGGGCGTCGAGCCGGAAGACGAGGTTCTTCTCGGTCCCGAGGTCCTCGACGACGTCGATCCGCGCAGGGATCGTCGCGCCCGCCGCGTCGGCGTCCGGCCCGCACAGCTCGAGGTCGTGCGGCCGCAGCCCGAGCACGATCCTGCGCCCGTTCGCCGCCCGCAGCGCCGACGCCGCGGGCAGCTCGATCCGCCGCCCCGCGAACGCGAGCGTCCCGTCCTCCACCCGGGCGTCGACGAGGTTCATCGACGGCGAGCCGATGAACGCCGCGACGAACAGGTTCGCCGGGCGGTGGAACAGCTCGGTCGGCGACGCGCACTGCTGCAGCACCCCGCTCCGCATCACCGCGACCCGCTGGCCGAGGGTCATCGCCTCGACCTGGTCGTGCGTGACGTACACGGTCGTGATGCCGAGCCGCTCGTGCAGCTGCGACAGCTGCGAGCGCATCGAGACGCGCAGCTTGGCGTCGAGGTTCGACAGCGGCTCGTCCATGAGGAACGCCTGCGGCTGGCGCGCGATCGCGCGGCCCATCGCCACGCGCTGGCGCTGACCGCCCGACAGCTCGCCCGGGCGCCGGTCGAGCAGCTCGTCCAGGCCGAGCGTCCGCGCGACCTCCTCGACGCGCGCGGCGATCTCCGCCTTCCCCGCCCCGTGGAGCTTGAGCCCGAACCCGAGGTTGCCGCGCACGGTGAGGTGCGGGTACAGCGCGTACGTCTGGAACACCATCGCGATGTCGCGCTTGCGCGGATCGAGGTGCGTGACGTCGCGCTCGCCGATCCGGATCGCGCCGCCGGTCGTCTCCTCGATGCCCGCGATCATCCGCAGGAGCGTGGACTTGCCGCAGCCGGACGGCCCGACGAGGACCATGAACTCGCCGTCCGCGATGTCGAGGTCGACGTGGTCGACGGCGAGCGGCCCGTGCTTGTCGTAGCGCTTGGTGACGCCTTCGAGGTGGATGGGTGGCATCGGTCTGTCCTCTGTCTCAGGTGGTCCGGGTGACCTTCTGCAGGCCGAACGGGGCGTCGACGTCGTGGCCGAGCGTCTCGGCGGTCGCGACCGCCAGCAGCTGCGCGGGGAGCACGCACACGAGCGGCGACAGCCACTCGGGCGCGGCGACCGCGCGCAGCACGGGCTCGTCGCCGGCGGCGAGCGCGGGGGTGTCGGTGATGAGGCAGGCGCGGCCGCCCCGGGCCCGCACCTCCTCCAAGAGCTCGCGCGCGCCCGCCAGCGCCGGGCCGTGCACCGCGATCGCCAGCACCGGGAAGCCGTCCCGCACGACCGCGATCGGCCCGTGCAGGAAGTCGGCGGGCGAGTACGGCTCGGCCGCGATCCCGGTCAGCTCCTTGATCTTCAGCGCCGCCTCGAACGCGGTGGCGTAGTTCGCGCCGCGGCCGACGACCGCCAGCCGCTCCCACCCCGCGGCCTCGGCGGCGAGCACCGCCGCCGGGTCCGGCGCGAGCGCGAGCTGGTCGGCGAGGAGGGTCGGGAGCCCGGCCAGCTCGCGCCGCGCGGTGCCGTCCTGGGCGATGGCCGCGGCAAGGGCCGCCACGGCCGCGAGGGACGCGGTGTAGGTCTTGGTCGCCGCGACCGACGCCTCGACGCCGGCGCAGAGGTCGATCACGTGGTCGGCCGCCCCGGCCATCGGCGACGCGGGGTCGTTGGTGAGCGCGACCGTCACGCTCCCCTGCCGCCGCGCCGTGTCCACGACGCCGACGACGTCCGGCGACGCGCCCGACTGGGAGATGCCGAGCACGAGCGCGTCCCGGTACGACGGCGGCGCCGCGTAGAGCGTGTGGAGCGACGGCGTCGCGAGCGCGACCGGCAGGCCGCACATCCGCCCGAGCAGGTGCTGGGCGTACCGCGCGGCGTTGTCGGACGTCCCGCGCGCGGCGATCACGACGTACCGCGGCCGGCGCCGCAGCACCTCCGCCGCCACCGCCTCGACGGCCGCCCCCGACGTCTCGAGCAGCCGCTCGACGACCGCCGGCTGCTCGGCTATCTCCTCCTCAACCCGGAACACGATCGCCTCCGTCCACCAGGACGCGCTGGATCTCCAGCCGGTCGTCCAGCACCACCACGTCGGCCGCGCCACCCACCTCCAGCCGCCCCAGGTCGGGCCGCTGGCACACGCGCGCCGGCACCGCCGACGCCGCGCTCAGCGCATCGGCCAGCGACACGTCGAGCGCGTGCAGGTTGCGCACCGCCTCGATCATCGTCAGCGCGCTCCCGGCGAGCTGCCCCTCAGGCCCGCGCACGACCCCGTCGCCCGCGATCACCTCCCGGGCGCCCAGCGTGAACGTCCCGTCCCCCAGGCCGGCGGCGGGCGCCGCGTCGGTCACCAGCGCGAACCGCCCCGCGGCCGCCTGCCACGCGACCCGGACCATGTCCGCCGCCACGTGGTGCCCGTCCACGATCATCTGGACGACCACGTCCGGCCGCGCGAGCGCCGCCATCGCGATCGACGGGTCGCGGGGCGTCGACGGCCGCATCGCGTTCAGCAGGTGGACCACGGTCGTCACGCCGCGGTCGAACGCCAGGTGCGCCTCGGCCGCGGTCGCGTCGGTGTGGCCGGCGGCCACCGTGACCCCCCGCTCCACCAGCAGATCCACGAGCTGGAGCGCGCCCGGCAGCTCCGGCGCCAGGGTCACCTGCCGCACGTTCCCGGCGGCCAGCAGTTCCTCCAGCAGCGCCGGATCGGGCGCCCGGCGCCACTCCCCGTCGTGCACGCCCATCCGCGCCGGCGAGAGGAACGGCCCCTCGACGTGCGCACCGATCACCCGCGGGCCGATCCCGCCGGACGGCATCGCCCGCAGCGCGGTGAGCAGCGTCTCACGCGGCGCGGTGACGAACGTCGGCTGGAACGCGGTCGTCCCCGTCTCCAGCAGCGCCTCGCCCGCGCGGCGGTAGCCGTCCACGTCGGCGGTCATGAAGTCCACGCCCGCGAACCCGTTGACCTGCAGGTCCACGAACCCGGGCGCCGCGATGCCGCTCGCGCCCGCGCCGTTCGCCGCCAGGCCGATGCCCGTGATGACGCCGTCGTCCACCGACACGTCGCCGAGGACCAGGTCCCCGTCGACCAGCGCCGCCTCCACGCCGAGCCTCATCCCTTCACCGCCCCGGCGGTCGTGCCCCGCATCAGGTGCTTGCGCAGCACCAGGAAGACGAGCGCGACCGGCAGCGTGTAGAGCACGCTCGTCGCCATGATCGAGCCCCAGTCGGTGTCGCCGCGACCCACGAACGACTGGAGGACGACCGGCACGGTCTTCTTCTCCTCCTCGGTCATGAACGTCAGCGCGAGCATGAACTCCTTCCAGCCCTCCAGGAAGCAGAGGACCGCGGTCGTCGCCAGGCCGGGCGCCGCGAGCGGGAGCATCACCCGCCACATCGCCCCGAGCCGCGTCGCGCCGTCGATGCGCGCGGCGTGCTCGAGCTCCTCCGGGATCGTCATGAGGAACCCGCGCATGATCCAGATCGCCAACGGCACGGTGAACGCCAGGTACGACGCCACCAGCCCCCAGTACGTCCCGAGCAGGTCGGCCTCGCGCATGAGCACGAAGAGCGGGATCACGAGCACCACGAGCGGGAACATCTGCGTGATGAGGACGAGCATCATCAGCGCGCCGCGCAGCGGGATGTCGAACCGCGTGAGCGCGTAGGCGGCCAGCGCGGCGACGACCACGCAGATCACGGTCGTGACTCCCGCGACGATCAGCGAGTTCGTCAGCGCGCGGCCCACGTGGCCCTCCCCCAGCACGTCGGGGTAGCGCTGCCACTGCGGGTCGTTCGGCCACAGGTCCGGCGTCTTGGTGTAGATCTCCGACCGCGGCTTGAGCGACGTGATCAGCACCCAGTAGACGGGGAAGAGCGCGAACGCGGACACGGCGAGCGCCGCGAGGTACATCCAACCGCGCTTCATCCACCAGCGGGCGTCGGCGAGCCGGCTCACGTGCGCCCCTCCCGGCCGATCAGCCGCACGTACACGAGCGAGAAGCCGAGCAGGACGAGGAACAGGATCACCGCGACGGCGGAGCCCAGCCCGTAGTGGCCGAGCGCGAACGCCTCGCGGTACGCGGCGACGGCGGCGGTGTCGGCGGCCCGGTCGGGCACGCCCGCGGCCATCGCGTAGACCTGGTCGAAGATCTTGAAGTCCCAGATGGTCGAGAAGACGACGAGCACCGCGACGATCGGCCGCAGCAACGGCAGCGTCACGAGGCGGAAGCGCTGCCAGGCCGACGCGCCGTCCACGGCGGCGGCGTCGAGCGTGTCCTTGGGCAGCGTCTGCAGGCCGGCGAGCAGGCTCAGCGCGACGAAGGGGAACGACTGCCAGACGACGGTGACGAAGATCGCGACGTACGCGCTCTCGCGGTCGGCGAACCACGCGTAGTCCTGGAAGCTCGTGAAGCCGAGGTTCACCAGCGCCCAGTTGACGAAGCCGTAGCGGTCGTCGAACAGCCACTTCCAGATGGCGGACGCGGCGAGCGCGGGCACCGCCCAGGGCAGGAGCACGAACAGCGCGAAGGCGCCCCGGCCGCGGAGCTTCTGGTTGAGCAGGAGCGCGACCGCGAAGCCGAGCACCATCGTGCCGATCACGCACAGCGTCCCGAAGACCACCGTGTTGATGAGCGAGGTGCGCAGCTGGACGTCGGTGACGGCCTCCTTGAAGTTGTCCAGGCCGACCCACTCGCCGCTGCCGTCGCGCAGGTCGCCCAGCCGCGTCTCGGTGAACGACAGCCAGATCGTCTTCCCGAGCGGGTAGCCGACCAGGCCGATGATGATCACCATCGCGGGCAGGAGGAGGAGCACCGGCAGCGTGAGCCGCGCGACCGCGCGCTGGACCCGCTGCAGGCCCCCCGACCGTGGGGGGGGGGGAGGGAGGCCCCCAGCCACAGAGGGGGGGGGGGCGGAGGTTGCCCCCTCAACCCCCCCTCCCCCTTTGTCGCCAGAAAATTGGTCCCCCCCCCCA